>NZ_JAERSD010000004.1:0-54321 GCF_017912555.1 Bacillus sp. REN3 | reverse complement strand
AAAAGGTAACGCAAGAGGTCTTCTCGTGCCCAAATCGTCTATCGTGAGGGCCGAAAGGTACCGCAAAGTCGTCTTTCGATCCCAATCGGGTTCCCTGGGAAGCCGAAAGGTAACGCAAGAGGTCTTCTCGTGCCCAAATCGTCTATCGTGAGGGCCGAAAGGTACCGCAAAGTCGTCTTTCGATCCCAATCGGGTTCCCGTGAGGGCCAAAAGGTAACGCAAGAGGTCTTCTCGTGCCCAAATCGTCTACCGTGAGAGCCAAAAGGTACCGCAAAGTCGTCTTTCGATCCCAAACGGGTTCCCGTGAGAGCCGAAAGGTACCGCAAGAGGTCTTCTCGTGCCCAAATCGTCTCCCGTGAGAGCCGAAAGGTACCGCAAAGTCGCCTTTCGATCCCAACCGTGCTCCCCTGAGGAGTCTGGCGTTTAACTTGTATATACAAATCGTATAATAACATGGGCGAAAACGAAACGAATTGGATCAGATCTGTGTCCAATTTTACATGTCCGTTTTTTAGTCTAACTTCAAATCGTGCCCAAAAGGGTTTTTGGACTGGCAAAAAGAGAACGAACGAGGTTAGATAGCGCCCATTAGGGCACACTTCGTTGATGTGAATAGGGAACTAACAAAAAATTGAGAGCCTCAAAGGCTCTCAATTTTTGTCTGCTTGAAAAATCAGGCAGGCTGTTTCTTTTAAGGCATTGAAAACCGATTACAAACTTGCTGTTAGTAAATTTTTTTAATCTATGAACGATCTCCTTCAAGTTTCATAAAATATGAGAGATGGAGGAGGGGAACTGATGGGGTAATCAGAACAGATGAATGGCTTAAGGCAGATATAAGCAATCCAAGGCAAATTTCCAAAAGACTCCTTGCTTATTTTGAAGGAACAGACAATCCTGTTGAAATTTATCATTATTTATCAAAGTTCGGGATTTACAAGCCGGGAGCCACTAGCAAAGGCATTTTTGAGGAATTGATGGCTCAGAGGATATGGGAGAAAACACAAGCAATCTATCAAAAATATAAAAAAGCGTGGAAGGGGCCAAAAATACCTATCTTCATTTTTCCGATGGATCATACGAATATTGGGTTAATGAAAGAGGGAAAAGGCAAGTCAGGGGTGTCCTTCAAGGATAAGCTATTTCTATTCTTGACACCGATGGACGACGAGAAGAAATTGGAAGCGCTGTTCGTCCATGAATACCATCACGTCTGCCGAATGAATGGCCAGAAAAAAAGAGTGGAGGATTATACGCTGCTTGATTCAATCATCCTCGAAGGGTTGGCTGAACACGCTGTTGCACGGCACTGCGGGGAAGCGTATACAGGTGAATGGAGCAAAAGGTTCACGAAGAAGGAGTTGGGCGGATACTGGAAAAGGTATTTTTCAGGGAATTTGTCCATGAGAAGAGAAAATCCATTGCATGACAGACTTTTGTTTGGTTTAGGAGGAAGGCCCAAACTATTAGGATATGCAATGGGCTATGAAATTATCACCCAATATCAACAGCAGGAAAATTTTTCTGAAAAAGCTTCGTTTCAAATGCCTTCTGAACAATTTATAAAAGACCTGAAATTTTAACTGATAAAAAACCCCGGATTTCCAGGGTTTTTTGTTATATTTTCCTATTCAGAAATTTCCCAATTGAAAAAAAGGTGTTGCAATTGTAATAAATTTGTAATAACATTTTAGTAAAATATTAAGAATTCCCAGAATATTTAATAATTACAATTAAGAAGGTGTATGAATGGACAATTATTCTATACATAAAGATTCACCTTTACTGGAAGTGAAAAACCTGGAAACGGCTTTTTTGATTGATGGGGAATACTATAACGCTGTTGATAAAGTCAGTTTCAAAGTTTTTCCCAGGCAAATCGTCGGGATTGTTGGCGAATCCGGCTGCGGTAAATCCGTCATGAGCCTGTCTGTCATGCAACTGCTTCCGAAAGGTATCGGCAAGGTGAGAGCTGGTGAAATCCTTTTTGAAGGAGCTCATCTTGAGAAGATGACTGACAAAGAGATGAACAAAATCCGCGGCAAGGATATTTCGATGATTTTCCAGGAACCGATGACATCGATGAACCCGGTATTCACAATCGGATTCCAGCTTCAGGAGGTACTGTTCAACCATACGGATATTTCTAAGGCCGAAGCCAGGCAAAAGAGCATTGCCTTATTGAAAAGCGTCGGCATCTCACGTCCTGAAAAAATCGTCGATGAATACCCGCATCAGTTGTCTGGCGGAATGAGGCAAAGGGTTATGATCGCAATGGCGATCGCCAACCAGCCTAAGCTGCTGATCGCAGATGAACCAACAACCGCACTTGATGTAACGGTTCAGGCGCAAATTCTTGAATTGCTCAAGAGCATCCAGGAAGTGAACGATATGTCCATCATCCTGATCACCCATGACCTCGGAGTAGTGGCGGAGATGTGCGATGAAGTAATCGTCATGTACGCGGGGAGGATTGTGGAGCGGGCAGACGTCGAAACGCTTTTCTACAATCCGAAACATCCCTATACGAAATTGATGATGGGCGCCATTCCGAAGATGGATGAAGAGAAAGAAGAACTAAGCTCGATCAAGGGGATTGTACCCTCGCTTAAGAACATGCCGGCAACCGGCTGCAGATTTGCCAATCGCTGTCCAAAAGCGATGCCGGAGTGTATGAAAGTCACCCCGATTCTCGGCGAAGTCGAAAATGGACATGATGTGGCGTGCCTTCTATATGAAGCAAGTATGCCAAAAGAAGGGGTCAAGGCATAATGGGCAATTCAACATTAAAAAATACAGAGAATTTACTGGAGATCAGGAATCTCAAAACCTACTATCCTGTGAAAGGCGGATTTTTCCGTCGGACAATCGGGAATGTCAAAGCGGTCGATGATATCACTTTCGAAATCAAGAAGGGGGAGACACTGGGACTTGTGGGCGAGTCGGGCTGCGGGAAATCAACAACCGGAAGGACCATCATCCGTCTCCTGAACGCAACGGACGGAGAAATCCTTTTTGAAGGAAAGGATATTACAAAGCTTCAAGGCAAAACCCTGCAGGCGATCCGCCAAGACATCCAGATGGTTTTCCAGGATCCTTATGCTTCATTGAACCCGATGCAAATGGTGGGGGACATCGTTTCCGAACCAATCAGGAATTTTAAAAGGGTGAACACCAAGGACCTGAAAGATGAAGTGATGGACTTGCTTACTAAAGTCGGACTTCCGGAAGATGCTTACTATAAGTACGCGCATGAATTTTCCGGTGGACAGAGACAGCGGATCGGCATCGCACGGGCACTAGCTCTGAGGCCGAAGCTGATCATCGCCGATGAGCCTGTTTCAGCGCTGGATGTTTCCGTCCAGTCACAGGTTCTCAATCTATTAAAAGAACTTCAGAAAGAATTTGACTTAACCTTCTTATTCATTGCACATGACTTAAGTGTCGTTAAGCATATGAGTGACCGGATTGGTGTTATGTACCTCGGCAATATCGTTGAGATCGCGGATCGCAACAGCATATATGCTGAGCCGCTCCACCCATATACCAAGGCTTTGATTTCAGCGATTCCAATGCCTGATCCGCGCAGGAAAAAAGAAAGGATCGTCCTGGAGGGAGATGTGCCAAGCCCATTGAATCCTCCAACAGGATGCCCATTCCATCCGCGCTGTCCGGCCGCGATGGCTGAATGTTCACAGACAAAGCCTGCCTTAAAGGAGGTGAAGCCGGGACATCAGGTTGCCTGCCACCTTTACTAGGGCAAATTTTTTAAGCAAATACAAATAAAATGGGGGAAAAAAAATGAAGAAACCTTTGCTTTGGCTTGCCATGCTTGTACTGGTTTTATCAACATTCCTTGCTGCCTGCAGCGGGAACGAATCAAAGAAATCTTCAAGTGACGGAAAAGACTCAGCTGCTGGAGAGCCGCAGGACGGCGGTACGCTAACCTACGCTCTTGATTCCGAGTTTAAGGGACTATTGAACTGGAATTTCTATGATGCAGATGGTGACGATGATATTATCCAGTTTTTTGATGATTCACTTATTGATTATGATGAGAACCTGAAGGCAAAGCCAAATATCGCCAGCTGGAAAACAGATGATAACAAGGTGTTCACCTTTACGTTTGAAAAAGGTGTTAAGTGGCACAACGGCGAGGAACTGACTGTCCATGACTGGGTATTCGCTATTGAAACAATCGCGAAGCTTGGCGGCGAGCACCAGCGTTGGTCCAATGTCAATACGATCCAGGGCGTAAAGGAATTCAACGAAAAGAAAGCGGACAAGATTTCCGGCCTTGAAGTCGTTGATGACTATACATTGAAAATTACGTTTGATAAAGCGCGTGTAAACAACCTTGAAAACGTGTGGGCATATCCTCTTTCCCGTAAGGAATTCGAAGGAATCGATCCAAAAGAAATGGCTGCATCTGAGCAAGTCCGCACTAAGCCTGTTGGAACTGGCCCATTCAAGGTAACAAAGGTTATACCTGGCGAGTCAGTAGAACTTGTTAGGAACGATGATTACTGGAAAGGAAAACCACACCTCGATAAGATTGTTATTAAAGTGATCGACAGCTCGTTGACGACTGGAGAATTAAAAAATGGAACAGTCGATATGACTCCATTCCACCCTACAGTCCTTCCGGAAATCGAAGCTTTGGATAACGTTGATGTTGTAAGGTATCCTGGCCTATCATACTACTATGTAGGATTCAAATTAGGTAAATACGATGGCAAGAAGAACGTTATGAACATTGAGAAATACCAAAACAAAGAACTTCGCCAGGCGATGCTGTATGCAATCGACCGCGAAGCTTGGGTAAAGGCATTCTTCAGTGGACTAGGAAAGCCATTGAACCGCCCGATCCCGACATCACACTGGATTGCCGCAGACAACAAAGACATGCCGGTCCAGTATGAACACGATCCTGAAAAAGCGAAGGAAATCCTTGATAAAGCAGGATATAAGGATAAAGATGGAGATGGCTTCCGCGAGGATCCAAACGGTAAGAAATTCACTGTCAAGTTCTCTCACTATGCTACAGGAAACCCAACTTTCGAAGCGCGTGCTAAAGCTCTGACTCAATATTGGGAAGAAGTTGGCTTGAAGTCTGAGCTTCAGATGACAGATGTTAATCTATATTATGATCAGCTTGAAAAAGATGACCCATCGCTTGAAGTTTTCTATGGCGGCTGGGGAACTGGTACAGATCCAGACCCACTTCCACTATGGGGTGTTGAGTCAGTATGGAACTATCCACGCTGGGTAAATGATGATGCTGAAAAGCTTTTGCAAGATGCTGTTGATATCGATGTGGTAGGTACTGATGTTGAAAAGCGCAAGCAGCTATACGCTGACTGGCAGAAGATCTTCAACGAAGAAGTCCCTGCACTTCCTATCGCAGAATTGGAAGAGGTCATGGCAATCAACAAGCGTGTTCAAGGTGTTAAACTAGATGTTTCCCAAGAGATTTATCCTCATGAGTGGTGGATCAAGCAATAAACGGCGCCACCCATTCAGTTAAGGAGAATGCATATGCTTAAATACAGTTTACGACGCATACTCGGCATGATTCCTATGCTTTTCCTTATCTCTGTTGTAGTGTTTTCCCTGGCAAAGCTTATGCCAGGGGATTCACTAAGCGGAGAAATCGATCCGAACAATACGGACCCGACATACATAGAAGAGATGCGGGAGAAGCTTGGTTACAATGACCCAGTTCACGTACAATACTTTACATGGATCACGAATTTTCTCCAGGGAGACTTCGGGAAATCAACCCGTTACCGGATCCCGGCAAGCGAAATTATCGCTGAAAGATTACCGAATACTCTCTTCCTCGGGTTCTCAAGTATTTTGATAACATACGTAATGGCTTTCATCATGGGGATATATGCAGGAAGGAAGCCATATACACTAGGTGATAATGTGATCGGTACAGCAAACTATATAGGGCTTGCGCTGCCATCATTTGTTGCAGGGGTGTTCGCCATTTATTTCTTCTCATTCAACTTAGGCTGGTTCCCTTCGAACGGGTCGGTTGATATTTCCGTCCAGGAAGGTTCGGCCGCTTACTGGTTCAGCAGGATCCACCACGTTTTCCTGCCAGCACTGGTTTTAGGTTTATTGAGCACTGCAAGCTATACGCAATTTTTGCGTAATGACATTATAGAAAACAGCCGCAAGGATTATGTCCGGACAGCAAGGGCAAAAGGGACACCAGAGAGCAAGATCTACAACAAGCATATTCTGCGGAATTCGATCATTCCTTTGATCACATTTCTAGGCTTTGATATCGTCGCCCTTATCAGCGGCGCAATCATTACAGAAACAATTTTTACCTATCCGGGAATAGGCCAGCTGTTCCTGAATTCAGTTACACAAAGGGATTATCCTGTCTTGATGACACTGACGTTGATGTTCTCGTTCCTGACGCTTATCGGGAACCTGGTTGCTGACGTACTATACGGCATCGTTGATCCAAGGATCAGGCTTGATTAAGGAGGAAGGTTATGGAAATCTCGACAGCAAAAAATACACAGATAAACCTTAAGCCGGAAAAAGGCTTGTCTCCTTGGGCCATCGCCCGCAGGAAGTTCCTCAAGAACAAATTGGCAATGACAAGCTTGATCTTTTTGATCTTCGTCAGCCTGTTATCATTTCTGGCTCCCTATATCACAACAATAGACATAACTAAAATCAATATCATGGATATGTCATTGAAGCCTTCAGCAGACCATTGGCTGGGAACGGATAAGAACGGTCGAGACGTATTCACGAGACTTCTTTACGGAGGAAGGGTCTCCTTGCTTGTAGGATTGAGCTGTACACTTTTCGTCATTTTGTTCGGAACGATTGTCGGTTCGATTGCCGGTTATTTCGGGGGATTCGTTGACAGCATGTTGATGAGGTTCACTGACTTTGTCCTGAACTTCCCATTCCTCGTATTCGTTATCGTTTTGTCTGCGATTTTCAACGGAAGGGTGAACGGTTTGGTCATCCTCATCATGGTGATCAGCCTCCTGAGCTGGGGCGGGGTTGCGAGGATTGTCCGAAGCAAAATCCTCGCTGAAAAGGAGAATGAGTACATCCTTGCTGCCATTTCAATCGGATGCTCCCCAATCAAGGTCATCGTCAAGCATTTGTTGCCGAACGTACTCTCGACCATCATTGTACAGGCGACAATCTTGTTTGCATCGATGATTGTCGCAGAAACTGGATTGAGTTTCCTTGGATTCGGTGTGCCGGCCGAGATTCCAAGCTGGGGCAACATGCTGGCATTCGCGAACGAACCAGATGTATTGCAAGGAAAACCATGGATCTGGATTCCGCCTGCCCTTGCCATCACCCTGACAATCCTCTCGATCAACTTCGTAGGTGAGGGATTGAAGGACGCATTGAACCCAAGGTCACGCCGTTAAAAAATCTACCACACAAAGGTAGGTTTTTTTTTTATTTCTTTAGGATTCTTTTAAGAGCGATCAAAACACTTATGACAGAAATTTGAGGATCAAACCTATCAGGAGAGTTTTCCAAAAGAATAAGAACGGAACTAGCCTAAATATTTCCCAACTCCGTTACGATCAAACAAAGGGACCAAGGAAACTTTTTCAGAGTGCTAGGATGTTTCATGCTAATAAGCATGAAACTATCAGGATCATCAGTTTCAGTAGAAAGCCAATTTCCTTGCTGCCTGTACTTTTTAACCGCTTTCTTTCATATATATTTAATAAATGGACAGGCCGAGGTGACCGTCGTGAACAGAAAAGAGATGCTCTCATGATTTTTAGACTGTTCATCTTGCTTATTGGCTTTGGACTGGCTGTCTCTGGCGGAATCAGCATGATAGCATATTTAAACATGATTACTGCCGGTTATGGGGCGAGGGAATATTTACTGTTCATCTCTAAGAAAATGGAATGTTATCTCCTTCCTGGTGGATTGGCACTGATCTGGATCAGCATTTATTTTCCGCAAAAGAAAGAATGAATCGATCTTCCAATGCAGGAATAATTTTACTAACCACTGCCCATACTGATGGACAAATAGTTTCTTGAAGTGAGGGGTTAGAATTCATGTTGTATCTTCATGATGTCTGGGTGAATTGGTTTGAGGGTGAAGAGAATGGTTATAATGTTTGCCACTTCCATGAATGGCGGAAAGAAGACGGAGTTGAACTTTTGGATCAAGTCCCACTGCTGAAAATTGACCATCTTCTATTCAATTATATCGAAAACGATCTGGCGGAGCTGCCACAGCAACTTCTCGATGATATTTACCGAAAGGCATACTTGCGGAAGAACCATGAACGAACCCAGCTTGACTATTGCTTTGTCGTCTCGGACGGATTCGGCATTCTCGCAGTAGATACAATCGGGTATAATATTCCAATCCGAAAAAGCAGATTGATTCCCCGGCAGGAGCAGCTGGTATACGAGATGATGGAAAGTCAGGAAGTGATTCACTACAAATTCAATGATCAGAGCGGACTGAAGGGTTTCCATATCCTGTCGCCATCGCCCGACCTGATGAGAGGATTGACGCGCAAGGAAAGGCAATTGAAGCAGTTGCTGTTCATGGCGATGGACCAGCTGAGATCGTCGAAAAATGCAGCAGAGGTCCGCTATTGGTTCACGGAATGGAAGCCGGAATTGTATGAAGAAATCCAGCAGCTTAGCTTTGAGCAGGTTTGGCTCCAGCTTTTCGATGAGACAAAATTCGGATGGTCAAGAAAGCATGAGCAGTTCTGTGAAAACTTGATAAAAGGCCAGGCGTTCTTTGAAAAACTGTGGGAAATCGAACATGGGCCAAAAGTAAATTAAAGGAGCTGACATCATCAGCTCCTTTTTTATGTGGCTATCGGCGTTTGCGCCCGAGCCCCATCGCATTTTCCATTTTTCCGAGCATCTTGCTGGCCACACGGTTCGCTTTTTCAGCACCGTGATCAAGAATTTCGTCCAGCTCAGGGGAATCGACCAACTCATGGTATTTTTTCTGGATTGGCGAAATAACATCAATGACAACCTGTGCCAGGTCACTCTTAAAATCTCCATATCCTTTTCCATTATATAATTTCTCGATGTCAGCAATCGACTTGCCTGATAAAATTGAATAGATTGAAAGCAGGTTTGAAACCCCCGGCTTATTCTCTTTATCGTATTTGACGATGCCCTCAGAATCGGTCACAGCGCTTTTGATCTTCTTTTCGATTTGCTTAGGCTCATCAAGCAAGGAAATGAAAGCCTTGCTGTTTGGATCAGATTTGCTCATCTTTTTCAATGGGTCCTGGAGTGACATGATCCGTGAGCCAACTTTGGCGATCCTTACATCAGGTATGGTGAATATATCATTGTATTTTTTATTGAAGCGCTCTGCCAAGTCCCTCGTCAATTCCAAATGCTGCTTCTGATCTTCGCCAACCGGTACAAGATCAGTGCTGTACAGCAGGATATCCGCTGCCATCAATGGTGGATAGGTTAAGAGCCCGGCAACAACACCCTCCTTGCCCGCAGACTTGTCTTTGAATTGAGTCATCCGTTCAAGCTCCCCGATATAAGCAACACATTGCAGCATCCATCCGGCCTGGGCGTGTGCAGGGACTTCGGATTGTATGAACAATGTTACCTTTTCAGGGTCAATGCCCGACGCGATATATAAAGCTGCCAGGCTTTGGATGTTTTTGCGCAGCTGAAGCCGGTCCTGAGGGACAGTAATCGCATGCTGATCAACGATGCAAAAATAGCAATTGTATTCATCCTGCAGTTCCGTAAACTGCCTCATTGCACCAATATAATTCCCAAGCGTGATGGTTCCGCTTGGCTGGATGCCGGAAAAAATGGTTTGCATAAAAACGCCTCCTATAACTTATAACTTAAGAAATATAAAAAAGACCACCCATCCCAACTAAAAGTAGGGACGAATGGTCCGTGTTGCCACCCTAATTACTCAATGAAGAGTCACTCTGCCCATGCAATCAAGCATGGATTCCTTTAACGCAGGGTTACGCCTGAATCTACTGATGTTCGAAACAGGGGCTCAAAAGTCCATTCCAAATGCCTGGCTGTTTGTTCCCACCACCCACAAACTCTCTGGAAAGCCATCAACAAATGTACTACTCTTCATCATAGCCTTTAATCACGATCATATTACCAAAATTATAAAGAATTTCCCCATATTAAGCAACCTGCAGGATATTATAGATAATAGAAATACAGCCCTGCTAGCATGAGCGAGAAGTTTGCCGCACCGATAACGGCGATCGGGTGCGGGTTGAATGTGACCATTGCCGAAAGCGGGGTCATTTCATGGATTGATTTTTTCTTCCCGTTTTTTTCAGAAGCAGTGAAAACAGCACGGAAAGAGTAGGACATCGCGTCAAAAAATCCTGAGTTCACCGTAATCACGAGCAAGTAGGTGAAAATCAGTGCACTTGAAATGTAAAAGGAAATATTTACATAGGAAAGCAGTGATATTTTTTCATAATAGAGCAAAGAGAGTGCCAGAACGGCAAGCTGTGACCCAAAGAAACCGTAAAAAACTGTTAATTTTCTTTTGTCCATCGTCTTCTTTTCACCCTTGAAAAGTTATTTTATGAAAGCTATTTCTTCAAAATCAAAGCAGCACTTCCATTCCATTTTACGATTAAAGAGTGTTGCTAAAAAGCGAAGAAATGCTTATAAGTCATCATTATATCACAACTTGGGCAAGATAATTATTACCATTGTTTCAAACATGTTAATTTTTTATCCGAAAAATATTGAACTTTTTTTTCCCAATATGTATAATAGTGAATGTAAAAAGTTTTCAGAAAACAACAAAAAAGAGGGGGCAAACAATTGAAAAAGTCAAAATTTTCATTGCTTTTAGTTCTAACTCTAGTATTCTCTCTTTTCCTGTCTGCTTGCAGCGGCGGGGACGGAGGAAAAGACAAGGATGGAGCTAAGGGTGACAATGAAGGAAAATCTGATGTACCACAAGAATTAAGAATGCTTGATTCTTCTGAAATCCCAACGATGGACACCGTCCTAGCTGAAGGATCCACAAGCTTCACTTACATAAACAACGTGGGTGAAGGCCTATATCGTCTTGACCAGGACCACAAGCCTGTACCTGCTCTCGCCGATGGCAAGCCTGAAATCAGCGAAGACAAGACTGTCTATACTTTCAAACTTCGTGACTCCAAGTGGTCCAACGGTGACCCTGTAACAGCGCACGACTTCGTGTTTGCCTGGAAGCGCGCAATCGATCCTGAAACTGCTTCTCCATATGGCCCTTACATGATGGGCGGAAAGATCAAGAACGCTGAGAAAATCACCCAGGCGGCAGCTGACAAGAAGCCTTACGATGTAAATGAGTTAGGTGTTGAAGCTGTTGACGACAAAACGCTCAAAGTAACTCTTGAAAAGCCGGTTGTATATTGGGAAGACCTGTTCGCTTTCCCAACATTCTATCCGCAGAACGAAAAGTTCTATAAAGAAAAAGGCGATGCTTTCGCCAGCAGTGCTGAAAACTTACTTTACAACGGACCATTCAAGATGACAAAGTGGGAAGGCACTGATGCGACTGAGTGGGTCCTTGAAAAGAACGAAAACTACTATAATGCTGATAAAGTAAAACTTGAAAAGATCACTGTTAACGTTGTTAAAGATTCAAACTCTGCTGTCAACGCATTCGAAGCTGATGAAACTGATATGACAGGATTGCTTTCTTCTGATATCGTTCCTCAGTACGAAGGTGACGACCGCATGGTTAGCTGGTTAGAGCCAACTGTATTCTGGATCAAGATGAACCAGAAGAGCGAAGCGCTTGCCAATAAGAACATCCGTGCAGCTATCGCCCAGGGCTTCAACAAAGAAGACCTTGCTGCGAGCATCCTGAACAATGGATCTGTCGCTGCTAACTATTTCGTACCAAAAGATTTCGTTAAACTCGACGGTGAAGATTTCCGTGAAAAGAACGGTGACCTGATCAAATTCGATGCTGATGCAGCGAAGAAAGCATGGGAAACTGGACTTAAGGAACTTGGTGTAGATAAGCTTGAGATTCGTTACCTTGGTGGCGACACTGAAGCAGCGAAGAAAACAGACGCTTACATCAAGAACCAGCTTGAAAAGAACCTTCCTGGCTTGACTGTTAAGCTTGAAAGTGTTCCTTTCGCAGTACGCCTGGAGCGTGACAACGCTATGGATTATGATCTGCAGTTTGCCGGCTGGGGCCCAGACTATGGTAACGCGTTATCATTCACGGACCTTTGGATCACAAACGGCGGAAGCAACAGAATGGGTTATACTAATCCAAAATATGATGAGCTGATCAAGAAAGCGCAAGGAGAACTTGCTACTGACGAAAAAGCAAACTGGGAAGCTCAGCAGGAAGCAGAAAGAATCATGCTTGAGGAGGACTTCGGTCTGGCACCTGTTTACCAGCGCGCGGCTAATATCCTTCTTAACCCTAAGGTTAAAGGTCTTGCGATCTATAACTATGGACCTGACTATTCATTCCAGTGGGTAACAATCGAAGGCGAATAATAGATTATTAACGTTTCTTATTTCAGAGTTTCATGATTCTGAGGAGAGAAAAGAGAGTATATTTAGGTATACTCTCTTTTTCCCTGTATGGGATTTGTCGAACAATAGGGAAAATTGAAATAATATAGGAGGTGCACACATATGGGAAAATACCTGCTAAAAAGGTTTCTTTATATGTTTTTAACCCTTTTCATCATCGCGTCCCTGACTTTTTTCTTAATGAAAATCATCCCGGGTACGCCTTTTGCCAGCGCAGCTAAATTGCCACCTTCCCAATTAGCGATCATGAAGGCTAAATACGGCCTGGACCAGCCTGTTCCAGTGCAGTACGCTAAATATATTGGCAACTTGCTTAAAGGTGATCTGGGAATATCTTTCCAATTCAATAACACACCTGTTAGCGAATTGATGTTCAAGCGTTTGGGTCCATCTGCCCAGCTTGGTGCCCAGGCGATGGTGCTGGGATCATTGATTGGACTTGTACTCGGAGTGTTTGCGGCTTTAAGGCAGAATACCTGGGTGGATTATGGTTCAACATTCATTGCAGTGTTGGGAAAATCGATCCCGAACTTCGTTTTTGCAGGTTTGCTGCAATACTTCGTAGGTGTCAAGCTAGGATGGTTCCCGGTATTATTCTGGAAAGGACCGGAGTACACAGTTCTCCCTACGATCGCATTATCGATGTTCCCAATTGCAATTGCGGCCCGTTTTATGAGGACCGAAATGATCGAGGTATTGAGTTCCGATTATATACTCCTTGCGAAGGCGAAGGGGGCAAGCTTCTTTGAAATTGCCTTCAAGCATGCAATGAGAAATGCCTTGATTCCCCTTGTGACAGTGCTTGGACCGCTTGCGATTTCACTGATGACCGGTTCACTTGTTATTGAGAAAATTTTTGCGATTCCAGGTCTTGGTGAACAATTCGTAAAATCCATTACGGTAAATGATTACCCTGTAATCATGGGAACAACCATCCTATTTGCGTTTTTATTTGTTGTCATCATCCTTGTGGTTGACATTCTATATGGCATCATCGATCCACGCATCAGGCTGTCAGGAGGGAATAAGTAATGGCTGAAATGGAAGCGAAAATTTCAAAGGATCGTTTTAGGCCGGCAGTCATCGATTCGGCTAAAAGCGAAGAAATCAACAAGCCTAGCTTAACCTTTTGGCAGGACGCCTGGATGCGCGTCCGCAAGAATAAAGGGGCGTTAGTAAGCTTGATTGTGATGGGGTTCATTGTCATCATGGCTTTTGTCGGCCCATTGATTAGCGGCAAGGAATTCGATACACAAAACGTAAGGCATAATAATCTTCCGCCAAGGGTCCAGGGACTCGAGAATATCAGTTGGCTGCCATTTGACGGCACTAAGGTAAACAAGGCCGGAAAAGAAATCAATATTTATGAGCAGAAGAAAGTTGATGAATATTATTGGTTTGGTACAGACGCGCTTGGACGTGACTTGTTCACACGCGTTTGGAAAGGTACGCAAATCTCTTTATATATCGCTTTGCTTGCGGCAGTCATCGATATGATTATTGGTGTTGCTTATGGGGCAATTTCTGGATATTTTGGCGGTCGCCTGGACAATGTGATGCAAAGGATCACAGAAGTTCTGGTCGGTATCCCGACAATGATTGTAGTGATTTTGATGATCCTTGTTCTGAAGCCAGGGATCATATCAATAACTGTCGCGCTAACGATAACTGGCTGGGTCGGTATGGCCCGTGTTGTTCGTGCCCAGGTCCTGAAGCTGAAAGAACAGGAATTCGTGCTTGCTTCAAAAACTTTGGGCAATTCCAATATGAAAATCATTGCGAAGCATTTGCTTCCTAACCTTGCGGGTGTCATTATCATCAACACGATGTTTACGATCCCGAATGCTATTTTCTTTGAAGCATTCCTAAGTTTCATTGGCCTTGGGCTGCAGGACCCATTGGCATCTTTGGGTACTTTGATCGATGAAGGCTTCAAAGTCCTGAGGTTACACCCACATGAGATGATAGCACCAGCGATTGTCATCAGTTTAATCATGATCACTTTCAATATGCTGGCAGACGGATTGCGTGATGCGCTGGATCCGAAAATGCGTGATTAAGGGCAGGTGAATACGATGGAAAATATATTAGAGGTCAAAGATTTAAACATCTCCTTCCATACCTTCGCAGGGGAAGTTCAAGCGATACGAGGCGTTGATTTCGAATTGAAAAAAGGGGAAACTCTTGCTATTGTTGGGGAATCTGGATCAGGAAAGTCTGTAACTACCAAAGCGATCATGAGATTGCTCCCTCCTGGCAACTCGGAAATAAAGAAGGGGCATATCCTTTTTGATGGCAAGGATTTGACGAAACTGACGGACAGACAAATGCAAAAAATCCGCGGGAAAGATATCTCGATGATTTTCCAGGATCCAATGACTTCATTGAATCCGACCATGACAGTTGGCAAACAAATCATGGAGCCGCTGATCAAGCACCAGAACATGAGCAAGTCCGCTGCTAAGGAACGTTCTTTGCAATTGCTCAAGCTGGTTGGGATACCTAAACCGGAACAAAGAATCAATCAATATCCTCATCAGTTCTCTGGTGGAATGAGGCAGAGGGTTGTCATTGCCATTGCGCTTGCGTGTAATCCGAAAATCTTGATTGCCGATGAGCCTACAACTGCACTGGACGTGACAATCCAGGCGCAAATTCTTGAATTGATGAAGGATTTGCAAAATAAAATCGATACTTCAATCATTTTCATTACGCACGATCTCGGTGTGGTGGCGAACGTAGCTGACCGCGTCGCAGTCATGTACGGTGGAAAAATCGTTGAAATTGGCACGGTTGATGAAGTTTTCTATAATCCACAGCACCCGTATACATGGGGATTGATCAGTTCGATGCCGAGCCTGGATACAAGAGAAGAAGAGCTTTACGCGATTCCGGGAACTCCGCCGAATTTATTGCATCCTCCCAAGGGAGATGCTTTCGCACCAAGGAACGAATATGCAATGCAAATCGATTTAGAAGAACAGCCTCCAATGTTCAAGGTTTCTGATACTCATTACGCTGCTACCTGGCTTTTGCATCCGGATGCACCAAAGGTTGAACCGCCGGAAGCTGTCAAGAGCAGAATGCGCAAGTTCCAGGGAATGAAATAACCAATATGGGGGGGACTGTTTTAATGGAAAAGAGAGAAAAGCTTCTCGAAATCAAAAACTTGAAGCAATACTTCAATATGGGAAAACCGAATGAAGTAAAGGCTATTGATGGTGTGTCCTTCGATATATATAAAGGGGAGACATTGGGACTTGTTGGTGAATCTGGCTGTGGGAAGTCAACAACAGGGAGAACGATCATTCGCCTTTATGATGCAACAGATGGGGAAGTCTACTTCAAGGGCGAAAATGTACATGGCAAAAAGAGCAAGAAGGAATTAAAAAAATTCAATCGAAGCATGCAAATGATTTTCCAGGACCCATATGCCTCCCTGAATCCCCGCATGAAGGTGGCAGATGTGATTGCAGAGGGAATCGATATCCATGGACTTGCAAAGAACAGCAAAGAAAGAATGGAACGGGTATATCATTTGCTTGAAACAGTTGGCTTAAACAGAGAGCATGCCAACCGCTATCCGCACGAATTCTCTGGCGGACAGAGGCAGCGTATCGGGATTGCCCGCGCACTTGCCGTGCAGCCAGAATTTATTATTGCAGATGAACCGATTTCAGCACTTGATGTTTCGATTCAGGCCCAGGTTGTCAACCTGATGAAGAAGCTTCAGCGTGAAAAAGGGTTAACATATTTGTTTATTGCCCATGACCTCTCAATGGTAAAATATATAAGTGATCGGATTGGTGTCATGTATTTCGGCAAGCTAGTAGAACTGGCATCTGCTGATGATCTGTATAAAAACCCGCTTCATCCATACACTCAATCACTATTATCAGCGATTCCGCTCCCGGATCCAGAATCTGAGCGTACTCGACGGAGGAAAACGTATGATCCTAACATGCATGGATATGCTGATAATGAAGAAGTGACAATGCGTGAAGTAGCGCCTGGCCATTTCGTCTATTGCTCAGAGAAAGAAATGAAACAATACCAGCAGCAACTTGCTAAATAAACCCAACGATCTCTTTACTGGAGATCGTTTTTTTTATTTATTCCCCAAAAAGTTTACATAGGTATAAAACAGCTGATGAATGTTATGAAGAATAGGTGACTTGGAAGGGAAGGTGCGCATCAATCAACATAGCCGCCAAACAAAACAATCCTTAACAGGGAATATATTCCATTAGGAAAACCATTATTCGGCAACTAAAAGCTAAGAAAGTGGGTAAAATAGTTTCATAGATACGAACCACTGTTTCATTTATACTAAAAGATGGTAGGATTTCAGAAAGGAGAGATAGGTTGGCACACATAAAAAAAATCGCAGCAGCAGCTATTTTGGCAACATCTTTCATGAATTGGCTGCCTGTGATTTCAGCAGCAGAAGAACAATCGCCGGCAGATTCCATGCCAGAGCGGGCACATGAATCACTAGTGCGGAAGGTACCTTCAGAAATACCGAGGTTTAAATTCAATTCAGGTTTGAACTTTGAATATCCCGATGCAGTCAGAGGGATCTACGTAACTGGAAACTCAGCAGGTGGTGAAAAATTCAACAGTCTTGTCAAGCTCGTGGATGAGACCGAGCTTAATTCGATGGTCATCGATATAAAAGAGGACCATGGCTACCTTACATACATGCCGGATAAGGATTCACCTTTCAGGGACATAGGAAAGGCGCATATTAAGAATCCGCGGAAAATGTTGAAAACACTCGAAGAAAAGAAAATCTATCCGATCGCCAGGGTCGTCGTCTTTAAAGATTCAGCCCTTGCCAAGAAGAAGCCGGAATGGTCATTCAAAGACGGAAACCAGGTTTGGAAAAATGGCAGGGGGGAGTCCTTCGTCAATCCATTCGTCAAGGATGTGTGGGACTATAATGTTTCAATTGCGATTGAAGCAGCAAAGATGGGATTCAAGGAAATCCAGTTCGATTATGTACGCTTTCCCGAAGGATTTGAAAACAGGGATGCCTCTTTGGCATATTCAACAGGAGAATATCATGATGTAAAAATGGATAATGTCCAGAAACGGGTCAAGGCCGTAACGGAGTTTGTCGCATATGCTAGGGAAAAATTAAGACCTTATGATGTGAAGGTATCAGTCGATATTTTCGGGTATACTGCCACATTGCCGGAAGCGCCAGGTATAGGCCAGAACTTTTCGAAGATCTCAGAACATGTGGATGTGATCTCCTCCATGATTTATCCAAGTCACTGGGGCTCCTATTTCGGAATAGCCAAACCTGATATGGAACCATATAGGCTAGTAGAGCAATATGCCAAACTCGAAAAGAAAAAGCTGGATGACCTAAAGACTCCTCCAATCTCCCGGCCTTGGCTTCAGGATTTTACGGCATCGTGGCTTGGTAGTGGAAATTATCGCGTTTATGGGAAAAAGGAAGTGGAAGCCCAGATTAAAGCGCTTAATGACAATGGAATAAAGGAATTTCTCTTGTGGAATGCCAGCAACCGCTATACCCGGAATGTTGATTACACCCCATAATTATACATGACAGCTGCCGTTTCTAGATGGAAAGAAACAGCCTGAAATGAAGTTCATTCATTTCAGGCTGTTTTCAAATTAGTGGTTTATTGGCAACAAGATGAGGTAAAATAAAAAGTGGGATTATTTTTTGCCGCCAACATTCTTCCAGCCTGTCTGAAGCCTGGCTGATTGGTCCGAAAATTCTGATCGGTTTTTGCCACCGAAGAATTTAATGCCAACACCGTTCATCAAGACACCGATTGTTGCGGTAATTCCAATAATAAGTCCAGCAACCAAGGTTAAATCCATTATGTAACCACCCATGATAAACCTCCACCTTTTTTCACAATCAACTGAATGAGTTGTGTAATATAATTTCATGATCCCCTTCTCCTTTATTCTAAAAGAATTGTCGATGTATTGAAAGGGCTTTATCAAGAAAATATAGGAGAAACACTCCCAGATCATGATTATATTGAAAAAGTTGGGTGCTTATCATGCTGGAAATAAAGTAAAAGGAGATAAGCAATGCATTGGTATGAAAAATTGAATCAGTATTTCCCGATTGAGGAGATGAAATCTAGAGAACATATGGAGACCCTCCTGAAGGAAAGGCCAGAAATTTACCACAAAGATGAAGGGCCGGGCCATGTGTTAATGTATGTTGAATTGGAGGACTTCGTCTTCATCGATTATTTGTTTGTAGCAAAAGAGACAAGAGGGCAGGGGTTAGGCCATAAGCTGATCGAGAAGCTCAAAGCAAAGGGGAAGCCGATCATCCTGGAAGTCGAACCGGTTAACTATGAAGACTCCGATACCGAAAAACGGCTTCGTTTTTATAAACGTGAAGGATTTGAGCATGCGCGGACAGTCGGTTATCGCAGGAGGTCATTGGCCACAAAAGAAATAAATGAAATGGAAATTCTCTATTGGGCCCCAGGAAATGCTTCAGAAGAAATGGTTTATGATGCCATGAGAAAAACATATGAGATGATCCACACATATAAAGATAAAACCTTTTACGGGGAGTCATACCAGCATGTCGATGAAGTTCTCACATTAGAAGATGAACGGGATGATTTACTCGAGAAGTTGTAAAGATCAAACGCAATCATGCATAGTAGCATGATTGCGTTTTCATTTTCATGTCATAAATGAGAATAAGTTTTTTTTAAAAAAAAGGTTTTAAACTGTTTCCTGCCGGGTAAATATAATTAAATTAGGATTTTGGGCTTGTGAACGGACAAAATGAAAGATAATAACACGAATGTTTATAAAGATAGTGCAAGAAAGGCGATGAAAAATTCTTAAATCAATGAAACTTTTTTGGATTTTGTTCGTTATATTAAGTGAGAGTAAAAAAAGCTTACATACATCCCAGGAATATTTCTAAAAAAAAGGTTACCTTTCTTTTTTGATTAGTGTATAATAAATAATATGAATTATAAAATTATACTTATTATTATTTAAGAAAAAGCCGTCAGGATCGGAGCAAATAATATATAAGTAAATCTATAGGGAGTGTGAATAACCAATGGTCACTTTATACACTTCACCAAGTTGTACTTCATGCAGAAAAGCAAAATCATGGCTTGAAGAACATGAAATTCCATACACTGAAAGAAATATTTTCTCAGAGCCGCTATCGATCGATGAAATAAAGGAAATCCTTCGAATGACAGAGGATGGGACCGATGAAATCATTTCTACCCGTTCAAAGACATTCCAAAAGCTTGATGTCAATCTTGAAACGATGCCCCTCCAGGAATTGTTCGAGCTGATCAAAGAAAATCCTGGCCTGCTCCGCCGCCCCATTATCATTGATGAAAAGCGTCTGCAGGTTGGCTATAATGAAGATGAAATCCGCCGTTTCCTGCCAAGGAAAGTACGTACTTTCCAGCTGAGAGAAGCACAAAGACTGGTTAACTGATTCAAAGCTCCCTGTTTTTCATAATGGGGAGTTTTTTTGTGTGCCCGGGAAATTGAAATCCCGGTATATTTCTGATAAGATGTATAAAATACATGCATTGTATCTTTGTACGAGCCTTTTCTGAAAATGGGTATTCATTTTATTTCCCAAAAGGATTAAGATGACATAAAATAAAAGTACAAGATCGTTAGTCTTATTCATCTTCCCTAAATAAAAACAAAGGGATCCTGAGTTATTCATTTAGGGTAAATGAAAAATGAAGAAGCTTTCATGGGGGTATTTTGTCCCTTCAAATCTTTGCCTGGAAGGGAGAGAAGAGAATGGAAATCGAACGTATTAATGAAAATACGGTCAAGTTTTATATTTCCTATTTGGACATAGAGGAACGCGGATTCGATCGGGAAGAAATCTGGTACAACCGCGACCGCAGCGAAGAACTCTTCTGGGAAATGATGGATGAGGTCCACCAGGAAGAAGAGTTTGCAGTTGAAGGCCCTTTATGGATTCAGGTACAGGCGCTTGAAAAAGGTCTGGAAATCCTGGTAACCAAAGCCCATTTATCCAAGGATGGACCAAAATTCGAGCTTCCGATCCCTGGTGACAAAGCCAAGGATCTCCCAGTCGATGAGAGAATCGAGGAGCTGCTTGACCATCAGTTCAATTCAAATGGAGTACAGGAAAATGATCCAGCTTTTGATGACGATCTTGAGTTCCTGCTGCAATTCAACGATTTTGAAGATGTCATCGCCCTTTCAAAGAGGCCGGGGATCGATAAAATCAAAACCAGTTTGTACAGTTTCTCAGAAAAGTATTATTTATATATAGAGTTTCCTGAGCAGGAGTTCGAGGATGAAGAAGAAATCGATAACATCTTAAGTATCCTTCTCGAGTTTGGTACGGAGTCGAATGTTACGATCCACCGCCTCGAAGAATATGGCATTAAGATCATCGGAGAAGATGTCTTCAGTGTCCTAAAGAAACATTTTGCTTAACAGCGAGCCGATTTCAGAAATGAAGTCGGCTTTTTTGCTATGATGATATATGAATCCTTTTCATATATAGAAACGTATAAATTAACAATGAATCCGCAACAGCGGGGAAATAAGAGAGAGAATTCAGGTGAAGACTGTTGAGAAATACCGTACGTGTGTTGTTGTTTATCATTTTGCTGGCTGGAATCTATTATATCTTAAATGAAAAGCTGCAGGACGGGTTTCTGGGGTATATCAGTATCCTGATGACTTTGTCAGTGATTTTCATCAGCTTTGTCATCTTCCTTGAGAACCGCCATCCGGCCCAGACATTAACCTGGCTGGTCGTGCTCGGAGGATTCCCTCTTATCGGCTTTATTTTTTATCTGCTATTCGGGCGCAATTACCGCAAAGAGAAAATGTTCAGGAAGAAGTATTTCCTCGATAAACAGACTTTCCTTAAAATCGAGGGGGAAGCGGAGAAAGCAAATGAGTCAAGGATGCTTGAGATGGAAGCCGATCACCGGAGATTGTTTACACTCGCACAAAAACTAGGCAACAGCCCAATTTCTTTCTCAACTACGACAAAGATTTTGACGAATGGGGAAGAGACTTTTAGCCATATTCTTGAACATTTAAAGAAAGCAAATCATCATATCCACATGGAATACTATATTGTACGGGATGACCTGATCGGGGAAGAAATTAAAGACGTATTGATCAAAAAGGCCCTGGAAGGTGTAAAGGTTCGATTCCTGTATGATTCAGTGGGATCCTGGCAGCTGTCAAAAAAATATGTGTCCGATTTAACGAAGGCCGGGGTCGAAATGGTTGAATTCGGGCCGGTGACATTTCCGTTTTTGAATAGCAAATTCAATTTCAGGAATCATAGGAAAATCGTTGTCATCGATGGATCGACAGGTTTTGTTGGAGGCTTGAATATTGGAGACGAGTATTTGGGAAGGGACAAAAGCTTTGGATTTTGGCGGGACACCCATTTGATGGTCAGGGGCGAAGCGGTCAGGAGCCTCCAGCTTATCTTCTTGCAGGATTGGTTTTATATGACGAACCAGAGTTTCCTGACATCGGAATATTTGTCGCCTCCTCTGATCGAAAATACGCATGGAGGTGTCCAGATGATTGCCGGTGGCCCGGACAATGAATGGAGTGTCATCAAGAACATCTTTTTCTCGATGATTTCATCTGCGGACCATTCGGTCTGGATCGCCTCTCCTTATTTCATACCAGATGAAGATATATTTTCTGCCATCAAGATTGCTGCGCTAAGCGGACTTGATGTCAGGCTGCTCGTTCCCCAGCGTCCGGATAAAAGGATCGTTTTTTTTGCTTCACGATCCTATTTCCCGGAATTGCTTGAAGCAGGGGTAAAAATATACGAATATGAAAAAGGGTTCATGCACAGCAAAATCGTCATTGTCGATGGAAAACTCGCTTCCATCGGTACCTCGAACATGGATATGAGGAGCTTCCACCTGAACTTCGAGGTCAATGCCTTCCTGTATAAGACAGCAAGTACGGAAGAGCTGGTGATGGAATTCGAAAATGATCTGCTCGCTTCAAAGGAAATCCTCCTTGATGAATTTAATAAAAGGCATTTTGGCTATCGGGTCCTTGAATCAACATCAAGGCTGCTGTCGCCGATGCTGTAATGGAAGAACGCCCAGACCGGGCGTTTTTTTCGATGGATTGTTTCTGGTTCAGTGCTGATTGGAAAAATTCCGATTTTCGTAAAGAGGATTTTCAGGATGGCAGGCGAATATTCAAAATGGAAAGGAGGCGCATGTTATTGTGCTTATTGCAAACCGAAAATCGGGAGAAAAGCTCTCGCTTGCAGAAAGGTGGAAAAAAGAGGAATTATCTGCCATCAGGAACAAGGAGAAGTTCTATTGTCCGGAATGCAATGAAGAAGTGATTTTGAAGCTTGGCAGCAAACGGATCTGGCATTTTTCCCACCAAGCGGGGAGCAGCTGCGAGAGCCAGTACGAACGGGAGTCGGATTACCATTTATCAGGAAAGCTGAAGTTGTTTGAATGGCTCGTCAAGCAGGGAATCGACGCAGAACTTGAAAAGTTCGATCCATTGGTCAGGCAGAAGCCTGATATAGCTTTCAGCTGGAACGGAAAGAAATATGCTCTCGAATACCAATGTTCTGTTATTCCTGAAGAGCTTTTCATCAAAAGGACAGTGCGATACCTTGAAAATGGGTACATCCCTATTTGGATTGCTGCCGGCAGCCTTATCAAGCGAGCAGGTGCGCATACTTTTTCCCTTAGCCCATTTTTATATCTTTTCTTGCGCCGGACCGATGGATCATGGACGTTTCCTGCCTTTTGCCCCATTACTGAACAATTCATCCACCTGCATTCTCTTCTGCCGGTCTCCTCACGCAGGGCAATTGCCACGCCCGTAGTTAGTTCACTCAGTAAATCCTCCATCAGACACCTCATCATGCCAACATTCCCGTCAAAGCCATTTCTAAAACAATGGAAGGCTGAACTGCAAAGATTCAAGGCAAGATATATGAAATACCCATCTGCTTATGGCGATCCCTTTCTCCGCGAGCTATACGAGCACCGCCTCAACATCCACAGTCTTCCTCCTGAAATCGGACTTCCTTTATTTTCCGGTATTTATATCGAGACACCATCCTTAATCTGGCAGGCATATCTTTATCTGGACGTATTCCGATATTTGAAAAAAGGCGAATCGGTCGAGTACAGTGATATTCGCGCGGCCTTTTTGAAGCGGATCAACAGGCAGCAAATCCGGTTTCGGAAGCTTCCAAATCATCAAGGAGGAAATGGAGGGGATGTGCTGGATGAATACTTGCTGCTTCTTACCGAACTCTCCATCCTGAGGAAAATAAATCCTCAACGATTAAAAATGATTGAAGAGAGAACAGTTCAGCTGACGGTAGAAGAACAAATGCGGCAGGTTGACAGATTTTACCAAAAAATAGAAAAAACTTTCCGCGAAGTCTATAAGCTTGCAAGTGAAAGGGGGAAATGATAACGAAAGAATGGTTAAGATAAAATGGGGACTTTTACGTTATAATTGGACATATTAGAAGGAATTGAAAAGTCATTAGCGAATGCTTAATGTGGGAGAAAAGTTCTTCGAAAATCGAAATGTCGCAAGGAGGATCATTATGTCGAACCAGAATACTGTAAAGAAATTACCTTCAAGAAGTGAAGTAGCGGTTGAAGATACTTGGAGGCTTGAAGACATTTATGCTAATGATGAGGCGTGGGAAAAAGAATTCGAGGAAGTAAAGGGAATGCTTCCTGGAATCCAGGAATTCCAAGGGAAATTAGGGGGAAGCGCTGACCAGCTTTACAATGCGCTTCAATTGCAGGACCAGATCCTTGAACGCTTGGGACGGCTGTACACTTACGCTCATATGAGATATGACCAGGACACGGCCAACTCATTCTATCAAGGAATGGATGACAGGATTAAAAACTTGTATACACATGCTGCAAGTTCCTTCGCATTCATCGTTCCGGAAATCCTTGCGGTTGATGAGGCGGACATCAAACGTTTTTTGGATGAAAAAGAAGAATTGAAATTATATGGACATGCACTAGAAGAAATCAATCTTCAGCGACCGCATGTACTATCTGCTACGGAAGAGGCACTGCTTGCACAAGCATCAGAAGTAATGAGCTCTCCTTCCAACACTTTTGGAATGCTGAATAACGCAGACCTTGAATTCCCGTCAATCAAGGATGAAAACGGGGAGGAAGTTGAAATCACCCATGGCCGGTATATCCGCTTCCTTGAGAGTGAGGACCGCCGGGTACGGAAGGAGGCGTTCCAGGCAGTCTATAAGACTTATGGCAGTTTCCGCAATACATTCGCAAGCACACTGAGCGGAAATGTGAAGAAGGATAATTTCAATGCGCGGGTACGAAAGTATGATTCTGCCCGCCACGCAGCGCTTTCGGCCAATAACATTCCTGAAAGTGTATACGAAAATCTTGTGGACACGGTGAATAAAAACCTTCACCTGCTCCACCGTTATGTAAAGCTCCGCCGCAAGGTGCTTGGCGTTGACAAGCTCCACATGTATGATCTCTATACGCCTCTTGTCAAAAATGTCAAGATGGAAATCTCGTATCAAGAGGCAAAAGAAATCATCCTGAAAGGGCTGGAGCCATTGGGGGAAGAATATATCAATATCCTGAAGGAAGGGTTCCAAAACCGTTGGGTGGATGTACAAGAAAACAAAGGCAAACGCAGCGGTGCATATTCTTCCGGTGCTTATGGGACAAATCCTTACATCCTGATGAATTGGCAGGATAATGTCAATAACTTGTTCACTTTAGCCCATGAGTTCGGGCATTCCGTCCACAGCTATTATACACGTAAGACCCAGCCATACCCTTATGGCAGCTATTCGATTTTTGTTGCCGAGGTAGCTTCAACGTGCAATGAAGCTTTACTGAATGACTATATGTTGAAAACGACTGAAGATGAACAAGAGCGTCTCTACCTATTGAATCATTATCTTGAAGGTTTCCGCGGAACGGTCTTCAGGCAGACGATGTTTGCTGAATTCGAGCATTTGATCCACCAGAAAGCACAGAATAACGAAGCATTGACAGCCGAATCGCTGACAACCGATTACTATGAGCTGAACAAAAAGTATTTTGGCTCCGAGGACATAGATATTGATGAAGAAATCGGTTTGGAATGGTCAAGGATCCCTCATTTCTACTACAATTACTATGTCTATCAGTATGCGACTGGTTTCAGCGCGGCAACAGCTCTCAGCAAGCAGATCCTTGAGGAGGGGGAGCCCGCGGTTAAA
Source organism: Bacillus sp. REN3 (assembly GCF_017912555.1). GTDB lineage: Bacteria > Bacillota > Bacilli > Bacillales > Cytobacillaceae > Mesobacillus. The sequence goes on along the minus strand of NZ_JAERSD010000004.1, from coordinate 28,467 downwards.
CGCTATGTCGATTTCCTGAAGGCGGGAAGTTCTGATTATCCAATCGAAGTATTGAAAAAAGCAGGAGTCGATATGACAAGCCCTAAGCCGATTGAAGAAGCATTTAAGGTATTCGAGGAAAAATTGAACGAAATGGAAGGACTGCTGTCATAACTTGAAAAAGAGCGATAGTCCTCTGGCAGAAAGGTTGTCCTTTCACCTTCAGGATGGATAGCTTGTCCTGATCGAAGGGAATTTCAAGGTCCAAGACAGAATTGCTGATAAAACTGTTTGCCCGGCCGGGAAAACTGTTTCCGGCCGGTTATTAAAATCCTCTGAAACTCCTACGGCTGTTTAGATAGACAAGCAGGCTGAACAGCGAAAGGAACATGAGCGGGGATGTGACATACAAAGGGATGATATGCATCAACCCGCATATATGTACGATGAACGAAAGCAAGATGAACAGGGATAGCAGGAACAGGATGAATTTTTCCAAGGAAAACCACCACGCCTAACATTGATTTGCTCCTAGTGTATGCGGGAATAACAAAAAAATGAATAGATTTGACAATAATGTGAAATAACACACAAACATATTGTGATGGCTTTGAGAGCATGGTATATTTAGAGCGTGAAGTTGATCACAAGCAAACATATACCCCTTTGTTTGACCGTGAAAAATTTCTCCCATCCCCTTTGTTCGTATTATAGAGAGAAAGGCCCTGCCGTTGGAGAGCTGCAGGGCCTTTCTCGTGTTTTCTGGCTGGATATGTCATCCCTATTATTGTATTCGCAAATATTCCTGTATAAAAAAGCTGGCATCAGCTGAGTCATTTTATTGAGCACAAGATTAGCAAAAAGAGGACATGCTTGTCATGCACAGGGAATGCCACATGCAGAAGAAAAAAACCGTGCGCCTGCACGGTCATTCCTCGATCGATCTCCAAAACATTCCGTATTTTGCCGGTACTTGCTCGACTTTTTGTTTGAGCAATAGTTTTTTCATTTCCTTTTCCGCCTGTGCAGAAGTCATGTCGTATACGACTGCCACTTCCTTCGTTGCGACCATTGTATAATGCTTAATGAAGTTCTCAATGGAAGGAGGCTTCGCAGGCTCCGGTTTTTCAGGAAGCATTTCTTCTAGGATTTGGACGTATACCTCATAAGGATAATATCCGGTGATTTTAATTCCTTCATCTTCAACATTCTCGTTAAAGAATACGAGTGTTGGGATTTCCTCCACATCCATTTCGTTCGTGATTTTCAGATCTCCCTGGAATGCACGGGCAGCCGTTTCCGAGTGGATATCGGTGACAAACTCTTCAACATCCAGGCCGACATTTCGGGCGCAGCTTTTCAACACATCGAAATTTGATATATTTTGTTTCTCAAGGAATAAAACTTCCTGAAGCTTGCGCAAAAAACGAATGCCTTTCTTTTTGCCCTGCAGCTCAGCTGACTTGATGGCGATGGAAGCCAGATATGGAGAGGAAACCGGGTTTTCGAACCACAGGCTGCCGTCACAGGACATCCCGGTCCTGCTCGCTGTCTTTTCCCAAAGTTCGGCAATCGTCTCATACCGTTTCTTTCTGCACATATTCAAGGTTGCCAGTTTTCCGCTTAATACATGGCGGATTGAGAAATACTTCCCATATTCAATCTGCAGCTTCTTGGTAATCGGCTCAAGTGCCCAGCACTCAGGGCAGAGCGGATCAACGAACATGTATATCTCTAGCGGCTTTTTATCCATGCTGTGGCACAGCTCAGCAGGATCATAGCATAATAAATTTTCCCTGCTGAGTCTCATGTGTTTTCACCATCTTCACCATCAGGTGTGTTGATCATATGCTGTGCCGTCAGGTTAAGGCGTGCATAGAAATCGTCCCTGACAGGCCCGTCCAGGCCAACTTCATCCATTGCTTCGGCCATGCAGGCAAGCCAGGCCCTGGCTCTTTTCGGTGTCACCCGGAAAGGCAGGTGCCTTGCGCGGAGCATTGGATGGCCATGTTCATTTGTATATAAAGGAGGTCCTCCTAAATATTGAGTCAAGAACTGTTTTTGTTTGCGTGCGGTTTCAGATAGATCATCCGGGAAAATAGGAGCAAGATCAGGATGCATTCCAACACGGTGGTAAAAAGCGTCGACCAGCCGGTGAAGTGTTCCTTCGCCAATGGCTTCGAATGGTAGGCTCTTATTCTCAACCATATTTATAACTCCTTTGAAAAGAATTTTTATAGTGGAAAAACGGTTCCAGCATTCAAGTTATGCTATTTATTTTAGCAATGCTAAATTTATATCTCAAATAAATAGCTTAAAGACGCAATGTGTCTTAATAATGTACACAAAAAAACCGTCTGTTGCCAATGACAGACGGTTGGAAATATCATCCATAGAACATATTCCTGATCTTTTGTACGTAATTCTGTGTTTCCCTGAACGGCGGGATGCCTCCATATTTATCCACGTTTCCCGGTCCGGCATTGTATGCGGCCAGTGCTAATTCAAGACGGCCGTCATATTTATCCATCATCTGCCTTAAGTATTTCGTTCCTGCGAAAATATTTTCAGCGGGATCAAAAATGTTCTTAACGCCAAGTCCCCTTGCTGTTGACGGCATCAGTTGCATCAAGCCTGAGGCGCCAGCTGGACTGACAGCGTTCGGATTGAAATTCGATTCCTTTTGGATGACAGACTTTATTAATTTCACAGGCAGATTGTATTTAGCTGCAGCCTGTTCGACGATTTCATCAAAATCATTGTTCTTTAAAGACAGTTTCGTCAGCTGGACAGGGGGGAGCATTTGCTGGATGCTGTTCTGTGCCAGGTTGAAAATGCGATCCTGATTGACATTGCCTGCTGGATGAACATCATCCACCAGGGTTGCGACTGTTCCCAGAACCTGATTTTTGCCATCAAGCATACCAGACAGCATTTCCTGAAAAAGGCCGTTTCCCGATTGCCCTGCAGGCTTGCTGAAATTTTGGAGAGCCTGCAATTCAATCATGGCTTTTAGTTGTTCAATGTTCATATATCGAAACTCCTGTCTCACTTTACTCTTTCAATTGATGGTATTTCGCCAGATAAAACCTTCTGATTTTATTATCGGTCGGCCTTATTGGAATGTTAAGTCCTTCTAGCAAAGCTGAAAAAATCTTTGAACCTTCCTCTTCATCCGCCACTTCATATTCTATCTCATAATCTTCCAAATTTAAATAGTAACTATGGTCCAGTACGAGCAGGCCCCCCTTGTACTCGAATTCGGCGCGGATTGTTGTTAGGGAGCCGAAATACTGCAAAGAATCCAAATTGCCTATCAGCCTGGAGACTGCCTCTTTCACTGCACCCTCGATCGGCTTTCCGGAATGGATCATGTCTTTTGCAGCATCCGCTGATATGGATTGGTTCGTTTCCAGCAATCCACGGGGCGCTGGCTGTTTCAGGGTCATCTCGAAGCCATTTTCTTTTTCGCGGATCCGTAATGCCGAGCCGTTCTCTTTCAAGGAAAAAGACCTCGTGTCAAAATAATGGTTGGTCTGTTTTTTAAAATCGGAAGCAGTAACATTGAAAAAGTTCAGAAGCCGCCGGAATTCCTCGGCGGTAAGCATATTCTTGAATTCAATTTCGATATTCTCGGTCATATTTTCTTCCTTTCACGGGAATCTTTCTCTATTATCTCTTTAATTCCCGTCTGCTTCAATCCTTAGTAGAAATTAACTGTATATGATAAAATATAATCGATTATGGAGGTTGGATAGAATGAGCCAAAGAATAGAGATCAATGATGCGACAATTAAAAACAACGAGCTGCTGCTCACTGCCGATCTGGAGGCGGGGATTGAAGAAATGACGGCAACTGGCCAAATGCTGGTTGATTCCGATCAGTTATCCTTTATCTATATCGTAGAAAAAGAAGGCGGCTATCAATATCTTTCGATTCCTGAACGAATATGGGATATCATCCATGATGGATTACAGGCAGGGCTTGAAGCAAGCCTTATATCAGGCAGAAACAAGCTTCGACTGCCAGGGTTCCGGCAGGAAATGGATTACCTGATAGCCAATATTACAGGGAACAGCAATTACGGAGAGGAAATGGTCGCAAAGGTGGAACAGATTTTTGCTGCACCCTCCGCATAAGCTTCTTAAAAGATAGATTCGGATGAGGTGACTGATATTGAAAAACTGGGATCAGTTTTTAGAACCGTACAAACTGGCTGTCGAAGAGCTTAAAGTCAAACTGAAGGGCATGAGGAGCCAGTACGAATTGAATTCCGACCATTCCCCGATTGAATTTGTCACAGGAAGGGTAAAACCTATTGCAAGTATACTTGACAAAGCACATCATAAAGGAATTTCATTAGATAATCTGGATACTGAAATGCAGGATATCGCAGGCTTGAGGATGATGTGCCAGTTTGTTGATGATATCAGGATCGTGGTGGAACTGCTGAGGAAAAGGAACGATTTTGAGATTGTCGAAGAGCGGGATTATATTTCCCATAAAAAAGCAAGCGGTTACCGTTCCTACCATGTGGTGATCCGCTATCCAGTCCAGACAATCAGGGGGGAAAAGAAGATTCTTGCTGAAATCCAAATACGCACACTGGCGATGAATTTTTGGGCAACAGTAGAGCATTCTTTAAACTATAAGTATAAGGGGCTTTTCCCGGAGGATATCAGGATCAGGCTACAGAGAGCTGCTGAGGCTGCTTTCCGCCTTGATGAAGAAATGTCTTCAATCCGCGGGGAAATCCAGGAAGCGCAAGCTTTTTTCACCCGAAAAAAAGAAATGCAGCAGGACCGCAAGAAGTAACTTGATTATTGTATTAAGGGGGAAGTGGACTCATGAAATTTGCGATCACTTCAAAGGGAGATTCCCGGTCAAATACGCTGATGCAAAAGATGAAGAGCTATCTTATGGATTTCGACCTCATCTATGATGAGGATCAGCCGGACCTTTGCATATCAGTAGGAGGGGATGGGACGCTTCTATACGCATTCCACCGCTATAGCAACAGGCTTGATAAGACTGCTTTCATTGGTGTACATACTGGACATCTTGGATTTTATGCGGACTGGGTGCCCGAGGAGATTGAAAAGCTTGTTATCGCAATCGCAAAGACTCCCTATCAGGTAATAGAATATCCGCTGCTTGAGGTCATTATCCGATACCAGCATGGCGGTAGGGAAACCCGCTACCTCGCATTGAATGAGTCAACGGTTAAATCGGTCGAGGGGACGCTCGTAATGGACGTGGAAATCAGGGGACAGCATTTCGAACGCTTCCGTGGCGATGGCCTATGTGTTTCTACTCCCTCAGGCAGTACAGCTTATAACAAAGCACTTGGAGGAGCAATCATCCATCCATCGCTGCGCGCTATCCAGGTAGCTGAAATGGCATCCATCAACAATAGGGTGTTCAGGACGGTCGGTTCGCCATTGATCCTCCCCGACCATCATACATGCACACTCAAACCGGTTAACCGGCCCGACTTCCAAGTAACCGTCGATCATTTGACGTTATTGCACAAAGATGTGAAGTCAATCCAGTTCAGGGTGGCGGATGAAAAGATTCGCTTTGCCAGGTTCCGGCCATTCCCTTTCTGGAAAAGAGTGCATGATTCCTTCATCTCGGACAGCGACTGATGGAAATTTACCAATGGACTGGAGCAGCGAATATGGCAAAACGATTCAGCCTTGAGTGGACAGCCGCCAGTACAGACGAAGGCAAACTGCTTCGCGAATTCCTGAAGGAAAAAGAAATCTCCAGGTCTGCCCTTACAGATATCAAGTTCAAGGGTGGAATGATAACTGTAAATGGCATTGAAGTGAATGTAAGGTATCAGTTGAGCAGCAGCGATAATGTGAAGGTAGCATTCCCCTCTGAAGAACCATCAGCAGGATTGAGAGGAGAGCCGATTCCGCTTTCCATCATGTATGAAGATGAATATATCCTTGTTGTCAACAAGCCCCCAGCAATGAACACGATTCCTTCCAGGGAGCACCCATATGGCAGCCTCGCAAGCGGACTGATCAGCTATTACAAAGAAAAGGGAATTGCTGCAACCACGCACATCGTCACTCGTCTTGATCGGGATACTTCTGGAATCGTCCTTGTTGCCAAGCACAGCCATGTGCATCATCTTTTCAGCAAACAGCAACGGGAGGGCGGAATCCACCGTACATACGAAGCACTTGTCACGGGTCCTGTCGGCATGGATGAAGGCAAGATCGAAAAGCCGATTGCCAGGAAAAGTGACAGCATCATCGAACGTGAGGTCAATCCTCATGGCCAATATGCCTGCACACTCTTCCATGTGCTGAACCACTATGACGGATACACCCACGTCAAGCTTCGGCTGCTGACAGGCAGGACCCATCAGATCAGGGTACACATGTCACATATCGGACATCCGCTTCTAGGGGATAGCCTGTACGGCGGAAAGAAAGATTTAATAGGCAGGCAAGCACTCCATTGCCGGGAAATCGAATTCACCCACCCATTCCTGAACCAGGTTTTACACTTCAAAGCAGATATTCCAGAAGACATAGGGAAGCTAGTTGGGAAAGGCAAACCACACGAATAGATGGTTTGCTTTTTTACTGGATAAGCTCGTAAGGACATCCGCTTACGCATATGTCCAGGCGAAGCATCTGCCCCAATGGCATAAAACAGCGCATCAAGAAACATGCAAGGCCGCTTTTCCCTAATAGTTGCGCCGGTAACAAGGCGCAGCAGGGATGTACAACCCAGGCAGCTGCTAAACGCCCTTCCGCCTCCTGTCCAATAACCTAATGGCTGCGCAGGGGGAGGGACTGGTACTGATGATTTTTCATAGCATAGCTATACTTTTTTATACAGCGTTTAAGGAAAATTTAAAAGGAAGCGGTTACAGGGAAGATCATAAAAGACAAAGGAATTAATCCATGCTAGTATAATGAAAAGATTGATCAGTTTGATGAAAGGGGGTAAAGTGGATGGCTGAAGAATGGCAAGAATCCTTGGCAAAGCAGCAAATCAACACCGAGCTGCTGATGCAGGCACTTTACTCTGAAAAGATTGACGATTTCCGTGAGGAGTTCATGGAACTCCATCCCTATGACCAGGCTGAATTTTTCAGCGGGCTGGATGATAAATTAAGGGCAAAGGTTTACTCTTATTTATCACCGAAAGAGATGGCGGATATTTTCGAGAACCTGGAAACGGACGAAGAAGATTTCAAAGAAGCACTGGCACAAATGAATCCGGCTTATGCAGCTGACATGCTTTCTGAAATGTATGCGGATGATGCGGTTGACGTCCTGAATGAACTCGATAAGGACCAGGTTGTCAGCTACCTGACAATCATGGATGAAGAAGCGGCGCAGGAAATCAAAGATCTGCTCCATTATGAGGAATACACTGCCGGAAGTATCATGACAACGGAATTCATTTCGATTTCAGCGAACCAGACGGTCAGGTCAGCGATGTATATCCTGAAAAAAGAAGCGCCTGAAGCTGAAACGATTTACTACTTATTCGTCGTGGATGAAGAAAAGCGCCTTGCGGGTGTGATTTCCCTCAGGGATTTGATCGTGTCGGATGATGATACGATGATTTCAGAAATCATGAATGAACGTGTTGTTTCGGTATCGGTCGGCGAAGACCAGGAGGAGGTTGCCAGGAAAATGAGGGATTACAACTTTCTTGCACTTCCCGTTGTTGACTTCCAGAACCATCTTCTCGGAATCATCACGGTCGACGATATCATCGATGTCATGGAAGAAGAAGCTTCTGATGACTATTCAAAGCTTGCTGGTATCGCTGATGTCGATAAAGTTGACAAGAATCCTATCTCGGCTGCAAAAAAAAGGCTGCCTTGGCTGATCATCCTCCTTTTTCTCGGCATGTTCACAGCAAGCTTGATTGGCAGATTCGAGGAAACACTCAATCAAGTGGCCATCCTTGCAGTTTTCATCCCGCTGATTGCTGGCATGGCTGGCAATACTGGAACACAGGCGCTTGCGGTTGCGGTCAGGGGGATTGCTACTGGCGACCTGGAAAAAGAAAGCAAATGGGCGATTATCCTGAGGGAAGCCGGTACAGGGATGATTACAGGCGCGATTTGCGGTTTCCTTGTCACCTTCATCGTTTATTTTTGGCAGGGAGATTTTTTCCTGGGAGCTCTAGTGGGGGTTTCGATTTTCATCACCTTGATCGTTGCTACACTCGCAGGCTCATTAGTCCCTCTGCTGATGCATCGTTTGAATATTGATCCGGCGGTTGCATCAGGACCTTTTATCACAACGATCAATGATATCATCAGTATTTTGATTTACTTTGGAATTGCTACGGCATTCATGAGCTATCTGACAAGTTAAGGAGGGATGTGTATGGAACAGCATGCATCGATTACTTCACTCGTGATCGTCATCCTCGTTGCATTCATTACACCAATTCTGCTTCACCGCCTCAAATTGAACTTCATGCCCGTCGTGGTTGCTGAGATCATCATGGGCTTGATCATCGGCCAGTCCGGCTTCGATATTGTCCATGAGGATGCCTGGCTGAGCACGCTGTCGACATTGGGTTTTTTATTCCTGATGTTCCTTAGCGGACTTGAGATCGACTTCACTGCCTTTTCTAGGGGCAAAAAGAATAAACGGATGCCTAACGGCAAAAACGAGCCAAATACATTCTCGGTCGCAACGATGATCTTTATCGGGATTTTCATTGTCTCTTTTGGCCTTTCCTATTTATTCGTGCTCGCGGGCTTCATTGAAGATATATTCCTGATGACCTTGATCATCTCGACTATTTCCCTGGGAGTCGTTGTCCCTACCCTGAAAGATGCTTATTTGATGAAGACGAACATTGGCCAAATCATTCTATTGGTAGCGGTCATTGCTGATCTGGCAACGATGATCCTGCTTGCTGTATTCGTTTCCCTCCACGATGGAGGAGAAGGGAACACTTGGCTGCTCCTTGTCCTGTTTGCTGCAGGGGTGGCTTTGTACTTCCTCGGCAGGGTATTCCAGAATCGCGCCTTTGTCAATGCCCTTTCAACAGGGACAACCCAGATTGGAACAAGGGCTGTTTTCGCATTGATCATTTTGCTTGTTGCGATTTCTGAAACAGTAGGCGCAGAAAATATCCTCGGAGCATTCCTCGCCGGGGTCCTTGTATCATTATTGGCACCTGACCAGGAGCTGGTCCATAAACTCGATTCGTTCGGCTATGGGTTCCTGATCCCGATATTTTTCGTGATGGTCGGGGTTGAACTCGATATCTGGTCATTGTTGAGTGATAAGAAGTTGCTTCTCCTCATCCCGCTTTTGCTGCTGGCCTTATTCATTTCGAAAGTAGTGCCGGTGTACTTGCTAAAAAAATGGTATGACACAAAAACCGTCCTTGCTTCAGGGTTCTTATTGACATCGACGTTATCGCTGGTTATCGCGGCAGCCACGATTGGGGAAAGAATGGAAATGATCACTCCAGAAATGAGCGGAACCTTGATTCTCGTAGCGGTCATTTCAAGTGTGCTGACGCCTATCCTCTTTAAAAAGGTGTTCCCAAGGGCCGCTGTCGAGGAGAAGAAAATCAATGTTGCGTTTATCGGGGCTAATCAGATGACACTTCCTGTGTCCCGTGATTTGAAATCTTCATTATATGAGACGATTTTATACCATACCAAACAGGATAAGGCAGACAAAAAAATAGCAAGCTCTGTTTTCGAAATCGTCGAAATGCCTGATTACAAAACGGTAACCCTTGAAGAAAAAGGGGTGTACGAAGCTGATATCGTTGTCATTTCCACAGGGGATGATGCATTGAATGCCGAAATCGCCGAAAACGCCAAAGACAAAGGCATGGAACGGGTCATCGCCCGGATCGAGAACCCGGAGCTTGTCGAGACGCTGAAGCTAAAAGGAGTAGAAGTATTCTCTGTCCTTCGCTCTACTGAGTCCTTGCTTCGCGCGATGATCGAGTCACCTGGGGTCATGAGCATCTTGACGAACAAGGAACACGCGCTTCACGAAATCAAGATGTTGAACGATCATTTCGATGGGATGAGCATCAGGCGTTTTCCTTTTACAGGCGATGTCATTTTTGTCCGTATCCTCCGTGAGAATGAGTCCATCGTTCCCCACGGGGATACCGAATTACGCCTGAATGACCGCTTGATTGTCACAGGCTCAAAGGAATACGTGGATGAATTGAAAGCCGAACTGGAGTTTTGCTACTGGTGCTGAATATTTTAACCCGCCTTTTTGGCGGGTTTTCCTTTGCAAAAGTGTTAGGATAGTGTAGAATTAGCACTAGGTACTAATAACATGTATTAATAGGGGGATTTTAGAAATGACTCTTTCTCTAAACGGCAAAACATATGTTGTCATGGGAGTGGCCAATAAAAGGAGCATCGCCTGGGGGATTGCCCAAGCACTCCATAACGCGGGAGCCAATCTTATTTTTACATATGCAGGAGAGCGCCTGGAAAAAAGCGTCCGCGATCTTGCAGAGTCTCTGAATCCAGAGTATCCTGTACTGCCTTGCGATGTAACCGTGGATGAGGATATTGCAAAATGTTTCAGGGAAATCAAGGAAACAGCAGGCAAAATCGATGGTATTGCCCACTGCATCGCTTTTGCCAAAAAAGAAGAGCTTCAAGGTGAATATCTGAATGTCACACGCGATGGTTTCCTGCTGGCCCACAACATCAGTTCATACTCCTTGACTGCTGTCGCGAAGGAAGCGAGGGAACTAATGGCTGAAGGGGGAAGCATCGTGACGCTTACCTATCTTGGCGGAGAACGAGCTATCCAGAACTATAACGTAATGGGAGTGGCGAAAGCCTCACTTGACGCCAGTGTCCGCTACCTTGCCGCTGATCTTGGCAAATACAATATCCGTGTCAATTCCATTTCAGCAGGACCGATCAGGACCTTGTCGGCAAAAGGGGTCAGTGATTTTAACTCAATTCTTAAGGAAATCGAGGAAAAAGCGCCGCTTCGCAGGAACACGACTCCTGAGGAGGTTGGCGATACAGCTTTGTTCCTGTTCAGTGATCTTTCACGCGGAATCACTGGTGAAAACATCCACGTGGATTCCGGGTTCCATATCCTATAATGACCAAGACCTGAATGGCGTGTGCCATCAGGTCTTTTTTATGAAATGCAGTTTCTTCAACAGAAACTCATCCGGTGCATACAAATACATATAAAGAAAAAAAGAGCAAAGGAGTGAAAAAGAAGGAAAGAAGCGAAAGAGGTTTATGTAATCACGACAAGCGGAGGGAATCGGATGAGCAAACAGAAAAGAAGCACCTTAAGGACCCAAAGGAAAGGTCCCTTGATTTTTGTCGATCAGCCTGAATGGAAAGTGGAAAATACCTCTATGCAAGGGACATATCGTTCCAAAAACAAAGTCGAAGAGACGGAACATCTGACTGAACCTGAAAGCGAGAAAGAAGCAAAGGAAATCAATGGAGAAATTGAACTTCAGGGGACCGATGAAAAGGTAAGACTGCCCCAATTCAAAGTCCCCTTCCATAAATTAAGCATAGAAGAAAAGCTGGAAAGCCTCAGAGCGCTTCCGATGCGGATCGTAAAAATCGTTTATTTATTTGTAACAGAAAAGAAGGTTTACCAGGGGTACTTTGTATCGAACAAAGATGGGGAAGTCACCATCAAGCCTGTGAGAGGGAAAAAGCATTTGAAGATCCCGGTTGAAGAAATCACGGATGTTATCCTGAAACGTCTATAAAAGAAACAAGGCTTACCGAATCGGTAAGCCTTGTTTGTTGTGTCTATTATTGGTGGGCTGTCACAGCCGGAAGGCATGTAACTGCACAGAAGCAAGACAGGTCAACCGTGATGCAAACGCCTGTACGTGTAAGGTCGGTTAGTTTAACATTGCCTTGGAATTGAGAGCAAGGTCCCTGGGATGGATTTGGATCATGTCCGGTATCCAGCAATTCCAATACGGCACAGCAGTCATCATCGACCGAACATACTCTGAATACAAAGGATTCGATGCAATCAAAAGTAGTGTTGCCTCCTGTAGTAGCAGTGCCTACTCCTACACCGAGGAAAGGATCGCATTTACAGTAAAGGATGATTGGGATTGTATCAAGATTGTTGTTCGCTGTCTCTCCTAAAAGCGCCTGGATTGAGCGCTCGCAGCTAGTGACACAGCACTCATCTTCCACCATGTCCTGTACGCGGGCAATTTCTCTTAGTACATCGCAAACACAGTTATCAGATGAAGAGCCGCCGCCATTATGTTTTCCACATGACATTAAACATTCATCTCCTTTTTTATTTTTGACCTATTGTCTTTAACAGAATATGAAAAAGGAAGTGTTTGGTGTGGGTGATTGTCTAATTTTCAAAGGAGAAACAAAAAGTACGGATAAAGCGTTGCCAGCCCATACTCCACCGCTTGTACAGGCATATAATGTCAGGGATCAAAATTAATGAAGATAGAAGGGGAAAAGATGGACAGTTATCTCGAGTTGATCCTGATTGTTTTTGCAAGTTTCCGTTTGACCCGCCTGATTGTCTTTGATAAGATCACCGAATTTATCCGTCGGCCATTTCATGAAACGTTTGTGGAGACATTGCCGGATGGAAGTGAAGAAGCCTATATTGAAATTAAGGGAGAGGGAATCAGGTACTGGATCGGTGAGCTGTTAAGCTGCCATTGGTGTACAGGATTCTGGTGTTCGGTGATGGTTTATTGCGGCTATTATTTCATACCGGAAATCATGATGCCGTTTATTTCTATCTTCGCTATTGCAGGGATGTCTTCAATCATTCAAACATTCCTGATTGAGAGAGGATAAAACAAGAAAGAAAGGAAGATCAAGCATGGAAAACCAAAAACTTAAAAAAGAAGCAGAAGCGAATAAAAAGACCACTGCTCATTCTTTGCATAGGCCGCAACGGAGAAGAAGAAAGGGAGGCTGCGGATGCAGTAAGAAAAGAGGATGAGTTTGTATTAAAAGTCCAGTACCAAGAGGACAAAAGGTGGCAAAGAAGACTTCTTTGTCTCCATTAAATGAGTACTGGTCTAAAGGACACAAATAAGAACCTTCGCGTTTGCCAAGTGTCTGGCAGACGTTTTTTTATTTTGGGAAATAATCACATAACAAAAAATTCATAAACATGGATGGAAACGTGGAAAATAATTTTATCATTTCACAGGAAAGGAATCGAAAAATGGATAAGAAACGTGCAGTTTTTAACATTCTCATATTGGCAGCAATGTCTCTGGTCGTTTCCGGCTGTTCGTTTGGAAAGACTTCTCCAGAGAGCGGGACATCGATGATCCAGTCTATCAATCCTAAACCCGGGGCAACGGATGATTTTGACGAAAAGAATGTAGAACTAGCGGAAGACGTTAAAAGAGATATCCGGTCATTCGATGAAATTTATGATGTCGCTGTCATAACGGGCAAAAAAAATATCCTTGTTGCATACAAGGTCAAGCATCTAAAGCGTTTCGCAATGAAACGGATCGAAAAAGAAGTCAATAAGAAACTGGAAACAAACTATCCGGGTGAGAATTTCATTGTCTCCAGTGATTTCAAGATTTTCATCGAGGCAGTCGAATTGCGGGAAATGATGAAGGATCCTGACTATTCCGAAGAAAAAGCGGAGAAAAAACTTCAAGGTATCATTAAATTGAAAAAGGAAATGACATAAGAAAGGATGAGCGAGATGGGGAATAATAAACAAAAGCTGACACCCGAACAGCAGCAATACCAGCAGCTGGAGCAAAAGCATGAATTGAAGCGTCCGGTCGTAAAGAATTGTGTCAAAGCTTTCTTTGTTGGGGGTACCATTTGCTTAATCGGACAGGCCCTCACCTATTTTTATATCTATTTCTTTAACTTTACTGAGCAGACTGCAGGGAACCCAACTGTTGCGACAATGATTTTCATTTCGATGCTGCTCACTGGCTTTGGGATTTACGATCGTATCGGACAATTTGCCGGGGCAGGAAGCGCTGTGCCTGTAACCGGATTCGGAAACTCTGTGATTTCGGCGGCAATTGAACACAGGACCGAGGGCTTTGTGCTGGGAGTAGGCGGAAATATGTTCAAACTAGCGGGTACGGTCATCTTGTTCGGAGTGTTCTCTGCTTTTGTAGTCGCGCTGGTAAAAACTTTGCTCCAAATGATGGGGGTGCTGTGAATGCTGGTTGGCCATCAATCATGGAAATTCGCGAATTTGCCTGTCATTGAGGCTTCAGCCGCTACTGGTGGCCCTTTTGAGGCAAGGGGGAACCTGGCAGCCGACTTTGATATTCTCCATGACGATCTCTGGATGGGACAGGATTCTTATGAAAAGGCACATAAGCTGCTGCTGGAGGAAGCGATTGATGCTGCCCTCCAAAAGGCCAATTATACTAAGGAAGATATACATTTCATGCTTGCGGGGGATTTAGTCAACCAAATCACACCAAGCAGCTTTGCGGCACGGACGATGCAGATTCCTTATTTCGGCCTGTTCGGTGCCTGTTCAACATCTATGGAGGGACTGGCGCTAGCTTCCTTCATCATCAATTACAATGGAGCCAAGAAAACGGTGACTGGCGCTTCAAGCCACAATGCGGCGGTCGAAAAACAGTTTCGCTATCCAACGGAATATGGCGGGCAGAAGCCTCCGACTGCTCAGTGGACGGTAACCGGTGCAGGAGTGGCCGTGGTGACGGACAATCCTGATAAGGCTGGAAAACTAGTGACAACTTCAGCGACGATTGGGAAGGTGATCGACATGGGCTTGACAGACCCATTCAATATGGGCGGCGCGATGGCTCCCGCCGCAGCGGATACAATCACTGCCCACTTCAGGGATCTGCGCATCGATCCTTCTTATTATGATTTGATTGTGACGGGGGACCTCGGGCGGATCGGCCAGGAGACAACTTACGAACTTTTGCAACAGACAGGCTTGAACGTAACAAGGGAACAATTCCAGGATTGCGGGCTGATGATTTATAAAGAAGACCAGCCTGTGCAGTCAGGAGGAAGCGGAGCGGGATGTTCTGCCTCGGTCCTATATGGACACTTGCTCAACCAGATGCGGCAAGGTGTCTATAAAAAAATCCTTGTCGTCGCAACTGGCGCGCTATTGTCCCCGTTGTCTTTCCAGCAAAAAGAAAGTATTCCATGCATAGCTCATGCTGTATCGATTGAGACGAATTAAAAAGGGGGGATCACACTATGCTTCCAATGTTTTTCTGGGCATTTGTCATTGGCGGGCTGATTTGTGTGGGAGGGCAGCTGTTATTCGATATCGCTAAATTGACTCCTGGACATACGATGAGTTTGCTTGTTGTTATTGGAGCAGTACTTGATGGATTCGGTCTGTATGAACCACTGATTGATTTTGCCGGTGCTGGCGCGACGATTCCAATTACAAGCTTTGGAAACTCACTTGTTCACGGCGCTTTGCAGGAAGCAGAGCAGCATGGGCTTGTCGGGGTGTTGACAGGGATGTTCGAAATCACCAGTTCGGGCATTTCCGCTGCTGTCATCTTCGGATTCATCGGAGCCCTTATTTTTAAGCCAAAAGGCTGATTTTTTAAAACGTTGGCTATGTTAAAGACCAGTGTTGAATTTGAATACCTATTGGTTGGAGCGGAAGGCACGCAGAATCCTCAAAAATGCTAACGCATTTCCTTCGTGCGTTGGCAAACTCGAGGAAGCCCATCCAGTGTCCAGCGGGAGTACGGGGCAGGGAGCCCGGAGGTGCAAAGCGCCAAGAAGGTTCCTTGGCACGAGGTGGAAAGCGGCCGACTAAAACCGCCGCGTCCTGCGGCAAAGTCGGCACTAGGACTTCCTGTCCGTCGAAGGCCCGGAGTGGAAATCAACAATCAATTTAACATAGCCAGAAGGTTGAATACTCCGGGTTCGTCAGATATCGTTAGGGTTCGCCGAAAAATTGCGATCTCCGCTAAATCAAAGGAAATTCCGCTAAATAACACTTAAAAAACGCTAGAATCAAGGACTTACTTAGACAGGAATGTGAACAGCATCAAAGCAGCTAATGATCACGTCGGAAAGAAGTGGAAAGCACCCTTTTTTGGCCAGAAGCTAAGGCACCGAAATCTTCCCGAATTCATTAAGTTTTTAACTTGTTTCAGTTTTTAGGGAGCTCGCCCATACATCCGCAAAGCCTTCACATATATTGATATTGACTCGATAAAAGTGAGGTGAAAGAGCATGGGCTTCGGTTATTGGGGCTATGGTGGCTATGGATATGGCTATGGCGGCTATTATGGTTCAACATTCGTGTTGATCGTTGTGCTGTTCATTTTGTTGATTATTGTAGGAGCCAGCTTCTACAACTAAGGAAGAAGTTTTTTCAAACAAGGAGCCATTCCTATTCTGGAAGGGCTCTTTCTTGTTGAAACACCTAAGTTTTCACCATTTCAAGCTTCCTACATACTATAGAGTAGTTTATCAAGGAGGCATGATGACCGATATGGATAATAACTTTTTCAAGAACATAGAAAAAAAGACGGGCGTCAACATGAAAGATGTATTTGAACTGGCGAACTCCCTGCAGAATGCGAATTTCAAAGATGAAGAAACTGTAAGAGGCGTGATTCGCCGCGTTTCCAAACTTGCGAATAAGCCTGTGAAAAAAGAAATGGAAGACAAAATTGTCGAGTCCATCATTAAAGATGGGAAACAGCTTGATTTTAACCAGATTTCTAAAATGATCAATAAGAAATAACGCAGTCAGGACCTGGATTAAAACTCCAGGTCCTGCTTTGTGATCTTCTTTTGCAATCTGGCAAGGAAACGGGAAGGGTTCGCCTTCCTTCCGCGTCTTTTTTGCGGGATTGAAATAAAAAGATTACGCTGTGCGCGAGTTACGGCTACATAAAGGAGCCTACGCTCTTCTTCCAGTTGCGAATGGTCCCCATTGCGGGAGGATTCCAGAGCATAGTCATGGGGAATGCTGCCGTCTACGGTACCCAGTATGTAGACATTTTCGTATTCCAGCCCTTTTGCACGGTGGATTGTGCTTAGGGTAATGGCATCCAAGGCATTCTTGCTGCTTCGCTTGATTTCTTTATTCATCGCGGCCATATGGTCAGCATGTTCGATGAAATCTGCTACGGTTTTGAAATTCCTTGCAGCCACTTTCAAATCGCGGAGATCATCTGATCCTCTTTCAAGCTTATTTCCTTCATTTCCTCGCTTTTTAATGAAATCCTGGAAGCCAAGATCCTTCTCTATCGTTTCGATTGCTGCTGCCGGGGAGAGAGAGGATAAAGACCGGATGACCGGAACCAGTCTTTTCAGCTTTTGCTCCTGGAAGGCAAACCCAGTCTGTACATATGCCAGGGCTTCGAGCATTGAGCAGTCCTGAAGGATGCTGTTCGCCTGAAGGTCCCGGAACACGGTTTGTTTTAAAAACAACGAAGGCAGGATATTCCTGATCGCATCCGTGTCATCCTGGTTGAGGCTCAAGCGCAGGAAAGCGAGTATCCCTCTGACCATGAAGCGTTCATAAAACGAATCGGCATCCTGGTCCAGCCTAAAAGGAAGGCTGGAATTGGCAAGCCGTTCGAACACAGCCCTGCTAGCCGTATTGGTCCGGAACAGGATCGCGAAATCGCCTGGTTTTGCTCCAGCGGCAATCCGTTCCTGGATATCCGTAACAATCATGGTTGCCTCCTCTTCTTCATCATAAGGGTGGAAGAGGATCGGCGGGCATTCACCGGAAAATTGGGCTTTCATCTCTTTATCATGGCGGATGAGATTAGCGGATATCACTGTGTTTGCTGTCTCGACAATTTCATGCGGTGAACGATAGTTTTGGTTCAGGATGATCACTTCCGTATTCTTGTAATCTTCCTTGAACTTGAATAAGTAGGAAGGATCACTGCCCCGGAAGGAATAGATGGATTGGTCGTCATCTCCTACAGCACAGACATTGCGGTTTTGCTCTGAAAGCATCTTCACGATTTCATATTGTACTTTATTGACATCCTGGAATTCATCGATCAGGAAATATTGGAAGCGGTTCTGGTAGTTTTCGAGTATTGCGGGTTGTTCCTTGAAAAGTTCATAGCAGCTAAGGAGCATATCATCGAAATCAAACAGGCGCTGTTTTTCCTTTGTGGATTCATAATCTTTATAAAGCAATGCGACTTTTTCTTCCCACTGGGATGCAGGCTCGACTCCAGCCGGCAATACCATCGTATTTTTCCACAGACCTATTTGCTGGAGGGCAAGGTCATAAGCGAACTCTTTCTCGTCCAACTGCAATTTCCTGCCTGCTTCCTTCAATATATGCTCCCGCTGCCAGTCTTTTTTCAAAAGCCTGTCCGATGACCACTTTTCACGTTCGTGGAAAATCAGGATACGATAAAAAATGCTGTGGAATGTACCAGCAACTAACTGGTTTGTCCGTCTGGCAGACATACCAGGATACCGGCTGATCCGGTTTTTCATTTCAGCCGCTGCTTTCGCCGTGAAAGTGACGAGCATGATCGAGTCAGGAGCTATCT
Source organism: Bacillus sp. REN3 (assembly GCF_017912555.1). Taxonomy (GTDB): domain Bacteria; phylum Bacillota; class Bacilli; order Bacillales; family Cytobacillaceae; genus Mesobacillus. The sequence goes on along the minus strand of NZ_JAERSD010000004.1, from coordinate 9,971 downwards.
TTTTTTCTTCCAGCATGAAGGCAGTCCTGGCGGTAAGCACCCGAGTTTTCCCGCTTCCTGCCCCTGCCAGGATCAGCAACGGGCCTGCGGTGCTGACAACCGCCTGCTCCTGGTTCCCGTCAAACTGGATGCCTGCTTCTTTCAGCTGTTTCAGGTAATCGACTGTTAGCCCGGGCTTTGAGGGGGGAACAGGGGAAAAAGGGAAAGGAATGCTTATTTCCTTCGGTGCCATGAATCCCTCTTCTTTTTCCTTTTCTCCTGTGATTGCCCTCGACTTTGGAATCCGAAACCCATTCCGTTCAATGAATTCATCTTTTTCTTCTGGAGTAGCAGGCTGAAGGGAGTCACCGGTGTTTCCACTGCAGTCTTCTTTGTTTGATAAGTGATGATAGAAATGAGGCTTGCCCATAATGCCAAGGTAGAGGCGGACATGCTCTCCGCATACCGGGCAAGCAAGCATGCCTTTTTTTCCATCATCATAGAGCTTTTGGAAATCCTCACGATTGTATCGTTGAAGGCTGATCAACTGTTTGTGGTATTTTGCCGTCATCATTTCCGTTTTCCTCATTTCAAAGCAAAAATTACATAATCTTAATCATATCAGAATAAAAATTTTAAAAAAAGGTAAAAAAATAGGTTTGATACGGACATAAAAGTGGAAAAGAATCAGAAGTTTTTAATGAGAGCGCCTATTATTACTGTACTTGGGGGAGTGCAAAATGGGATATATTCTTCCGGTAACCAATTATCAATATATACAATATGCCGAGCGTGATGTGGGAGCAGATTACGATCCCTTCCACATCGGCAGGATTTCAAGGATTCGCAAAGAAGACCCTGTACAAAGGGAGCAGGAGCAAACTGCTGCCCGGATGCAAAAGGCCGCGCAGGATTTTGGCTTAGTCAGGGATCACCGTGTTTATAAAAGAAAAGTGAATCCGCTGGTTGTCAGCAAAGCTTATGCTGAAATCACGGGAAAAGGAAAGTACTACAGCGAGACCATCTAAAATGGCTGTAGTGCTTTTTTATTGTTGAAAAGGGTGGACACTCTGGAATAAGGAAAGATAATGCTTTTTAGCATGAAGGCTGCGGTATGAGCCCGCAAATCACCCAGCCTTTGGTACGGCTGCAGAGCCGCGCAAATAGAATAAGCTCCTTCCTGGTTGTCGGAAGGAGCTTTCCTTATGGTTCAAATCGATTTTTTCATCGTTTTATGCGGGATGCCAGCATCGAGGAATTCTTCAGAAACCGTTTCATATCCAAGTTTGCTGTAAAAAGGAATGGCATGAGTCTGGGCATTGAGTTTAAGGACCGAGACTCCCTGTTCTTTTGCGTAGTCCTCGATTTTTTTCATGATGGCAACACCCGCGCCCGATTTCCGGTTACTTTTCAAGACACATATCCGCTCGACTTTCCCGATGCCCTCCAAAATGCGGAAGCGCCCTGCTCCGGCAGGCTTTTCACCGTCATAGAGGACGAAGTGGACGGCGTCATCTTCATATTCATCGATTTCTTCTTCCTCTGGCACATCCTGTTCGCCGATGAAGACAATCCGCCGGACATCGAACGCATCTTCCCGTTCTTGTTCAGTGCTAACGATTCTTACTTCCACGATTGACTATTCCTTTCCAAGGTGAAATGTTTCATAAACGGTCCATGAGCCGTTTTCCAGCTGGTAAAGCAGATGGATCCGGTCAGCAGTCTGCTCAAAGTCGACTTTTGTCATCCTTAATGAACTGTATACATCTGAATGCTCGTCATCGGACATTTTCTGCCCTAGGGTAATATGCGGAACAAAGTTGTATTCTTGTTCTCCATCGAATGCAGTGCTTAGTTCATTGTGGAGTTTTTCCAGTTCTTCTGGAGAGTCGACCTTCAAATAGATGACATTATTGACTGGTTTGAAGGAACCGATTTTCTTGATATTAATGTCGATAGGGTGGAAATTCTTTGCGATGGTGGCAATCTTTTTTGTGATATCCTTGACTTCTTCTTCTGTTGCTTCAAATGGATCTTTCAAAGTCAAATGCGGCGGAATCAGCGCGTAATGCGGGTCGTAGCGCCTTCTTAAGGAATTTGCGTAGTCCTGGACTTTCTTTGACGGAAAAATGACGATTCCGAATTTCATCTAAATACCCCCGTTTCAATTAAATTAGTCAATATCAAAACAATAAAATTACCTGAGTCCTTGATTTACGATTCATTATAACAAATTTTCAAAATATATAATATAAAGAAGCATATGGGTATATTTCGAAATTTCTGTGAAGTTCGAATGGCCTAAGGCTTTTTTAGTATATCCCCCATCCTCAGGAAAACATCATCCTGATCGCCCGCTTTAAGTCCGGCTGCCAGTGGGTCCATGTATGGTCTCCGTCAAATTCATCATAAAAGTAGGGATAATCCTTGCTCTTGAGAAGGCTTGAAAGCTCCCTGTTAGGTGCAAGGAAGTCCTTTTGCTTGGAGGATGAGGTCTTCACGTTGGTCTCTTTTTTTCCGACAGTATGGTAAATATTCAATAATCCTGGCTGGCCGAAGCTCTCAACAGCTTCAATGACCTGCTCATTCACGTAAGGTGATTGAAGCAGGACTTTTCCAAAGGTATGGGGATACTGCAATGCGGCAAGCAGGGAAACAGTCGCTGCGAGGGAATCCCCGATCAAAGCCCTTCCCATCCCCATCTGATAAGTAGGGAATTCGGCATCAAGGTACGGTGCCAATTCATGTGCCAGGAAGCGGATATAGGCTTGGTGCTTCTCACCTTTTGGGTGGTATTTTTTCCATCTGTCTTCAACAGAATCGTAAGGAATGCCAACAATGATGAGATTTTCAATTTCTTTTTTGCCTAATAGTTCATCTGCCACCCGCCCAATCCGTCCGAGCTGGAAATAGTCGCGCCCATCCTGCGCGATCAGCAGCGAATACTTATATAGAGGAGAAAATGTTGCCGGCAGATAGACTAGCATGGTGACTTCTTCCCCAAGCGCCTTGCTCTGCAGTGTAATTTCCTGAATCTTGCCCATAGGGAATTCCATTGTAAAAACCTCCAAATCATCAGTCTTGTTGCAATTTCAAGATGATTTTAGCATATGTAGATCGAAAAAGCTTTTCCCACCTATCCTGAAAAACAAGAGGAAAATAGTGATAATAAGAATTTAGTAACATGTTTGACAATTGTGTGAAGAATTATGATAATATTGAAAAGAACATTTTATGAATTTAAAGGGGGAAATTAAATGAAAAGAAAAAGTTTTCTTCTCGTGACCATTCTTATGTTAGCGCTTTCCATGGTCCTTGCCGCATGCGGCGGAAAGGAAGAGGACGGAAAAGGTGATGGCGGGAAGGGCGGAGAAAAGCCAAAGTTCATGAGTATTCTCACTGGTGGGACAGGCGGTACTTATTTCCCATTGGGCGGATCTTTCGCAAAAATCGTCTCCGATGCTACAGGAATCGAAACCAACGCCGAAACAACTGGAGCGTCAGCTGAAAATATGCAGAGCATCAAAGATGAAAAAGGAGAAATCGCCTTCACCCAAACAGATATTGCTTCCTATGCCACTGAAGGAAAATTGATGTTTGAAGGCAATGCGATCGACAACATTAAGGCGATCGGCACCCTGTATCCGGAAACAATCCAAATCGTCACAACTGAAAAATCCGGCATTAAGTCCGTTGAAGACCTGAAAGGCAAGAAAGTCTCAATCGGGGCTCCAGGATCTGGTACAGCCGCAAATGCGGAGCAGATTCTTGAAGTACATGGCATGAAACTTAAGGACATCAAGAAGCAGGATCTAAGCTTCGATGAGTCTGTAACCGGAATCAAAGACGGAACAATCGATGCTGCTTTCGTAACAGCTGGAGCGCCTACTGCTGCAGTTGAGGAGCTTTCTGCTACCGAAAAGGTTTTCATTGTCCCTGTAGAGGCAGACAAAGCGGATGCGTTGATTGAAAAATACCCTTATTACACGAAGGATGAAGTCCCATCCGGAACATATAAGCTTGGTTCAACAGTTCCAACTGTTGCCGTCCAGGCGATGCTTGTTGTAAAATCAGATTTAAGTGACGAGGTTGTTTATGATATCACAAAGTCTATTTTTGAGAACCTCGACAAAGTACAGCATGCGAAAGCGAAGCAAATCAAACCTGAAAATGCCCTGAACGGTGTCGGCATCGATGTACACCCTGGCGCACAGAAATACTTTGATGAAAAAGGGATCAAAGCAGCCGAGTAAACGATAGACCATGACCGGACACAGTCCCGAAGAAGGATTGTGCCCGGTCAATTCATATTTTGAATCAATTCTTTCAACCGCCCGATTCTCGGGGCGGAGTAGACCGAAGGGACAGCCGGTCTTTTTTTACTGTATAATTTGGACAGGCGAGGCTGGAAAAATGAAAAAAATAAGGAAAAAGATCATGATTTCCATTCTGCTGCCTTCTATTCTTCTCTTGGCAATCATCCTTTCGTTACTCATTCCATATAAGCAAGCACTTGTATTTCTGCAGCCGGAACAGAATAAGATACTTTGTTATGCTCCGATTGCAGCAGGTGAACGATTCAAAATAAAATACAAGCATTCCATCCACCTCTCGGATGTCCTTGAAAGCTATGAAGTGACCGGGCAGGGCCATATCCGCCAATATGAACTGGAGTACGAGGATTTTGCGATCGGCATGCCTTCCGAACCAGCTGAGGGAGAGAAGTTTGAAACCAGGGATGGAAAGTATTATTTAGAGAATATGAACAGGGAGTTTGAGCAATTTGACCTTCGGGTTGGCAAGGTCAGGGCGAATCACACCCTTGTTTTGGATAATTCATCCTATCCCTTGGCAAATGCGATTGAGCCAGGCACAAGGGTAAGGGTCTTGATAAAAAAAATGAATCTTCTACAACAAATGGAAGGAGTGAATATCCTTGACGAAAAGTGAGGAGACACTATCGCAGGAAAAACAGCAAGAGCTTCTGGAAAAGTATGATCCGGAAGCGGCAACAAGAAAACTGGATGGAGTGATGGGCTGGATTGTTTTCTTTGGGCTTCTGGCCTTTTCAGTTTTCCAGCTGTATACATCAATCTTTGGCATTCTGACAGCGCAGCTTCAGCGTTCCATTCACCTGGGATTCGCGCTCGCGCTAATCTTCCTGCTATTCCCGGCAGCAAAAAAGAATTTGAGGAAAAGGACGGTTGCCTGGTATGATTTGCTTCTTGCCATTGCAGCCGTAGTCATCGGGGCATATTGGCCGGTGATGATCGATGAGCTTGTTAACCGCGTTGGCCGGTTGACACCTCAGGATTTTTATGTAGGCTTGGCGGCCATCCTCCTGGTCCTTGAAGCAACAAGAAGGACGGTTGGATTGCCAATCACGATCATTGCTGCATTGTTCATGGCATATGCTTTGTACGGTCCGTATATGCCTGGCTTCCTGGCACACCGCGGACTCAATCTGGAAAGCCTTGTCCAGACCATGTTCTTCACAACAGAAGGGATTCTTGGTACTCCGCTCGGGGTTTCTTCAACGTTCATCTTCCTGTTCCTGCTTTTCGGGGCCTTCCTGGTCAAGACGGGAGTAGGGCAATATTTCAACGATCTCGCTGTGTCAATAGCTGGGAAAAGGACAGGCGGCCCAGCGAAAGTGGCGATTTTTTCCAGTGCCCTGCAAGGGACGATCAGCGGAAGCTCGGTTGCGAACGTGGTGACATCGGGATCTTTTACCATTCCGATGATGAAAAAGCTTGGTTACCGCAAGGAATTCGCTGGCGCGGTCGAGGCTGCCGCGTCGACAGGCGGACAGCTGATGCCACCGATCATGGGGGCTGCTGCTTTCTTGATGGTTGAATTCATCGGCGGAGGCATCACCTATTGGGATATCGCCAAATCCGCGGCAATCCCTGCTTTGCTTTATTTTACAGGAATCTGGATCATGACCCACTTCGAGGCGAAGCGTGTAGGGCTGCGCGGACTGACTGATGAGGAGATGCCTGACAGGAAAGAGGTTCTTAAGAAGATTTACTTGTTGCTGCCAATCTTGATCGTCATCATCCTGATGGTAAGCGGGATGAGCATCATGAGGGCTGCCCTGTGGTCGATTCTTTCAACCATTGTCGTAAGCGCGATCAGCAAGGAAACGAGAATCGGTTTCAAGGATATGATCAACGCCCTCGTGGACGGAGCCCGGACTGCGCTTGGTGTGGCTGCTGCTACGGCAGCTGCGGGTATCATTGTCGGTGTAGTCACAAAGACCGGCCTCGGCCTTAAGCTTGCAAATGGCCTGCTTGATTTATCCGGGGGGTTGCTGCTTCCAACATTGATGCTCACGATGGTCGCTGCGCTGATCCTTGGAATGGGATCCCCAACGACTGCCAACTATGTCATTACATCGACAATTGCTGCTCCAGCGATCATCTTGCTTGGAGTGCCAGACCTATCCGCACATTTATTCGTCTTCTACTTTGGAATCATTGCGGATATCACTCCTCCGGTCGCGCTTGCAGCGTTCGCGGCGGCCGGTGTATCCGGAGGCGAGCCTGTCAGGACCGGGGTCAATTCAGCCAAATTGGCGATTGCGGCGTTCATCATCCCATACATGTTCGTCCTGTCGCCGGAATTGCTGATGATTGATACAACATGGTATTACTTGATTTGGATTGTCTTTACCGCACTTGCTGGCATGCTGCTGATTGGAGCCGGCATCATTGGCTACTGGCTGAGAAGGCTTTTCTGGTATGAGAGAATCATTGGGGTTGTCAGCGGTTTGCTGCTGATTTATCCTGAAAAAATGACAGACATCATCGGACTTGGATCTTTCGTATTGCTCGTCGCCTTGCAGCTTATGATCAAACGGGAGGATAAGCCCATTTCAAATACAGCCAGCTAAATGATAAGGAGTCTTCGGTTCCCGGAGGCTCCTTTTTAACTTGTCCTTAGGTATTTACGTCTGTCAGGCATGACAGAAAGGACGTTTTCCAGCTTGAAGAGGCGCGTGCCATTCCTCAGGAAGCAAAAGGCTTTAAAATACCGGCCATGCATTTCTTTTACCACGATTCTTCGATGGGTTATATGGCTGTCATTTGCAAGGTAGATCATTTCGACAGGCATGTTTTCGTTAAGAGACTTTTTAAGAAGATTTGTCACTGATCTTCACCCCCTGTTCTTATATTTTCATTATACCCGAACATTCGTTCTTTATTCAATATAATAAGAACGAATGTTCCAAAAGTGTTAGGCCATTAAATCATGAACGTCAGGAGGCTGTTAGATGGAGAGTGAATTACTGAAGATTTTTGATGATCAAGGAATAGAAATGGGAACTGCATTCCGCTCTGAAGTACATCAGGCTGGCCATTGGCATGAGACTTTTCATTGCTGGTTCATTGAAAGGGATTCTCACGAAAATTACGTCCTGTTCCAAATTCGCAGTGCAGAAAAGCAGGATTATCCTTCCTTGCTGGACATCACGGCAGCCGGCCATCTCCTGGCGGATGAAAGCGCTCTGGATGGATTGCGTGAAGTTCAGGAAGAGCTGGGGATCGATCTTCCAATCGAAAGCCTGTCTCGCCTTGGGATAATCAAGGATACGCTCGTGAGTCCAAACTTCATAGATCGTGAACTATGCCATGTTTATTTATATAAACAGCATGTCCCCCTAAACAGATACAATCTCCAGGAAGAAGAAGTTTCAGGTATAGTCAGGGCAAAGATCGGGGAATTTGGCGAGCTTTGGACTGGGGAACGGGAGGAAATAACCGTGGAAGGATTCCAAACAGGTCCTGCCGGAAGAAAAGAACATCGGTCAATGAGCGTGTCCAAAGGCAATTTTGTTCCACATGAAGATGCTTATATCAAAAAGGTAATAAAAGCAATGGAACAGGATCTCGAGGAAAAAATTTAAGGAAAACGATTTGCACTCTTCCGTAACAATTCGAGGAAAGTACCGTCAAATCTGAAAAGGAGGAATTCAAGTGAACAAATCCCTTTTCATGATGGCGGCCTTCAGTTACGCACTCAGTTTTTTTGCATGTTCTGCTTTGGCAACGAGTTGGGTTCAACTGGACCCACAGGAAGTCAGCAATCGTGCAGAAATCATCGTATTGGGCAAATATGATTTTAAAAGCAAGCTGGAGGAGAGCAAAGAGATTTTCGCCGGATACGAGTTCAAGGTTGAAAAAGTATTCAGGGGGTCTGCAAACGAAACAATCATCGCAGGGATTGATCGTTTTGACGTAAGCTGGGCAGTTGAATCCCAGGAAGAAGACGGAAAATTCCTGTTGTTCCTGCAAAGGAGCCCGGAAACAGATTTCCTTGTTCCAGTTGGCGGCCCCAACGGAATGATCCAGGTAAGAGAGGGAGTGGCGAACGGCGCCGATAAAGCCTTTTACCAAAAGTTCCTCAATTCAGCAGCAAAGGAGCCTGTTTATCAAATAGAAGATGAGAAAAAAATGTCCACCATGAATAAAATCATTGCAGCAGGTTCAGGACTTGCGTTTGTGCTGTTCATAGGAATCAAGTTGAAACGAAGAACATTAAAAAAATAAGGTTTTTAGCACTTTTCTGGGTAGGGCTGAACCAAGTTTCTTGCCAGCTTGAATCATTGAGTGAAAAATTATATTGACATTGCATTCATTTCATTATATATTTATAAATGTCCTCACAGAAAAGGACAAACATCCTTTCGATTCCGTAGCTCAGCTGGGAGAGCGCTACCTTGACAGGGTAGAGGTCGCTGGTTCGAACCCAGTCGGAATCATCCTTTAAGTCGTATCAAGGGTTTATCCAACTTTATACTAACATGAAAATGTTATGGTCGTTGCTAAATCTGTTACGACACCTTGAAGCCACTTCACAAAAAAATGTGAGGTGGCTTTTTGTGTTGTTAAAGTTTGCTGTTCAAGATTTTTTAGATGACCGTGAGTTTAAAAATGTTACCCCCAACACCTTAGAGAGTTACAGATTAATGATTGGTCAACTTCATGACTTCCTAACAGAAAATGAAGTTGTAAATGTTGAAGATGTAACTCCTAACCACATTAAAAAATTTATCCTTCATTATCAGAAAAAAGGAAATAACGCTACAACTACTAATTCCAAACTCCAACGGATTAGAGCATTTTTTAATTACATGCTTGAATGTGAGGTCATAACTAATAATCCTGCTAAGAAGATTCAAAAGGCAAAAGAGGATATTAAAATTGACGTTTTCACTGATTATCACATTAAGCAAATGCTCAACTATTACAGAAGAATAAAACAACGTGAGAAAGCATTTTATGCCTATCGGCATCATTCGATTATCGTCATTTTAATTGGCACTGGAATCAGATTGTCCGAAATGACAGCACTAGAATGGTCAGATGTGGATTTTCTGAATCATAATCTCTCAGTTTTTGGAAAAATCGAAAACGTGAAACTATGCCAGTAACTGAAAAAGTAGTCAAGGAATTATCTGCATACAAAACTTTTTGTGAACAATACTTCGGTAAAGAGAACCTTAATGAAAATATCTTTACTAATCGTAATAGTGAACCTTTAACACCTGACGCAGTGAAGAACATTTTTAAACGATTATCAAGAATAATGGATTTCAAAGATGTTCGATTATCGGCTCACACGTTCCGCCACTCTTTTTGTCAGCGTTGCATACATGCAGGAATGAGTACCTTTGCAGTACAACGTTTGTAAAGATTTCGCAGTAGGTCAAAATGCTGTAGAATATTGGGCTGTATTTGTAACACTTGCGATATTCGCAAAAATTTCAAGGTAATTGTCTCTAGGTGCAAGGTTATCTTTTACAAATGCAGGAGCATTTCCACCTTCTGCAAGAGGATAGCCTCCAGGGGCGGCATGGAGATGTGCAATTAAGGGATATCTATCATATTCCGAAAGTGGTACATATACGGCAATTAATATTTACAATGGGCCGGACAATTCTAGCCAGCCATCCATTGGCATCCCCAACCAAGCGTCCTATCCTTTGA
>NZ_JAERSD010000049.1 GCF_017912555.1 Bacillus sp. REN3 | reverse complement strand
TTCGGATGTTGGCAAGTGGCCTTTTTTATGTACATAAATTAGCTGCCGTTTCCTACATTTCTAGTCTGCCATAAACATTCAAAGAGTCCTGCCTTGGACCAAGCCATGAATAATAAATACTGGCTTCAGCAAGTATTAAAACAATTAACAAACATTATTTCATAAAACCATTTCATAAAACCTGTTACTGGATATCTTGGAGTAGCGTAAACCATACGCCAAACAGAGCCGTCTTTTTTTATTGAACCACGCAATCTCATTCCTCCTAAGTAATTAATTTTTTAATTCCTTCATCTTTATTCTTCGTTGTTTCTGTCAGTAATTTACTGAACATCATTTTCGTTTTCAAAATACCTTTTAGGACAATACTCATTACTGCCATGTACATAAAATTGCCTATTGAAAAGGATTCTTCAATAATTTTACATATATCGTCTAATTAAAATGAGGGGGGGTTAAAATCCCTTGCTTTGTAAATGAAAATTTATGAATCTTCTCAGTAAGCTTTTAAGTCTATAACTTGCATTTTCTTGGCCAGAAATTGGACGGTCATCCAATAATAAATTTATTGAATATTAAAAATTATCAGGTAAAAAAGGTTGCCTTCACGGAAAATATTGGTTACTATATACTCAGAAGTTACATAGTGAATCACATGTTACTAATGCGATTAGGCATGTTGGTAAATGAGGGAATGTATCTATTCCTCAATTTCCACCATGCCTTTTTTTATGTATCACCTGTAAAACATTCATTTTAAAAGGAGGTGGATTCATTTAAGTAAGATTATTGACAACCAAGTGGATGACATAAACAGTAAATAGTCCATAACGATGGAGGAGTAATTATAGTGATGAAAAAAACTTATAATTTATTATTCAGTTTACTATTGATATTTAGTGTGATTCCTTTCTCTATTGCCTCGGCAGAAACCCCTGATGCCTCAAAGGACTTAAAAATACTAGTAAGTGAATTAATCTATTATTATGGACAAGATGCACGTACAGATGTCCAAAGGACTCTTGAACTGATTAATGAACAATCTCTGGAAGATTATAAGTTATGGAATTCGGTCATTGATTATTGGGATTGGATCGAGAATGATATGGAAGAAAATATAGATGTGGCTCCCGACGGTCTTCCAAAAGATAGTACGCATGCCTTTATTGTTTTAGGATTTGCTTTAAATAGCGACGGTACAATGACAGATGAATTAGTTGGTAGATTACAAGTTGCCCTAAATAGTGCAAACAAATACCCTAACTCTTATGTCTTAGTAACTGGTGGAGTAATGAAAAACGGTTGGACAGAAGGCGATCGAATGCGTGATTGGCTATTGGCTAACGGACTTCCGATAGAAAGAATCATTGTAGAAAACAAAAGTGCAAATACTGTTCAAAATGCATCGTTCAGCTATGATATTTTGTACAACGACTATAATATAAAAACCGCTTCTATTATAAGCAGCCAATATCATTTAAAAAGGGCAAGTATATTCTATTACACCATGTCACTTTTGAAAGCGAAAGAACTTGGCAAAGCTCCGATTGAGTTTTTAGGACAAGGTAATGCAGGCTGGTATCGAGCAGATAAAACAGAAGAACCAATGAGCCTAAAAGTCAGTGGAATGTCCTCCATTGCAGGTGTACCAAGAGCTAGCAATCTCCCTATCTCCAAACTGGAAGATTTGGCTATTGAAGGTGACTTAGAATACTACGTAGGTGAAGAATTAAATTTAACGGTTAATGCACAATATGATAGTCAGTATGTCCGTGACGTTACAGAACTTGCGGATATTACGGGATTCGACTCAAGTAAAGCCGGAGACCAAGAAATTGAAATCACTTATGAAGAAAAGGGCATAAAACTAACGAAAAATATCGTGGTTAGTGTTGAAGTAAACAAGTCTACACTAGAAAAAGCAGTTGCGGATGCCGAAAAAAAAGTAAAGTCTGACTACACAGGACGGAATTGGAAAGATTTCTCGAATGCACTAAGTCTTGCAAAGCAAGTATTAGCAAATAATGAAGCGACGCAAGACGAAGTAGATGCAGCACTCCATTCCTTAATGAAAGCAACAGAAAACCTTGTAAAAAAACCAATAGTAGTAGAAGTAGATAAATCCGCGCTGGAAAATGCAGTGACCGATGCTAATAAGAAACAAGCATCAAAATATACTGCTGCCAGCTGGACGGCCTTTAAAAAGGCCTTAGGATCAGCGAAAGCGGTACTTGCAAATCCAACTTCATCTCAAGCAGAAGTAGATACAGCTCTTAACGATTTAAATGTTGCCAGTTCCAAGTTAGTATTCGTTACGATTTCAAAGCCTCACAGGGAACGCATAAGCTACCAAATATAGCAGTAAATATGTATACGAACCTGTTAATTGGCTCATTGTTGGTTGAAGTTGGGAAAAGCGAATCTTGATGCATCAAGGTTATAATGAGAGTAAAATGAAAAAGGCTAAACCAAAAATTGGTTTAGCCTTTCAGTTTGTAGACAAAAGGGGTTCGGAATGCTCTCATTCCGAACCCCTTTTTGGATTTCATCGGATTTTTCAAAGGA
>NZ_JAERSD010000048.1 GCF_017912555.1 Bacillus sp. REN3 | reverse complement strand
CTTCCGGTAGCTGGTCATAGAAGGAGCTGTATTTCAATGCTGTTGGCCGTTTGGCCATCAGCGTTAGGTATGGCTGCCAATTCATCGCTTTTCGTTCGCTTCCATAGAGTCGTGGGTGTGTGATGAGAATTTCATTCTTTTCATTGAGGATCGTCACTTGATCGAATGAAAGCTTGGCTGTCACTTCTCGTCCTGCAAAGCGGGGTGACGTGGAATACTGTTTCCGGTCAATCCGGATATACCCATACTTGTCTGCTTTTAAATGTTCATAGCGAATACATTCATAAGCTTTGCCTGGCAATTGTAACAGCTGCTCCTTGTCTGCCAAATGCAGTTCGGAAATCGGCAGTTCCTTTTCGTAATGTGCTCTTTCCCGGTCTCCCACACTCCAGGTAAAGGCTTGTTCATTTAAGTCTTCCAAACGATTGTATGGCACAGCCGGTGAATATTGCAGATGAATTGAGCCACTTGTGCGTACTTTTGAGCCAGTCATTGCGGAAAAGTGAGCCACCTTATGCGGACTGGAGAGCCATCAAAATAAATAGAATAGCCTCTTGTATAATAAAAATTGCATGCAGACTGGCATGACACTATTATACAGGAGGTTTTTTTATGGTTAATTGTCGTAAGATCCTTGAGATGTATTTTGAAGGGATCAGTCAAAGAACAATCAGTTCTAGCACTGGCCACTCAAGAAATACAGTCTCTGAGGTCGTTCAACGTGCCAAGAAACTTGGCGTGGAAAGTTTGGACGATACTATGACCAATCCGTGGCTAGAGAGGTTTCTCTTTCCAGAAAAGCAAGCGATCGAGAAAGGTTATTTCCCCGTTGATTGGGAAGACGTGCATAAGGAGCTGCAAAAAAAGAATGTCACCCTGACCTTACTGCATCATGAGTACGCTGCAGAAGCACGGGAGATCGGGAAAATACCTTATGCCTACAGGACTTTTTGCGAGAAGTACGGGAAATATGCGAGGAAATATAAGTTGACGATGCCAATTCGCAGAAAACCTGGTGAAATCATGGAGGTGGATTGGGCTGGATCTACGCTGCATATCATAGATCGTTCAACGGGCGAAACGATTCCGGCGTATGTTTTTATAGCGACATTGCCTTTCAGTCAATTAAGCTATGTGGAAGCATTTTTAGATATGAAATCACCAAATTGGCTCATCGCCCATATTCACGCTTTCGAATACTTTGGCGGAGTTCCCGAAACCATAGTCCCGGATAATTTAAAGACAGGGGTCACAAAAGCTCTTCGGGGTGAACCTCTTCTCAATGAATCCTATCGTGAACTGGCAGATTATTATCGAACAGTCATTGTCCCAAGCCGTGTACGGAAGCCGAAAGACAAGCCAAGCGTCGAAGGAACTGTGGGCTACATTTCACGGCAGATAATCGCTTCGCTAAGAAATTATCAATGTTTTCACATAGAAGATCTAAATCAGCGAATCCATGAAAAGCTGGAGGAAATCAATTCTATTGATTTCCAGAAACGACCTGGCTCACGGAAAAAGGTGTTTGAGGAAGAAGAGAAATCCCACCTTCAACAGCTTCCTCAAACACGCTACAAACTTACGGAATGGAAAACAGCAAAAGTTCAACTGAACTACCACATCCAAGTTGAACGAATGAATTATTCCGTTCCCTATGATTACGTCCGTGACCAAGTCGATGTCCGACTGACTACGGATCTAATTGAAGTTTACTTTAAAGAAACACGAATTGCATCCCATAAAAGATTAAAAGGGGAAGTCGGCCAGTTTTCAACGATTACGGATCACATGCCCGATAATCACAGATTATATCTAGAACATAATCCTGAAAACAATCGCAAATGGGCAGAGGCCATCGGGCCTTCCATGATGCAGTTTGTGTCTTACATCTTAGAAATGAATACAGAAAAGAAAGCATTAAATATCCTTGGCACACTAAGGAATTTATCAACAAAATACACAGATGGAGAGCTCGAGAGAGCGACACATACATTACTTGAAATATCTACAAATCCCACCATTTCTGTTTTAAAGGGCGTATTGGTAAGAGGCAAGAAGCGTAAGCAAAAATCGAGTATCGATCATCGACGAAATCATGCCAATGATCATGGATTTCTGCGTGGTGCCGAATATTTTGGAGGGGACAAAAGATGATAAACCAAGAAACATTACGTAAATTGACCGAAATGAAAATGGGTGCAATGGCAGAATTGTACCAGCAACAGGGCCAGCACAAAGACTATCATGACATGGATTTCGATGATCGCTTTAATCTTTTGGTAGATTATGAGTATGACCGCCGAAAATCTAACAGACTGGCACGATTGATTAAACAAGCAACATTTGATGAGCCGACGGCAGCTATTGAAGACATAGAATATCATCCTGACCGCAACCTGGACAAGAAAGTAATATTGGAGTTAGCGACAGGCAACTATATTCAAAACCACCACAACATTATTTTAATGGGTGCATCAGGGAACGGAAAAACTTGGATCTCCAATGCCTTTGGGGTCCATGCATGTCGTCAATTTTACAAAGTAAAATATATTAGATTGCCAGAATTACTGGACGAATTGGCTGTGGCAAAGTATGAAGCCGATGGCAGCTTCCGTAAACTCATTCAGAAATATAAAAAGATCGATTTATTGATTCTTGATGAATGGTTATTAACCGAGCTTTCAGAGGAAAGTGCACTTCACGTCTTGGAAATTGTCGAGGCAAGATTAAAAAGAGCATCAACAATATTCTGTTCCCAATTTTCACCCGAAGGGTGGCATTCGAAATTAGGACAAGCACAGGTAGCAGATGCGATTCTTGACCGTATCGTTCATGATTCCTATAAAATTCTAGTGGATGGTGCCATATCAATGAGAGAACGGCACGGCTTGGGAGTCAGAAAATGATTCCAACAGAAGTTGAAAACCGTATAGCCAAGTATTTCTTTCACAGATATTTACCGGAGGAAGTGATGATGAAAATTGTAGATGAGTTACTGGCTACTTGTGTATGGAACGAGGAGGAGGACTTAGATATTGATGAACTCGTCAGTTGGGCAGTCGAGATTATTGACCAACAATTAAAAGATAAACGATTTAGATAGGATCAGCAGCCGTTGGAATAAATCAAAACCATTCCAATGGCTGTCTGTTTTCCACCTTTTATAATCAAATGGCTTTCACCACCGCATTCACTGGCTCTATTGTCCGCACAAGGTGGCTCAAAACTCCGCACTGGTGGCTCATTCTGTCCGCAATACTCAGCCGGCAACAGATAATTATTGCGGATATACTTCACCATGGCTTCTACATGTCCTTTTTCATTGCCGCTGTTCGGA
>NZ_JAERSD010000047.1 GCF_017912555.1 Bacillus sp. REN3 | reverse complement strand
TTCGGATGTTGGCAAGTGGCCTTTTTTATGTACATAAATTAGCTGCCGTTTCCTACATTTCTAGTCTGCCATAAACAGACATCACTAATACTTACCAATCCTAACACTCCCTTAATCACGAATAAGAACATCTTCCCTTCTATATTTACCACAAAGGCAATTACCCGTTTCGAACTCATTCCTTTTTTATCTACAAAAAAACACCTGCTACTCCTTGATTACGGGATAAGACAGGTGTTTGATTTGGCTTACTTTTTAATAAGTCATAATTGAAATTTCCTGCGGCATCCAAGGCTCGAAATAAGCTGCTTAGCTAACCCTGGTGCCCAAAATTTTACTACACAATGTTTTTTGGGTTCTTTATATTTAGTGCCTTTTGCATTACAACTTCATTTTTCTTGATTACTTTTAATTTCCATTTCCATCGTTTTTTTTACCTTTGAAATGATGTCCTCTGGATTTAAATTTAATTTCTGCCTTACCTTCTCAATTTGTGATATTAACGCCTCTAACTCTAAATGAAGTAATTCTTTTTCCCGCGTATTCTCATTGAAGTCATCAAAAATACTTATTTGCTTTATATTATCCTGTCTTCCCTTGGCTGATTTGCTCGTTTTTGCAGCATTTATGCTAAGGTCTACTTTTTCAAGATTTTGTTTTCTCTCTAATAAATTTTTATAAGTATTTTCTAACTCGGTTATTATTTGTTCATAATCATCTTCATTAGATATCCTTTTTGCCAACTCATTGTCTAAAAGATGGTAAATACCCTGGGTTGCCTCAACTTCCTTAGGTTCAAGTGGTTCAGGACAAAACAGTAGCCTACCTTGGTCTTGCGCATATTTTATCGTATGCTGAGTCCCCCCCTTAATCCCAGTTTGAACTGGGCAGACACCCAAAGATAAACCACTTTGAATTCTGTCACGTAAGACAAAAGAATTCCTAAATGTTTTCCCGCCAAGAGGTGTTTCGGAAACTAATAAGCCATTACGATAAACTATATCGTCCGCAATATCTCTGTTTTCCTTTGGGTAAATTTTATCCAAACTACCTGCTAACACTGCAATTGTACTGCCATTAGCTTTTAAAGCTCCAACATGACCAGCTGTATCAATTCCTAGAGCCAGCCCACTAACAATTATAAAGTTCCTTTTAACAAACTGTGCAGCTATTTTCATAGCTGCCTTATAACCTAATTCCGTAGGATTACGTGTACCCACGACAGCAATTGCCTTGTGATTTTTTAATAGATCAATGTTGCCCTTACAATATAAGATTACAGGCGGATCATCAATTAGCCCCAATAACTCCGGATAATATTCTGAACCCAGGTGAATTACCTCAATACCCTTTTCTTTATGTTTACTTATTGATTTCAATGCATCTGTTATCTTTGAAGAAAAATAACTTTGGTCAAAGACTTTTTTTACGATATTTATGTTTTTAATTAATGCTGTTAATTCACTTTCATAAGAATATAAATTTTCCTCGGAAAGGTTAGGAATGTGTTGATATATTCGCTTAACAGTCTTTACACCCATTCCTTCGATATTATTTAACGCAAGCCAAAATGCTGTAGTCATTCCCACACCTCTTTAATATCTAAAAAAGAAATTCTAATTCAAAATCCTTATATGAAAATTGATTTAAATATCTCTTTTTTCCTTCTTCATAATCTAAGAATACGCTATCTGATGCAACCCAAAAAGGGTTTGCATCAGAATTCCTAAAATTAAGTCTAAATTCTGTACCTGAATCATCTTGTAACCTCTTATGCTGGGGAGCGGAAGATTTTGATTGCATTATACTTAATGGAAGAATTGTAACTTTAGACGCTCCATTTTTATACAGAACTCTTGCACACTCCATTGTAGTGGAGCCACTAGTTAATACATCATCAATTAAAAGTACATGCCCACTAACTTTTCTCCTTGAACTAAAGGCATCCAATACATTGAGGGCCCTATCATAAAATGAACCTGCTCTCTTTTGTTTTTCGTAATGTCTTACTGTAAACAACAGATTACTGTCAATCTTACTTCTATGGTGATTTAGCTTTTGGTGGTTTATAACCGGATCCAAGTGGTTTTCACAGCCTGGCTTTGCGGGAACTATGGTGATTAGATCAAATTCATCTCTTAATTCTTCCTGGGTAAGCTGTATATTAACCTCTAAACATTCAGCCATTTCATTTATAGCATATGGTCGAAAGTTTTTTAAGCGGCTAATCATAGTTGATAAGCAGTGGGAATAATGTCGTGGATCTTCGTAAACGAAGTATCTGCCAGCCAACATTAAATTCGCCTTCAAATCAGGAAATAATTGGTGCCTTATCTCCCCAATATGATGAACAAACCCAGTTCCACCTGTCTTTTCGCAAGCTAATTCATTAAAGTAACTAATTTTCTTTTCATTTAGCAACAAGTCAATTAGTAATTCAATATCAACAATAGCATCTGGTAAATGTTTGTTATCTTCATTTAATAGAATGGGGAGATTTTCAGTTAAAAAAATAGTGGAAATATTAAATCTATGTGCAATTTCGTTAGGAGAAGTTGAGCCAGCTAATAGTACTGTATTAACTGGATCCAGTCTATTTGCAACTATGATGTTGTTAGAAAAACTTAAGGGTTCTCTTATATCACCCATAACTGTACGAAATTGAGGAAAGGCTGTAAAAAAACCGCTGGAGACACAATATAAATTATATCTTTGATTTAGTTTAGTTAAAGCTGCTTTAAATTCAGTCTTATGCAGATATGATGCCAAAGAGTCTAAATCTACGATAATACTTTTTACATTAGTACATAAAGAAAACATTTCTATTCCTCCTCTAATATAGCCTCTAACAAGCTTCTTAATTGGTTTACATCGTCTACAAGGTAATCCGATCCTGCAATGGATAACTCCTCAGTGGTGGATTCTCCCCAGGTAACCCCGATTGCAGTCATACCAGCACTTTTAGCAGCCAAAATATCATTTTTATGATCTCCAATGGCAATAACCTCATTTGGGTTGACCCCTAACCTTGTTGCACTCAATATCATAGGATCTGGATGAGGCTTCCTTTTTGAGCAATCATGGTAGCAAATTAAATCATCAAAATTAAAATTATGATGGGATAAGACCCTTGACGCATATGGCCTTGGAGAATTTGTAACAATACCAATAATGAATTGATTGTTAAGTATATTTAATAAACTCGAATCAAAAATAAGATATGTATTGGAAGGGATTTTTGAATAGCATTCACCCCACGGTTGTTTTCTTAGATGTTTTATCTCGGAGGTATTTATAATGGTATCATCCAAATCGAAAATAATGGCTTTAAAACTAGACATTATTCCCCCCCTTTTTCAATTTTCTCCTATATATGTATATATTACTAAATTTAGGATATTTTATCTACACATTAATATATGTAAAATCATTTGCAAACTAAGTAGACGTAATGCAATTTATCTATTAAGTAAACAAATCTCCATTACTTATTGTTAATGACGTTCTACAATGTCCAGAGATTGTCGGTATTAATTGTCCTAAAACTGACGGATTTACCGTCCAAA
>NZ_JAERSD010000046.1 GCF_017912555.1 Bacillus sp. REN3 | reverse complement strand
CGTTAAGCTAACCACTACTACTGCCTTCATGGCTCGGGACTTACACCCTATAGACTGCACCCATGCCGGGCGCACATTAAGAAAAGACCAGACAAATAATTATCTGGTCTTTTTTACCTTAATACATTCGAAAGAAAGATAGACAAAAAAAGGATTTTAACAAGTCATTAGAGAGACAGGTCATAAGGTAAACTAAGGGAGTTTTCCCTAACAAGTATTTGATTCAACTTCTAAAGACGATACCCTTTTTTTCTCTTTAAAATTTCTTAGGTTTTTGCTTGGGATTAATTTTTTTACCTTTCCTTTTTCCACTTATCATACAGTGCTTTTGCTAAACCTTCTTTATCACTTTCGAAATTAGATATCCATTTCTCTTCACTAATATTATTAAGCCATTCCTTTAAATCACTAATCTTGGAGTTTTCGAAGTCTCCATTAGTTGCTCTCCATGATTTGCCTAATCTATCGGCTGCGAATCTAGGAACCCCTAACATTGATAAGGCTGCACTTTCTTTGGTATTAACCCCAAAATATATAAACGATGGTATTAAAGAATTGTTTGAAGTAAATTCTTCTTTTCCATTTACTATTCCATTTGCTCTTAACATAGCAGCCAGTCCCCAAGAGAGGTTATTAGTTAAATTTCCATATATATATTTTCCGCAATGCTGTATTCTCTCATCTATTGTATCCTTGAAGTGTATATGTTTTTCAGCAATTTCTCGTAAGGATTTACCAGTAACCCAATCTTTTGTAATTTCAGAAACAAGTTTAGAATTAAAATCTCCACCTTGTTTATAAAGGCCCAAGTTTATCTCGGGAATATTATTTATTAACTCAACATATTCTTCCAAACTGTTGTCATCATAACTAAAAATCTTATTTAAATTAAACTCTACGTTTAGTTTAGACATTCTTCCAATTAAGTATTTCATACTTACACTGGACAACCCAGAGCCATCAATTGATTGCATTAATTTTTTCTTGTTAAAATCTTTTGATATATGATGCTGGTATTTTCTCGTGATATTTATTAGTTTCTTAGCTGATTTCTCTTTCCCTACATTAAGTAACTGATGATAGACCAAACTACCTCGAACAACGTCTTCCACTTCAATATCTTCTTCTATATATAGAATATGATAAATATATTGTAAGAGATTTGTGAATCCTGCTGATTTCCTTAGTAACCCAAAGTTAAAATCGTCATCTTCATTATACAAATCTAAAGTGTCTAGTAATGAAGATAATACTTCATTATTTTTATTGGATAGGTAGTTGGTGAACTGTTTTTCATCACTTTCTTTCTCATGAATTGCCAAAATGTGCCCTTCTTTATCATTCAATGCACGCCCTGCCCGACCTGCTATGTTCCAGAATTCTGCGCTGGTCATAGATCGGGAAAATGTACCCTCGGGCACATGCATAGATTGAAATACAACTGTTGAAATAGGGAAATTCATCCCTTGTGCTAAGGTTGTAGTTGCTGAAATAACTGTGATTAACCTATTTGCAACCGCTTCTTCTATCTCTTCTCTGATTATTAACGGAAGAGATGAATGGTGATATGCACATCCTCTTTCTATTGCTTTATACAATAATGAATCTTTACCTAACTCCACTTCAGTTAAATTCAAAAGAGACTTTAACTTATTAAGAGATTCTCTATCTAATTTTTCTCTTGAATCAACGCAAACCTTAGCAAAGGATTCCGCACTCAACCTAGTTGAACAAAGGATCAATACTCCACCAATTTTCTCATACACTTTTGCTACTTCAAATGCTTTTTGAACTTTAGTTAATTTTCTTGTACTATGGTGAATTTTAAAACTAAATTCTCTATCATACATCGTATTTAAACTAGAAGGTAAGTAATTAACCACTCCATTGTGGTCTCCTCTTCCTAATGTTTCTAGTTTATATAATCCAGTAAATTGTTGTGAGGGTCTCCAATCTACTAATATGTCATGCCCCCTACTATCACCTAGCCATTTCGCTATTTCTGCTGCATTACTTATAAAAGGACTTAACAATAGTACTCTTAAATTCCTGTTTTCTCTCCTTAAATTTGAAAGAAGGAGTTCTAACCTAGAACCTCGACCACCATCTGCAATACTATGCGCTTCGTCTACTACAACTAATCTCAATTTTTCAACAGATGGATGGTTATTTCTTAGTAAAATATCTAACTTTTCAGGAGTAGTAATAAGTACATCTGTGTCTTGCAATAATATCTCTTCTTCAAGAGAATCTATATCTGCAAATGGAATAGCAATATCTACATTTATATTTAATTCCTTAAAATCATTTCTTAAATCTTTTCTCACTTGATTAACTAACGCACGTGTAGGGACAATGTAAGCAATTTTTGCATCGTGATACAAATTTAAAGTTTGAAGAATATAAAACTTAGATAGTAATGTTTTACCTGCACTTGTTGGCATCTGAACAATCAAAGCAGTCTTATTTAGGTCAAATAAATTCTGTTTAAGTGCCCCCTGTTGCGATGGCCATAAGTCAAAAACTGGCTTATTATTGTTTTCATTTGTTAAAAATTCTATATACTGATCTACTTTTTCAGATAAACCATATGAATTGGTCCATAATGAACTTTGAACCATCTTTATTAACCCTAACTCAAAAAGTTTTAAAGAAATTTTTCTAGATGGTTTATTTGAAGTTGCTGTTAAATCAATTGCATCACTACAAAGTCTTACAATCACTTTTTCAATGTTTTCTGGCTTTCCTTTTAATATGTATTTTGAATACTCTTCAATTGCTTCTAATATGTTTATTTGACTTGCTAGCCAACTTATTGAGGGATATGGATTTTCCTTTTCAGATAATGTATTAAGGAAATTTTCTTCTTCGCTTTCCCTCTTTTCTTTGATGTATTCCATAATATCTTGAGTAAACTTAATATCTTCCCAACCATTTAGTTTACGAAGAAGAATAAGAAATAACAATTTATTAATATTCTCAAGATAGATATCCCAACGTTCAGTTTTAATTTTGTTATAAACTTCGTAAAAATTTTCTTCTTTTAATATCATTCGCACTTCAGCAGTAGACTCACTGAGTAATCCTGATATACTTAAGTTAAAAAGTTGTTCTATATACTCATAAGTTGCTTTTGGTTTTTTATTGAACCAAACAGTTTTACTAATATCGTAACCTTTTTTGTTTAAAGAAAGGGAATGTTCTTTTGAGAGATGATCTAATTTGGAGCCAGTACTTTGATAAAGAAATGCAAGAAATTCAGACATAGAATGGGATTTTTGCTCTTTTGTATCTACACTGAGCCTAGAAGATAGATCATACTCTGTCCAATCTGATAGTATCTCTTTGGTTTTGTTTATATCTCTTATTCTATTTATTTGCTTTTCCCAAACTAACTGTGTCATCTCTACCATTCCTTAATATCTCATATATTTCATCTGAAAACTTTACTAAATCATAATCAAGAGCAACTATATAGTATTTTATTGCCGCACATTCTATTTCGTAATTATCTGTCTTAAATTTACCGTAGTCATCTTCAGACCAGTGTTCTCTTCTCCTTAAAAGAAAAGGAACAACCACAATTTGTTTTTTTAGTTCTTCTAATTGACTATTGTCATTTTCTTCAATTATTGATATAACATTTGCTACTACTGCTATAAATTCTGTATCGTCTAATATATCAAATGCACTTGCCAGAGATTTTTTTAATCTTAAGTCTATGTTAACTACACTTTTTAATGCAGAAAACATGCTATCTGCTTTTTGATGGACGGTAGCAGGTGGACTGTTTTTATCGTCCGATGCTTTAACCTCTGCTGCGACAATATAATCCAAGGCTAACCCTTCGCTATCTTCCTTAAAGATAAAACCAAAACCATCTATACCCCTTTTAGGCATGTCGGGATCGTCTTCATTTATGCTATATCTATATGGAAATTTAACTTTTTCTTTCTTCGATAGAATGTCCCTTGCTAATATCTCTGGTAATTTACTTCTCGTATTCTTAAGCCAGATTCGTTTAGGGGAAACACTCTTTGACGGGTCAGGTGTATTATGTTTTTTAAGGAAGTTCATAATTGCTTTTGTTTTGTCATTTGATACATTTTTAAGTTTTTCCTCAATTAAATCACTATCTAGCCCATACTCTTTTTCCAAAACTGGGATGATATAATCTAAAAATTTCTCTTTATCTTTTGGGTATTCAAGTTCTATAGTTGAATATAAATGTGGGTCTGCTTCATGTAAAGAAATTACTTTTGAATAAGGATAATCCATTTAATCCACCTACACTTTTTTCTCTTCATATTGTTTCGTGAATAATAATAAATTTACCTGCAGTTATTTTAACAGTTCTACCAAATTTTCTAGTAAATTCATGTCCTAGTTCTAAGGTTATAGATAAAATTGGAAAATGTCTACAGTTTAAGAAAACAACTACAACTAAAAATAGATACATATAATAACTACTAGTTAGAAATAATAAAAAGACAGGTTAAATAACTGCTACACCAAATAAAAAATACACAGGGATTATATATTATTCTTTGACTTATCCATCTTATTAGTTCTTTATTTTTACACAAATGGCAAAGACTCTTAATGTTTCGTACTGGGATGCAAAAGTCCCCGAATATGAAATTCGAACTTAAATCCGCATAATGAGTTGTGATTGGCAAACTTGTATTTAGTTTTTGTTTTTCTCATAAGCAGAATTAATTTGTTCTCGAACAGTGTCATTTTTATTCTTAGTAAATAAAAGCATATCATATTGCTCCATCGCTTTTACAAAATTGAATACATAGGTTTCAAAACATACTTTTCTCCCTTTAATAAACATATACTGATCAACCTTGTCCATCGAATTGAAATTAGAAATCATTAGGGGATGCTCAGGAGATAAAAAAGAAAGAAGTTCATCTTGTTTAAACTCTTCACTTTGCCACACACGCCACGTCCCTGCAGCCGAATATATATGTCCGTTGTTTAATATCATATCAAGTTCTCGCACATATCGTATTGGATGACCGTTAACAGAATATCCATTAAAGAGTCTATTTCCAAAAACTATACAAGTATGTATACTGCGAGGATTATCTGGAATGCTCAAGCCTTTCAGGTACTTCTTTCTAAACGCTTTATCCATAAACGCAGCTTTGCAATGATCAAGTTGTTTTGTTGCCTTGTTGATATGTTCAACACTTGCTCGCATTTCAAAATTACTTGTTGGATTTAATGGAGATTTGCATTCGATAATAATAATATCTTGATCAGATATCACTAAAATATCGACTTCTCCGTTCTGACCACAGAAAGAGAATTTTTTGTTAGAGAACACACGATATTCCTGATGCCTTTCAGAAAAAATCCGCACACACTCTTGAACTAATGTCTCCCGATCATCTTGGTTAACAAGTTGATTTTTTGCTAAGTAGGAATACGCTATACAATTTCTTAGTAAATTTGATTTAGTTACAAGGGAATTTGAAAAAAACAATCCACCAGAAGCTTCGATGAAAGGAGTATACTGTAAATCTAGTTTTATATCTTTTTTATAGGTAAAGAGTTGAAGAAGTTCCTCTGCTTTGACTCGTTCTCCCATGAAAACTGTAAGTATGTCAATTAATCCCTCGTATTGAAAATGTGGTACCAGCGATCTAATTTTCTTATTCCAATCTTTTTGATTAAAAAGGATTTTACTTGCTATAAGGTTCATTAAAGAAAAAAATCTTTGGAAGAATACTACATCATTTAAAGTACAGTTGTTAGTGATTTTCTTTTCACAAGCATCTTCAAAATTCATGATCATCTCTCTGGCATTGTGAGCAATAGATAGCACTTCTTCTTTAAAAAATTTACCTTGATACATTTCCGGATTCTGAAAGAGATCAAATAGAGGTTCAGGAAATTCAAAACGGTATCTTGATAATGCCCCCGTTCCTACTTCCTTTACCAAATGTTCTCCTAGTTTGTCTTTTATATAACCTCCTATTTCGGATAATGACATATTCTCTTCTGAATGTTTTATATTTTCATGATAAAAAAGCTGCTCTTGCATTTCACGCCTAACATAGCCTAATCTAATACTCTTTTCAAACAATTCTGTGTCATCGAAAATTAGGAGATTTCTTTCAATTGACTTTACGTTATAGTTAAAATAATCAATGCATATTTCCCACTCTTGCAGTTGATTAACTTTGCAAGCAATCAAAATTATTTCTTCAATTTCATCAGATAAAACGTATTGAGCCGAAACAGTATAATGGCTATCGCTTTTAATACCAATAGTTGCGTTATACAAATAAATGATATATGAAATACCATCGCTGATTTCTTCATGTCCATATCCTTCTAATTTATTCTTATTAATATACTCATACGAGCGACTATTTAAATAAAACATTGCATCAGCATAGGCAAGAAGTTCTTTAAACAATGCTTCTTCAACGAGTGCTTTGCCATTACGGGTTCTTCTTCGATTTCGATGATGCTCTTTAATATATTTGATCAATTCCTCTTCGCTTTTTTTATAAAAATCAAACATCCACGATAACATAAGCTTTTTATCAATAAATTGTTTGGTATTATCGGAATAGGATATTAGTGTGTAAAGTTCTTTTATTTTTCTTAAGAGAAATTCAGCGCGGTTAGTTTTAAATCCCCATGCTTTGTATCTAAAGACACCTTTTTTCCTTGCCTCTTCAACGGCTTCGTCTGGATACCAAATAGAATAAGTTAAGATGACACAAAATATGAAATGATCATCAAACTTGCGAAACTCACTTAATTTTTTTAACAGGAAACGCTTATCATTCTTGGATAAATCCTGTTTTTTCTGTTTTATTGATTTAATAATTTGGTCATTAAACAAATGCTCAAAAGGAAGCTCGTTTAAGTAATTCAGTACTTCTTTAATAATCATTTTCACAACGCCTTTAAAATTTTATTGGTAATATATTCTAATATACCATACCAATTTTATATCCTAGTAGTTATACTCATTCGTTAAGAAAAGGTGCTGCCCCATCTTTACCTTATTTTCAGTTTGTTGACTAGTGCATCTTAGATACTCTCCACTGTAATCTTAATGAATGTTTTAATAATTCGTGTTCACATGAGATGAAACTTCTATTTACAACCAAGGATCTTGTTTAGGGAGTTACCATTGCTAATAGTCAGCTTTTCAAGGAAGATTATGCCAGGAGCGATTCATGACATCTTTGTCCAAAATACGTTGCCGTCAATGTAGATACAGTTCACTGTAGTTATTTAAGAGGCAATCGAGTAGGAGGGGGTGACTAACCCCCGACCTCTCACACCACCGTACGTACCGTTCGGTATACGGCGGTTCAATT
>NZ_JAERSD010000045.1 GCF_017912555.1 Bacillus sp. REN3 | reverse complement strand
GTCTTATTTGTACTGCACACAATCTTTTGAAGTGGGCAGCCAACAAGGAAAGCGAACAAAAATTAGGGTAACTAGGGAGGGAATATCCCTCTTTCTCTTATAAATTCATCAAACCCAAACCTAGAAACTGGATAAAAAGTAAAAGAGGCGACTCTCAGGTCGAATTTATTCAACCTTTTGAGTCAGCCACATTTAAAAAGTTCTGTTATTCGGTTTCGATCATATCGGCAACAAGTATATATCTGTCCGGTGCATCCCCAATGAAATCAAATGGATAACATGTCGTTACCGTCAAAGTAGGACGGGGTTTAGGAACGATGACAGTCCTGTCATCCGCATCAACAATCCTGACAGTCCTGACCTTGTAGGTGAATTTACCTGCAGATGTCGAAACAACGAGTAAATCCCCCTTGCCTACATCTCCCAATTTTCGGAACACAGTATCGCGATGGCCAGATAAAACGGAATTATCCCTTTCACCAGGCAATACACTGCCGGCGAAATGACCGACACCCCGTTCCAGTTCATCTTCATCGGTTCCATGATAGATTGGCAGGTTCGCCTTCAGCTTAGGGATACTGAGGTTCCCAATCATTTCCCCCTGCTTTGGCCGTTTTGGATAAAGTTCATTTTTCTTTTTATTGTCAGCCTTACTTTTCCCGTCTGCCTTTACGGTATAATTTTCCTCGGTAGCCTGCGCCTTCTGATAAAGCCAATAACCCTTGAGGAATTTATAAGCATTTGTACTGCTGAACCAGATCCCGAAGAAAATGATGCAGATTGATAGAGAAAGAAGAACCAGATAACCGGTCCTTCTCTTTTCCCTTTTTACTCTTGACACTTTATACTCTCACTTTCCTGAAAGCGAAAACTCCTAGAAGCAAAAGGCTGACTCCCATCAGTGCTTTTGACAGATAATCCGAAGCTGTGTTGGGCAGCTTGCCGCCTTTCACCGTTTTTGCTGGTGCTTTGGCCGGCATTTTATTTACTGCCTTTGTTATTTCTTTTGCTGTTTCTTTCGTTTGATCAATTTTCTTTCCTGTTTCTTCTAAAAAGTCAGATCCAAGCATGTCCTTCGTTATCTTCATATCAGCCAAAAATTTGCCTTGTTTAGAGAAAATCTTGATGACGAGGTCAGCTCCATTTGTTGAATCTAACTGCATAAGGCTTGAAAGAGAAATAGCTGTTTCTTTTCCATCCTTCACCAAGTAATACTCTACTTTCAAGTCAAAAAGGTTTAGAAGGTCAGTCCAAACATCAATGAATTCTGCGATATCCTCAGCAGTCAAATCTTCTGGATGATCATACTCAGGGAAGTTCATGAGGCGCTCGCCGATTTCCTCCATTTTTGACAGGAATTGATCTTCATCCATACTCGGATTTTCAAAAACAAAAAGAAGGTGGTTGGCTATGTTATTTGCCTCTGCAAGGGATAGGCCAAAACTATCGAGCATATTGACTAATTCATCTTTCGATTGAACGAAAACAAGCCCCCCGACAGCTCCATATAAATCTTCAATGTATTCATAATTCTCAACGGAATCATCATATTCATTCAAGAACTTTTCAAGCTCCTGTTTTGACTTGAAACCAAACAGGTCCAGAAGCTCCTGCAAGTTTTCAGGTGTAATCGGGGTTAATTCGTCCGCATAAAGAAATTCTGGCAAATCATAATAGAGATCGTCATAAAAAACGTATTCATCAAGTGATGTACCGTTTTCCTCCAAAACTTTTTCAAGCTCTTCTTTCGTCAATTCATATTCTTCCATTATTTGCTCGAGGTTTGTTTCGTTCAATAGTGGTCCAAGATAGTCTTTCAATTCTTCCAGTGAATCGAAATTTTCAATGCTATCAAAATGGACTTCTTCCAAATAGGCAATGAATTCTTCCTCTGTCATCCCAACTTCTTGCAGAAAATCCTTAAATTCCTGATCTTTTGTGTCCACTTGGGCATATGCAGCAAAAGGCATCATCCCAAATGTTAAAGCAATGGCTAGTACGGCTGATAGTAAGCGCTTCAAACTTGTTCCCCCTAAACTGTTAATAACTACGAGAATAGTATAATGGAAATTCCTATTTTTAGGAAGATGGTTTTTTTACCAAATCGTAACGTTTTTGTAATCTTTGTAGTATAGTTTTGTCCCTTATATTAAAAAACCCTGCTTTCTCTAAAAAAAGCAGGATTCCAATGTTTATTTTGTGAAATAGTCTTCAATGTTTTGAGCCAAAGCAGAGGCCCTTTTTCCTTGAATGGATCCATTTGCCAACAACTTCGCTTCGGATTGATTAGAAATGAAGCCCAATTCAATCAGGACAGAAGGCATCTTCGTCCATCTTGTTACAAATAAGTTATGATCCTTTGTCCCAGTAGATGAGTAAATGGTGCTAATATCTATTCCTGGGTAAACGAGCGCCTTTGCAAACCGTTCAGCAAGCACTTTACTATCCTTTGCCTGCTGTGAAGGCGTTGGGTCAAATGCAAGATTAGAACCTAAATAACTTAATGCTTTAGTTGAACTTCCATCTTTTACAATGAAGACTTTACGGGCAGTATCTTCCCGTATGAATGGATATTTCTTTCCTCCCGAAAGGACATACACATCTTTCGTTTCAATTGCAGGCCGGTATGAACTGTAATGGGTACTTAACCCTTTTGGGCTTGATGAAGGATTGGAATCGTGATGGATACTTATGAACAAATCTGCATTTGATTGGTTAGCGATTGCTGCGCGGTCCGGCAAATCAACGAAAATATCCTTATTTGGCAGTCTGGTGTATTGAACCTTCGCTCCCTTTGCTTTCAGTTTATCTGCTAGCTTAGCGGTGAATTGGTTATTCAGGTTCTTCTCCAAATAACCATTCTTTACAGCACCTGGATCCTTTCCCCCATGCCCTGGATCAAGCAAAATTGTTTTTCCCTCAAGTGGCAGCTTCGGAGTTTGACCAGTCAATTTCAGGAATGTATTTGGCGGAACGGAACCTGTGCCGCCCAATATAACAAAATCATTCACATTGTGTTTCTGTATTACTGTCTTTACAGTTTCCGGAACAATTGTTGGGTGCGCTAACAGTAAAGGAGCATTTTGCTTGGCGGCGAGAACGGAACCGGTCAAAGCATCGGCAAAGCTCATTCCTGTTGCCACGAATGCTTTTTGTGGATTCGGGCTCAACTGGCTGACAATATTTGCGGAAACTTCAAAGCGGTCCTTTCCGCCAATTCTCTTTGCGCCCGGCAGCTTCCCAGCTACCGCTTTCCCAACACTCGCTTCCCCGCCAGAAATGATGGTCGTCCTGAAATTTAATTGTTTGATAGCTTCATTGATTTTCAATGGTAAACTATCACTCTTTGTCAGCAGGATGGGATAGCCTTTTGCCGCTGCATAAGGAGCTATTGCCAATGCATCGGGAAAATTCAATCCATTAGCAATAACAGCCGTTTCGGCTGGCCGTAATTTCCTGGCGATATTATAGGCAACCTCGAAGCGGTCCTTTCCATCGATTCTCTCAATCCGTTTGAAGCCATTATCTTTTAAAATTCCTGGTATTTTCATAGAAATGCTGCCGGCTCCGCCAATCAAGACAACCTTCTGCGGATTGAGCCTCTTAAGTTCAGCCAGTATTCTCGCATCTAATTTATCCGCAGCTGTCAACAGGATCGGGGCATTTTCCTGGTAAGCCAGCGGGCTCCCAGACAATGCGTCGGCAAAGGCTTTATAGTTGGCGATCAAAACGACATCCGCCCCATTTGGCCATCCTTCCCTTGATACGTTGATCGCTACATCAAAGCGATCCTTCCCATCCATCCTCTTGGACATAACCTGGGCAAAGCTTTCACTTGGCAGCAACAAACAGAACATTAAAACTCCTATGATCATGCTTAAAATGTTTTTTTTCATTCCGCACCCCTTTATATACAAGTTCCTTTTAGACTCGCAATAAATTTACGTCTTTGGAAGATTCCATCGATCCTCAATGGTGAATCCTGATATACTGGTTTTTTTCAATTAAGTTAAACTGCTTTGGCACAGAATGGTATCCCGTACCATAAATCCCTTTCTCCGGGGAATATTCTTTATAAACTTCAGCTGCCATTTCAATTTTATCGTTTAGCTCCGGATGATCGACTGTGAGTACCCTTAGTGGCAGATTTGGTGACTTTTTGGCAATTTGGTCTGTATAAACAGACAGAAAATAAGTTGTCTTCAACGGCTCGATTTCACCTGCTACCTCTAAACTGGCAAGTGCCTTGCCAATGATCGCATGCTGCGGATGAGCATCATACATGGACATTGTCCTTAACTGCGCGGAAG
This sequence comes from Bacillus sp. REN3, assembly GCF_017912555.1. GTDB lineage: Bacteria > Bacillota > Bacilli > Bacillales > Cytobacillaceae > Mesobacillus. The sequence goes on along the minus strand of NZ_JAERSD010000045.1, from coordinate 3,130 downwards.
GATACCTTCTGGCATATTGCCTGATCACATTCTGAATCTCTTTTTCTGACAAATTAACGATTGGGATAGTATTGATAAATGCTTTTCCTTGCTCAACTCCAATTGCTTCAGCAGCTCGGTAATATTCTTCGATCCTGATCTCCCCAAATTCTTGCATAGAGATGTGGCCATGAAGGAATTTTTCCATTAGGGGATCATGATAGACACCATGCCAGCTGCATTTGACACGTAAATTCTGAACCCCATAAATGGATTCTTCATCAAAATGGCCATTCAATACATCCCTGGCAGTCGAATCATCTCCCTGTGACAGTAATACTAACATCGTATTACGGTTTTTATTCAACTGGTTGACGATATCGATTCCAAAAGTAAGCACTTCATCATCGGCATGGGGAACAAAGTAAATGACAGGCTCTGTTGATTTTTTACGAAAGTGGACATCTGAAACCAGTGTTTCATTTACTGACCCAGTGCCACCAAGAACCAAGTAATCTTTAATTAAATGCTCCTCAAAGAAAGACAATGTTTTTTCCGGAACAAAATTGGGCGCAGTCAGCAAAATAGGTGCGTTTTGTTTTGCAGCGAGCACTGATCCAGTCAAGGCATCTGCAAATGACATTCCCGTTGCGAGATAGGCACTTTCCGAAGTAGGAAAGTACTTTCTTGCAATATTTGCAGCGACTTCAAAACGGTCTTTTCCGCCAATCCTTGTTGGCGAGGGCAGCTGTTGGGCAACCCTTCGACTGACACTGCCTTCTCCTCCAACAATAATAGTAGCCTTGACACCTTTCTGTTTCATCAATTTTATAGTCGTTGCCGGCATTTCATTTTGCTTTGCCAGGAGTATAGGCAGCTGGTTCCTTGCAGCATAGGGAGCAACTGCCAAAGCATCTGGAAAGTTGAGGCCGTATGCTATAACTGCCTTTTTCCATGAACCGAGCCTGACAGCAATATTTTCAGCTACCTGAAAACGGTCTTTTCCTGAAATCCTTTCCAGCAGCGGAATACCGGCGGCTTTTATTTCCCTTTCCACATTGATCGAAATACTGCCCGCGCCACCAACAATAATGACTTTCTTTGGCCTCAATCTTTTTAATTCATTTTTGGTTATGTAGGTTAAACGATTTGTTTGAGTCAACAGAATTGGCGCATTTTCCTTATATGCCAATGGCCCAGCTGCCAGGGCATCGGCATAGGCTTTATAATTCGCGAGAATAACAGTATTTGATTGTTTCCACTCCTTGGATAATTTCACCGCTACTTCGAAGCGATCCTTCCCACCGATCCGTTTCGGCAACTCAGCAGCAGATCCTTTGTCACCAAAAAACACTAAAAACATCAGACAAAAAATCAAAATAATATTTATTCGGCTGTTTTTCACTTTTAACTCCCCTTCAGACTTGTTGCATGCGTCTTGGGAAACAACTCAGAAATCCCAATTTACTCCTCCTTATTTCCTAAATTATAACATTAATACACTATGAAAGTTCCTGTTTTTTGTTATAAAAATGGAAAAACCACCAGAATTATGATCTGGTGGCCTTTTTATTGACTAATTTCTTAATCGCTAAGTAAATTCCTTTGACTACTAAAAATGCACCAAAAAATAATATGAATCCCCAAAGACTGACAACAGCATCATCAAACTCCATTTGACCCCTGCCCGTAATTTTTTGCTGGATTTCTATCGCGAATACAAGCACAAGCATGACGGTGAAGGTGTAGATGAAGGAGATGGCTGTGATACTATATTGGGCCATCATGCGAAATACGATGTGGATGGCAAAAAAAGAAAGGATTCCAATAATCCCAAAAACCCATAAATGTAAATCCTTGTCACTCACATCCAAACCTGCATTTTTGGTCATATCACCAATCAAATCGTGCAGTCCATTTATTATTTCGGCAAGCATTAAAATAAAATCTTTCATCTTTATCTCCTTATTTATGAGGCAATATATTATAATATTATAGCGGAAGACATAAATTATTTGTCGAAACCTACAAAAAAAGATTCTATTTTTGTATATTTTTGGTATCCTATTACTAATGTGTTATTCATTTAGGGGGAAATAAAAAATGAGTTCAAGAATAAATAAAACAACAAACAAAAAGAAACGAAAATGGATTAAAATTTTCCTGTCGGTTTTTATTATCTTGTTTTTGGCATTAGGCGCATATGTATTCTCGATCTACAACTCTTTAAACAATGCTGTTGATACAATGCACCAGCCAATTAAAAGAGATAAATCGGATAAACGCGAGAAAGACCTTTCCCTAAAAGCGGCGGAACCTTTTTCTGTGCTTTTGCTTGGCGTTGATGAACGTAAGGGAGATCGCGGGCGCTCTGATTCTATTATTGTATTGACAGTCAATCCGGAGAAAAATTCAGTTAAAATGCTCAGTATACCAAGAGACACAAGGACAGAAATAATCGGTAAAGGGAAACAGGATAAAATCAATCATGCCTATGCTTTTGGCGGCGTTGAAATGTCAATGGACACCGTGGAAAACTTCCTGGATATACCTTTAGACTACTATGTACAAATTAATATGGAAGGTTTTAAAGATATAGTGGATGCTGTTGGAGGAGTAAAAGTTCAAAACAACCTGGACTTCACTTCTGAGGGAACTCACTTCCCTAAAGGAGAGCTAACGTTAAATGGAAACGAAGCACTCAAGTACTCCAGGATGAGGAAACAGGATCCACGCGGGGACTTCGGCAGACAGACACGCCAGAGACAAATCATTCAAGGCGTGATCAGGGAAGGCGCAAGCCTTAGTACTTTGACGAATTATGGGGATATCTTTACTGCTCTTGGCAATAATGTCAAAACCAATCTCACCTTCGATGAAATGGTCACGATCCAAAGCAAGTATAAAGCAGCAAGCAAAGATGTAGAGCAAATTGAATTAAAGGGTGATGGGACTAAAATAAATGGTGTATATTACTATCAGGTGACCGAGGAAATCAGAAGTAATATTCGCTCAACGTTAAGAAACCATTTAAATATAAAATAAAAAATGGAGCTGACCATTAGAATGGTCAGTGTTAATGACGTTCTACAATGTCCAGAGATTGTCGGTATTAATTGTCCTAAAACTGACGGATTTACCGTCCAAAATG
>NZ_JAERSD010000044.1 GCF_017912555.1 Bacillus sp. REN3 | reverse complement strand
TAAGCTAACCACTACTACTGCCTTCATGGCTCGGGACTTACACCCTATAGACTGCACCCATGCCGGGCGCACATAAACAGGGCATTGGAACACATTTTCCAATGCCTTATAAGTTGTAAATACCAAAGTTGAACATTTAGTTATTAACAATAATATTAATTAATACTACAAAACTATAGAATATAGCACTGAATGTATTGATAAATCTACCGAAAGTAGCTGCTAATTAATAACCCAAGAGCAAAAAACTAAGCATGCTTCAAGATGTTCATAATATGAATCCTCCAGCTAAATTCGGATATGTGAAAAGTGAAGATAAGCAGTATTTAGTTGATGAGAGGTACCATTACAAAATCGTTAAAGCATTGTGAAACAGTGGTTGATAATACAGAGCATAAAGCTGACATCGTTTACTTAATTCATTACTTGTCTAGTTTGGGATATAGTTCGGCCTTTATAGTCGGATGCATTTCCAGTTGTTCCAGGATAATCTTCTCCATGATTCTATACATCCATAAATCTGTTTCTCTATTGCTTTCTTCGGAAAACGTAATCTTAATAACTTTTCCTTCTTGACTCACTGCTCCATTCACCTCCCGACAACGTCCGAGCAGCTTTTCATCCTGTCTTCTTTGCGCCTGTTTTCAAAAAGCTCAATCTGACCTATATCTTTTCTGGCACTGTTGGAACGACTTTTACGAACATTCCATGTTAAGTGTCCTTGATAAAAGACATTCTGGGTGATTTTATCAATCATTGATGCGACCCATGTTTTTCCCTTAGGTGAAGGTATACTACATTCACCTAGAAAAGAGGCAATAAAATTGAGCGTGAGTTTATTTCCTTCAGAACAGCATCAGGAATGGAAAAAAAGGCAGAAAGTGGACACTTTTTAGGTGGTAGGGTTTTCGGATATGAAACTTATAATAAGGAACTGTCAATAGTTCCCGAAGAAGCGAGTGTTGTTAAATACATCTTTGAAAAATATGCGTTAGACATGTGGGGATATAGAAGGATAGCTGCAAATGAAATGGTAACAATCCTGGGTTTGTTTAACGATGATACCCTTAACCTTGATAGTGACATGTTAAAAGATCAATTAGTTACTAAGCAAGAAGAAATCAACAAGAAAAAATCTAATCTGGATGATATTACAAATCAATTAGAGATTAAACGTAGTAAATCTATTATGGAAATTATTAAGTTTTCAATTTCAAACTTCAAAGATTTCTATCTTACAATCCTGTCTACAATGTTTAATAATTAAACGGTTAAACGAACAAAGTTTTATTGATAGCATTATTGCATCTAGAGAGCACTCATATGTCACTCCAGTTTGCAAAGAATGTGGTAAGAAGATGGTCCACAGAAATACAAAAGTAGGAATCAGCTTATTATAAGTGCTCAAAACACAAAAAGATTAGCATAACAACCAATGAAGTCAATCAACATTTAACGGAATCAATAACTGCGGCCATTAGTTCTTTCCGGGAAAAAGATTTAAAGTATGTAAAGCTGATTCTGTAATATCGTCTTAACAGCGTTAATAGTCCATTCTTTATCATATTTTGTCCTAACTCCTTGCATGTTAAGGTAAGTTGCAAACAGTTTCAGAGAAATCAGATTGTAACTTCCTGTGAATAGGTAAAATTTCCTGTTATAATATACTTATGCTTAAATAAGGAGACGAGCCTATTGGATGAAGAATTTCTAGTATTTATTGATGAAACAGGTGACCATAGTTTACAACACATTGATATGGAATATCCCATCTTTGGCCTGGGGGCTTTATTTTGTAAGTATGATCATTATGTAAGACATATTAACCCTATATTTGATGATCTTAAATATAAATATTTTAATAAAAGGCATGTTTTACTTCACTCGACTGATATTCGGCGCAGAAGAAAAGACTTTAACATACTTCTTCACCCTGAAACGCGTGAAAATTTCTTCAATGATTTAAATACAGCTATCCAAGAGGCACCTTTTTTCTTTGTAACCTCCTTTGTTGATAAGTTGAAACACTCTGAGCAATATGTAGATCCTGATAATCCATATGATTTAACACTTTCCTTTATTATGGAGAGAAGTTTCTTTTTGATAAAAAAAAGATATCCGAATGCAAAATGTCGTTTTATTGCTGAGAGTCGCGATCATGCTGAAAATTCCAAGCTCTTAAAAACTTTTGAATACCTAAAAACTGTTGGAACTTCTTTCGTAAGTGCTGCTGAACTTGAATTTATTTCTAGCTTAGATTTTGTCAAGAAAGAAGAAAATGAAACTGGTCATCAAATTGTTGACCTTTGCTTATACCCACTGGCAAGGACATATTTAAAGGGAGAATGTCACCCTTCAGTTCCGATTTTCTATGATAAGATTTATAAAAGTCCTTCTGGGTCACCTAGTGGCTACGGTCTAAAGACATTTCCAAGCGGCATAAGTAGAACACTTATTGAAGAAATTGAAAGTAAGTGTAGATGATTACATACTTCTTAAGAATTTGTTCGAGGAATTTGCAAGAAATTATATCTAAATGGTCACAGATTGTGTTTACATCGTAAATACATTTGGGTATACTATAAGTAGATAAGGGGACTGCGACTGCGCGGGCTCCTTTTCTTTTTGTCTGTTGTCATCTTTGCAACACACACTTAATTTTACAATCATTTCAATCACTCTTTATTTTTTTGTCGGTATTATCATTAACTAAACCCCATAATAATGAAAATTTAACGGGCATATGTATCTTAAAACTGCTGCAAGGATACTACAATCTTAAAGATGGAAGCAAACGGAAGCATCCCTACTATGTATGTGGGAATTTCCACAACAAAGGCTCTTCTGCTTGTAAAGCAAACTCCATTAAAGCCTATGATGCAGAGGATGCTGTCATAAATCGTATTAAAGCGTTCTTAAAGGACTCAGATGGCTTTATCAATACAATTGAATCCATTAATAAGCAAACCTTTCAATCAAACTTAACAATCCAAGAACAGTTAGAACAGATACAATTACAACTAACCGAAGCAAATGTGATTCAAGAAAGAATATGGAGGCATTCGAGCAAAACTTGTTTCCTGTTTCTATCTTACAGGAGAGTTTATAAAAGCTAACTATGCAGATAAATGATTTAAAGCAAAAGAGAAATGAACTTAGCATTCAACTAAGTTCTTCTGACTTTAAGGTGATACCACATGATATTATTCAACATCTGTTAGAAACATATATACAAGTCTTTCAACATTCATCCAGGGAGAAGCAAAAGCTACTCTTTCAGCTTTTGATCAATGCCATTTCAATCAAATTTTCAACTGGTCGTTCAAGAGCAGTAAATCAAATTGAACTTGATTTTGATTTTTCCCAAATCAACCTATCCAAGACGTTCATGCTTATCCATATACTTTATCTTGAATCAGGCAAAGAAGAGCAACAAACTGCATCTTTACCCGATTCAATAGACAAAAAACCTGCTTACCTTCACAAATTTTTGCCTCTATTTATGGTACGGTTCCCCGTTCTTCTCTAAAGGTAATGTATGAAAATTACAGTTTAATAAAGCAATATGGAGAGAAAACGCTCGTTCCCCCTATGAGTCGAGCGTTTTCTTTTATCCAAAACTACCCTTGAATGCACGAATTATTTCCGACGCTTTTTCATTCTCTATTTCCATTTTAGTTTTGCCGACAAACCGAGTGGTAACACCTTTTCTTGGTTTAGGCAAATTCCCTTTTCGTTTAGGCTGTTTCATATTTAAACTCCTTTTCCAGTAAAGATTCCGCAAAGCTTTGCAAAAGCAAAAGAAAGGTATTCTTAAACCATTCTAATTGGATAAAATCGATAAAATAGTCTCAACTTAACATCCTTTAAAGCAAAAGTATCTCTTTAAACTTATTTTGTCCATTTTCAAGTGAAAATGGTTGGTATCTCATAGGGAAGGATGGCATGGAAAAATTCAGATCATATACGCCTAAAGACGCTACGACAATAAAAAATGACTCAGGTAATTATTCTGAGCCATTTTCATATCAGATAATGTCAAAGAGCTTAATTCACATGGCAATTAATCTTTCCATGCCTGGTGATCTATTGGGTGTTCCTCTCTGTACTCATCATTACATGAACGAGAGCAAAATAAATCATGCATCCCATACCATCAAATGATTCCCAATAGTCATTACTTCTAATTTCTTTACCGCAATTTGTACATGTACCTACATACTCATCTTTAATTTGGCTCATGAAAATGCCCTCCTTATTATGGTTGTTTCAGTAAAACGAATACAAACCCTCAAAATATCATGAAATATTAAATTATTAACCCCTGTAAATCAATTGTATATTCCTTGCCCTCATTCACTTCTCTGAGAAGCTCCAACGCATGTTTTGAGTATTTATGCATTTCGGTTTTTCCAGTCTTAATCAACACATGATATTTGTTATCTGTTTCCTTTATGTTCACTCCTTTGTTACGAATTATTTCAGCAATAAGTTTGTTAGCTCCATACCAAGTGGGATAACCCAATTGTTCACCAATTTGTGTAAGGTTAAATGGATATTGAAGGTTCAACTGGCTGGGATCATCAAGCATTGCTACTCCATATAGTTTTGGAAGTGCCTGTTCATCACTAACTGCCTTCTCAATAATTTCAAAATCTACCTCTACACTTCTTCTTGGGATATCACTTCTAACCAGTTTATAAGTTCTTGCGAGTAAAGCCCGTAAGAGTTTTGGGTGTACATTATCCCATGCTTTGTTAGCACCGAATGCTTCAAAAACCCAATCAAAATTTTTGGCTTCTATATATTTTATTCGTATTTCTTTATTATTGATAAATAGCACCTTTTCTCTTTGAGGCAATTCGTTCTCAGATAAATTTTTGTTATACTCCAGGAAATATATGTTTGGTATAAGATCGCCATTTGTCGCAATGATTTCATCAATATCTGCAAGTATTCTCTGGATGTTTTTATCATTTCCGCTATAACCGATAAAGACCAAAGGGTGTTCTGCAAAAAAGGTGAGCAGTTTTGCACTGAGATACTTCTTCTTTTCAATGAATAATTCGTAATCTTCGTTATTGAATACAAGCCCTGAAAACTCAGTCGTACAGCCATGGATTTTAAATATTTCCCCTATTGACATTGTATCTGGCTTTAAAATCTTTTGACCAATAATAGGTTGATAGTCTTTGGAAATATTTTCCAAAAATCTATCATAATTGGTTGTAATTATGGCATGCGGTTGTATTTCTTGTAATAGTTGCAATTCTTTACGGTGATGTTCTGATTCGACACCTTCGATACCGTTTGGTGTAATGGAATCAAAATACTGCGAAATTTTATATTTTATATATGTTGCTTTTGGAACAGAAGCAGTAAATAAGTCGGCAGGAAATTCTTCTCTGTTTCCCCAGGCCCACTTTCGATAATAGTCTGTAAATTCACTTCCTATTTGCTCTAAAGAAACGCCATCTTGTAAATAATATCCGACTTCATGAGGTATTGATGGACATAATTTTTGAAGGACTTCCAAAAGCTCAATCCAATTCGGTGCATCAAAATATCGCTTTGAAAGTCCTGAGCCTACAAATAATACTGGTTGTGTACCAAGTTCATTTAAACATTCTCTTATATCAGAGGTTATTTCTGAAACATAGGTTTCGTAGCCCATCCTTACACCGCTCCCTTTTCCCCATATTTTGATATTTCTTTCAATATCTTTATACATATTTTAACAAACGGAGGTGTTAAATAGTAAGTAATTTGTTCCTAAAATTGGAATAATGTCGAGTGCAACACCACACATTGCTGAGGTTGTTTCTATTAAAAAAGTCATTGAAGATGTATGCGTGTCCTACCTGAGAGTTTTCATGCGTAGAGTGCCGACTGTTGAGAACTGAATTAAGGGAGCAGTAGAATTTACTAATTTTTTGCGTTTCCTATTCTGGAATCACTTTTGTTCACTATATAGTACATCACCCCTAATTGGATATTTCAGCACGACGAAACGGGGAAAATTTTTTTGGAATTATCCCTTTCTTTTTTCTCCATTTCTTCGTACCGTTTAGGAAAACCTTCTTGGAGTCGATTTTGTCCACCTTTACATCCTCATCCAACATAAATTGAAGCTTCAGCACGACGAAACAGTGAAAATTTTTGGGCATATTCCCCTCTTTTTTTTCTCCATTTCTTGTACGGCAAGGAAAACCTTTTTTGGAACCGATTTTGTCCACCTTTAAAACTACACCACACTTAATTGTATGTTTCAGCACGATGATATGGAGAAAATATATAAGTAGCACGACGATATGGAGAAATATTAGCATATACCGCAATTTCCACACCTGAAAAATAAATATGAAGAAATTGGCATCGCCAAATTCCCCTTTAGAATGGAGGGATGGAATCAAAAGAATATGGGAGCATGAAATTAAGGAAAATTTTAATGGCGTAATTGAAGAGATATCTGAATTTATTGATCAAGCAAAAAGAAAGAAACACCCTGATTGCTGCAAGCAATCAAGGTGAGAAGAGTGGAAATTTAGATATAACCCTACAAAAAACAGTGAAAATCGCCATTACAATTTCAACAACGCCTTATTTTTCATTTATTATTTCATCAAATATACTTAGTTGGTCAGTCCTTACCTCTTTTTTTTCCTCCACTTTTCTTTTTTCTTCCTCATTGTTTTCATTTTGAAAAACAATTTCCTTAAAATCCTCAACAGAATTTAAAGCCTTATTAAGTAAATTCATCTTATATAGTGAAACGTAGAGTGCTACTGACTTTGCCTGGCAGTTAATTGATTTTTGCGGGTTAAACTCTATGTCGGTAAAAGCATCATATTCAATAACTTGTTTACTTAGTTCATTATTTTTTGACAAGGCATTAACGTATAACCAATCATAGAACATAGTCTTTGGTTCAAGTTCCCATCTTCTACTAAAAAATTTAAAGTACAATAGCTTTCCACTGCTTTTAATTCTCTCATCTTTTTTTGCCTCTTTTGAAGTCTTATCATACAAATCCATAAAAGGGCCACCATGCTCAAATACTTTGCTTGCTTGAAAGGCAGTCTCAACACTAAATTCTTTATTATTCTTTGTTTTTATCATCAAATTAAATGCACTTAACGCTACACCTAACTTTTTATCGGACTTACTGGAAATTTCCAAGACATTTGCGGATGGATATAACTTCTCGAAGCTTTTATGAAATGACTCAATTGATCTTTGTTTTTGTTTCACTGAAAAACCAGGAAACCATTCAAATTCAATGTCTTGTATTTTTACATAGCCTCTTTCTTTTATACTACTTATAAAAACTGGTCTCTCAGCCATAATTCCTCCTTATTTATCTCCAATGTGTATAGTCAGGTCTGGGTTCATATAACCACTTCTGCACTTCGACATTTACAGTACCTGGAACATACTGCTTATATTTATCACTTAAAAAAGCATTTTCAAAGGCAACTGAAAAGATATATGAAGGTTCAACTTTCCCAAATACTAATACCTCAGCTTGAGGATTGGTTGGAGTAGCAGGGTTTAAATTTAAAGCCTTCCTGGTTGGTTTATTGGGGAATTCATCAAATAATCTTTTAAATGCCTGTATTCCTTTTCTTGACTCTACAGGGGTTTGAGTGACGGCATTACTTGCCGCATTTTCAACACAAAATGCACAATCCTTTTCCCATAATACATCCTTTTTAATACCTAATACAACCCAATCCAAATGTGGATTTTCATTCCTATATCTATAGAACATCTTATAATTTGGTACCTCAATAGAAAAACAAGAAGCATCATGGCACCCATCATACCTATAAGCGTCGTTCCAACTGTATGCCAATTTTTTTGAATCTAAATCGGCAATAGGTAAAATTCCATGTTGAAAGATGCTTGATAAGTTGCTTGCCTGTGTAAAGTGCAATAGAAATCGCACACCAGATTGATTAACAGTGTTTTGCATATAAAATCCCCTTTTCAATAATTTAGTAGATTCCTAATACAATTCTACTACAAAATGGTAAAAGTAGGTATGTTATACTGTTGAGGGTGTTTTTGTTATTGGGAAACTGTGAAAGCAGAGGATGGAATATCAAAAGAAATTGGGAGAATGAAATTAAGGAGAATTTTATACGGTGTTATTGCTATCTGGATTCATTGATCAAGCAAAAAAGGAAAAAAACACACTGACAGAAAAGAATAGATTATGTGATGTGGAATGTTTGGAATGTAAAAACACACTATATTATCAACCCTATGATTTTGGAAAAAGGATTAATTTAGTGGACAAGAAAGATAAAACAAGTTTTTAAACTATGTAAATTAACTTTTCACATCTTGAAAATATTGGTATATTTTTGTTATATTCAAGGTATCCTTTTTGCTTTTGCGGAGCTTCAGGATCAAAATGGCTTCTCTCAACTGCGGGGGAAGCCATTTTGTTTAATGACGTTTATCTTTAAACCTCATCAGAAGGAGAAAAGAAGGAGTCTGATGCCACATTTTTTCTAAAAAATGCGTATTGGAAAGAAGGTATTAATATTGAAGCGGACATTAAAGCGGAAAACGAAACAACCTCATACTACTGTACCCGACATGGGACAGAAAAAAGTCATTAACAAGTTAGATAAGGCAATGAAAATATTGGAGAATAGACCAGTTGAGAAGTCCTTCTACAAGTGACCAAGTAATTTAAAATGACAATTCAATATAGAGTTTTCCATGAATTAATGTGAAATATTAGTACCTTGGAAGCTTGGAAGGTGATTTTATGATAACAGAAGATGAACTGAATTGGATAAGGAAGGTTTTAAGTAGCGATCATCATTCAGATTCTAAACTATCAGATGATGAAATTCGTTGGTTAAAGCAGATTAAAGGTGAGGATTATGAATATGATCCCCTTACACTACCAGCACACTATGTTCGTATAAAAAAAAACCAGTTTGAACGTAATGCAAACAAAGAAATTGTTAGAAAAGACTTAGATGTTCTAAGACAAAAGATAAGAAAATTCACTCCACAAGAGTTGCTTGACCTTAAAAATAAAAAAACAAGAGAAAACATGGGTATTGAAGATTTCGCTGGCATTTATATTATTCATAATCTTGTACATGATATGTATTACGTAGGACAATCAGATAGCGTATTTGACAGGGCTTACAAGCACTTTCTCCAAGAACCAGCAGGAAATCCTGAAATATATAATGATTATAGTTTAGGAGATACATTCAGTATTAGTTTAATCCCCTTAGAGAATGCCTCCTTTTCATCTTTAAATGAATTAGAGGATAATGCTATAAGGGCTTATGATTCATTTTCAAAAGGGTATAATAGGATGCCAGGTAATTTAATGGATAAACCTTTTTTCAACAATGGTGATTACCAAAAAGTCGCCGATTTAATATTAAATAATATAAAAGGAACAGAGTCTTTTTTGAGACTTTCAAATGATCGAAAGAGAAGGCACTACACCAATAATTTATTATCAGAACTTAAATTGCCATACAATCCACATTTTATTAGTGGCTTTGTTAAAGTGATAAAAGGATATCAAAAAGTTAATAAGAAAACCGAGAAATATTCCAGCCTCTTTAACTAAGGTGAGTTTTAGTTAAAAAGTTTTAGGTATTCCAAATAAAGAGACTCGCCAATTACTTTTGGCGAGTTTTACTTTTATATACCAATAATGATATCAAACTGCTTACCATTTCGACATTTATTTAGAAAAGCACAAAAACGAATTACTTTAATTTATTTAGAGATTGCTTTCCTTTTTGCTCTAACCAAGGTACTCCTACTAATACCTGTCATGTCTTCAACTTGGCTATAGCTATAGGTTTCAAGGAGATTTAAAGCGTGTGCTATTTGTTTCTTCGAGTATTTGTTGGGGCGACCTTCTCGAAAATCAGGATGCCTTTTGGCAATTTCTTTTCCCTCAGAAGTTCGCTCTAAGATTAAACTCCTTTCCATCTCGCTAACGGCTAAAAGTGTTTGAAGAAAAAATCTCCCCATCGTTGTATCCTCTAATAATCCCACGTTTAAAACATGTACTCGAACACTCTCTTTAAATAAAAGCTCAATCACATCTATTCCTTCCCTGGTGTTTCTCGCAAGCCTGTCTAACCTGGTAACTACTAACGTATCCCCTGCTTGTAGCTTTGAAAGCAATTTCTGAAACTCTGGTCGATCACATTTTATTCCAGTATAGGCATCGGTATAAATGACCTCACACCCCTCTGCCTTTAATTGTTGTTCCTGTGCTTCAATACTATTACCGTTAAGTTGCTGTGATTTTGTAGAAACCCTCGAATACCCGAATTTCACTGGAAAACCTCCTATTTTAGTAGTTTATTTTTGGACATGAGTTGTGATTAGGCTTGATGCCATGTTGCTACTGCATATAATTTTCATGCTCAATTGTGTTAAGTTTTGACACTTAATGCAGATTCGGAAAAATAAAAGAGTAACCAATGCATTGTTTTTCAGCTGCACGCAAACTGTTTTGTAAACGTTTCATGTTACATTTTTGTTTACATTTATGTTTTTGTTTAAATTGAATTAAATGTAATCATTTTCTTAACAAAAAAGGAAAGACATTGTTTAACCAATGCCTTTTGGGTTTTATTAAAAATAAATGATTATTTCTCATTTTCTTTTTTCTCTTCCAAAACCCTCATCACCAATTCAATCAAATTAAGCAAATCTACCTCGTATGCAGATGCCAACGCATGAATGGTACTGACCGATGGATTTGTTCTTTCCCCTCTCTCCAATCTATTAATATAAGATGGCTCCAGTCCAGTTATACTCCCTACTTCACGAAGACTCCAATCTCTCTGCAACCGAGCATTATAAAGAAATAATGCAAATGGGTTACTCTTTTCTCTTAGCATCATATTCCCACCTATCTTCCTTGTTTTTATTAAACTCCTTATTAATTCCAACGTTATATTGTAGTTTAAATAAAGGAACTCTATAACTGTCCACAATATTGTCGAGAGTTATATAAGGTGTGTAAATGGAATTTGATTATGAAGAGGGGAAAATGCACAATGGCGAAGTTAATTAAAGTCCAAAATGCTCTTGATGAAATAAAAAAGACTTCAACAATTTGTCGATTTAGTAGAAAGCTATGAAGCAAGCACAATTGAAAAGTGGATCATCAAGGAATATGCCTATACGAATAGTATTTTAGAAGTAGTCAGACAGGCTGATATCCGAAATGTCTCACATGAAGGCTTGCCGTTAGGCCGAGATTTTGTAACTGCGGTTATAAAGAGTAATCCATCGGATGAACTTCATCGAATAATGCAATCAGGTTACAAACATAGAATAAGAATCAATAAGGGTAGATAACTTACAATTTGACGATGTGCCTTCTATAAGTTGGTTTAGGGAGTGTTATGTTGTTAAGGAGACTTTGTCGCAACTTACGTCTTTTCGAAAATACCTCTCCCTGATTGGAAAGGGTTTTTTGTTTAATTTAAAGGCTGTGTTAAACTTTAATGTTGATTCTTAAATAAAAATAAAGAAACCGTTCATAGAATGGTTTCCTAATGTTTCACTTCACAACTGATTTGCTATTGTTTATTTTTTTACGAATGTAATGAATAACAGGATTAATGTTGCACTAAAAAAGGCTACTGTTCCAAGGAAACTATATATAGCGTAAGAAGTGACATTATCCATTTCAGTAGTTTTTTCTGCTAATTGTTAATGACGTTCTACAATGTCCAGAGATTGTCGGTATTAATTGTCCTAAAACTGACGGATTTACCGTCCAAAA
>NZ_JAERSD010000043.1 GCF_017912555.1 Bacillus sp. REN3 | reverse complement strand
CTTGCCTTTTGCCATACCGACACACCTCGTTATTAGTTGATATATTTATTATAACAATCTGTGTCTACTTTTTAGTCGAGCATCAAGCCCACTTGATTTCCCTTTTTTCCATCGGCTGGGCTATATTATTGATGGCCTGCTTCATTTCTTCAGGAGTATCGCAGCCGCCTGTGATATTATCTCCGTTCAGGACGACAAAGTCAGGCTTTTCATCATCAAACACTTTTTCCATCAATTCAATCGTCCTTCTGTCAATATTCTCGTCATCTTGCGTATCATTGAACTGGGCAATCTTAAATTTCCCATCAGGTTTGAATTGAAGCTTCATTTCCATGTTTGCCGCCGCATATGCCTTTGATCCAAATAAATCTGCCGGAATTCCAGCGGATGCAAGTGTCAACGCCAGAGCACCCACTCCTCCCGCCTTTAAAAAATCTCGCCTCTCCATACCTTTACCAAGTTCTTGATTCGCCATAAAAAAACCTCCCCTATTCAATGTTACAATGAAGTGCAGGGAAGGGTTTTCGAGCTTCTTTGGGCGGAAGCTTGGGAACCCGCCCTATGAACTGTTTGTTATATTTTTAAAAAAGGCTTGTTCGCGGCAATCGGTACGTCAGCTGTGTTCCATTTATGAAAAGCATTTGTCATGATAATGGTTTGCAGTGGGAGCAGAAGCATCAGTAAAATAATCTTTGTCATCAGCATTGTGAAATAGGTATTTGTGTAAAATGACAGGAGATATAAGACTATGTTTTCAAAAGATAATTGGATTATCGTCAATATCATGATCATTAGAATTGCCTTTACTATGTTCTTTTTGACAAACCTGGTTGACTTGCCCATCGCCATTTTGATGCTTTTGGTTCCATCTGCCATGAAAAACGGCACGAAGTAAAATAACAGCAGAACGATGAGACCTGGAATGATGAAGAACAGTCCACCGACAAATACGCATAGTGCATACACACAACCAAAAAGGTAGATGGGAATCGCCTTATCAAGTGAAAACGAGATGGAAGATTTTAAAGGATTGTCTTCCCCTTCCATTTCCAACAAAGTGAACCTTATAAATGGAACTTGCCCGATTGTTAAAAAAACTAGCATGAAAATTCCATTCGCAGCGTCTCCAATCAAGCCTGGATACTCAGCAAACCGTGTTTGATAATAGATATAGTTTACTAGGAACGCATGCACAAGCAAGAGTGGCACGTACGTCAACAAAGAGAGTACTAAAATTTTTGTAAACTCCCTTAAATATACGCCGAATGAATCTGAAATAATTCCTTTCATAGCATCTCCTGTTATTGGGGATTTCTTAATTTGCCAAGCATCTTCTCTTCAAAAAAAATCTTGCCCTCTAATTCAAACTTTTCTTCCAGAGATTCATCTAATTTCTGCATATCAATTACCGCTTCATTCCCCAGTTCATCCTGTTCAAATTGTTGTAGCGATTTCTCTAATGTTGTTTGGTTGGATTGTTTTGCGGCTATCAGAAGGTTTTTTATTTTCCTTAGATCATTTGAAGGTATTTGACCGCTTACTTTATCCAATGAGTTGATCACTGTTTCATAGTCTTGAACAAGCGACTTTTCCCTAATTCCAAATGAATACATTACCACCCTATTTTGATTAAATGTATTCTTAATCTCTGTCAATAATTCAAAGTCAAAAAAGCCTTGTTCTTTCTCTACTTTTTTTTGGAAATCTACGAGAGTATCAAAGATCTCCTGTAATAAAACCGGATTTTCTAGTGTTATATTGGTTTCCTTAATGATGCGATCGACAGATTCCCTTTCCTCTAAAGATAGAACTTCAAAGGCTTTACGATGCCTTGTCAACAATGCAGTTCTTTCTTTATAAGGGGCCATGTCCTTCTTAATTTGCGGATAAAGATCGGAAATGGCCTGTGACATGATTGTATTATATTGAAGTATATAGTTGTAAGGCTTTTCTGCTTGAGAATATGGTACAGCATCCCCATCTTGGTTTAAGATGAGATACCCACTCATCCCGCCAATTGGAGTTAAATATTGAGTTAAAAAGAGATAATCACTCCCGTCAAAATAGGCGTAGCCCCAGTAATCCCATTTCTCATAAAATTTTTTATATTTTTTTATACTTCCAAGATGTCTGGGTGTTGCTTTTGTATTAATCATAGATAGCTTTCCCTTCATTATCCGCCAAAGACTGATTTAAAGAATCCTGTCACCTTTTCTTTGGCTTTTTTGAACTTCTCCTTAACATCTTTCATTACTTTTTCTCGGTTCCTATAAAGCTTATGCCCTAAACTTGCCACAGTCAATACACCACCGACAACCATCATGCCAGCAGCAATTGGCTGCGCACCCGGGATTAAGGCCACTCCAGCAGCCGCTCCAGATATAATGGAGCCTGCATTCCCAACAAGATCCATACTGGTGGCCACTTTATCATCAAAATTTTTCGCCTTATTGAATTTCCCAACGTTCTCAACTGTATCCATTATAGTAAATGGCATCGCGATAGCAGACACTACTGCATTAGCAGGTGTAAATGTTTTACCCGCCTGTAATAACTCATCATATTTCTGTGCTGCCGCCGCCAAGTCTCCAGCTTTTTTTAATTCATTAAGGGCTTTGTATCCTTTAAACGTATTATAACTATCATAAACTCCCTTTGCCTTAGATACCGTATCTGAGGAATCATAAAGAAAGTCAACTGTTGTGTCTCCTTTGGTCAAGCTCTTAAAGCCAGAAAGATAAATACCTTTCTTATAATCTAATAGGTCTTTCATGGTCAGTTCTTTATTTTGGGTAACCACTTCGATTGCTAGCTTGGTAGTTCCTCCAATAACATCCTGTACGGCAAAAGATGCAGCATCTTTCGTCTCGACATCTTTGAAATTAAAGAAAGCTTCATCACTTGCTGGATCGCTTTTATCTATTATTTGTTTGTTTTTGGAATCTGGGTTGGAGTCATCTGAGTTGTTGGATGGGCCTGGAAGTTTTCCGTCAGGATTGGGCGGATTTGTTCCATCCGGATTGCTTGAAGGGTTATTTGGTCCTGTTTGGCCTGGACCATCGGGATTCAGTTCCCATTTAGGCGCCGTCTTCCACGGTGAGTTGTTCCATTGAGGTTGTTGTTTCCAATAGGAATCGTTCCACTGCGGAGGCAATTTCCAGGTAGGGTCCTTCCATTGTGGCGGAGTTGTCCAGTTAGGCTCCTGCCATTCCGGCGGTACTGTCCATGTTGGATCTTCCCATGTCGGCGGTGTAGTCCAACCTGGGTTTTCCCACTGTGGTTTTTCCCACTGCGGCTTTTCCCATTGCGGCTTGGACTCCCAGGTACCCCAGGCATGCGCTTGAATGGCCATGAACCCTGGATTGGTAAGCAGAATGAGGACGGATGCCAACAGCATTATAAATATTCTTTTTACGTTCTTCATAATTCACTACCTTCCATTTGATTCCTGTTCTGCTTAACTATAAATTGATATCCAGATTCCAGCCTATAGCTTCCGCGAAGTCAAATGTTGGTCCTTGGCCCTTTTGCTTAACCAGACGCTGGCTTTCTGAAAAATATTCATTATATTTGAAGGCTTTATATTTTGTGGCTGTTTCCACTTCAATCCGATTTTTCTCATTCAATACAACCTTTGTTTCGGGAACTTCACCTTGATTGTCATAGATATTAGCCGCTACCTGATAGCGGATTTCCGCTTCCACATTGCGAAGTTCACTGTTAAGGAACGCAGGCAAAAATAAATTACCGCTCTCGAGTTCCTCTTTAATTACCTGATTGATGGCTTTGTGCTTTTTTTCCGAATCTGTCAAGGTATAGGGAAGCCTATTTTTTGCTTCCTCTACTTGCTCTCCCAGCGGCTTTAAATCTTCAATATCTGTAGGTATAGGCACTCTTGCCAGCTGTAAAACAAGCCAGCTGTCATATCCTTCAATTGCTGCTTCTAATCGGTCAAGGACGATTCCAGAAGCGACAATGCTTGCTTGCTCGGCATTGTTTGAAGCATGTTCTTTTTCAATAAAAACATTGGCAAAACTTAAGATTAACAGGAACATCAACAGAAAGATTCCGAACAGACTGATTATAAACAAAGTAGTATTTCCTTTTTCATTTTTTAACAAACCCACTTAATCCATCACCCGGCCGCTCACAGACTTTTGGAAAGATACTTTCGGAAGGGCCTCCACGTATTTTTCCGGAATGAAAATCAGTTCCAGATTTACATGGAGGGTAAGCTTGAAATCATTTCCGCTGCGGTAGGTCTCCTCCACTCTAACGAAATCAAGGTTTCCTCCCGCGTTATCAATAAATTCACTCGCTGTAGCACTCGTCTCACTGAGATTCCCAGAGGTCACCGCGTATGTTTTGGCTGCCTCGTTCAGAGCTGACTGCGAAATTATGACAGCATAGCCGGCAACAAGGAATTGCCAAAATATCATCAAAATCAAGAGGACAAGGGGGATCATTGCCAAGAACTCAATGGTGGCGGATCCTTTTTCATTATCCAGTCTTTCCTTTCTCTTCATATCCATGGCTCCCCCCTTATCGGACACTAATTATTTGGTGCATTTTCCTTGTAAATTTTATCTATTTTCTCCAGCGTCTTTTCCTGTTCTTCATTTGTTGCATTGATCAGGACAGCTTTTAATTCTTGTATAGAATCCATTTGTCCTTCATAGTATTGTTCATTCATTTCTAAAAGTTTCTCTTTTTGTTCTGTGGTTAATTTTTCTTTGTTCTTCAAGTCATTTACTGAGAACATGATCAGGTTTTTCTCCTGAATATTATCCATATACCATTTATTGGTTATCTCGTAAATATTCATCGATTGCTTATTATATTTTTTGTATGTGCTAAGATTTTGATTGTTTTTCCAATTCAGCCACTCTAAGGATTCCTCGACTGTTTTATTAAATTCATCATAGAGCTGCTGCTGGCTTTTTACATTCGCATACGTACCGCCTGCTGCTTTCGCGACATCCTGCAGCTGCTGCTGGTCCTTGCCAGCCACGTCAAAACCGATGATATTCACAACGGGGGCAATCCCTGAATCTTTGAGACTTTTAGCTGCTGCCACAGGATTCCCGCCGCATGTCTCAATGCCGTCACTTACAATATAGATAATATTCTTATTATTATCTCCTTTATACTGACTGAGATCCTTTTGAGCTTCGGCAATCGCCTTGGCAAGCGGGGTCCAGCCGGCAGGCTTGAAATTGCCGAGGGCCTTGCTTAAGCTTTCCTTGTTATAGGCCTGCATTGGATAGATAAGTTCATTGGATGAGCATGACACTTTCTTGTCTTTGTCAGAGCCCGTCCCTTTATGCCCATACACCCTCAAGCTAATATTTGCTTCCCTTGGAAGAGACGAAGCGAACCTTTCTATGGATTCCTTCGCCAGTTCCATCCGGGTTTTCCCGCCAAGCTTATTTGCCATGCTTCCGCTGGAATCCAGAATTACTTCAACATTGAAGGTTTCCGGCTTCGCATCTGCAGGTGTGTCCTGTTCAGGCACACTGACTGTACCAGATGCCATGGCAGCCTTCGGATCTTCATATTCCTTCTTATACAACGAATACAGGTGTTCGAATAAATCGGTCAGTTCAGAATCAGAAGCTTTCTCAGAAAGAGCGGGAATGGCTTCAAGGGCCATTTTGACATCATTATCGCCAATCCCTTTTGCTGAAGAGAGCTTTCCAACTGGATATGCCATCATCTCTTCAAGATTGCCTGGCACTGGCGGACTATCAAAGACCACCCCTTCTTTTTCTTCTTCCCCTGGATTCTGCGCGCTTTCTTTTTCTTTCTGCTCATTTTTCACTTGACTCTGGGGTTCAGTTTCCTTAGTGGGCTCAACAGAGCATGCTGTAATAAGCAAAAAACAAGATAAAAGAAAAAAGTATCGCTTCAAAGAATAAAGCATATAGATCCTCCAAACGTTATTTCGAGTTTAATTTCCGCTGTTGATGCTTTGGATCATTTCTGAAATTTTGCCCACGATGGCACCCGCCAGACCTTCCCCTTGTCCGTCCATTGCTCCTGCAACAGTGAACATGAGCGCAACGATGACAGCAGCCAGGCCTACCCATTCAATTGTTGAAACACCTTTTTCATTTGATACACTTGCTTTTGTCCTCGTAAGCAATGCTGACATCCCGTTATTTACCTTTTCGATTGCATTTCCTATCAATTTTTTCATGTTTTTATTCCTCCTAATTTAATTTTTATTTTGAATTTCCATAATCCAAATTCAGCCGGAAAAGGTTAGATTCCACACATCACCCCTTTCATAAAATTTAACTTGTAAAGAGTTTAACGATGCTGTCTTCACCATAAATCATATTAAGGATGACCAGACCAATGATCAGCAGCATAATCAATGGAGCAATGATAAAAGAAGTGATTAGCGTAACCTTTGGAGATGCTTTCGCTGCCTGTTCCTTTACCTGCTCGAGGCTAATTTTTCTGATATCCTCGGATTGGCTTTTAAAAGTAGCAGCCATAGGCACTCCAAGCCTCGTCGATTGGATCAGAGACTTAATAAAGCTTTGGAATTCCTGATTGTCATTTCTAGATAATAATCCTTGGTAAGCTTTTTCCCTTGGCACACCCAATTCTATTTCCTGTATGAATATAGAAAATTCATCGCGGATTGGCCCGCCGAAATAATGAATGACTTCTTTAATAGAGCTGTCTAAATTGGAACCTGCCTGGAGGCTTATACTAACTGTATCCAGAAAATCCGGAAGGTCCCTTCTTAATTGATCCTGTCGTTTTCTGGCCTTAGATCGGACCAGCAAAATTGGAATGAAGAACCCAAGGAATGGAAACGTAACAAATGCAATATTTGCTAATGGGAACCCCAGTATGACCAGAAAAGAACCTGTTATAAAACCTAATATGGCACAGACAATCTTAAATCCCTGGAATCGGGAAACAGATAGATCGTATGGGTTTCCGGCTTTTTTTAACAGGACGCCAACCTCATCAGATTCACTGAAGAAGTTGATTCGTTCCCCTAATGAGGAAAAATCGTCTGCATATCTGGATAGAAATGCAATGATCCTGTCAGAACGGCTTTTTTTCTTATAATTCATTACGTTAGAAGTTACAGCGATTTCGGTCACATGCTGTTTAAGAGTTTCTTTCTTTTTTACATATACATATAAATTTCCCATTCCAAATAAAAATGTTAGCCAGAATAGCAAAATCGTTATAAGGATAAAAGAGTCCATATTCTACACCTTTATATTTGTAACTGCCCGGACAAGGAAAAGAGCAATTACCATCCCAATAATAAAAATGATCATCAGTATCGCTCCCGGAACCGTAAAAATAAGTTCCAAGAAGCCATCCATCATATTATTCAGCATGAATAATAGAAAAATAGGCATCGCCGGCAGGATATATGAGATAAAACGCTGTTCGGCAGTGGCTGTTTTAATGGTTTGCCTGAGAATTTTCCGCTCCTCCAGCGTATGGGCCATTTCATGCAGCACTTTTGTTAAATTTCCTCCAGCACGTTTCTGAATCAAAAGTGCAGAAATAAATAACTTGTATTCTCTTGTTGGCACTCGCTTCTCCATCTCTTTTAACGCCCTTTCAAAATCAAGACCAAGCCGGATGTTGTGGGTGAGCGCTTTGAACTCTTCTTTTGCTGGAGCATCCACCTCTGCCGCAACCACCTCCAGACCTTGAATGATCGTCATTCCTGCCTTCGTTGCATTGCCAAGCAATCTGCAGACTTCAGAAAGTTGATTATTCAACTTTTCAATGTATTGGTTTCGCCTTAACAGAAAAATCATCCAATAGATCATAAAGCAAGCGACTGAAGAAAACAGCACACTATATATGAATGGAACATTAAAAAATCCATAAAAGAGAAACGAAAGAGTGAAACCGATGAATAACAGAATCGCATAAAATTCTGATGGCAGGAAATTAATATTCGCGTACATCAGCTTCTTTTTTAGTTCGCTAGCATATTCTGTTTGATCAAAACGATCACCCAGTTTCAATATGAAACTTTTTCGGTTATTTTCCCTTTTAAAAATCTGCCCGAATTTCTTTTTGATCTCCCGCTTTTCTTTTCTATATCCCAGGTAATTATATAGCCCCCAGATCAACAGCAAAAAAGATACTCCAAATAATGCGGCAATCTCCATCAGCAGCACCTCCTAAAGGCTGAAAAGATCGGATGGAAGCTCAATTCCAAAAACTTTGATTCTCTCTAAGCATCTAGGCACAATGCCTGTAGCGGCAAAATATCCATCGACCTGGCCGTTTTTCTTAAGGCCCATTCGCCTGTAAGTAAAGATTTCCTTGATATCAACTTCTCCATCTTCTCTTCTATAAATCTCACAAATAGAAGTGACTTTTCTTGTTCCGTCTGTCAGCCTTGAACTTTGCACGATGATATCCAATGCCCCTACAATGTACTCTCTTACTATATGAGAAGGCAAATCCATTCCGGCCATGACCACCATGCCTTCCACGCGGCGCATGGCATCAAACGGTGTATTGGCATGGACAGTAGTGATGGATCCTTCATGTCCAGTGTTCATCGCCTGCAACATATCAAAGGCTTCTGCTCCTCGGACCTCACCAACGATAATTCTGTCAGGCCTCATCCTTAATGAGTTTTTCACCAGGTGACGAATGGTTATTTCCCCTTCTCCCTCTACATTTTCCGGTCTTGCTTCCATTCCAACAACATTTGGCTTATCCAGCCTAAGCTCGGCGGAATCCTCAATTGTGATCACCCGCTCCCTTGCAGGAATGGAATTACCCAGCACATTTAGAAGCGTTGTCTTTCCGCTTCCAGTCCCACCCGAAATGAGAATGTTCATTTTTGATTTAACAATCGCATCAAGGAATAGCGACATTTCTTCATTTAATGTTCCGAAATTCAGTAAATCCTGCATTTTAAAAGGATCTTTCCTGAATTTCCTGATGGAGACAAGCGGGCCGTTCAAACTTATTGGAGGGATGACAGCATTGACACGGCTTCCATCTGGCAAACGCGCATCAACCATCGGAGAGCTGTCATCAATTCTCCTTCCTAATGGAGCTACAATCCGGTCAATGACGTGGCGGACATGGTCATCATCCTTGAAACGGATTGGAGCTTGCTGGAGTTTCCCGAGTTTTTCAATATAGATTTCTTTATGGCCGTTGATCAATATCTCCGTGATTGTCGGGTCATTCAGGAGCGGCTCCAAGGGACCATAACCAATGGATTCATCTATTATTCTCGTCAATAGTATTTCTTTGTCATGCCGCGGAAGGATGATTTTCTCTTCACTCATAAACTGGCTGATGAGCTGTTCAATTCTAAGCCTCATTTCACCCTGCGCCAGGCTAGTAAGAACTTCCAGGTTCGCCTCTTTCAGAATTCTGGTTTTATAATGTTCTACAAGCTCACTAATGTATTGATCCTCTAAAACCGTTCTTGTGCCTAACTGGTTATCACTTAATTTCCGATCTGTTTTCCTTACGAATAATGACATCTGTCATCAATCCTTCTAATGTTATTCTAAAATCTGGCTGACCCACTTCTTGATACTCTTCGCAAAAGGGATGAGTTTCTTCTCACCCGCTTCTTTCCTGAAGGGTTCGCTTTTGTTTATAAACGCCTGCACCCCTTTAATATCCCTCGGAATCTTAAATGCAACCGGATAAGAAAGGACTTCTTTCAAGTCATTTGGCTGGATTTCATTCTCTCTGCCTACTTCATTGAATAAGATTTCCATTCTGCCCTGTGTTTCAAAGCCCAAACGATGGAATAATCCTTCAACCTGCTTCAGCATATTAATGGAAGGGGCATCAAGGTTTAAACAATAATAAATTTTATCGGACTCCTCCAGAGCTGCATATGTGTTCACATTCATATCGGTTGGCAAATCAACCAGCACGAAATCATAGCTCCTTCGGCAGGTCCGTAAAATTTTAGATACAAATCCGTCAGGCAGATTTTCTGCTACTTCGGCATCCCGCGGGCTCAAAAGCACCTCTAGCTTTGAATACTTTTCTTTCTCGGAGACATTCCTGATATGACTTTCGTTCAGTTCATCGATAACCGGGAGCAAGTCAGCAACAGAACGGTTCGATTCGATTGATAAGAAGGTTTCTGCTCCACCAAATTGCAGATTAAGGTCAATCAGGATGATCTGGGCTGTCGATTCCAGTTTTAATGTCTGGGCAAACGCAGTGGAAATGATGGTTCTGCCGCTTCCACCTTTTCCGCTGTAAAAGGAAAGGATTTTCCCTCTTCCTCTTTTGAATGATTGGTTCGCAGCTGCGGTTTCCGCCATCTGCTGCTGTCTTTGCGTTGCCATCAATATAATGCTGTCCATTCTTCCATAAAGCATCGTATTCTCATCAGGCAGCACAAAGTAATCTACTACACCCGCGCGAGTTACATTTCGCAGGGTGTCAAAGTCTTGTGTGAAAGCGATGTACACGATTGGCACATTAAGGCTAACCGTATGAATATAATCGATAGAATCAACAGAGGAATGATTTTCAGACTCCACTAAAAACACTAAGTCCGGAGCTAATCTATCCAATTCTGATTTCAAATCTTTATGGCTTACTGTATCGACTTTATCAAAGTCATTAAAAAAACCTGCTAAATGATTGAGTGATTGATTTTCGTCACTTACTACTAAAATTTTAATCTGTTCACTCATATTGCTCTCCACCCTTTGTTGTCAATTACTCTCATGGATTTTAATTGTTTGCTTTCTTTTCAGCTTCCTGCTTTTTTTCTGCAGCTGCTGCAGGCGCCGGCTGCTTAGCTTTTGGTTTTTCAGCAGCCTCTTTCTTATTTTGGACTGGAGCAGAAGCAGGGGGTGGGGCAGCAGCAGGAGTATTTTTATCTGTCGCTGTCGAATTTACCTTTTCTCCTCCAGTTGCTGCTTTATTCTCATCTCCTTTTCCGACATTGGCCTTAAGGATGCGCATGCTGTCAGCATAATTTTCCATATGTATGATTTTGGGGGCATTTTCTGCAGAAACCTCAACGACCACTCCTTTGAATTTTTTGCCGCTGAACAAAGGATATGCAACCGAGACATCTTCCATAAAGATTTCGGTAACCGGTTTTCCTCCAAAGTCATGGGACACAATGATATCAATCCGATCCAGCGATTCAAGAGTTTCATCGAAGCTAACCCTGTCAGAGTGGGGAATGGCTACTAATCTATTATTCTCATTTGCGATATTAGAAACAGGTTTAATCATTTGTTTGGTTATAATGTCATTTTTACTTAACGGAACTACCAAGACTTTGTTGTAGAAATCTTTCTCGTCTGTCACATGGGAATCCTCATTTACAAACCGATTAGGAATTTCCAATGTCATGACTTGATTTGGCTTTATCAGTGTCCTGGATGGGATATTATCGGCTGCCACATAAACTTTCGTCATGCCTCCTAGCTCTGAATTCAGGTCCCTCACTTTTTTCAAAGCAAAAAAGCCAGCTGCTGTTGCTAAAAGCAACGAAATGGTAATAAAGATAATTGCTCTGCGTTTCGACTCAAGCATCCTAAATCTTCTCTCCTATGAATTGGATATTTTTTCATTAAATTATTATTTCTGGAAGTCAATCTCCTTCTAATTACCCCGTTTAAAATTTTCCCAAACGGGTTTTTATTAAAAACTTCCTTCTAAGTGCTATTTATTTCTTACCATCTGTTCACATTTCCGTCAAACTCTCCATGAGAAAAGTCGAATTTTGTCTGTAATTATTTTCCTACTAAAATCTCGATATCAAAATAAATTTACATGCAAAAAGTCACACTTTTTGTTTTTCGTTTATATTATTCATTAAGGTTTCGAAAAAAATAAGGGGTGTTTTTTACATATATTACAAACTGTAGGTATTTAAATCTATTTTTAAAGAGATTTTGCTAAAATTGAATAGTACGTCTTAGTGATTATTAATCGTATTTCCTTAGTTTAGCAAGGCTTGTGTCATTCATGATTATGTAATTGTTCAGCCACAAGGCCGGATGATGTTTCTACTATTTTCATATAACTTATAAATAAATAATCCCTCCCAAAGGCCAGAAAATGTGTTACTATTTTAAAAAATAGAAAGAGGGTCTCAAATGAACACTACTTACTCAAATTTGCAGCGACAAAGACGAGAACGCTGGTCCTTAATGCCCTTTTCATCGCATTGACCCTTGTCGCCACCATGTTTATCAATATTAAGCTCCCTACAATCGGGAACGGTGGGCTTATCCATCTGGCAACGTTCCTCTTTTCATTGCCGCTTTTATTTTCGGCAAAAGAACTGGCTTCATCGCCGGTGCCTTTGGAATGGGGCTCTTCGACGTGATTTCCGGTTATGCACTTTGGGCGCCTTCTTTGCCTCTTCAAATTTGTCAAATACAACTTTTACTTTTTTATTTATGATAATTTCTTGCTTTATTAATTCTTTTTCACTATTGAATGTATATATATCTGTGACGCTTGTATCATATGCTTGGAGAAGGTTTCTGGCTTCCTCTTTTACTTTCAGTCCCTCCTCATCAAACCGTACATGAGGTTTTCCCTCATACGGCTTTCCGACGTTCTTCTTTCTTTGGCAGTACGTACCGGCCTAACTAGCCAATTTCAC
>NZ_JAERSD010000042.1 GCF_017912555.1 Bacillus sp. REN3 | reverse complement strand
CCCCCTGTGAGAGTAGGACGCCGCCGGGCAAACGAAAAGAACAGCTGATCTGGGCTGTTCTTTTTTTGTGTCTTTCATGATTTTTTAGGAAGAAAGCTGTGGCACGCAGTTGAAGAGAAAATGTTCAATATTTTTTAGTAAATGGCTTTATTTCGTTCGAAAATAATTGAAAGCACGACTAATATAAACCCGGCTATTAAAAGGATATAGGGTACAGTATTGAGATTACTATATTCACTATATTCACCACTCACTTTAATTGCTCTATCTATATCCCCTAAAGTCAGTCTTGTGGTTTGCCAATAAACGTTCAAAACCTCAATTGCAAAAAACATCACGAGGCTGGAAATAATGCTTCTACACCAACTCTTCCAAAACATTTCATTTCCTCCGCCATATTTTAAATTTTTCTAATATATTTAGTGCAATAAACGTATGACGGGATAAAATCAATAATGGAATTTTCCTGTAACCGTTCGGTCATCTCCAAACTTTAATTTTGAAATCATCTTCCAGCCGCAACTGGAAATTGAAGCAGAAGAACCGTCCCCGTGTTTCACCCGTGTTTCAGGGATGGGGTTCTTCTTGAAAATATCACTTATTCATTAGGTATTGAAAAACCAAGTACGGTCCTTTTTTGACAGTGGACAGTAAAAAGCCTTGAATCAGTGGGTAATCTTCGTTCGGCATCATTTTCAGCAGCTCGCTCCACCATTCTGTCTCATAGCGGGCAATCATGCTAAGATTGTATAGAAGCAGATAGTGTAGCAGCAGTTCAGGGAACAGGAAGAGTTCCCCTCTATTCAGCGGAAAAACGTACTGCCTGTCCTCTAGATTGAAACGGATTGGAAGCGGTTCTGCGGTTTCTTCGAGGGGAGTGTCAAAAACAATCCTCGATTGGCGGTCTGGATGGAATGTTACAGGCATGGCCGATTTTGACTGGAAAAACTCTTTAAAACGGTTTCTGGTCATATGAAAATGATCAAGGATTGAGCCTGGCAGTGCGTATCGGCCGGTTTCCTGATCCCAATGGACTTCCTCGAAATTTTGCTTGAGTTTCAAGGAATAAAATAAACCGGATAGTTCCGGGAGCAAATCGAGGATTTCTCCCATCGTCGCTTTTTCTCCTTCAAGCTGTTTCATGTGGAACATTTTTTCTGCCATGAGGGGGAACAAGCCATTCTTCTGGAACTTCACTTCATCATCAATGAAGCTGTATTGCTGTTTCTTGCGCTTCCTTGTTGAGACTCCGTGGGCAAGGACGGAAGTTGTTTCAGGGTAATCGGGTTCTACTGTCAGGATGCACGCTTTTATCAAATGGACGAGACCGTAGAACAACATGATCGGCTGGATGGCGAGCGGCGATTTTTCAGCCTGCTCATAATAAAGTTTTCCATGTTCGAGATAATACATAAAGGGGTAGCAGTTTTCGAAGCTTTTAATATCTGGATCCTCCAGGCCCAGTTTCCGGTAGCATTTTTTTAAAAAGGATTGAGTATATTCAGCTGAAAAAAACAAGGTAAAACTATTCCATTCTTTATAAGAAAATGACACATGAAAAACCTCCGAATTATTAGAAAAGTCGAACAAATAACTCTGTCCTTGACAGTATTTTAACCAATTGATAACCTACAAATAATATTTTCTTGAAGGGGGTCATTTACGATGTGGGAACGTAAGTTTGAAAAAGAGGGATTGACGTTTGATGATGTGTTGTTAATCCCTGCGAAATCCGAGGTTTTGCCCAGGGATGTCAGCTTGAAGGTGAACCTGACAGAAACCCTGAAGTTGAACATTCCGATTATCAGTGCCGGAATGGATACTGTCACAGAAGCGGAATTGGCGATTTCGATTGCCAGGCAGGGCGGCCTTGGCATTATACACAAAAACATGTCGATTGAGCAGCAGGCTGACCAGGTGGATAAAGTAAAGCGTTCGGAAAGTGGAGTCATTACCGATCCGTTCTTCCTGACACCGGAACACCAGGTTTTTGATGCTGAGCACCTCATGTCCAAATACAGGATTTCAGGTGTACCGATTGTCAACAATGAAGACGAGCAAAAACTTGTCGGCATCATCACGAATCGTGATATGCGTTTCATCCAGGATTTTTCCATAAAAATCGAAGAAGTAATGACCAAAACCAATTTGGTGACGGCTTCTGTCGGAACGACTCTAGAGGAAGCAGAACAAATCCTCCAGCGCCATAAAATAGAAAAACTCCCACTTGTAAATGACGAGGGCGTGCTAAAGGGACTTATCACCATCAAGGACATCGAAAAGGTCATAGAATTCCCGAACTCATCCAAGGATGAAAAAGGACGGCTTCTGTGCGGCGCTGCCGTTGGCGTGACAGCCGATACGATGAAGCGGGTCGAAATGCTTGTCCGTTCCCATGTCGATGTGATTGTCGTCGACACAGCACACGGGCATTCCAAAGGGGTAATTGATACTGTAAGGCAAATACGTGACAGCTATCCAGATTTGAATATCATCGCGGGGAATGTTGCGACGGCTGAAGCAACCAGGGCATTGTTTGAAGCAGGTGCAGATGTCGTGAAGGTTGGCATCGGACCTGGGTCAATCTGTACGACAAGGGTGGTCGCCGGCGTTGGCGTGCCGCAGATAACGGCTGTATATGATTGTGCGACAGAGGCGCGCAAGCACGGGAAAGCAATCATTGCCGATGGCGGCATCAAGTATTCAGGTGATATCGTCAAAGCTCTCGCTGCCGGCGGCCATGCAGTCATGCTTGGAAGCCTGCTTGCCGGGGTAACGGAAAGCCCGGGAGAAACGGAAATTTTCCAGGGAAGACGGTTCAAAGTTTATCGCGGCATGGGCTCGGTCGGCGCGATGGAGAAAGGCTCGAAAGACCGATATTTCCAGGAGGACAATAAGAAATTTGTTCCTGAAGGCATCGAAGGAAGGATTCCTTATAAAGGTCCGCTTGTTGATACGATTTACCAACTCGTAGGCGGCATCCGTGCCGGAATGGGCTATTGTGGAACGGCAAACCTTGAGGAATTGCGGGAAAATGCCCAATTCATCAAGATGACAGGAGCCGGGCTGAGGGAGAGCCATCCGCATGATGTCCAAATCACGAAAGAGTCTCCAAACTATTCCATTTCTTAACCGCGACTATCTTCCTATGAATTTCCTGTTATCGCAATAGACAGAGTGACTATTCTCTGTCTATTTTTTTTGTTTTTTTTATGGTAAACTTAACAGGTGTGATTTTTGGGAGCCAATTACATTACAAGTTTAATAGATAATTTTTTAAAAAAAGTTGGAGGGAAAGTCGTCTTGAATCGAAAACAAAAACAGCTTTCAGTTTTCTTTGCAGCATTCATTTTAACGATCACAACTGTATTTTCCGGTTTCACGCCAAAAGCGGAGGCAGCTGGGGACCAGCTGGGAATCGATGCGGAAGCCGCTATCCTTGTAGATGCCGAAACGGGAAAAATACTGTATGAGAAAAATTCAGAAGTGGTTCTTGGCGTAGCGTCCATGTCAAAAATGATGACGGAGTACCTTGTTCTTGAAGCAATCAAAAAAGGAAAGCTGAAATGGGACCAAAAGGTAAGGATCAACGAGTATGTCCATAAACTTTCCGGGGCGCCAGGCCTATCTAATGTCGGCCTTACCCAGGGGGAAGAGTACACAGTAAAAGAGCTTTACCAGGCAATGGCGATCCACTCAGGGAACGCCGCGACTGTAGCCCTAGCTGAAGCCCTTTCCGGAACGGAAAAGAACCACATTGAGAAGATGAATAAAAAAGCAGCTGAGTTAGGGCTGAAGGATTATAAATTCGTAAACTCTTCTGGGTTGAATAATAAAGATTTGTTAGGGAGGCACCCTGCTGGGTCTCCTGATGAAGAGAATGTCATGTCTGCCAGATCATTAGCCAAACTGGCTTACCATTTGCTTAATGATTATCCTGAGGTTCTGAAAACAGCGAGCATGCCTTCATTGAAATTCCGTGATGGCAGGGAGTACA
Source organism: Bacillus sp. REN3 (assembly GCF_017912555.1). Taxonomy (GTDB): domain Bacteria; phylum Bacillota; class Bacilli; order Bacillales; family Cytobacillaceae; genus Mesobacillus. The sequence continues at coordinate 13,017 of NZ_JAERSD010000042.1, read as the reverse complement.
AGAACTTCAACTGGATGCTGCCTCAGTTGATCTACCCGTATGAAGGTGTAGATGGATTGAAAACAGGCTCTACTGACTTTGCCGGCTTCGGCTTCACAGCTACAGCGAAGAAAAATGGGCAAAGGGTCATTTCAATCGTGATGAAAGCAGATTCCAAAGACAGCCGTTTCGCTGAAACACGAAAAATCCTTGATTATGGATTCAACAACTTCACAAAAGAAGAACTTGTGAAAAAGAATTACCAGGTCAAAAACAAGAAAACCCTTCCTGTAACGAAAGGGAAGGAAGACAAAGTGAAGATCCATTCCAAACAAGCCATTACCATGGCGGTAAGGAATGGTGAGAAAGACCAGTATGAGCCAGTGCTTGTATTAGATAAGAAAAAGCTGAATGAAAACGGTGAATTGACTGCTCCCGTCAAAAAAGGCGAAGAAATCGGCTACTTGACAATTAAATCCAAAAAAGGCGAGGAAATCAACTTCCTTACAGAGGATGCCAAAAAGCAAGTTCAGGTACCAGTCGTGGCGGCTGAAAATGTTGAAAAGGCGAATTGGTTCGTATTGATGATGCGGGGAATCGGAGGATTCTTCGGAGACCTGTTCGGCGGCATTACTTCAACTGTCAAAGGATGGTTCTAAAAAAATGAATTTTTTTCTGTAGTATGGTAAAAGTATACTATAGGGTAAATTGGTTTCCTGTATTGACAGGAAACCTTTTTTATTGTTTATTTTCAATAGGGATAACTGTTTAATTCCGACTAAAAAAGTCTGCTTTTCCAGTTATTTTTAATGTGTTTACATACTATCCTTTTCAGAAGGAATTAGGGGGAAGAAGAATGAAGACAGGTACAGATCGAGTTAAACGAGGTATGGCAGAAATGCAAAAAGGCGGCGTCATCATGGACGTTGTCAACGCGGAGCAAGCAAAAATCGCTGAAGATGCCGGTGCTGTCGCAGTAATGGCATTGGAGCGAGTTCCTTCAGATATCCGCGCTGCCGGTGGTGTGGCAAGGATGGCAGATCCACGCATCGTTGAAGAAGTCATGGGTGCGGTAACCATTCCCGTCATGGCAAAGGCAAGGATTGGCCATATCGTCGAAGCCCGGGTCCTTGAGGCAATGGGTGTGGATTACATTGATGAAAGTGAAGTATTGACTCCTGCTGACGAGGAATACCACCTGAATAAAAGGGATTATAAGGTTCCATTCGTTTGCGGATGCCGTGACCTTGGCGAAGCTGCCAGAAGGATCGGCGAAGGGGCTTCCATGCTTCGTACAAAGGGTGAACCAGGAACAGGGAACATCGTTGAAGCGGTCCGCCACATCCGCAAGGTAAACGCGCAGGTCCGCAAGGTTGTCGCAATGGACGTAGATGAACTGATGACGGAAGCAAAGCTTCTTGGAGCTCCATATGAGCTTCTGCTTGAAATCAAACAGCTTGGCCGCCTTCCGGTCGTGAACTTTGCAGCTGGTGGCGTGGCGACACCTGCAGACGCTGCTTTGATGATGCAATTGGGTGCTGACGGTGTATTCGTTGGCTCAGGAATCTTCAAATCAGACAATCCGGCGAAGTTTGCAAAGGCGATTGTTGAAGCGACAACTCATTATCAGGATTATGAGCTGATTGCGAACATTTCGAAAGGCCTTGGAATCCCGATGAAGGGAATTGAAATCTCATCATTGGAACCAGCTGCCCGCATGCAGGATCGCGGCTGGTAAGGAGATATTTTTATGATGAAAATTGGAGTACTTGGCCTGCAGGGTGCCGTTCGTGAGCACATCTGGGCAATCGAAGCCTCCGGGGGCGAGGGTGTCATTGTGAAGCGTCCGGAACAGCTCGAGGAATTGGACGGCCTGATCATTCCCGGGGGCGAAAGCACAGCAATCAGAAGGCTGATCGATAAATATGGCTTCATGGATGAACTGAAAAAGTTCGCGGCAGAAGGCAAGCCGATGTTCGGTACTTGCGCAGGATTGATTTTGCTTGCGAAGAAGCTTGTAGGCTATGAGGAACCTCATATTGGCGTCATGGATGTAACCGTCGAGCGCAATTCTTTTGGCCGCCAGCGTGAAAGCTTCGAAGCGGATATTGATATCGCTGGAATCGCCGAGGATTTTTCCGCAGTTTTCATCCGGGCGCCGCATATCGTTGAAGCGGGCGAGAATGTCGAGGTACTGGCCAAGCACGATGGCAGGATCGTCGCTGCAAGGGATGGCCAGTTCCTTGGCTGCTCCTTCCACCCTGAATTGACGGATGATTACAGACTTATGAACTACTTCGTAAAAATGGTCGAAGAGTCGAAAACGAAGAATTTAGTATAAACAGCTTGCAAGCGGAACATAATTGTAGTAAATTAAGAATTAAAATTCGATACTGAAAAAGCAATGAGAGGGAATAGTAGGTTGTTGCCATTCAAAAGAGAGCCGGTGGCTGGTGCGAATCGGTGTATGGGACAATTGAATCCGCCCTCGAGCAGAGTATAGAACGCCATGATGGCCAGTAAATACTTTCGGTAAAAACCGTTATTTTCTGAGTGGGAAGTATTTTTGCTTCCAACTAGGGTGGCAACGCGGGTTAACTCTCGTCCCTTTTTTGGGGACGGGAGTTTTTTATTTTATATGAAAAAGGATTCGCGACCCTCCTGCGGGAAGAGGTTGGCTGGAGGGGGACGTTTCAGCCATCCGCGCAGAAACGGAGCGGGCTCCTGTTCTTTCATACATCATCCATGATCTTAACAAAATACATTTTTTAAAAAGGGAGGAATCGTTGTGCTTGATATTAAATACTTGAGGGCGAATTTTGAAGAAGTGAAGCAAAAGCTCCAGCATCGCGGCGAGGATTTAACGGATTTCGCGAAGTTCGAGGACCTGGATAAGAAGCGCAGGGAACTGATCCTTGAAGCCGAGCAATTGAAGAGCCGCAGGAATGAAGTATCCCAGCAGGTTGCCGCATTGAAGCGTGAAAAGAAGGATGCGGATGATCTGATTTCGGAAATGCGGGAAGTCGGCGATAAAATCAAGGTGCTTGATGATCAGCTGCGTGAGGTGGAGGGCGAGCTTGAACACCTGATGCTCAGCATTCCGAATATTCCCCATGAGAGTGTCCCTATCGGAGAGACCGAGGATGACAATGTTGAAATCCGCAAGTGGGGAGAAGTCCGCGAATTCGGCTTTGAGCCAAAACCGCACTGGGATGTTGCCGAACATTTGCAAATCCTCGATTTTGAGCGTGCCGGAAAAGTAACCGGGAGCCGGTTTGTTTTTTACAAAGGCCTGGGCGCGCGCCTGGAACGGGCATTGATCAGTTTCATGCTTGACCTTCATATCGATGAGCATGGATACGAGGAAATCCTGCCGCCATACATGGTGAATCGCGCCAGCATGACAGGGACAGGACAGCTTCCGAAGTTTGAAGAAGATGCCTTCCGCGTCGAAAGTGAGGATTATTTCCTGATTCCGACAGCTGAGGTGCCAGTGACGAATATGCACCGCGATGAAATCCTAAGCGGCGAAGAGCTGCCGATCAAATACGCCGCCTACAGCGCTTGTTTCCGTTCTGAAGCAGGTTCTGCGGGTCGCGATACGCGCGGGTTGATCCGCCAGCATCAGTTCAACAAGGTCGAGCTGGTGAAGTTCGTGAAGCCTGAGGATTCTTATGAGGAGCTTGAGAAGCTGACCGGACACGCCGAGAAGGTCCTGCAGCTGCTTGGCCTTCCATACCGGGTGTTAAGCATGTGTACAGCTGATCTCGGATTCACGGCTGCAAAGAAATATGACATCGAAGTTTGGATCCCAAGCTACGGAACGTACCGTGAGATCTCTTCTTGCAGTAATTTCGAAGGATTCCAGGCGCGTCGCGCGAACATCCGCTTCCGCCGAGAGCCAAAGGCAAAGCCTGAGCATGTGCACACATTGAACGGTTCTGGCCTTGCGATTGGCAGGACAGTGGCAGCCATCCTGGAAAATTTCCAGCAGGAAGACGGAAGTGTCATCATTCCAGAAGTGCTTCGTCCATACATGGGCGGCCGTGATGTGATTGCTCCGGAGTAATGCGGGAAATGCCGGAAATGATTAACGAGGCAGAGATGCATTCGGGCAGGACTTACCCCCTGCCCGAAAAAATTCTTGATAAATATTGACGGCTGAATAAATACGTGTTATTATATTTTTTGTCTTGGAGGAATACCCAAGTCTGGCTGAAGGGACCGGTCTTGAAAACCGACAGGCGGGTCAAACCGCGCAGGGGTTCGAATCCCCTTTCCTCCTCCATTATTTGACATTAAGCATGAACGCATAAAACAATTTGGAGATTGTTTGAAAAAACCCGTTACGAATGTAGCGGGTTTTTTATTGGTTGTAAATGGCTATTGCAAGGCCATTGTTGATTTTGTATTTCCTGTTGTTTGGAGCGGAGGGGACTAAGTGCATTTTCTTCGTCTTTGGGTGATATCACGGAAGCACTTTCGTAAATACGAGGCAGGGAGACCCCGGAGGAGTCTCTCCGGCATACCCGCGGAAAGTGAAGTCCCTCGAGCGGAAATCACCAGTCAAATCAACAGAATTTTTTTAAAAAGATTTTCCGCTAAAGCGCGCTGTTCCGATCTCTGATGGACATGGAAGTTGATTGATGAACGAAGGAGAGCGGCAGCACTTTCGAGGAGCCCCGAACCTCTTGGATGGACCATTTGATTTTCAAATGCTTGAGCCAAAAGAAAAGCTGCCGGATGGCAGCTTTTATCTTTTCAGCAATTGAGTTTGTTTGATGAAGGAGGCGATCCTTTCAACGATTGGTTCGACGGATCCCTGATTGTTGATCAGGTCGTAATCGTTGATGTTCAGGCGCATGACAGGGCATGCATTGAAAGTGTTGATCCAGTTTTCATAGCGCTCGTACATTTCTTCCCAGTAAGATACCGGTGTCGCCTGCTCCATCGGGCGGCCGCGCAGTTTGATGCGCTCGAGGATATCATCGATTGAGCCTTCCAGATAAATAAGCAGGTCCGGGTGTGGGAAATACGGAGTCATGACCATCGCATCAAACAGGCTCTTGTATGTCTCGTAGTCCACTGGTGACATTGTGCCTTTTTCATAGTGCATTTTTGCGAAAATACCAGTGTCTTCATAGATGGAACGATCTTGGATGAAGCCGCCGCCGTATTCGAAAATCCTCTTCTGCTCTTTGAATCTTTCTGCGAGGAAATAAATCTGCAGGTGGAAGCTCCAGCGGTCGAAATCTCCATAGAATTTATCGAGATATGGATTCACATCTACTTTTTCAAAGGATGTACGGAACCCGAGGGCATCCGCCAGGGCATTGGTCATAGTGGATTTGCCGACTCCTACTGTTCCGGCAATCGTGATGATCGCATTGGACGGGATGTCATATTTCATTCTTAGATTCATGGTTGTACGCTCCTTTTTCTTAATGCTGCCGTCAGTTCAATGATGATTTGCTGCAAATCGCCTTCGTTTTTCACGAAATCCAGATGATCGCCGCTAAAGCGAAGGACCGGGATATCGGGATGCTCCCGCTCGAAACGGAGCATGGCTTGTTCGTAGTCGAGTGATAATTGCTCAAGATAAAGCGGGCTGATGTTCTTTTCGAATTCGCGGCCCCGCATGGCAATCCGTTTTAACAGTGTATCAAGGCTTGAATTCAAGTAAATGATCACATTCGGCTTCGGCATGTCTTTCGTCAGGATCTGATAAATGTCCAGATACTTCTGGTATTCCCGATCGCTTAGAGTCCGCTGCGCGAAGATCAAGTTTTTCATGATATGGTAATCGGCGACGACAGGTTTGTTCCGGCTGATATAATGTTCATTAATATCTCCAAGCTGCTTGTAGCGATTACAGAGAAAGAACATTTCCGTCTGGAAACTCCATTCCTCGATATTCTCATAGAACTTCCCCAGGAACGGATTCTCGTCGACTATTTCTTTTAACAGAGCAAATTGAAAACGCTCGGAAATGGCGCGGGCCAGAGATGTTTTCCCGATGCCAATCGGCCCTTCGACCGTTATAAAAGGTGTATCTTCCACAGCATGTCCTCCCTTTCGGATTCGATTATGTACAGCTCAGGCATCAAGGAAATGCCCCGGCAAGGACGCCCCCTGTTGGATGCATTCGCTTCTCTTTCTATAATGGTTGCATTCAAGGTATTTTAAATTGCGCAAAATTCATTTTATCACACCCCGGGCTGGAATGGATATGGAATATTGGAAAGCAATATGAACAAAAAATAAGACAGCCGCCGTTTCATGCAGCTGTCTTGTTTAATCGGATTTTACAGATGATTTGGAATAAGGAATCCCTTGATGGTCTATCCCTGAGGCCGCTTCACGACATTGAAATCATCCTGGATCAGCAGCCAGTTTTGCGGGAAGGAAAGGCCGAGCTTCCAATAGCTCATTCCCCTCAATCCTAATTCTTTGATCAGGTTGAATTTTGCCTGGATGGACCGGGCATCTTCAAACCAGACTTCATGGCGTTTGCCGTCGGCTGTATACTTGAAGAAAGGAGCCTGTGCCTTCGTGTCATATTCGATTGGCACATTGTTCGCTGCAGCCAGCTGAATTGCCTGCTGCGGGCTGAGAGCTTTAGCGACCGTTCCCTCGACAAAAGGAAGCGTCCAGTCATAGCCGTAAAGATTCTGTCCCATTAGGATCTTGCCGGGAGGGATTTCGGTGATCGCATATTCCAATACCTTCCGGACGGGCCCTATAGGCGAGACCGCCTGTGCCGGCCCGCCGCTGTATCCCCATTCATAGGTCATGATGACGACAAAGTCGACGATTTCTCCATGCGCCTTATAGTCGTGTGCCTCATACCAATTTCCCTTTTGGGTGGCACTTGTTTTTGGCGCAAGGGCAGTGGAAATCAGCCAGCCTTCTTTTTTGAATCGGTCCCGCGCTTTCCTTAAGAACCGGTTATAGGCTTCCTTGTCCGCAGGCCGAAGGTATTCGAAGTCAAAATGGATATCACGGAAGCCGTATTTACGGGCGGTGGTGACGATATTATCGAGGAATCGGTCCTGGACAGCCAGATCATTGAGAAGGATCCTGCCAAGTTCATCGCTGAACTGGTCATTTTCCTGGTTGGTGATGACCATCATCAGTGTGTTGTTGTTCACGCGGGCGATGGCAGGAAAATCATCCAGCAGCGGCTCCTTAAGCGAACCGTCCCGCAAGGCTTGGAAGCTGAAAGGAGCAAGATAGGTCAAATAAGGGGCTGCTGCCCTTGCGCTTTGCACCAGAACAGGTGCTACCGTACGACCGCGCGGTTCCACATAAGCATTGAATTCCGCCCTCGGTTTTGGCCTGGCGGGGATATAAAGACGGAAGCCTACTGCCAAAGGCTGATTTGGTGAAATCCCGTTTATCCTCGCAAGCTCCTGAAAAGAAATCCCGAACTTCCTCGCAATCGACCAAAGGCTGTCTCCCGCCTGGACAAAATAAAAGCTGCCGACGATCGGGATGACCAATGCCTGGCCAACGACAAGGTTATTCGGATTGGGAAGCTCGTTCGCTTCGGTTATATCGGCCGCTGAGGAACCATAGATCCGGGCAATCTGGGTGAGCGTCTCGTTCGGACGCACAACATGTATCTGCATGCTTCTTTCCTCCCTGGTATTTCAGCGCTACCACCATTGTATGAGGGAGGAAGTGGCAGTATGTCAGAAATGGAGTTCTCCCGATGGCTTTATGTCCGCCGTCAGGACATTCCGCATCATCGTCAGTGCATATTCATTGTCCTGGTCGCTGTTCGAAGCGATGCAGTCTTCCGGGATGATGAGCTTGTATTCCCGCATATAGGCGTCATTTGCCGTAAACAGCACACAGATGTTGCCGGCGACCCCTGTAATGACAAGGGTATCGACATGAAGGTCCTGCAGCAGGGTGTGCAGAGCCGTCCCGTAAAAAGCTGAGTGCTTTGGCTTGATCAGGAAATAATCCTTGTTTTCTTCAGGCGAGATCCTATTGATGATTTCTTCGCTTTTTTCATTGCGGCAATAATCCATAATCTTTTCGAAATCGGCCTGCCATAGATTATAATGGTCATTAATATAGATGACAGGCATGTCTTTTTCGTTAAAAGTCTTCTTTAAATCTAAAATTGGGCCGATGATGTTTGACGTTTTTTCAGCAAGGGCTTCGCCAGCGTCAAAATCGAAATTATTGATCATGTCTATAATCAATAATGCAGTCTTTGTCATTTCGCTCCTCTCCTTTGCTATTATTTTTAGACAAGGGAAAGAAGAATAAACCACTTTAAATCGAAAACCGTCCCCATCGGAGGTAAAAATGGATACGCAATACACACAGGATGAACTGTATATGCTCGAGGCAATCAGCGAGGCGAAAAAAGCGGGAGAAATGGGAGAAGTCCCGATTGGAGCTGTGATTGTCCTCGATGGAAAAATCATTGCCCGTGCCCATAATTTAAGGGAAACGAGACAGATCTCGATTGCTCATGCTGAGGTGCTGGCAATTGAAGAGGCATGCAGGAAGCTGGGGACATGGCGGCTTGAGGACGCGATTCTATACGTAACGCTGGAGCCATGCCCGATGTGTGCCGGGGCGATCATGCTTTCTCGTATCAAAAAGACCGTTTACGGGGCATCGGATCCAAAAGGCGGCTGCGCCGGGACTTTCATGAACATTCTTGAGGATGAGCGTTTCAACCACCAGAGTGAAGTGGTTGTGGGTGTGCTTGAAGAACAATGCGGTGCCTTGCTTTCTGATTTTTTCAGGAAGCTGCGCGAGAAGAAGAAAATAGTGAAGAAACAAGCAAAAGAAGAAGCGGAAAAGCACACAGGATTTGACAGTCAATAAGCATTGATTTTTCCGGGTGGAATTAGTATACTAATATATGCGTCGATAAACGGCGCTTTTTAATCAGGTTTCAATTTTGCCGTGCTAGGCGGGGAGGTAGCGGTGCCCTGTACTCGCAATCCGCTCCAGCGAGGCTGAATCCCTTCCAGAGGCTGTTTTACTGTAGGGCCTGCCTCAAGTAAGTGGTGTTGACGCCCGGGTCCTGCGCAATGGGAATCCATGAACCATGTCAGGTCCGGAAGGAAGCAGCATTAAGTGGACGCTCCCATGTGCCGCAGGGTTGCCTGGGCCGAGCTAACTGCTTGAGTAACGCTTATGGTAATCAGTCGAAGGAAGGTGCGCGGCAGTTAATCAAATAAAACATCAACCCATCTCGATCAGAGGTGGGTGTTTTGTTATTTTATCCACTAACTTTTCCTGTGTGAAAGTGTAAATGGAGCAGCAATTGCGTTATAATAGTGAAGATAATAAAACGAAGGGAGCGGTGTCATTGGCCTATCAAGCTTTATATCGGGTCTGGCGTCCACAGCAATTCATTGATGTGGTCGGACAGGAACATGTCACAACGACACTGCAAAACGCTCTGCTTCAACAAAAGATTTCACATGCCTACCTGTTCTCCGGTCCAAGGGGAACGGGCAAGACGAGTGCCGCGAAAATCCTCGCAAAAGCAGTCAACTGTGAAAAGGCGCCAACAGCTGAGCCTTGCAATGAATGCGATGCTTGCCGCGGGATCACGGACGGTTCGATTCCCGATGTGATTGAAATTGACGCCGCCTCCAACAATGGTGTCGAGGAAATCAGGGATATCCGCGACAAGGTGAAATATGCACCGAACGTCGTAAAGTATAAGGTTTATATCATTGATGAAGTGCATATGCTTTCAATCGGGGCATTCAACGCATTGCTGAAAACACTCGAAGAACCTCCGAAGCATGTCCTTTTCATCCTTGCGACCACTGAACCCCACAAAATTCCCCTGACGATCATTTCGAGATGCCAGCGATTTGATTTCAAACGGATCACTGCGCAGGCCATCGTCGGCAGGATGAAGCAAATTGTTGAGGAATCAGGAGTCGATTGCGAAGAACAAGCCCTGCAAATCATTGCCAGGGCAGCAGAAGGCGGTATGAGGGACGCATTGAGCCTCCTAGACCAGGCAATTTCCTTCAGCCAGGACACTGTAACAATCGATGATGCATTGACCGTGACAGGGACAGTCTCGCAAAACTTCCTTAATCAGCTTGCGTCAGCCATCCATGAAAGAGATGCGGCAGCTGGCCTGGAAGCTTTGGAGGAACTTCTTTTACAAGGAAAAGACCCTGTGAGGTTCATTGAAGATTTTATTTATTTTTATCGCGACATGCTCCTGTACAAGGCAGCGCCGATGCTGGAAGAGTCGATGGAAAGAGTCATGCTTGATTCCAGTTTCAAGGAATTGGCCACTGCGATCGATTCCAGCCAAATCTACGAGTTGATTGAAGTCCTGAATAAGGCACAGCAGGAAATGCGGTGGACCAACCATCCGCGCATCTTCCTCGAGGTAGCGATCGTCAAGCTCTGCCAGCTTGAAAATCAGGCACCGGCGAGAAATGCCGAAATCGAGCCATTGCTGAAAAGGATTGAACAGCTTGAAGAAAAGCTTGCCCACTTCCAGCAAAATCCAGGAATGGCAGCCAGTGAGCCTGCTGCGGCAACGAAAAGGACTCCGCGCCCTAACAGAAGGGGATTCCAGGCTCCGGCAGGGAAAATCAATGAGGTGCTGAAGAACGCGACAAAAGCGGATCTTCATACCATCAAAGGCCGCTGGGGAGAGTTGCTGGAAATGCTGGCCGCAAAGCAGATGCGTTCCCAGGCTGCATTGCTGAATGAAGCGGAGCCGGTAGCTGCATCTGATGCAGCAGTCGTGATAAAATTCAAATACGAAATCCACTGTCAGATGGCTATGGAGAACATGAGATTCGTCGAGACTGTCAGCAGCGCGATGAAGGAATTCACGGGCAAAAGGATGCAGGTGCTTGGCGTGCCGGAAGAGCAGTGGCTGAAAATCAGGGAAAATTTCATCAGCCAAAGAGGCGAAAGTTCAGCGGAAGGGGCAGCAGCAAGTGAAGACCCTCTGATCGCTGAAGCAAAAAAAATGTTTGGCGATGAGTTGATACAAATACAAGACTAATATTGGAGGTACGTTAACATGCGTGGAATGGGTAATATGCAAAACATGATGAAGCAAATGCAAAAAATGCAAAAGAAAATGGAAGAAGCACAGGTAGAACTAGGCGAGCAGAAGATTGAAGGCACCGCGGGCGGCGGCATGGTCACTGTCATCGTGACAGGCCACAAGGAAATCATCGATGTCAAGATCAAGGAAGAGGTTGTTGATCCTGATGATGTGGAAATGCTTCAGGACCTTGTTCTGGCTGCAACCAATGACGCATTGAAAAAAGCGGATGAACTGACGAACAAAACAATGGGGCAATTCACAAAAGGAATGAATCTTCCTGGGGGATTGTTCTAGGAGGAATTAATATAAATGCATTATCCTGAACCAATATCAAAGCTGATCGATAGCTTTATGAAATTGCCAGGTATCGGCCCGAAAACGGCCGCTCGTCTGGCTTTTTTCGTCCTAAGCATGAAGGAAGAAACCGTATTGGATTTTGCGAAAGCTCTTGTCAATGCAAAGCGAAATTTGACTTATTGTTCGATTTGCGGCCATATCACAGACCAGGATCCTTGCTATATATGCGAGGACCAGCGCAGAGACAGAAGCGTCATCTGTGTTGTCCAGGACCCGAAAGATGTCATTGCCATGGAAAAAATGAAGGAATATAACGGATTGTACCATGTCCTTCACGGTTCGATCTCGCCGATGGACGGCATAGGGCCGGAGGATATCAACATTCCCGATCTTTTAAAAAGGCTGCAGGATGAAACGGTGCAGGAAGTGATCCTGGCAACGAACCCCAACATTGAAGGAGAAGCCACGGCCATGTATATCTCAAGGCTTTTGAAACCATCAGGCATTAAGATTACCCGGATCGCGCACGGCCTGCCGGTCGGCGGAGATCTGGAGTATGCCGATGAGGTCACACTGTCAAAAGCGCTTGAAGGACGCCGTGAAGTATAGAGACAATCACATTCGCCCTTTAATTTAGACATCTGGAGGACAGACATGTTTTTTCGCAAGAAGAAGTGGCTCAGAAAAGAATTCGATAAAAAGTTAATGGAACAGCTGACTGCGCTGAAGACGCAATGGAATAACCAGAAAACGCTAGTGGAGCGAAGCTTTGACCCGTCAGAGGAATTCATCACCGAAGCAAAGATTACAGAAGCGAAATACTTTTTTCTTTTTAAAGAAGCAAAACACAGGAACATTCGAATCAAGTCAAAATAACAGATAGATAGGTCTTATTTCAGGAACTTGTACATAAAAATTAGTACAAGGAATCGAAATAAGGGGGATTACGATGGATCCTATTGTGGTTATCTCGGTCTTGGCTGGTTTGATTTTGCTGCTATTGATCATTGGTGCCCCAACCAAGCCGCTTCGCTTTGCTGGCCAGACGGCCGTGAAAATCCTGATTGGCGCAATCTTTTTATTTTTCCTTAATGCTTTTGGCACCAGCCTTGGAATTTACGTCCCAATCAACGTAGCCACAGCGGCCGTTTCTGGATTGTTGGGACTTCCGGGCGTCGCAGCGCTTGTTGTCATTCAAATGTGGATCATATGAGAAAAGACATCGCCGCCGTTTAGAGAAGCGGTGATGTTTTTTGTTTTGGACCATGCATGCGGAACCATCTTTCGATTTCAAAAAAGTTGAACAGGCTTGGGAGTTTATTTTGGGGCTATGTTTAAGACCAGTGTGGATTTTTGAATACCTGTTGGTTGGAGCGGAAGGCGCGTAGACTCTAGCGGGAGCATGGGACAGGGGAGCCCCCGGAGGCGCCAAGCGAAGTGCCTGAGTGGAAATCAATAATCATTTTTCAAAAAAAATTGACATGACTATGGAATATTGTTATTATATAAAAGTTGCTGTTGAAAACAGTTTCGTAAATCCTTTTTAAAAAAAGATATTGACGAAAATGTGACAGCATGGTATATTATTAAAGTCGCTTCCGGGCGACACAGTGAAAGTTGCTCTTTGAAAACTAAACAAACAAGCGTCAACAAACAATAATCATCAT
>NZ_JAERSD010000041.1 GCF_017912555.1 Bacillus sp. REN3 | reverse complement strand
CCGAACACGGAAGTTAAGCTTCTCAGCGCCGATGGTAGTTGGGGGTCTCCCCCTGTGAGAGTAGGACGCCGCCGGGCTGTTTGAAAAAACATTGCTATATATTTTTTATCCATAAACAACATACTATCTTTTATTATCGACGCGGGGTGGAGCACGAAGAATAATCTTCAACGAATCCGCTTCAGCGCACCGATTGAGCCACATCCTGATTTAGCTTTCTGAAATCGGGGCGGCCATGCTCTCTAAGAGCATAAACAACATATTATCTTTTATTATCGACGCGGGGTGGAGCACGAAGAATAATCTTCAACGAATCCGCTTCAGCGCACCGATTGAGCCACATCCTGATTTAGCTTTCTGAAATCGGGGCGGCCATGCTCTCTAAGAGCATAAACAACATATTATCTTTTATTATCGACGCGGGGTGGAGCAGCCCGGTAGCTCGTCGGGCTCATAACCCGAAGGTCGCAGGTTCAAATCCTGCCCCCGCAATAATCCATCTTACCAATACATAGAAGGTCCCGTGGTGTAGCGGTTAACATGCCTGCCTGTCACGCAGGAGATCGCCGGTTCGATCCCGGTCGGGACCGCCATTTTTATAGATTAGCAGATTGCGAAGCGAGACATGGTTTCGTGTTTTTTTATTTTTTAAAGAAAAATCAACTTTTGCCCGTTGCTTTTAAATCGTGTACACTACATATAGAAACGTCATCCTTAGGAGGCTTCCTAAGGTTTTTTTGTTTGATCCAAAAGAAGTGTATACTGATAATAAGTTAAATGTTAAAGGTGATTATAGATGGCCACTTATCAATTCATGTCAAAACAACCTGAGCAGACAAAAGATTTTGCCAGGCGGCTTGGCGAAATGCTTAAACCAGGGGATGTGCTCGCTCTTGAAGGAGACTTAGGTGCCGGTAAGACGACTTTCACCCAGGGACTTGCTCAAGGTCTCGAAGTCAAACGGAATGTGAACAGTCCTACTTTTACCATCATCAAGGAATATCAGGGAAGGCTCCCTCTCTACCATATGGATGTGTATAGGGTGGAGGATGCGTATGAAGACCTTGGCTTTGAGGAGTACTTTGAAGGAAACGGCGTCACAGTGGTTGAATGGGCGCATTTGATTGAAGGACAGCTTCCCGAAGAACTGCTGCTTATCCAGCTTTTTTTAGAAGCGGATGGGGCAAGGAAGATTGTATGCGAGCCAAAAGGCGTTCGTTATGAACAATTGTGTAAGGAGATTTTTTAAATGAAAGTATTGTCGATTGATACGTCCAACTATGTTTTGGGAATCGGTCTCCTCGATGGCGATGTCGTAATGGGCGAGTATATTTCCAACATTAAAAAGAATCATTCCGTCAGGGTCATGCCTGCAATCCAGACGTTAATGGAGGAATGTGGTATAAAACCGGTTGATTTGGATAAAATTGTGGTCGCAGAGGGGCCAGGTTCCTATACAGGGGTGCGGATTGGCGTGACGATTGCCAAGACACTTGCATGGACATTGAAGATTCCCTTGTCTGGTGTTTCTAGCTTGGCTGTGTCTGCTGCATCGGGAGGACGTTATTTTGATGGCTATGTCTCACCTTTCTTTGATGCAAGAAGAGGGCAAATCTACACGGGTTTATACAAATTTGAGAACCGAATTTTACAGGAAGTCAAGAATGACCAGCTTGTCATGGCGCAGGACTGGGTAAAGACACTGAATGAATTGGACCGGAACATCCTGTTCATCGGTAACGACCTGCCTCTTCATGAAAAAGTCTTTAAAGAGGGACTTGGCAATAAGGCGATCTTTGCGGCAGCAACCGAGCAAAACCCTCGGCCGGGGGAACTTGCCCTATTGGGCAGGGATCAGGCGAATGTGGATATCCATTCGTTTGTGCCCAACTATATCAGACTTGCCGAGGCGGAAGCAAATTGGCTAAAAGCACAGCAGAATAAATAATAAGTGGGAAGATGAAATGAACAAGACAATTACTTTCCGGAAGATGACGGTTGATGATTTAGATGATGTGCTTGAAATTGAAGTGAATTCGTTTGCAACGCCGTGGAGCAGGGATGCTTTTTTCAATGAGCTGACGAAGAATCAATTTGCCGAATATTTGGTGGCAGAGGTGGACCAGAAGGTGGTTGGTTATTGCGGTGTGTGGATCATTATCGACGAGGCTCACATAACGAATATTGCCCTTTTGCCCGATTATCGTGGATTGAAGCTTGGCGAGGCGCTTTTTGCAAAAGTGATCGAACTTGCAAAGGAGATGGGTGCAATTAGTATGACGCTTGAAGTCAGGGTCAGCAATGAGCGGGCCAAGGCGCTCTACCGCAAGTTCGGCTTTGTGGAAGGTGCAGTTAGGAAACAGTATTATACGGATAACATGGAAGATGCTTTAGTAATGTGGGTGAATTTATCATGACAGCAAAAGATCAATTAATAATGGGAATCGAGACAAGCTGTGACGAGACAGCCGTTGCGATTGTAAAGAATGGACGGGAAATTCTCGCGAATGTCGTTGCTTCGCAAATCGAAAGCCACAAACGTTTTGGCGGTGTTGTACCTGAAATTGCTTCTCGTCATCATGTCGAACAAATCACGATCGTATTAGAGGAAGCTATAGCTCAGGCAGGGATTGAACTGAAGGATCTGGATGCCATTGCGGTTACCGAAGGACCGGGGCTGGTTGGCGCACTCCTGATTGGCGTGAATGCGGCAAAAGCACTGGCGTTTGCCAATGATATTCCGCTTGTTGGCGTTCATCATATTGCCGGCCATATTTACGCCAATCGCCTGGTCACTGAAATGAAGTTCCCGCTGATTTCGCTTGTTGTGTCCGGAGGGCATACAGAGCTTGTGTATATGAAAGAGCACGGCCATTTTGAGGTGATTGGCGAAACACGCGATGACGCAGCGGGAGAGGCATATGATAAGGTAGCGCGGACATTGCACCTCCCTTATCCAGGCGGACCGCATATTGACAGGCTTGCGCAGGAAGGTCAAGCTACAATTAACCTCCCTCGTGCGTGGCTAGAGGAAGGTTCTTATGATTTCAGCTTCAGCGGCTTGAAATCAGCGGTCATCAATGTTGTGCATAACGCCCAGCAGCGTGGAGAAGAAATCGTGCCGGAAGAACTCGCGGCAAGCTTCCAGGAGAGCGTTGTGGATGTCCTTGTGACCAAGACTTTGAAAGCAGTGAAACAATATGGAGTAAAACAGGTGTTGCTTGCAGGGGGAGTAGCGGCGAATAAAGGCTTGAGAAAGGCATTGACTGAGGCGTTTGCGGATTTGGAAGTTGAAATAGTCATTCCACCGCTATCATTATGTACAGACAATGCCGCGATGATTGCCGCTGCTGGCAGTGTGTTATTTGATAAGGGCGAGCGTGCAGACCTGACGTTAAATGGGAACCCTGGTTTGGAGATAATCATCCACAATAACAGCAGGCTTTAAAAAATGATTTGGAACAAATCTTGTGGATAAATCGGAATTTTCCTTCAGTTTTAGTGGATAGTGTGGATAAAAACGAGCTTATCTGTGGATAATGTGGAAAAGTCTCTGGATAAGCAGTAAATCAATCTTTGGATTGTGAATAACTTTGTGCACAAAAAATATGGACGAAAACCCCATCTCCGATTGTAGAAAAGATGGGGTTTTTGATGAAGAAACTGAAGGCGGACGATTGGAATATTCCATTTAGGAATTAGCTCTTTTGCCTCGTTTCTTGTCTTGCTGATCGGCAATCCTTTCTTTGCCTCGGAGAACGTAAACCATTGAATCTTATAGAGGATTCCAGGAAAATCTTCGTCAGCCGAATGTGTTTAAGAATAAAATAGACGCAATTGAACTGATTCTGGCCATTTTTGGAACAAATCGGAAGACGAATCAAGTGGTGTTGAATATTCCAGACATAAAAAATAGCGATTGCCCAGAAGCCGATTATCGCCGGGAGCGGAGTGCACAATGGATTCGGTTTTTTTGTATGGATTTTGTACGCATGGCAGATTTTTGTTCGGGGAAAAATTCCATTTAGCGTTTAGACACGCTAATCTAGCGTAATTATTTTATTTAGCGATTTCACAATTAATTTAGCGAATCGACAATTTTTAACATTTTATTACCGGAAAGTTTGGTTTAATAAACCATAACAACCATTTAACGAATTGGCAGAGCTGATCATAAAGCAAAATCCACGGGTTACAACAAGAGGAGCGAATGAGTATGAGCAAGCGATGGTTGTCCGCAGGGGCAGGACTTCTTTACGCGAGATTAGACGGTGCCATTTCCGATTCCCGGTAAAACATATCTCAAAGCTGCTCCACACTCGCTCATCCTCCGGGATTCCTTCATAAGTACATGTGCATTGGCTAGTACCGGCCATCGCAGGAGCTGGATTCTACTCGACGCGAATTTTCACTTTCCCGTCTCGTAAAAAAACCGGGCATCCGCCCGGTTCGGTCACTTCTATGCCAATTCTGTCCATTCTTCCATCAGCTCTTCAAGTAGCATGTTGGCCGTTTCGATCTTGCTGTTGATTTCGGCGGCTTTTTCGTGGTCGCCAAAAACGTCTGGGTCGCAGAGCAGCTCTTCATATTCTGCGACTTCTTGCTCGAGCTGGTCAATCCTGGCCTCGACTTCCTCCATCCGGCGCTTGCGCTGGCGCTCGAGCTTCTTGGTTTCCTTGTCCTGCTGATAGGAAGTCTTATCCTGCTTCACGGCTGCAGTGGAGGCAGCAGCGATGCTGGTTTTTTCCTTCTCCAGGGTCTGCAGTTCTTCCTGCTCGAGTTTTTTTTCGAGGTAATAGTCATAGTCGCCAAGATATTCGGTTGCGCCATCGCGGTCTAGTTCGACTACCTTGGTGGCAATCCTGTTGATGAAATAACGGTCGTGCGAAACGAAGAGGATGGTGCCCGGATAATCGACCAGGGCATTCTCGAGGACTTCTTTGCTGTCCAAATCCAGATGGTTCGTCGGCTCGTCCAAAATCAAAAAGTTGGCGTTTTCCATCATCAGCTTGGCTAGGGCGAGACGGGCTTTTTCGCCGCCGCTCAAGGTGGAGACAATCTTCAAAACGTCATCACCCGAAAACAGGAAGTTCCCAAGGACGGTCCGGATTTCTTTCTCCGATTTCAGCGGATAGTCATCCCACAGTTCGTTGAGCACCTTTTTATTTGAGCTGAGATCCGCCTGTTCCTGGTCGTAGTAGCCAATCGATACATTCGAACCATATTGGATGCTTCCTGCAAGCGCAGGCAGTTTTTTCACGATTGTCTTCAGTAAGGTTGATTTCCCGACCCCGTTAGGCCCGACAAGCGCGGTGCTGTCACCGCGTGAAAGGTTCAATGTGATATTTTCGGATACAAGCTCATGGCCGTAGCCGACTGAGAGCGAGTTCGCCTTCAGGACATCATTCCCGCTCTGCCGTTCGATCTGGAAGCTGAAGGAGGCGGATTTCTCGTCACCAAGCGGCCGTTCCATCCGGTCCATTTTTTCGAGCTGCTTCCGGCGGCTTTGCGCCCGCTTGGTAGTTGAAGCACGCGCCAGGTTCCGCTGGATGAAGTCTTGCAGCTTGGCGATTTCGTCTTGCTGCTTTTCAAAAAGCTTCAAATCCCGTTCATAGTTTTCCGCCTTCTTCTCCAGATAGGCGCTGTAATTGCCCGGGAACTTTGTCAATTGATGACGGGAGATCTCATACACCTGGTTGACGACCTTATCCAAAAAGTACCGGTCGTGCGAGACGATCAGGATGGCGCCATCATAGCCCTGCAGATACTGCTCAAGCCAGGAAAGCGTCTCGATGTCCAGGTGGTTCGTCGGCTCGTCCAGGATCAGGATATCCGGCCGGGTCAGCAACAGCTTGGCGAGCGCGAGCCTTGTTTTCTGGCCGCCGCTTAAAGTTGAGATTTTTGTGGAATAATCAAAGGAATGGAAATGGAGACCATGCAGGACGGAGCGGATATTGGCTTCATATTGATAGCCGCCTTTTTCCTTGAACTGGACCTGTAATAAGTCATAATCCTTCAAGATCTTTTCATATGCAGATTCGTCCTTGAGGATGCCAGGATCGGACATTTTTCCCTCAAGATCCCGTAAGGCTTTTTCCATGCTTTGCAGGTGGGAAAAAACAGACAGCATTTCATCCCAGATGCTCTTTTCCGATTCAAGTCCCGTATTCTGGGCGAGATAGCCGATTGTTGTCCCTTTTGGACGGATGATCTCACCGCTGTCGTACGATTCATGGCCAGCGATGATTTTCAGGAGGGTGGATTTCCCCGCTCCGTTCCTGCCGACAAGCGCAACGCGGTCATTGGTCTGTATTTCAAACTTGATATTCGATAAAATAAGATCAGCAGCAAAATATTTTATTAGCTGATTCACCTGTAATAATATCATTCTTATTCACCTCTATAGCCTTAGGGATAGTGTACCCCATTCCCAAAGGCACGGCAATATAAGCGAACGTAGGCAGGCTGGCTAAAAATGGCCAAGGAACTTGTGAAGATTGGAACAAAGTTCACACACAAATTTGACAAAATAGTGTATTATTTGGTAGAAAGGAGCTTTTCAGATGTCAGAATTTACTCATTTTAACGAAGAAGGCAGAGCGAAAATGGTCGATGTCAGCGATAAGCCGGAGACAGTGCGCACGGCAGTCGCCCATTCAAGCATAACCGTGAACGAAGATATATATGTGAGAATCACTGAGAATAAAATAAAAAAAGGGGATGTCCTTGCGGTTGCCCAGGTGGCCGGCATCATGGCATGCAAAAAAACGTCGGAGATCATCCCGATGTGCCATCCGATTCCGCTTACAGGGATTGACCTTTCCTTTGACTGGGAGCAGGATGGGAACGACTATATCCTGAATATCGCCGCATCAGTCAAGACGAAAGGGAACACAGGTGTGGAAATGGAAGCGTTAACAGCAGCTTCGGCATGCGCGCTGACTGTTTATGATATGTGCAAGGCTGTTGATAAAGGCATGGTGATCGGCAAGACGTATCTGGTCGAAAAAACCGGGGGGAAAAACGGTGATTTTAAAAGAGATGAAAAGTTAAGGTAGAAAATACAACATTTGGAGGATAGAGTATGGCAAATGAGATGATGAAAATTCCGCAGGCAACTGCCAAACGATTGCCACTTTATTACCGCTTTTTATTGAATTTGCATTCTTCAGGTAAGCAAAGGGTGTCATCAGCCGAACTGAGTGAAGCGGTCAAAGTGGATTCAGCGACAATCCGCAGGGATTTTTCCTACTTTGGAGCACTGGGCAAGAAAGGGTATGGCTATAATGTAAACTACTTGCTTTCTTTCTTTCGTAAAACACTTGACCAGGACGAGCTGACGAAAGTGGCGCTGATTGGTGTCGGTAACCTTGGGACGGCGTTCTTGAACTACAATTTTTCCAAGAACAATAATACGAAAATTGAAATTGCCTTTGATGTCGATAAGGAAAAAGTCGGAAGCCAGATTGGCGATGTGCCGGTTTACCATATGGATGAATTAGTCAATAAGGTAGTGGAAGAGAGCATCCAGGTTGCCATCCTGACTGTGCCATCCTCAGTCGCGCAGCAGATTACCGATCGTCTCGTGCAGGCGAACATCAAGGGCATCCTTAATTTCACGCCGGCAAGGCTGAATGTGCCGCCATCCATCAGGATCCACCATATTGACCTGGCGGTGGAGCTGCAGTCGCTGATCTATTTCCTCAAGCATTATCCGAATGATTCCGAAAGCGATGAATGAAAAATAGCCTCTGCGAAAGAGGCTATTTTTTCTGGATATTTTTAATCTTGAAATGGAACATGACCATCCGGATGCCCGAACCAAAGTCGAAGGTAGCCAGGATGACAAGCAGGTAGGAGAAGAGTCCCCACCCTGTCTGGTTGACGTTCTGAATCGCGAAATAGGTGAACAACACGCCTAACAAGATGTAGACTATGCCTGAAAATAAAGGCGATTGTCTCATAAATCAAAATCCCCCAATAATGCTTTGTATTTTTTCCGCTTCCCTTAGCATTCTCTCTATATCTTCCCGGAATACGGATTGCAGCAGGACAACGAATGTATTCATCGTGACATGGGCAACAATCGGCACGATGATCCGCTTTGTTTTTACATATAGAAAAGCGAATGTGAACCCCATTGCGGAATATAACAAGATATGCTCCGGCTCGGCATGGGCTAGGGCGAAGATGACAGAGCTGATCAATGCCGCCAGGAAAAAGTTCATCCTTTTATGAAGGCTGCCGAAGATGATTTTCCGGAAGACAATCTCTTCCAAAATCGGTCCGATGATCGAGCTGACAAGTATGACAATCGGGAATCGCTCGATCAGCTTGATGATTTGCTGGGTATT
Organism: Bacillus sp. REN3; assembly: GCF_017912555.1. Taxonomy (GTDB): domain Bacteria; phylum Bacillota; class Bacilli; order Bacillales; family Cytobacillaceae; genus Mesobacillus. The sequence goes on along the minus strand of NZ_JAERSD010000041.1, from coordinate 9,364 downwards.
CTCTGAGCCCATTTCAATGCCAACCATCGATTCGATGCTGGCTGCGATCGATTGTGCCATCAAGGCAAGGAAGATGCCGGCAATCGCCCATGAAATCGAGTTCGCAGGGGATGCGGCGTTACGCATATCCGATGTTTTGTATTCCTTCCGCAACAGCAGAAGGACGATCAAAAGCGTGAGGGAGAAACTGATGACCAGCCAGTATGGGGGTGCGATCAGCTTCATCTCCTCCAGGCTTTTCCCCATTCCAGCACCAGCCAACGTGATGATGGGGATGCCAATGATGCTTGAAAGGTGCATAGCGATATAGGCAATGATGATCCACCAATATTCCTTCTTCAAATCGATTATCTCCTTTTATCACGATAAACTCCACGCTATCTTTCCATTTTACTAATAAATAGGCACTAAGTTCAAATCACAGAGCGCCAGGGAAGGGAAAGGGACAAATATGCATGAAGAAGCGAAATTTTTTTTGAAAAAATTATGGCTTCCCGCTTGCAAAAAAAAATAAGATTATTTAATATATAAATTGTGTTAGCACTCAATCGAGTAGAGTGCTAATAAAAATTACTACATATAAATTTGAGGAGGTTGTTTCACTTGATCAAGCCATTAGGTGATCGCATTGTTATTGAGCTTGTTGAGTCTGAAGAAAAAACTGCAAGCGGTATCGTTTTACCCGACACAGCGAAGGAAAAACCTCAAGAAGGTAAAGTTGTAGCTGTCGGCACTGGCCGTGTGCTTGAAAGCGGAGAGCGTGTCGCTCTTGAAGTGTCTGTCGGCGACCGCATCATCTTCTCAAAATACGCAGGTACTGAAGTGAAATTCCAGGGAACTGAATACCTGATTTTGCGCGAAAGCGACATTCTTGCTGTAGTGGAATAAAAAGAAAATGCAAGCGTAAATTGGAACGGCGGTGGAAATTGCTGTTTTCCAGTGTCCCCCCGGCAAGTCCGAAAGGTTTAAGACGAAGCGCTCCCGCTTCCGCAGCAGGCCGTCTGTGACTCGAGGATCCAGGAGCTGGACTGGACGTTTAATAGGAATTTTTACATGAACAAATCATTGAGGAGGTTTTTTTCAAATGGCAAAAGACATTAAATTCAGTGAAGAAGCCCGCCGCGCGATGCTGCGCGGAGTTGACGCTCTTGCGAATGCTGTTAAAGTGACTCTTGGACCAAAAGGACGTAACGTGGTTCTAGAGAAGAAGTTTGGTTCACCGCTGATCACAAACGACGGTGTGACAATCGCGAAAGAAATCGAGCTTGAAGATGCTTTCGAAAACATGGGCGCAAAGCTTGTTGCGGAAGTAGCAAGCAAAACAAACGATGTTGCCGGTGACGGTACAACGACTGCAACTGTCCTTGCCCAGGCAATGATCCGCGAAGGCCTTAAGAACGTAACAGCTGGCGCTAACCCAATGGGCATCCGCAAAGGAATCGAAAAGGCTGTCTCTACAGCTGTTGAAGAGCTGAAAGCCATTTCAAAGCCAATCGAAGGCAAAGCTTCCATCGCCCAGGTTGCAGCCATCTCTTCTGCAGACGAAGAAGTAGGCCAATTGATTGCTGAGGCTATGGAGCGCGTTGGCAACGATGGTGTCATCACTATCGAAGAATCAAAAGGCTTCACAACAGAATTGGACGTAGTGGAAGGTATGCAGTTCGACCGCGGCTATGCTTCTCCATACATGGTTACGGATTCTGACAAAATGGAAGCTGTTCTTGAAAACCCATATATCCTGATCACTGACAAGAAAATCGCAAATATCCAGGAAATCCTTCCTGTCCTTGAGCAGGTTGTCCAGCAAGGCAAGCCATTATTGATGATTGCTGAAGATGTTGAAGGCGAAGCACTTGCTACATTGGTCGTCAACAAGCTTCGCGGTACTTTCAATGCAGTAGCTGTCAAGGCTCCTGGCTTCGGTGACCGCCGTAAGGCGATGCTCGAAGACATCGCTGCACTGACTGGCGGTGAAGTGATCACTGAAGAACTGGGCCGTGACCTTAAGTCTGCTACAATCACCTCTTTAGGACGCGCTTCCAAGGTTGTTGTCACAAAAGAAAACACGACAATCGTGGAAGGTGCCGGAGACAGCGCGCAAATCGCTGGCCGCGTGAACCAGATCCGCGTTCAGTTGGAAGAAACAACTTCTGAATTTGACCGCGAAAAGCTTCAAGAGCGCCTGGCTAAATTAGCTGGCGGCGTGGCAGTCATCAAAGTTGGTGCTGCGACTGAAACTGAACTGAAAGAACGCAAGCTTCGCATTGAAGACGCCCTTAACTCAACTCGCGCTGCAGTTGAAGAAGGCATCGTATCCGGCGGTGGCGTAGCGCTTCTGAACGTTTACAACAAAGTAGCTGAAATCAAGGCTGAAGGCGACGAAGCAACAGGCGTGAACATCGTCCTTCGCGCAATGGAAGAGCCAGTTCGCCAGATCGCTCACAACGCAGGCCTCGAAGGCTCTGTCATCGTTGAGCGCCTGAAGCGCGAAGAAGTCGGCACAGGCTTCAACGCTGCAACTGGCGAGTGGGTTAACATGATTGATTCTGGTATCGTTGACCCAACTAAAGTTACACGTTCCGCACTCCAGAACGCAGCATCCGTATCTGCAATGTTCTTGACTACTGAAGCTGTAGTTGCCGATATCCCAGAACCAGCCGGCCAAGGCGGCATGCCTGACATGGGCGGAATGGGCGGAATGGGCGGCATGATGTAATAAACCAGCCGCTTCACCCTTGATATTTAAGGATTTTGAAGTGATTTGCTGACATAATGAAAATGAAAAGAGGCTTTTCATTAGTTCGTTTGAACTTTTGGAAAGCCTCTTTTTTTCTCGCTTTAGAATGAAAAGAGGAGATGTATCATTTCTTTGCTTAGTTGCTAACCATTCGCTTTTTGAAAAGGGCCTTAATATGTAAATAATATTCTTTTGGTCTATTCATGTTTTCCTTTCCTTGAAATTTAATTGTTTGATAAAGAATATGGATTCCCTCACAATAAAAAGAGAAATCCATCTAAACGGTACTTTCTAGGCTGAAATAAGAACGGATCGTTTAGTTAAGCAAGATCCATCAAGAAAGGAAAGGAGCTTTTCTATGAAGGACGTAAACCGACAAATTGTATTAGCGAACAGGCCTAAAGGGATCCCTGGTGATGAGACATTTCAAATTGTAGAACAGGACATGAAAGAGCTTGAGGAAGGGGAAGTTTTACTGCGTACGCTTTATGTGTCTGTTGATCCATATATGAGAGGCAGAATGCAAGATGCAGAATCGTATATTGAACCTTTCCAGTTAGGTAAAGTGATTGAAGGTGGTTCAATCGGAGAAGTGATAGAATCCAAGTCTGAAAACTTCCAACAGGGTGATATCGCTATTGGGATGTTTGGCTGGCAAACGCATTATGCGGCAAAAGAGAAGGAAATCAGAAAAATCAACCCATCATTAGCACCAATTACGACGCATTTAGGCATATTAGGAATGACGGGGCTGACTGCTTATTTTGGATTAATGGATATCGGGAAGCCAAAAGAAGGAGAAACGGTCGTGATCTCTGGTGCGGCAGGAGCAGTCGGCTCTGTTGTAGGGCAGATTGCCAAAATAAAAGGGGCCCGAGTAGTTGGGATTGCGGGATCAGAGGACAAGATCTCATTCTTGAAGGATCAATTGCAGTTTGATGAAGCGGTCAATTACAAAACCGCTGCGGATTTGAAGGAAGAAATAAACAAGGCATGCCCCAACGGAGTTGATGTTTATTTTGATAATGTTGGCGGAGAGGTATCGGATGCGGTTCTGGCGAATTTGAACCGTTATGCACGAATCCCGGTTTGTGGAGCGATTTCTGCTTATAACCTGGAAAGTGTGGATGCCGGGCCTCGTGTGCAAACCACGTTGATTAAGAAAAGTGCGCTCATGCAAGGTTTTACGGTAGGTGATTTTTCAAATCGGTTCCAGGAAGGAGCAATGCAGCTTGGGAAATGGCTGCAGGAAGGCAAGCTCCAATACCGCGAAACCATTCGTGAAGGATTTGAAAATATCCCAAATGCATTCCTTGATCTCTTCAAAGGGAATAACACCGGAAAACTGCTAGTAAAAGTAGCAGACAGCCAGTATCGACAATGACGCAGCAGGGATGTACCCTTAAGAGCAGCATAATGTTAAAACTGTCCAAATAGAACCCCGGCTTCGTTTTGAATCTGGGGTCTTTTATTTTTTAAAAATAAAAGTGAAGTGCTAACATTTTTCTAATACAGAGGATTTTAATGGGCTTCTCGTCAGTTGAGAAAACTTATGGGCAGCTTCTTTTTCATTGTTGCATGAATGCGTTGCAACAAATTTTTAGTATAAGGTTATTTGAAAATCCAATGTATAAAGCAAATCTAGGTTTGGCAGGAAAAAGATCATCAATAAATGGTGTGGCCCTTAGCCTCAACCCTATTCCCTAAAAAACCAAACTCCAGTCCTCAAAGAAGGCTGTGAACCGAATTTCTGGAGGTGACGTAATGAATTTAGGGCCGTACCGGGAAGACCCGCTTGCAAACAATGTCATCCCATTTGCCTTATTTCCCATCATCAGCATTTTTGGCTTTATGTTCTTTCCTGACAAAAGCGATACGCCTGTGATTGTCGGCAGTATAGCCATCGCTGTGATGGTTGCTGCTTCTGCAGTCACGAAAGTAAAGAACCTGCAATATTATCTGAATTGGCGGCTGGGAATCGTGCTGCTGTTCGTCGACAGTATGATGGTCTTCTTTGCGCTGACTATTGCCAGGGCCTATGGTAAGGCGCTTCCTGGCATCCTGCTGCTTTTGCTAATGCTGGCAGCAGTTGTTTTAAGCCATAAATACGCCGAAGGATTTTTGGATGAAATCCATTCCCCGAAGACTAAACTAGGCATAGGGATTCTCCTTATCGGCCTCGGCGGAAGCAGCGCAGGGGCGCTTATTGGCTACCTCTCCACCCAGACACTCGGCGTACATATCGCAGGCCCGGTCCTATTCGCAGCCATGCTCATTGTCGTCAGCATCATTCACGCCCGTTTCCAACTCGTCGCCATCGAAAAGAAATACGACGCCTTCGACAAATAAAGATTATGTGTCAGAATTAACAATGTGAGGCACCCACCCTATTTGGACACTTTTAGCGTAGTGACTTTTTGGAGAGGGCATTACCTTTGAAAGATTAAAAGCTAACTGTAGTGCCTTCCATCGATGCATGGCCAAACGGTTTTGGCACGGGCTGGCTGAGAATGGCTTATCATAATTATCCCGGTCGGTCGCAATCAGGAGGGAAGTGGTGCTTCTTTTCCACTGTTTTCAATTTTTCCGATTATCACATCCCTTGAATCCGGCCTACTGCCCTCAAAGATTTAAAGAAGAAATGCCAGTTAAAAAATAAATTTTGGGTAATTGGAATTGTGATTTTTCTAACTATTAAGGGTGAATGGAAGATTGTGAATGTTCGACGGGAGTATATCCTCCGAACCATTAGCTGCCCCTCTTATCAACAAATGTATGTCAAGGTTAAAAAAATCAGGGACAACGATGTTTCACTACACCCAAAACAGATAAATTGCAAAGGATTATCTAGTGAAAAAAGACCTCCGGAAGTTCGATACTACCGGGAGGTCTTGTTAGCCATCATCAGGAGTCATCAGGTCTGAGACCGTGTTAACGGCAGCTGATTTTGATGCGAGGCATCAATGAAACAGCCCCGATTCTTTGGACTTTTTCATCAGCGCTCTGGTTTTTTGATTGAGAGGCTCTTTTAAGAATGTACCAAAGAGCAAAGCAATCAACCCGAACAGGGAGAGGAACAGAAGGTCATGCCAGACCCTTGACCAGACGATGCCGCCGATTGCTTCCCTCATTAAATCGACTGCATAGGTAAAAGGCAAAAACGGACTGATAATCCGGAAGAATTTTGGCAGCAGGACGACGGGGTACGTTCCGCCAGATCCCGCAATTTGCAGGACAAGCATCACGATGGCCATGGCTTTTCCGACATTGCCAAATACGGATACAAGCGAATAGACGATCAACATGAAAACGAGAGAGATGAAAAGCCCAAACACGACAAACCAAAAGGGAGCGCTGACGGAGACGTCGAGTATGAATAAATCTCCCAATGTGACGATCAAGGTCTGCAGAAATCCAATTGTTAAAAAGGTCAAAAAGCGGCCGAAGTAAATCTCTTTTCCCGTGTACTGCTCATGCGGATGCACATCGACTGACAGCAAAGAAATGAGTAAGAGCGCACCAACCCAAATGGAAAGGACGGTATAAAACGGCGTCATGCCCGTCCCATAATTCTCAATAGGGAAAAGCTTATGCTCGTCCAGTTTTACGGGTTCTTCGAAAAAACTCCTTTCCGCATGTGGGTCGTGGCGCAGCAATTTGATGATTTCATTGATGTCCGCTTCACTTTTTATTTCCCTGAGTTTGTTGGCGAGGCTTTTCACCCGGTCATTGACATACGGAAATTCGCCATGAGCATACTCCAGGGCTTTTTCCCCTTCTTGAAGGTTCCCTTGTGTATTCCTCAAGATTCTTTCAACCTCTGGCAAAGCCGCCTGGGCCCCGCTCAAAATCGTTTTTGCATCCGCCAATGTTTTCTTTGCCTTTCCGACTTCCTTTACAATCGTCGGTTCGATGGTGTTTTCATACTCATTGACAAAAGCATCTAATTTTACAGACGTGTCCGCTGCCATTTGATTGATTGTCCCAAAGGCGATTTCAAGTTCCTGATTTTTTTCCTTCAGAAATTGATTGATTTGTGTCACATTGTCCTGCGCAGTTTGCAAAGTGGATTTCAATTCACCGGTTTTTTCAATCGCCTGATCCAATTGCTCTTGTTCTGCTTTTCCAGATTCCTGACCTTCCTGTTCGGAGTTTATTTCTTTCAGCTGAAGCAGAGAAGATTCAATCGTATCAACTGTTTGAATGGCAGAGCCAAGCTGATTTTGAAGGTTCTGTCTGAACTCTGTACCTTCGCTAAAATCTATATTTGCCTTTTGGGCATTCTGGAGAAACTGGTTGATGTCATTGGAGATTTTCTGGACCTTCTCAACATCGGCCTTGATTTTTGGCGACATCGTATTCAAGCGGTTTTCCGCGGCAGTCAAGAACTCCGTTGTTTGATTGATTGTATCAAGCCCGTTGTTTGTCAACTGCCTGACCTTCGGAATCTTCCCTTCGGTTTGATTCAAGATTTCTTCGGCGGAAGCGGCATCCGCCAGCGATTCATCCAAAATCCGGCCGATTTCCGGCAGCTGGCCTTCGAGTAAGAAAACATACTGTTCGAACCTTTCAATATCAGGAAGATCACGTTCCAATTCGATCCCAATATCATTGAAGATATCAAAAATAACCCCATTCACGGTGGAAATGAACTTGCTGCTTACTTGTTCAACAATGAGAGTGGCACCTTTTTGAGTGATTTTTGGTGTAATCGAGTTGATTTTTTCATTTACGTAATATTCCATTTCCGCCTTTTCCGGTTTAACCGAAATGACAGAAGCCAATTTTTCCGAAAAGTCTTTCGGGATGATAATCACTGCAAAATAATCGCCATAATTGACTTTATCCATTGCCTCCTGCCGATTCGTAAAATGCCAATCCATGCTTTCATTGGCTTTCAAGGTTTTAACCAGCTCTTTTCCTACATCAATCTCTTGATCGCGAACCGTTGCTCCTTTATCCTCGTTTACTATCGCAACTGGAAGATTGGCTAGTTCTGAATAGGGATCCCACATGGCGGCAATATTGAACCAGGCATACAAAGAAGGAAGAACGACAAGGCCGCCAACCAAAACGGCAGCAACCCAGTTTGTGACGATATTTTTTATGTCTCGAGTGAATATGTTCAGAATGTTATACATGATCGGAGTCCTTTTAAACAAAGTCTTTTCTAATAATGTACCCATAAGGTAACAGCATAATCAAGCGGTCCCGTCATCTCTGCTCCATTTAAGCTTCCCATATCGAGGACATCATCAAGTAAGCTTCAAATAGAAGAAGGATGTTGGCATACTTAAGAAGGAAAATTGCAGTCTCTTTCTATATATATCAGCTAGTTAATTTCTTGTTATCATTGGATAACCGTGACTTTTAATAGGTCTTCGGGGATTATAGATGGAAAAGCATATTATAAATTGCTGGGGAAAAGCAATATATAGGGAGTTACAGTTCAGTTAGACAAAAGAATGATTTCACCCGCATGCATTTTAGACTCAGAGAAGTGGGAAGCAGTCTATGCAAGGAAAGCGCTGTCCATCATGCTGGGTAATTTGAAAGAACAATTTGATGGTTTTGACTTTGATGCCTATAATGAAACTCGAAACTCGTAATGAACGCTCGATAAGCATTGTGAAAAGTTTGGATTTTCAATGTTGACTATATGGAAAACACTGATTTTTTTTAAGGGGATTCCAAGCAATGAATTTGTTTTTGCGAAAATAAATCATCAGTAATCTTTTTGTGAGTTAATTCTTATAGGTTTGCCTGCCGAAAAAGTCGGGTGGTATGGATGGAGAATACGCTGCTGTAATAAGGTGGAAGTCACTATTCTTTTCATCTTTTGTGTTACAATGGAGTCAAAAATTTTAGTTGTCTGTGCCAACGGAATCGGTCGTCCAGTTATTCGTTACATCACATCATCATTCGATTGCCATTCTTGATGCACCATGTTTGTTCATTCTCTTTTGATGAATTCTGCAAGGCCAGTGGAAGCAATATAGGGGATTAGTGAGAGCGAGGGATGGAAAACGTGTTTACAGTTCTTGTTTATTTTGTTTCCCTTTTTGTCATTGTGATATCAGTATTTATTTCGCTGATGTTCAAGTATGAACTGGAGCGATTATTTCGGGAAAAAAAGGCAGCGCTCCCTTTTCATATATGCAATGTGCTGATTACCTTAATGGTCTCCCTTGGGGCACATGCTGTCATGACGATTTACATCATGGAGGAAGAATTCCATTTGATCCAGCAGCTGGCCATCCTCCTTTTCATGATCTTCCCGATATATATTTTGGGCCACTTGGCATTCGAAAGATATAAATCAGTCTATCGAAAATACATGACAGCTGAAAACGGGAAAGTGATTGTCCTTAACGAAAAGTATTTGAAAAAGAAAAAACGGTTTTCGAAACTGGACGATTATAACGCCATTTCCAGGGAAGATTGAATCAAATGAATGTTAATAAGAGGTTTACCATGAGTTGCTGGAACGAATGGTAAGCCTCTTTTTCATTTCGCGTGCCCAGGCAAGCCGTTAATTGCTAGTTGGTGGAAGTCCAATCTGAGTAAGTGCCAAGACGCTCAGTAGCTGACAGGCAGCTGGTGGAGAAATCCTAAGGTTGAAGCCCT
>NZ_JAERSD010000040.1 GCF_017912555.1 Bacillus sp. REN3 | reverse complement strand
ATATCAGCCACTTTGAAGTAATTTCCCCATCCCTGGATTAGTTGGTTGATTTTAAGGATTCGGTATTCCATGGCAATCCCCCAATTGCGATTGGTTAACCTTTTAAGCTTATGCTCCATTCTCTTTTTCGACTTCTTCGGCACGTATATTCGACGAAAATGGATTCTGAAAATTTTTCCAATATGAGCATATTGACAGCCTGGTATTTGACTATCAAACTGGCTCTGAGAATGCCGGACTTGAATTACTCCTGTTATTCACATACGATTCCGACATCGACAACCTTAGCGGCATCATCAGGAAGTACTTCTCCCTTCTCCGTTACCTTGTCATTAATTTCAGAGACAAGGATACAAAGGGGATCAGGAAGGCCACTATACCAGCCCTGTTTATCAAAAACTGGTGAAAAAATTCAGATTGGGACAATCCATGTCAAGGAGGGGGAACTGTTGGAACAACGCCCCACAAGAATCGTTCTTTGGTCATTTTAAGGACTTGGCTAATGTAAAATCATGCGAAACCTTAGAAGAGCTTTAACAAGAGGTGAAAGCTGCCATCCACTACTACAATCGCTACAGATATCAATCATTAAATTCTCATGGAAGTCAGATACAGTCATATCATCCATTTTATACGACTTCATGCCAGTAGGATTATTTGCTATTGATTCAAGGACAGACAAGGCAGCACGGTATATATTTTTCTTATTAGTGGCTGATTGTGCGTCATATTCTACAAATGGCTGTAAATCATTTTCTTGAAGGTAGACGGTTAATTCATCTTGTTGTAATTGGATACCTTTTGTTTCTAGTTCTAATCTTTGAAGGTTATTCATTTAATTCATTCCTTTCTAGGCAAAATAAAAACACCCTCAAATGATGAGAGTGTTAATAGTAATTATCCTTCAATCTCCAAAGAAGAATTACAATTCTTACATCTTATTTTCAACTTTGGATTTTCAATACTTAAATCTGATTCATCACAACCATCTTCTTCAAACCCGTCAATTTCGCCTTCAAATTCAACATCTAAATTTGTATTGGAAAACTCATACAAACTAATAGTTGAATGGAAATTCTCATTGTTTATTTCAGTGTAGGTATCACACTCATTACATACTATTGCTAATTTCATCAAATACACCTCCCTTCTGCCTACTTAATTCGACATTAGGAAGTAATTTCCTTTTTTTAATTTCCCTTGTCCATTACTTCTTTATAGACATCATATTTAGATTTACCTTTCAGGTTCACATTTGTATCATCATCAGCATTAAGCCCTTCATTGTCCGTTCCGACTAATTTTGTATGTATACCTTGAAGTAAAGAAATAATTTCACCTAGCCCTAAAAAGAACATACCTGATACAAATCCCAAAACTGACCACAGAAGTATTATTGAAACATCAGCAGTACCATATAAACTGTTGTCATTTCCAAGGTATAAACCAACAATTACTCCTGATACCATTTCAAGAACGCCAATAATTCTAATGATAAAAGCAATCTGATTATACATTAACTTAACCTCCCATATTTCTTAAAAAGTAATTCTCTTCACCTTAACTGGATAATAATTTTTGCTTTTGAATCTCAAACTCATCATCAGTTAAAAAACCACTCATTTTTAATTGTGCTAGTTTTTGTAATTCTTCGGCAATTGGTTGTTGATTTTTCTCAACTTTTCCTAATTTACTATCATTATTTCGGTTTAGAATATGGGTAAAAAGGTTGTGCCAATGATTTATTTCACTTATCTCATCACCTGTAATAACTTTTCCAATATCATGAGGAGACATAAAAACAATTTTATGTGAAGATTTCTTTGAATTATTTACAACTAATTGTAATTCTAATTGTGTGGTAGTTGTTTTTGATTCCGAAGAAGCACCCAAACCACCAATTACAGCACCAACACCACCTGCAACTATTCCTCCAACAATTGCTCCACCAATTTGACTACCTCTTGAAGTTTTATTTATGGTTACACCATCTTTAATTATTTCTGATTGTATTATTTCTGAAAAAGAATAGATAAAAGATTCGTATTCAAACTTACTTAACGTTGGCGATAATTCTCCATGGTTTTTATGTTTATTTTCTATAATACAAACTTTTTTAGTATCTTCATCTATCGCAATATATGACTCCCTGTTAGGAGACATAAACTCCTGTGAAATATTAAAATCCTTGATATTCTCTACTATGTTTTTCATGTTCTTTGACAAATCTACAACAAAATTGATTTTACGCTTATTATCCAAATACAGACCAACGAAAGCACTAGCAAAAATTCCAATGATACAAAACCACACAAATCCTGAACCAGAGTCATCCGAAATACCCGTGAAGAGAATAATCGCAAAAAATATCATACCTAAACAACCAATGCCAACACCCAAAAAATACCCCTCCCTAATATTTATAGTTAAATGCTACCATTTATCCGGGAGATATTGATCAAATATTTTAACAATTTTATGCAATTCGTTTGACAAAAAAAAGCACAGTTTAAACGAACTTCCGTGAATATATATTATGTAAACTCAGGTAGAGTGAATCTTATACCCCCACTATTTTAGGGTATTTGGAAGGTGTTTTTAGTCATATCAATACCCCTAATTGGAAAAATCTGCCCCTTAGCATACCATTTTACACACCCAAGAAAAAATATTGATATTTACAGGCAAATTAACCGTTTTAATCATTACCCTACCTGACATATTACCTTAACTCTAAAACGTTAAATCAACGTTTGTGACGTGTGGTCGTTTGCACCCCGACTGCACCCCGTTAACTTCATAGCTTATACCGCATAGAAACGCCGCTTTTTATGCAAATGCAACTGTCTGCCAAGCGGATAGTTTTCGGTTGGATCCCGTCTAACTGCGCCTACCTCAGCTTGCCCCTTAAGGTTTTCGGAGTAGCTCGCCTGGTGAACGCCATTGCCGATAAGTAGACAGTAGTTAAACGGGCTAAAATGCCAATAGTGCAACGTTGTGCAATCGAAGTATAAACGCCAATTCAACGTCTGTTAACGATAAATACCGAGTTTCATCTTATGCACCGTTAAAGCGCATAATACCAAGTGTTTTTGTCGGCATTATTGAGTTACACAAAACGGGGTGCCTGTGTTCTTGCGTCCTTTTTATCGTTTGAATACATAGTTCAATGGTGAATGTACGCTGTGTTGGTTTTGAACGTCCATGTTCGTCATCTGCACGTATCTGCGTACCATGTTCATGTGCGAGTGCCCGAGAATTCTCTGTAGGCTGAACGGGTCGCCGCCGTTCATAATGTAAAACAAGGCGCCTGTGTGCCGTAGTGTGTGCGGACTTACTCGTTTGTCCGTAATCCTCGCAACCTTACCGTATGTCCTCAGATTATCACGTACGGTATGCTCGGTAATAGGTTCGCCCTCGTACGATAGAAAAACATAATCACTGCCAAAATCAGCTGTTTCGTTTAGATATTGGATTAACAGTCTTGCGGTTCGACTACTAATCGGAACTATTCGACTTACCCTTGTCTTCGTGTCACCCGCTTCCAATCGAATAGCCATCGTTTTAAAATCGATGTTTTTACGTTTAATGTCGACTAATTCACACACACGTACCATTGTATCGAGCAGCACGAACGTTGCAACTTTGGTGCGGAACCCCGTGTAAGACTCGTCGTCGATTGCCCCTATTAACCTTCGAAACTCTTCCGGTGTTAATGCCTCGACGACATCAATCGGGGCTTTAACCGGCTTAAATCGTTTGTGTATTGGTTCGTTTATCCACGCCTTGTCTTCGTAACAATACCGCAGGAATGCACGCATTGTTCTCACCCGTATGTTTACAGTTGCTGGGGCGTAGTCCATTTCTTCGAGCATCCACGTGATCCATCCTACGAATAACTCCGTCGTCATTTCATCAGCGGTTAACTCACGTTGTTCATAGTCACGGAAATACTCGAAGTGTTTGTAATGCTCGGCAATTGTCCGTTTCGCTAACCCTTCGCCTTTCTTTACGAGCATGAAGTCCTCGAACATTTCCGACATGGTTAACGGTGCCTTTCCGATGTTTCGGCTGTTTAATCTCGTCCTAAATTTGCGCATAAAAAAATCCCCTTCCGCATTGGTTTGGCGTAAGAGGACAAACGGTCTATATCGACTATTAATACGGTTTTCCTACTCGGTCGTTCACGGTCTTTCGTTAAACCGTGCTGAAACCGTGTAGGTCAACGTATCAATCAACGTTAATAAATAGCGTATTGGCGGGACTGCGTGGGAATCGAACCCACCTGCCCTGGCACGCAGGACACAAGCGGTTTTGAAGTTTGCTGGCATCTGTTTTTCTAGTACCTTTATATACCCAGAAATACTGATAAATCAAGGTTTCTTGCTTTCAAATGTTTCCTTGTGATTTTTATTTTTAAAAATTTGGGCACCAAGCATGGCACCAACTATACCAGTAACAGTTAACTATTGTATAAATATGATCGTTTTAGGTTCCTTAATTTATTTATGAAAAGAATCATATCATGCTCCTTCTAATAACAATTAGAAAAATTCAGGTTGCACAAGAAAACCTGTGGTACATCTTCATTGTAAACCACAGGCAAAATATTATTATAAACTACTTACTATAATTAAAATTTACTGCTTAGATTTTGTTTTAATACTTTGGAAATACCAAAATGAGTAACTCCTATAAAAATCCCAAAAATTAAGACTAACACTATTGTAAGTGGATGAAAAATCCCTAACATTTTCCACCCAAGTCCCCCTACACTTAAGAAACATAAAGGAAGTATTATCCATAATTTATGATTTCTAACAAGATCATCAAATAGACTTGCCAAGCTGCTTATTAGCACAAAAACAGATGGCATAAAAATTAGGATAGTTAATAAATCATTAAACAATGGAAACATATCCTCATAAGGATTGGGATAAAAGAAAAATACCAAGAAAAGAGACAAAAGAATACTTGAATATAGCCATAACTTGTATTTCAAGTTTACACCTCATTTTAATTAATAATACCTATAGTTAGACCATACGCTTTTATAGTTTCCTTCTGCAACTTTAGTTTCATCCAAAATTAGAACTCCCCTGTTTCTTGCAGCTGAAAAAGCGGTATCATAACTAGTATAGCTACCTGAGTAATTTCTTCCCCAATAATTATTATTAAAATCCATAATATTTGACTTATCGAAGAATAATTTAAAGAATTGAAAATTTGATTTACACAATGTAATGTACTGACTCTTTGCCACCGGAATCCAATTAATAGTATTGCCTAATGCTTTATCAGCAGACGTTTTTTGACTATATCCTTTTGAACGGTACTCATTATACTTCTTTGTATAATAACTTGTGGATGGATTTATCAAAACCATTCCCCATTCATGATTAGTTGTTCCTATTTTTGTATTTTTTACACCTATAGCCCTTGCAGACATATGGTTCCAGGTAAAATGCCTATAAGCGTCTCTTAGCCATACTTGACTTGAACTTGGATATTTGGATAAAGCATTATCTCTTGCTTTATTAGCATACTTTACTCCAATATTATACAAATTGGTAGAACTCAAACCTTGGTTTGTATCTAATAACGTTTCAATAAAATTGCCGGATCTTAACTTTAACTTACCAGCATCATATGGGGATGTTGATGCAGCCATGTAACAATCCGTGCAAGGAGGAGGAGAAGGATCCACTGATTCAAAATCTAATGCTTCTGGAACAAATTCTTCATCATATGTTCCATTATTAGCAATCTCCTCTTCAACAATTGTAGCAGTCTCTAAGCCAGATTCAGGACTTAATATAGATTCCTCATAGTAAACTTCTTTTCTAATATTATCAAATTCTTCTGAAGTTATTGGTTCTTCATTTGCAAACAAAGGGGACTGAATAGTGGGCATATAAGCACCAGAATAAATGGTATGTCCTTTGACATCATATGCACTTATCCTAAACCAATAATTATTCCTAGATTCATATCCACTAGCAGCATTTTTGTATACAGGACTTGGGTCCAAAGCTAATTCATCCCCTCCTCCATCTAGATGTAAATCATATCGGCCAAGAGAAATTTCACTCAATGTTGGCCATATACCCTTATCCAATGAAGTCCAGGATAAAGAGTCTCCAACGTCAATTCCCTCATAATTCTTCCCATTAAAAATCCACACTATATAACCTGCCGAATTTTCAATAGGATTCCACTCTAAATCTATATACCCCTTTGTAGGATCTTCAATAATATTAAATGTTTCACCATACGGAGCACTTGGTATCGAAAGTGAGGTAATAGACGGCATATATGCATTGGAATAAATTGTTTCACCTTGCGAATTATATGCACTTACCCTAAACCAATAGTTCGTATAATCCTGGTACCTTGTCCCAGCATTTGCATAAACAGAGGATGGGTCCACAGCCAGTTCGGCACCAGTATTATTTGAAAGGTGCAGCTTGTATCCCCCATTGGCAATCTCGGTTGCAGTTGGCCAATACTTCTTCCCTTTTGTTGACCAGGAAGTGACATTCCCGACATCAAGGGATTCGTAAAAAGATCCATTGAAAAGCCAGACCTTGTATCCAGTCGCACCACTTACCGCATTCCATTTAAAATCAACATAGCCAGTGCCATTGCCGTTGGAATAGCTCGTTCCAGTCGGAGCTGCTGGCATTGCAAGATTAGGGATTGTCGGCATGTAAGCACCAGAAGTACCGCTTTCTCCCTGGGAGAAGATTGCACTTACTCTAAACCAGTAATTTTTATTGGATGGGTAGGATCCTCCCGAGTTCTTATAAACAGGTGACGGATCAACCGCTAATTCTGCGCCAAGTTTATCTTGATGTAAATCATAATAACCACCACTAATTTCCGTGGATGTAGGCCATATTTTCTGGCCGTTTGTCGACCAAGAAGTGACGTTTCCCACACTGAATGATTCATATGCCTTACCGTTATAAATCCATACCTTATATCCTGTCGCACCTTTCACCGGTGACCAAGAAAGGTTCACATAACCGTTCCCTACTCCATTACTATACACTTTACCTGTTGGTGTCTCCGGTGTCGGAATTGTATAAGTTACAGATAGATATGGTTTATATGTTGAGTTAACTGATGAAACAACCTTTTTCCAATGCGATTGTCCATTGCCGTTCGTATGAAGCTTGAAACCGTAGTTCGACTTTGTGCCATCAACCCAGGCTTTTACCGTATTCGTTACATTGAACTGCGCCCATTGGTCCCTATGGACGTTGACAGAAGTAATATTCGTTGAGGCTGGTTTATTGTTCCAGTTCAATGTGCCTGCAGACCAGCTGTCATTTACGGAATCAATCCATAGCCCGTTTGCTGTCGATGCATAGTAAGAATGTGTTACATACACGTTGAATGTCGCAGATGTAACATCCATATTATTTAAAGATGATAGACTCTGATTTAAGAATGCATAGTTTGTTCCTGTAGTAGAGTCATAGTAACCTGTTTTTAATACGTATTGACTCTGCCCTGAATCCCATTTACTAGATGTCGAGCTATAGTTTGTCGTAGGGTATGCGCTCATGACAAATGTGTCAGTCGTGGTATTGATCGTTGTAGATGGATCAATATATACAGGATAAACCCTCTCAGGGGCTTTCAGCCATTCAGGATCCGCGTTCACTATCAACTGGTATCCGCCAGTGCTTTTCTTTAGTTTAAAGGATACGTCTTCAGAGACTGCAACATCCCCAGAACGGTCGTCATAGTTTGAATCAGCCATGTTTGGCTTTGGTATATCCAATACATACTTGCCGGCCTGATCCGTGAAAAGGATAGAACCATCACTCTGTACATCAGCAGTCAATTCCGTCTTAATAAAAAATTTAAAAGAATGATAGCCTTCATAAGAATGAAGCACCAAATCTTCTTTTACATTCTGATCAAAAGTCAGGTTTCGCATATCCATTTCTGGAAAAACATTTTTATGGAGAATCTTATTTTCATTCTGTTTATAAGTAGCAGGCCTATCTGTTGCCTTTACCGTCACTTTTTCTCCAGATGCCTCAAGCAGGGAGTAAGTTAACGTGTGTCCGTTAACCTCGAAAGTCGCATATTCGCCATTGACCATCTTCTTTTTAAAACTGGAATTGATCAATGAATTTTCGGTTTCCACAACCTCTTGATTAGAGCTGTCCTTCAATACGGAGGAAAGTTCAGTCCATTTCTTTTCACCTTTCTCTTTCTTATGAACAGGTGCAGTAAAAATCTTTTTTGTATAAGTCCCATCACCATTATAGAATACCTTCGTATTCTCAGTCCTTAAATCCACTACCTCACCAACCGGAGGTGCCTCTTCGGTGACAATTGGAACCTCCTTGACTTCTTCCTCAACAAGAGCTTCAACACTTGCTTCACTCGCTCCCGTCTCAGCCAAGATATCCAGAGGAACACTTGCGAAAATCAAAAGGAATGTTAAAAAAAATGAAATCCCCTTTTTAGCTATAGAATAAGACTTATCTGATTCACAAGTGTTTTGTTGTATCATTCATTTATTAAGAATGGGCAGCAAGTTTTTTTAAAATATAAACTTGAAGTAGTTAAAGGGTAAAATCAGGGAAATGGTATCTTTTTGAAAACACACCGATTTGCCGTACCTTAAGTTGACTACTCCTTTCCTCCTCTGTTTCATAACGAGATGGGCATTTGTTTGTTTATCTTGTTTCATTTCTATAATAAGTGTTTAAATCTTCTACAAATATCTTTCTATATGTACTAGCTCTAGCTAATAATTTATTAACAACCAAGCATTATTAACTATTCTCCAAATTCTTTTCTTAACCCTGCAAGTAGGAGAAATGTACGTAAAAAAAACTATAACCTCTAGTTGTAACACATGTTAGTAAATGAATTCCTTTACTTGTTTCACTTACTATCCCTTTTTATCAATAAAAAGGAATATTTTTCAAACAAAAAAATATGATTTTTATAAATATAATTTTCGGAGGAAGAAATAAAGTTTAAAATCAGATGTTCTTAATTGTGTGGATAAGTATAGTAGTGAATTGAGTATTTTTGCTAGGTATGAAGCAAAAATACTTTACTAACGACCCTCTTTCCTAATTTGGTAGTCGTAATAGTATCATTAAATGCATATTCACCAAGTTGGGGGTATATTGCTGAAGATTTGAATTTGTTTGTGAAGATTATTAAAAAATTGGAGGTCCAAACGATGTTAAATAAAAGTTTCTATGGTATTAAACCAGTTTGGGATAGATATTTGGATGACCAATTAAGACATGAAAGAATCACCTTTAATCTAAATAATCCTATTTACATCGACTATTATTTGCCGATTGGTTCCAAAATGCTAATTTATGTTTTAGGAAAAGTTCAACGTTTGATAGGAGTTTCCGAAGTGACGAGCGATTATCGAAACTCAGGGGATCCACGCTTCAATACAGAAGTATCCGTAAAATCCCTATGTGAGAAGACAACGGGTTTAACTCCTATTGAAATCCGAAAACATCTAAAAACTTTTAATCCCCATCAAGAAGGAATAAGCTATATACCTATAAAACAATCAATTTTCAATCAATTATACATTGATCTTCAAAAAAAACTTTAAAAAATATCCTGGTTTTATCATAATCCGTTTCTTTGACTTATCTATTTTTAAAAACAACTAAATATTGAACTTTAGCTAGCAAAGACTATAAACTGCCCGTAATTGTTAGATTTAAGATACCTATTCTAACAATTACGGGATTTATTTCACTTAAAATACTTCTGATAGTATGTGTCTATTACCTTATCAGAAGATTTTAGCATACTCATTTCCCCATCTAATTTACTGGCAATGAGATCATTATGACTTGCTCTGGGAAGTAAATTTGAAAAGCTAACTTTCAAGCTTCTCCCTATTCCTGCTACTTCCCAAAGAATACGACTTCTAACCTCTTCTTCTTCACCAGTTAGTTCATATGAATTCATTTTATCTATTAATAATTCTATACTAGCATCTAAATCAGCCATTAAATCCGTTGCTCTACTATAATCTTTTTCATTAAAGGCAATTTCAAATTCATTAAAAGCTATGCGATATTGTTCGTATTCTGGTCTTATACCTTGAATAAAGGAACTCAAATGATTCTCCTTTGTTTCAAGTGTTACATTACTCACTGAATTTCCCAATGTCTTTTTTTCATTTAGGTTTGCGGTATTCTTATCTAGGAATAAGTTATTCATATATATTATTAGAAACCCTATTAATATGAGAGAAATAAATGCTATAAAAGCTAAAACCTGTCCGCTTGAGGGGGGCTTTTTTTGTTGATTAATTTCTTTCTTATAATAATTGTCCTTTGTATCTTTATTTGCTAACACATTTACTTTGGTTGCATTAAATAATATATTGTCATATCTTTTTCTCTTTTCATCGTCAGATAATACCTCATATGCTTCTTGTATCAATTTGAATTTTTCTGAAGAACCTTGAACCGTATCTGGATGTGTAACTTTCACTAAATTTTTGTAAGCATCTCTAATTTCCTTTGTTGTTGCATAGTAAGAAATTCCCAAAATACTATAGTAATCTTTTATCTCTCTTTCCATCATATTAATAACCTCGTTTATTTTAGTATAGGTGATTTACTTTAAATATTTCGTGTAATGTATTTTAACCCCTTCTTTCGAATGAATAAAATCGAATCAAAATATATAAATAAGTAAACAATTAGCAACTGTAATGTGTAAAAGTATTTAATTTTCCCACAAAAAAAGTTGAGAAATTCACTCAACTTTCCTTTTCGTTCTTCAAGACCCTCTACTTATGTCTCCTCAATTTCACGAGTTCTATGCAATTTTTTAATCATATTTCTAGTTTCGGTTTGTAAGTCTAATAGTGTTGCAAAGAGTTTAGTTTGGGACTCTTGCATTTCCCGTAACTCTTTAAGCTGCTTATCAATTTCTATAATTTCCTTATACAAAGTCTCGGCTATATATGTCTGGGTAACTTCATCGTAATACATCTCAATCTGATGGGCTGCCTCGTTAAAACCGCTTCTTACTACTGATCGGCTATCTCTAAGGTCAATTTCAAGTTGAGCTGCATCTGCATCTTCTTTCACTTGAAGCACAAAAGTTAATAATGTCCCTGCAACTCCAAAAACCCGACCAGCATTTGCTATACCACGAGTCCATTTTACAGCTTCCCAAGGTTTAAACTTATAATCAAAGAATTTGCCTACTGCTTTAACTGCATCGTGAGTTGCTGTTCCTGAATAATGATTAAGGTTAAAAAGACCATTAAATCCTTCTTTTAAAGTGAATGATTTTTGTATTAAAAATTTACCTAACTTGCTAGATAAATCTCCGGAAACTTTTATATTTGCTATTGCTTGAGGTGAGATATTAGCCTCTTTTATCCGATTTTCTAAACGAGGAAGCAATTGTTTAGCGAGTTCACTATTAGCAATCCCAGAAACACTGGTCTCAAGTTCTTCCATTTGCTTCCCAATTATTATTTTAATTGAATCATTAAGTTTTTCGGTATATACCTGGACTCGATTTTGTGCTTTTTCCAACTCATTATTTACCTGTTTTTTATCAGCCGACCCGTGGATTAAATCTGCAACTTTACGTCCTTCTTGTCTTATTTGTGTTCCCGCGCGTTGTATTTCACCTTCTACTGCCCGAGGGATACGATCTTTAGTTTCTAAAATTGCTCTTCTTCGCTGTAATAATAATTCTTCTAACGCGTCGATATCTTGGTCTCCAGTTGATTCAGCTGCCAACGCTTCTTGAAGAACTTGCTCGAGCGTATATAAAGCCGTTGTATATCTACCAGATAGTCCCTTATCCTCTATAAATGTATTTAAACCATCTATAAAAACATCGATTCCGCTCTTACGCCATAAAACTTTGCAAAAATCCTCATCCGTTTCGGTTATGCTTTCAAGTGCAGATTCTGCATCAATAAAAGTTGTTCTAAGATCTTCTGGTGAAAAAGGAGTTAACACTTTACGTAAATCTTCCCGGATAATTTCTTGCATCTCGGCAGTATTACCTTTAACACTACGTTGCATTTTATTTACCACTAACATCATTTCATGAGCCTTATCCTTATTTACAGCTAACTTTCGGTAATGTTCTGCTATATGGGAATCAAAGAGTTCATTAGTTACAACAAATACGATTAAATCAGCATCACTAATTGCTCGATATGATAATTCATCATGATCAGGTCTAAGTTGAGTATGAACTCCCGGAGTATCAATGATTTCGTAACCATTCCATTCATATGATGTAGTTTCTTGTGTAACTATTCCCGCACCTATTGAAATTTCTTTTAGATCGGTCAAGACTTTGATTATAGAAGATTTTCCAGCACTATATTGGCCAGCAAATACAATTTTTATTTTGTTATCTGAGGGAACTATATCATGTGGGATCCTCTCGGATAACAGTTGAATGCTTTCACTATGTGCCTCTCTGAATTCTCTTCTAGCCTTTTCTAAGAGTGCATTTCCTGTAGATACCCACTCTTCTAAAATAAGTTTTGAATTTTCCAATCAAATTACTCCTTTTTTTTGCAATATGTGAAGACTTGTAAGTTGCTGAGCAAGTTTAATTCTAGTATATGCGGATGCACTAAAACCCTTCATTTCTACATAAGCAACTTTTAGTTTCTCATCAATACTCAATTTACTCCTATCACATTCTCTTCCTATTGCCTGTGATAATAATGATTTCTGATTCCCAGTATTTATAACAAACCAAACCTTCTCTCCCAATAAATATTCAAGACCCTTCCTTATTTCTTCTGGAAAACGAGTTTGTGGATTTATTAGAAACATTGTAGCTATACCTGGGATTCTAGCTATATCAATTATGTGATAATCCATCTCTGTAGCATTAATACTCTCAAGAGCTTCTTTTATAACTGTCCTATTCAGTTCATTTTGAACATTATTAATTGTCCATGCTAAATTTCTTTGAGTATCGGCTAAATTAAACACACTTGAAGTTACCATTCCAATATCATTTAAAAGTATATTTACTCTCTTGTCGTAAAGATCCTTGTGAAACCAATCAACTAGTTGTTTTCTCAAGTTTTTTTCCATACTGTTTATATTTACATGGAGCTTTTTTGACAATCTTTCTCTACCTTGTCGAGCCTTTTTTTCTCTATCATCGATGAAAAATGATATAACCGAGCCTACTAATCCAACGGCACCAGCTGCAATTCCAAGTGGACCACTCCCAATAACAATAGCTGCTATTCCTAAGCCCCCCGCTATACCTTTTATTCCCCAATTCCACCATCGTTTAGAATCAAATATAGCTTCCATTTTAATAGAGCGGTCACCTGTTAAATCTGCAATAAATGATAATTCATTTTGAAGTTCCCTAGCTATTTCACTGAGTGCTTTATTGCATTCATCAACAAGTCTATTCTGCAATTTATTCACTTTTTCTTTAATGCCAACTGTTTTAATGTGTTTATCCCAATTTTCTCCTGCATTTTTGTTTTCATAGTTTTCTTCAGCAAAGTCTGAGACATCCATTCTAAGTTCATCCATAACCTTGGAAATTAAGGTATTTATTCTGTCTATAGAATCATCTTTAAAGCTTTGAGACCACTTTTGCACCTGTCTGCGCTTATCAATTAATACACGACCACTAGTGGAGTTTTGTGCACTAAAATCTAACAGCACATCCATGAAATCTAACATAGGAACTGAGGCTCCATCAACAAAGCTCTTTATCCGTAAAAATGTTCCCCTTCCTTTAATCTCCTCAATGATTTTTGATTCAACTTCATAAAACCTGCTTGCGAGTAATAGTTGTTCTTTATATTTAAAGGATTCGTCCGATTCAGCAATAAACCGAGACCTTAGATGAGTAATAACATATGGGACCCGTTTACCAGGGAAGTGAAGCTCAACAAAGGAATAAAACTGATTAAGTAATTCTCTTATTCTATTTTGATCAAATTTACTTTCTTGTCTACGTAGAAATAAGATAATGTCATCTTCATGATCTACAGCAGCCTTAATATTACAAATTATCAGAATTGGTTTGGCGAGCTTTCTTATTTTTGCAAAAGCTTCAGCCTCAGCTGGCTGGGGCGCATCATCTGTTATAAGGAAAAGAACCAAATCGGCTTGGAAAGCTTTACTGAAAGCCAACTCCTCATCATCTTCTCCCTCAAAAGCAGCAACTCCAGGTACATCTGTTACCTCAAGACCATTCCAAGGATAAGATCTTACATCCCTGGTTGTTCTTTGTGCACCTAAACCTATAGAATCTCCTTTACCTTTTGTCAATATTTCCATTAAGGTTGATTTCCCAGCCATAGTACGACCAAATAAAGTTATTGAAAATTTTTCTAATCTATTACGCTTCTCTTCTAGACTACTCTCTGTAGAACTTTGAAGTTGTTCTAATTCAATTGAGACACTCTTTAACTGATGTTTTAGTTGTTGTACTAATCCAGGAGTACTTACTGATCCATCCTCAAAACTTTCAAGACATTCAGTAAGTTTTATTGAAACCTTCATTATCTCTTTAGAAATAATATTAAGGTGGTTTTTCGCTAGTTTATAACCCTTTTGAGCAGCAGTATGACATTTTAATAAAGCCTGTTCCAAACTTTCACCCGTGTCATTTCCCTTTATTCTTTGCATGATTATCGCTCCATTTTGTAATTCTCAATTGCTGTACTAAGTGTCAGGAAACTACTTTTAAGCTTAATTATAGAATAGCATATTTGTATTTCCTATAAATAGTAATAATCCCTTTTACTTGTAAATGACAGAGATGTATTATGGAAAACGCCATCCATAAAAACCTAATTTATGCCATTCATGACTCAAACTTTTACTGTTGTTAGGAAGTTTTTTTTGGAATAGTCAATACATTTCAAGCAATTCTATCACTTCAAAAAATATTGGATTTGGAGGAGTATCGCTTCACCCATACATATTTATTTTTGGTTAATTCCCCGAGTATTCTTTTAAACTTAGTACCCAGCTTGTATTTAACAACCTGTTTCTTAACATTTATGCTTACTATTTATGGTTCAATGGTTCCTTCAGAATATCTTTCTTCTTAAAAATTATGTAATGGTAGACCACGTTCTTTTCCCAGCTTTTATAATTATTAACAGTAAAATAGAGGAGGGGGGTTATAAACTACTGAAATCGAGAATGATAACTACAAAGTAATTGTGTCCGAAAGAGGGTTGCAGAAATGGTGGCAGATATTAAGAGATTAAAATCGTACTGAAATTGAGTCGGAAGGATTCAAAAGGGATGAAAATTTGTATTGTCCGCATTTCTTGTATTGTGATAATTACCTTCAAAATAAAGAATTAAAAAAAATCAATCTATCGGAATGCCAAGATTATTTATTATTCCTAGACTCCGCTCCTTAGGTATTTAGTTGATATCCATTCTGTATCAGATTAGTAAAAGACTAAATATACATAAAACCACTCGGCGATACCGTGCAGAAAACCACTAGACTATATACCGAGATTAAGAAAATTTTCTGTGGACAATCCTGGCCTTTTCCTGCTTCTCCTGAAGCCTTTCGTAGAACTTTTCCTGCATTCCCTCGTCATCCATCCTTCTTAAAAACCTCAAAAGCATTAAGCCACTCACCACCCACAAAACTAATCTGGCATCAATAGATTACTAATCAGGGGGTAAACTGTTGACAATAAGCGAAATAAAAAACACCCCTTGTAGAGGTGCCTTGAAACTCTTTTATGCCTTATCACAACTCGGACAATACAGCCGGGCCAATAAATGATCACTCCGCTTTCTCCACTTTTGCCCGCAACTTCTACATTGTGCGGTAACATTTTCTTTGCTGGATACATATTCGATAATATCGATAGTCTCATTTGACCTTGCCAACACTTTTTCTCTAAAAGCTTCAGCCCTCTTTACCCTGGGATCCACTTTCACTTTTTCCGTTTTCTTTACCCTTTTAACCTCTTTCTTTGGGCTTGAGCGCTTTCGCCTTTTTCTGATTGCAAGTAATTTCTCAGCAAACGGATGGCTTTTTAAGCTCTCATTAACGAGACTTTTTTCTAAGCATCCATATGACTCTGTGTTAGATAGATAGAAGACTGTTTCATCATCCACTAGTTGCTGCAGTTCATCTAACACTTCCTCTAAACGGACCAGCTCTTTATCTTTCAAGGTATAATCATTGATTCCATGCTTATATTCAGACAGGATAGATATAAAGGAGTTATCCATTTCATCATCGATCAAGCCGGAAATAGAAAATCTTTCTGGTCTGAAAACAAACATCCTATTAAAATCTTTCTCTATATAATCAATACCCGATAAACTGAGGAGTGTTGTTTCATTCTCAATAAAATACTGTTGTTCAACTTTTCTCCCATGGCCATCGAAGTAACAATAATCAAAGCGAACGATGAACGGATCCTTTCGGTAATCCCCTCCAGTCCTTCCGTTGTTTGAAATGAACAACTGGATATGACAGGTATTCACGCCTTCCTCGATGTTTAGCGGAGCGAGCTGTTCTCTATCCTTTAGAGAAAAAGGACTAAAATGGATTGAAGGAAAAATCATTTTGTATCTTTCGTGTTTAAACCCCGTTTTTCTTTCTTGGAATTTTTCATAAGCATCTCCAACAGGTTTCCCTCTCTTTTCTTTTTCCGATAATTTTTCTTCCAGTACAGCTATTTGTATATCAAAGAGTTGATAAAAATCTATAGAACATTGTTTCTTTACAAGGTACTTTAAAAATCCTTCCCTAAATCCCTCCTTCTCTTCCTTAATGATGCTGTGCATGAAGTCTTTGAAAGCCATCTCGCTATAATATTTCAACTCTTTAAATTTTTCCCTTACTTGATCAGCAAGCAGCCTGAAGGCTTCTTTATATTCATCCACCGCCACTTGGTAAGGTTCACTCAGTAAGTCCCACTTTTGCTCCAACTGTTGAATTTCAGCTATCTGAATGTCTAGACGATAATGTTTTAGCAACTGCTCAATCTCAAGATTCACTTCTTTAAAAAGTTTCGTGTCGCTTATCTTTTCGTTCAAATCCAACAAGAAAGTAAGCTTTTTAAGGAAGGAATGCTCTAAGTTAAATCTTGTAAAACCATAATCATAATTGGAATAGATTCCTTTAATATCTTCCTGGACCAATCTCAGGTAATCTTCCAACTCACTTAATTCAGCATCTCTGCGATGATGCAACTTAATTGCTGCCAGAAAGGAATTCAGTTGATTAAATCCGTAAAACGAGACATTTAATTTTTGTATGTATTCCTGCTCTTTTTTATCTAATTCTTCCGCCTCAACCTCTTCCAATAAAATCACTCGGTAATCACGTAGGGTGCAGCTGTTTTCCACCATGAACTTAAATATCTTAGAGGATTTAAAACGCCCTTCATAAAACGAACTAGAATTATAGAAGAAATAGGTACTATACGCCTCATAAGATAAACGATTTAATCAAAGGATTTCACTGAGATGAACCTTATACCGCTTTTGCACATCCTTTGATTGGCCTATATAAATTGGTACCATCTTATCTGAAGTGAAATTGTCTATGTATATCATATATATGCCGGAAGTATTGTAGTTTGTATCTGGGGTAATCTCTCTATTGGAGTGCTCTTCAATTAATTTATTTACACTTTTCTTGACATCACTTGTATTTGGCAAGCGGGAAATGTATGATTTGGCAGTTAAAAATGTAGCTACTTGCCAACATCCCTTTTTAACGATT
>NZ_JAERSD010000003.1 GCF_017912555.1 Bacillus sp. REN3 | reverse complement strand
TAATCGTTAAAAAGGGATGTTGGCAAGTAGCTACATTTTTAACTGCCAAATCATACATTTCCCGCTTGCCAAATACAGTCATTCTTATTTGCAAATATAAATCGAGTGGTTGTAGTCTTTTATTTTTTACCACAGGTTTACTTAACTTCATGAGTTGTTGATTCAAATATCAAATTATTTTTTACCATGTAATTTTTCGAGTCAAAAAAACCTTGAAAGGCATATTACCAATCAAGGTTTTAAGTATTGTAACCGTCAGATAAACTTTGAACACTTTTTGCTGAATAGAAGTGAACACTTTACTGGAAAACAGTGTTTAGTCTTATTCAGCATTTTTAGGTAAGAAAGTGTTCATTTCTACTTAGCGGTTACAAGTATCTATGAATTATCTTTTATTGGACCATAATTAACAATTAAAATATGCTTTCAAGAAATCAAAAAACGATGACCAACTTTCCTTTAATTCACCTTTAATAAGTAGTTCATCTCCACCCTCAAAATTAACTATATAAACTTTATCTGTTACAGTATCCAGTACTAATACAGCATTTGCTGACATTTCACTTAAAACCAGATATTGCTTCGGAAAACCATGTTCTTTTCTAGAAATGAGTGTGTATGATTCAATATTGTTTTCTTCATCTAGTCTCTCAGGCAATATACTCATATTATCTTCCTCCTAAAGCTTCTTCTCCTCGTATTTTCCAATAATTAATAGAATCTACTTTTTGAAACGCTCCTCTAGTTGTCTCATCCATTGGATAAAATGGGTTTAATCTTTCCTTTATAAGGATGTAGTGGAGCTCTTTTAGCATTAGCGATATTATGGTACCTTGTTGAAGCTTCATATAATGGTCCAACACCTTTTTGTTGTGAATGATGCAATGTTGCAACACTACCTGCTCCATCAACAATAGGGGCAAGTCCGTATTTCGCAGATGCTTCAGCATTTGTTAGCCCGCGACCTTTTTTAGCACCTTTTGTTCGGACCATATCCCAATTAAAATCTCCTCTTTGATATACTTTATAAGTAAATCCTGTGCCATCTTTACCTGCATTATACTCTACACTTCTAGTAAAATATTTATTATTTTTATAGTCCTTTAGATGTTGATAAGTTTCTTTACCCGTACCCTTACCAACCTCATCACCCTTCCCCACCACAATTCTCGAAATCTGTTCCTTCGCTTTCTGGAACGCTTCCCGGACGGTCGTGCGGTAGGCGCCGACTCCGGCGAGTTGGACTTGGAGGTTCATCGGGATAGGCACGTCGCCGATCTTCTTGACGACGTTGTCGAACCAGACCTTGGTTGCGGCTAACGGGCCGACGAAAAAGCTTTAAATAATGAAAATAGCCATCGAAGGGGTCTGGTTTCGATGGCTGTGTTCAAAAGATAATAGATGTATTGGCTCTAAGATTCGCATTAAGTAGCTCTATTGTTCATGAAGGGTGATCTCCTGTTGCAATACTTAAGTGCTCTCTATAGCAGAGATGGATCATTTTGATGGCAGAAGCGGACCAAAAACATGTCAACGCTGGAATAATCACATGGCTGTAGTCAGCCTCCTAATGCTTCTATTTCTTCCTGTCGTTTAAATGTCTTGAAGCCCTATTACAATCCATTCGTCTACAATATCCCAGAAATTCACATTATACTCAGGCTGATCATTGGTAAACCACAATGTCGCAATTTCGTTGTTACAGTTGTTTAAATCTATAGCAACATATCCTCCCATACCGTTCTCGAAAAAACCATAGGTTGTAGCCATATTGATTCCTAATGGCTCATCTAATTCTTCAAGAATTCCCCATTCATAATTTTCAAAATGAGTTATGCATTCTACAGGAACCAGCCCCATAGCTCTACTTGGGAGATAATAAAACCCGTTGTGTAACTTTTCATAAAATCCCTTAATAGATTGTGGAACATTTGACCAACCTTGTTGCATTCCGGTAATATTAATAGAATTATGCGGTATTCCACCTTCATAATAAAGAACTTCATTATTTTCACTTTTTACGCTGTATAGTACCGCATATTGTCCATTATCAAGAATTAGCTCAAATTCTAACAAATTCTCTTTCAAGTATGAAATAGTATTACTCAATTCCTTCTGACATACGCTATTCCATAAGGCAATCAATTTTTCTATCTTTCTAGTTGTATCTTCTTCTTTAAATATCTCTAACCATTTATCGGGCATATTTTCCTTTTCAATATTAAGCAAGCCTTTGTTAGATACAAACTCGATACTTTTTCTGTATTGTTTTAAAAAAGATAATTTATCCATCCGAAGTCACTCCTTTTTATGTACCTTATTAAATTCATCTATCATCTTTTGTATCTCAATTTCTAGTTCTCTTTCTTTTAATATCATTTTTTCCCTAAATATAGGATTTACCATAATATTTTCTTTTTTATAAATATACCATTCTGCAAAGGATTTTGAACCTTTAGATGTATTAGCAGCTTCACTCAGACCAATAAAATTCTCTACAAAATTGGCGATTTCCTTTTGTTGATTGTAAGTTAATGTTTCAAAACCTTCCAAACGAGCTATTTTCTCAAGAGAAACTATATGGTCTGCATGCAATTTTTTATCAATTGTTTTTCCAGGTAGAGCAAAATCTTCAGTTCCTATAATATCGTCAATATTTTTGTTAATTTCTCGTTGTATTTTAGAGGATGGCGATGCTCTCCTTAATTTAGCATATGTCTCATCGGAAATTTTCCTTTCGCCATATCTGGCGCCTGAAGGTACATTTTTATGTGCACCCTTACCAACCTCATCACCCTTCCCCACCACTATCCTCGAAATCTGTTCCTTCGCTTCCTGGAACGCTTCCCGGACGGTCGTGCGGTAGGCGCCGACTCCGGCAAGCTGGACTTGCAGGTTCATTGGGATGGGCAGGTCGCCGATCTTCTTGACAACGTTGTCAAACCAGACCTTGGTTGCGGCTAACGGGCCGACGACGACATCATCGTAGACCTTCTTGAAGGCCTGGCGGACCTTTCCGGTGTCGAGGACGTTCTTGATCGACATAAAAACCTTTGGGTCTTTGGCGAACATCGGGAAATCGACCTTTGAACCTGCTTTTCCTGCCTTGGTTCCCGCAACAGCGACCTTCCCGCCAACCCCAACGACTTTTGCTGGCGGGAAAATCGATAGCCCCAGCATAATAGCGGCCAGTGTCTTGTCACCGGCTGAGAGTTTCTCCCCTGTCACCGGGTCGTATTCGCCAGTGAGCCGCAGGAGGTCGTACCAGCCCAGCAGCTCAAGTAGGAAGTTGCCGGCTTTCCCGGACATCTTCCGGTCAGCTTCTGCCATTTTCGCTGCCGTCAGCTTGATCAGCCGCTGGGCATCGTCGAGCTTGCTTTTATATCGCTTAACGGAATACTTGAAATCCGCCTCGAGGTTATGTATATGGCCTGGCACCGCGCCAGGGAAATTGGCGAGCAGGGAGTTGAAGTGCAGGTTGATCGCCCGCAGCGCATGGTCGCATTCCTGTTCCGCCTTCACGATTTGCTTAGCGAATGCCTCCAGCTCGTCCACCTTGATCTGAACCCGACTCATCGCAGTGCCTCCGCCTGGTCCTGCAGCCTGCGGATTTCCTGGGTGATCGCATTCATCAGGTCGTTACCTACAGTATAGGACTTGTTCCCCTCTACCTTCAAATCTCCCGCAATCTGTTCATATGCCTGGCGTGTCTCCCCCTGCCAGGTCGGCGCATGGCAGCCATGCGCTGCGCGATAAAGGTTCTTCGCATCCTCCAGCCGCTCCATCGCCTGCCGGACATTCTTCCTGTATCCCTCCAGCACATGGATTTTCATCAGCAGCTTCTGCCTTTTTGCTTTCCGTTCAAGCTCTTCAGCTAACTTCAACTCCAAAATATCCCCTCCCATTCCGACTTTATTCACCCAAAATAGCACCAAATAATGGGTATAGAGTAATCCGACATAAGTATCAAATTTCCAGATTCTCTTCGACAATCTTCGAGCCAGTCGCAATGAAAAGGTACCCGATTGTTTAAGCAGAATGAAGTAAGGAAGGTTAATGCTCCTGCTTTATCACCATTCCGGTTTTAAAGGATGATAGCTTATCTAGCGCTCTCTGTCTAAATGCTTCTTCATCTAAAAATCTAATAAACAAAGAAAATTTCGAAGTTAAAATTTTAGTTGTACCCTTCCGATAGTTAATCATCACTACAAATGATTCTTCATTTTCACCTTTTTCGAAAAGGATTACATAGATGTAGCGAAAATAGGAATAGTCCCTTTATTTCTTATATATGTTTCATTCACTAGCTCAACAAACTCATCAGGATTTACTACTTTTAAATATCCGTTCATGAACGTTCCATAACCATGTATTCTCCATGCCTCAATCAATTCTTTTGGGAGAAGCTCTTTATATTTATTAATTGTGGTATCTTCCACTTTGCCAATTTGCTGAAAATCATCGTAGGTATTCAATTTTATACCTCCTCTAATGTGTACGTTTAACATTCAAATACGTACTTTTACGTTGTTCCGACGTCATATTACTAGCCATTTCTCTTATTTTGTCATCTACATATCAATTCTATATTTCCATTGTGCTCTAATTGAAGAATTAATTCTTTTTTCTCCCATACCTACTACATGAAATGGATTCCCACCTGCTATTTGATCTGGATTATGTATGGAGTGCAGCTTGTGTTTTTAACCAACTTTCTGCTTTTTCTCGGCTTCTTCCCACGACATTCCACTCTTAAAATCTTTTAAATGTTGTTCCATTTGAGCCTCTCCTTTAATGCGTTAATTTCTCCATGCTTCCAAGTGATAATGAATTGACTACTCTCTATTGGGTAAAGAAAAAGCGAAGGATTTGCCCTTCGCTTCTTTTTACACTTTTGATATAATTGCTTAGTCGTGTAACTTATCAAGAAATTCTGTAAATGATGCTGCAACAAAAAATACATTTTCTCTTGCACGTTCCTCTGCCTGCTCTTCTGTTAAACCCTCTTCCTTCATTAACATTTCTTTATCCCACGCGTTTTCATGTTCCCAAAAAATCACAATTGGATTATCTTCATGATCTGTATAATCAAAGCATATTAAGTTTCCTGCAGGATCAAATGCAAATGGAATTATCTTTTTTGGAAGTGTATCCTTATAATCATTGAAGACTTCTAGAATATGCTCATCATCTTCACTGTCATATGTTAATAATGTTCCAAATACCTTTTCTTTTCCTTCAACTTGAAATAACTCAGGGCTAACATGTGCACCATTATAATTCATAGCAACTTCTATATAATCTAAGGGAAATTTCACTCCTAATTTTTCTCCAACATTCTCCACTTCTTTCTTAGTCACTGGTTCATCCCATGATCTCCAATTTATCTTACTCATCTGATACCATCTCCCCATAATTTATTTCCACCTAAATGATTCACTTTATGTGTCTTAGATACCACAAGTTGCATCTTACCAGGTACCTGATGATGATGCCATGTCAATCCTTTAATTCTGGCTTCACCATTTTCAATATCTCGAAGTTGTTTTGGTGTAAATATGTCCTTAGATATTTTCCCTTGTTCAATCGCTTCTTTTAACAACCCTGTACATTCTTTAAATTGGGTATCATCAGTTGTTTTAAACAGACTCTCTTTTAGTTTCAGTGAAAATTTAACATCGTCTCCCTTAAAAATTGGAAAACCTAGTACATACATCATAATCTACGCCTTTCACATGTTTTCCCCCCGCTAATCCTTTATTTACTATATTATTCTTTGGTGAGGCATTTAAATAGTCATCCACATGCCCCACTACGGCTTTAAATTCTTCTACACTATCGTAACCAAATTCCTTTATAGTTGTATCATCTACAACTTTCAAAAAGTGCTCAACACTTTCATAACCTTTTGGAACAATGGATCTGTTAATCAAGTTTCCATTTTTGTCATAATCATTTTTAATAACTTCATCAATTTCAGAACGGTGAACATTAACCGTAACCTATGTTGTAATCTTAAAAGCTAAAAATAATAAAATCAGCCATTTTTCCACCTTATTAAACTACTTCTATTTCTTGCACTATCGGCAATTTATAGGCTGTTTTATGTTTCATCATGCCATAAATAATATTCACAAGCCTTCTCATAATGCATACCAATGCTTGCCCCTTTGTTTTTCCTTCTTTTAGTTTCTTTTGGTAGTAAGCATAAAATACTGGGTTCCTTGGCAGCTTACTCCCTTTTGCCACTTGTACTTGCTGTACAGCTAGGTTATAAAATAAAGCGTGCAGCGCCCGATTTCCCTGTTTGCTTTTTTGTTCCTTTCCTTTCCCACCAGAGCCAAAGTAAACAGGCGCAATCCCCGCAAATCGTGCTAATTTGTTGGCATTTGGAAACCGCCTTACATCACCTATCCCTGCAATTAAAGCGGAAGCTGTTACGAGGTCAATGCCTGGCATGGAGTTTAGTTGAAAGTCTAGTAGACTCATTAACTCTTTTAATTCTCTTTCCACCTTACCTATTTCCTGCTTTCCAAATAAAATGTGGCTCACCATGCTTTCTACCAAAAAGTTTCGTGTTTCTTGATGTTCTTTTGTTGTATTCCCATCTTCTTTCACTAGCTTTAAAATCTCATTAGCTTTTTTCACTGAACAAGTATTGTAGCTTACTTCTAATAAAAAGCTGGTCAACTGTTTTACACTCACACCTTCTAAACATGAAGGTGACGGGTATCCTTCCCAAAACGCCAATGCTGTTTTTCCATCCACTTCTGAGAAAAACTTTTTATAGCTTGGGTAGTGGTGGCTCAATTGAATATGCAGTTGGTTCTTTAAAGCACCTTGAGCTTTTACCAGCGCATTTCTTCGTGTGACCAGTTGTTGTATGGACCAATATAAATCATGTGGTTTAGCATCTGGCAAATGGGCCAGTTTGTTCAACAATATTCGTGCGATACATTCTGCATCCCAGTTATCACTTTTTTGTGTGGTCATGTGGCTTTTTCGTTCAGCGTATGAAAGTGCAGGGTTTACTTCTTTTACAACCTTTCCATGGTCGGTTAAAAACTGTGCTAACGATCTGCCATATCCACCTACATCTTCTAATCCAAATACAGGTGTCAATCCTTCTTCCACCAGTTTATCAATATCCAGTAAAAACGTAGAGAAGGCGGACGGTTTATTTTCAAACTTTACTTCACCTAGTTTCTCCTGCCAACAATTGATAATAACTGCCACATGGTGTTGTTTATGCAAGTCTACACTTACATACAAGTGTTTCTGCCTTTCATGCATCGCTCATCCCCCTATTCAGTTTTCATTTATGAAAATGCTGGCAACCTTAGTTCGAGCGTTCACCAACTGGTGCGCATTGGTACGAAAGCCTATCCATTTTCATCGTTACATAGGGATATATAAGAAAATGAGTCCCTTTTTTAAGTAACCTATTAAATTATTGCTTCATGCTTACCATTTGCTTGTATTTCCGTATTTATATATCTCTTGATAAAAGCCAAATATAAAATCAATACTCCATGATGGTACTACCTTTTCAGTAAAGCAACATTCATGTTATCCAAAGCATAAATGTCTCATTAAAAAACGAAAAACACCTGTTACCTAATAGGCAATCAAGTGCTTTATAGTTAGCTATATAAAATACTTCATTAGATTAAAATGCCATCTCGCATAATTATATGGCAATTCTTTATAAACAAAATATCATTATACAAACTCTTGATGGTACAACCATCAAGAGTTTTTGATTTTTAGCAATCTCATTTATAATTTCTTTCTATTTATCTATCTTAATAATCTTCTTCCCATGCTTCTTTTGCATCCAACAACCTTTGTGATAAAAACTCATAAAAATCCTTTGCTGTGTTGTAGTCATCAAGTCCCCCTGGTCTATTCCACGCTATTACCGGGCACTCATTGTTCTCCATTTCACTGATATATAGACAATAAGCATATTCTCCAGCATCTTCAATAACTACTAAATCCTTGTCCATTCCTAAATCTCTATATCTCTTTGTATTATCAACAACAGGAGCTCTATTTGACTTAGCCACTCCTAAAATATCAACTCCAAATAACCCACCAGAACCATAGGTAGTTAAAAACCACTTATAACTTTCTGGTAATTCCACCCCTAGCTCATTTTGGATTGAATTAATTTGACTTTCATCTACTCCACCTGTAAAGTCATATGATTCCTTATGTTCATTAATAAAGTTTATTAATTCCTCTTTATCCAATCAAGGTTCCTCCCTTTTACAATTCACTTTTATCTATTTGCTTACATCTCCAATATTTACTTCTAAAGTTGTCATATTGCTTTTTTAATACAGAATCATTTCTAAAGCTCCCACCATTCTCCACCAAACCATGCAAAATTTTATTATATTCATCATGCATACTTGAAGGAATTTCTACCATTGATCCTGGCTCTCTTTGGATTAAATGATGAAGCTCTATAACCGTTCCATCTTTCCAAATTGGTGCTCTTCCTTTTTTCATTAATTGAAAATTTGTCATGCCAGTATCAGGATCGATTCTCTTATAATCGATATCAATCCTTTGAAAAACCCGTCTACTAATATCTCTTTCTTCTCCATTAACCTTTGTTGTTCCAGTATACTCCACAGCTTTATAGTTTTTATACTCTTTACCCGTACCCTTACCAACCTCA
Source organism: Bacillus sp. REN3 (assembly GCF_017912555.1). Lineage (GTDB taxonomy): Bacteria > Bacillota > Bacilli > Bacillales > Cytobacillaceae > Mesobacillus. The sequence continues at coordinate 287,556 of NZ_JAERSD010000003.1, read as the reverse complement.
TCACCCTTCCCCACCACTATCCTCGAAATCTGTTCCTTCGCTTCCTGGAACGCTTCCCGGACGGTCGTGCGGTAGGCACCGACTCCAGCGAGCTGGACTTGGAGGTTCATCGGGATAGGCACGTCGCCGATCTTCTTGACAACGTTGTCGAACCAGACTTTCGTTGTGGCGAGCGGGCCGACGACGATGTCATCGTAGACTTTCTCGAAGGCCTGGCGGACCTTTCCTGTGTCGAGGACGTTTTTGATCGCCATGAAAACCTTCTGGTCCTTGGCGAGAATCGGGAAATCGAGAAATCGACCTTGGATCCCGCCTTGCCTGCCTTCGCTCCGGCAACGGCGACTTTCCCTCCCACTCCGACTGCTTTTGCCGGTGGAAAAATCGATAGACCCAGCATAATAGCGGCCAGTGTCTTGTCCCCGGCTGAGAGTTTCCCCCCTGTCACCGGATCATATTCGCCAGTGAGCCGCAGAAGGTCGTACCAGCCCAGCATCTCAAGCAGGAAGTTGCCGGCTTTCCCGGACATCTTCCGGTCAGCTTCTGCCATTTTCGCTGCCGTCAGCTTGATCAGCCGCTGGGCATCGTCGAGCTTGCTTTTATATCGCTTAACAGAATACTGGGGTTTTCATTTTCACAATAAGAAACCTTGAAAGGCACTTTGCCAAACAAGGTTTTATAATATTCACATTATATTTTGGGAATATCAACTTCTTCTCCTGGGGATTTATTAATAAGAACATCAGGGAGGTTCGGGTTATTCTTTTTCAACTTATACTTTTGAATTTTTGTTAATTTAGGGTCAAAGGAGATATTCTTTGATTGAAATTCTAATTTGATAAGTTTATTATAAATTTTACTCAAAAAATCTTTCCAATCCTCTAATGACGATCTGGAAACTTCATCTGGGTTTTCCAACAAACGATAACCATCGGCATAATGAAACATTAGTAAACCCGTTCCTAAATCACAAGCCTCGTTTTTTAAAATAACTGTTGGTACATTAAATCCATTATTCCAATTATAATTTGCAGCAAAATAATGGAGTAATAAAGAGTTGTCTGTATTCGTTAACTGGCTTATTATATAATTTTCATCTGAATTGTATAGTGACTGTTCAAGCAAAATAATATCTTTCTTATCCATTAAGAACTTACCTCCCTTGTATATGAGTATCATGCTTAAAAGCATGCTTCTACATTATACATGGAGATTCGACATTATTATTTTCTGGCTCTCTAGCCTGCAATCAGTGGCTCAATCTTATGCATTGTTTAGCTCAAATCTTTGCACAGGTGGTTCATTTTATCTGCAATATTCAGCTTTTTTCGTTCGTCCAAGTATTAAAACGCTACTCCATGATGGTAACACCTTCAAAAGCTATGAATTTAAGTAAAGAATTATCCAATGTCGTCCAAAGTTGAAATTTCCACAAAAAAACAAAAACATCTGTTGCCTAATAAGACAATCAAGTGTTTATAGTTAATTCTGTACCATACTCCCGAATATTACTGAACTGGTCCCATAAATTCAGTAATAATAAGAATATGTTCCTTCAGTTTGACTTTTTTTAGATTCTCTACTTTTTCTGCTCCACCTAAACCTAATAGAGGTGTATAACCGAAGCACTCATCATAATCCAACTCACTATATTGTTTAAGGGCTTCGGGATAAGGTTGCCAAGACAAATCTTCATCTTTAAATTCCAAATCATTAATATTTTGAAAGAAAAATTCAAATGTAAACATAATTGTCTTTACCACACCATACCTGTAATTAAGTAGTCTAACATATCCATCTGACCAAATAACTAGATCACCCATCCCTGTAGCAAACAACACAACTGAATCCTTGTATCTTTGACTACTCTCCCCCAAAATCTCTTTAAATTCCTCTGGATTTACACTTTTAAAATACCCTTGCATAAATGTACCAAATCCATAATTACTCCATAAATCTATAATTTCATTTGGTACCAGTTGCCTATATTTTTCAATGATTTCACTCACAACTTTATTATGCAATTTAAAATCTTTTAAGTATTTTTCCATTTAAACTCCTCCCACTAATATGTTAATTTCACATTCAAATAAGTATTTTTTAGTTGTTCTGGTGTCATACTTTTTGCTAATTCCTTGATTTGTTCATCAACAATATCAATCCTATACCGCCATTGACTACCTATTGATGAATTTATTCTCTTATCTCCCAAACCTCCTATTACTTCTGCTGGATAGGCTACACTTAGTTGGACAGAAAAAATAAGGTCAAGTAGACTACAGATAATACATTTGAGGAGAAACTACTATGACTAAGAAAAAACGCCGGACATTTACTCCGGAATTCAAACAACAGATATTCAACTTTTCACCCTCCCGTTACATAAATTTTAATTTTCGTAACGCTTTTTTGACGAATAGCGAGTATTATACGACCGTTTCTAGTAAAAATACAACCCAAATTTATAAGTCAAAGCAGTATTAGAAACAGTCTTACACATTACCCATTGTTATCGCCACGAGCTTTGTCATTCTCGTTAGTTTGTTAGCTATTCCATGTTATAGCACCCTTGCCATGTAAAATGTCATCTCGCCCATTTCTCGTTCTTGTTCGTTTCTCTAAGTATTAAAACGATACTCCATGACGGTAAAACCATTATGAGCTCTCGATTCTCATACAGGTCATTTTCTTTTTCTCTCACTCAATATCAGCTGATTTAATCTAAAGCAAAGAAAAAAAACTTGAAAGGCATTTAGCCAATCAAGGTTATAGAATTCATTTAAACTTTCTAATATCTTTTAAGAGCATTATGGAAACCTCATTAATCAAACTTTCAATTAGCTGTTACTATCTCTTTCTTCTATGAATTCTAAAAATGATTCTTGCAGTTCTCCTTCTGTATCAATAGAGTCAAGCAGTAATTTAGGTTCTAACGAACAATCATTTAAAGTTGAACTTCCATCAATTACTCCTAGCATGTTTGATATGGTATCAATCATGGTTTGTTCAATAATCCTCATTAATGTATCTTTATTTTCTTCAGTTAAACTGTCGTAAAAACCAATAGCTTTTTTCCAATAATCATCTGTTTTAGGAGTAACATTCATTGTTTCATACAAGTCTTTATATAGTTGAAGGTTTTCTTTAACGATAGACTCATAAAGCGATTTAACAAAAATATCATTCATTTTACTTCCTCATTTCTGGATACATTTTTTTGTTTAATACAATAAGTTCTTTTAAAGCAGAATTCGGTATGTCATTATAGACTCTTCTAAGTTCCCTAATATCTCTTGCCAATAACTGTCTAGGATTATCTATTCCTTTTGTACTTCTAGAAACTATTCCATTAGGTCCTTTAATGGTGTGCCCCACCTTTGGAACATTAATTGCAGGTGCCGTATTTAAATCATAATTATCTACTAATTTCTTCATTGCTGCCTTCTGTCCTGCATGATGGGCATCAAGTCCTTCTACTCCTTTAATATCTTTATATGCTCCAACTTGATATTTACCCGTACCCTTACCAACCTCATCACTCTTCCCCGCCACTATCCCCGAAATCTGTTCCTTCGCTTCCTGGAACGCTTCCCGGACGGTCGTGCGGTAGGCGCCGACTCCGGCGAGCTGGACTTGCAGGTTCATTGGAATTGGCAGGTCGCCGATTCTCTTGACGACCTTGTCAAACCAGACCTTGGTTGCGGCTAACGGGCCGACGACAACATCATCGTAGACCTTCTTGAAGGCCGGGCGGACCTTTCCGGTGTCGAGGACGTTCTTGATCGACATGAAAACCTTCGGGTCTTTGGCGAACATCGGGAAATCGACCTTTGAACCTGCTTTTCCTGCCTTGGTTCCCGCAACAGCGACCTTCCCGCCAACCCCAACGGCTTTTGCTGGCGGGAAAATCGATAGCCCCAGCATAATAGCGGCCAGTGTCTTGTCACCGGCTGAGAGTTTCTCCCCTGTCACCGGGTCGTATTCGCCAGTGAGCCGCAGGAGGTCGTACCAGCCCAGCAGCTCAAGCAGGAAGTTGCCGGCTTTCCCGGACATCTTCCGGTCTGCCTCTGCCATTTTCGCTGCCGTCAGCTTGATCAGCCGCTGGGCATCGTCGAGCTTGCTTTTATATCGCTTAACGGAATACTTGAAATCCGCCTCGAGGTTATGTATATGGTCTGGCACCGCACCAGGGAAATTGGCGAGCAGGGAGTTGAAGTGCAGGTTGATCGCCCGCAGCGCATGGTCGCATTCCTGTTCCGCCTTCACGATTTGCTTAGCGAATGCTTCCAGCTCGTCCACCTTGATCTGAACCCGACTCATCGCAGTGCCTCCGCCTGGTCCTGCAGCCTGCGGATTTCCTGGGTGATCGCATTCATCAGGTCGTTACCTACAGTATAGGACTTGTTCCCCTCTACCTTCAAATCTCCCGCAATCTGTTCATATGCCTGGCGTGTCTCCCCCTGCCAGGTCGGCGCATGGCAGCCATGCGCTGCGCGATAAAGGTTCTTCGCATCCTCCAGCCGCTCCATCGCCTGCCGGACATTCTTCCTGTATCCCTCCAGCACATGGATTTTCATCAGCAGCTTCTGCCTTTTTGCTTTCCGTTCAAGCTCTTCAGCTAACTTCAACTCCAAAATATCCCCTCCCATTCCGACTTTATTCACCCAAAATAGTACCAAATAATGGGTATAGAGTAATCCGACGGAAGTAACAAATTTCCAAGTTCCCTTCGACAAACTTCGAGTCGCAATGAAAAGGTACCAGATTGTTTAAGCAGAATGAAGGATAGTGGGTTAATGTTCCTGCTTTATCACCATTCCAGTTTTATGGGATGAAAGCGTATTTATTGGCTCCTAAATCATGTTGTCTGTGAACCTATTTAAAAGAAACATTCTTCAAACGTTTTCCCTGTAATACAGAATTTAGCATACTAGCGAAATCGTCCCGGAACACCGAAACCTCCACTTGAGACCGGTGAGAAATTGGTCTCTTTTACAAGAGAAGCACGAGAACCGTCCCCTTGCTTCCTAAAAAATTTCTATTAAACAAACGAAGTGGTACGCGATGGCGTACCACTTCGTTTGTTTAAAGGTGATAGCTTTGGCTTATAGTCAAGAGGAATTGGGTGTAAGCAATGGCAGAGAATCGGGTGGTCATCAATATAAATAAATTGCTCAATGAATATAATATCTCTTTACGAGAATTATCCCGGCTTACAGACATCCGCCATGCAACGTTAAGCGAACTGGCGAACAATAAAAGGAAAAGCATCTATTATGATCACATCAAACGAATTAGCGATGCACTAAACATTACAGACATCCGGAAAATCATCGATCTGGAACCCGTACATAATGAAGATGATTGAATTTCCATTAAACCCAAACAAAGGTGAATAGAATGAAAACAGCCGACTACCTCTCCTGGGACGTTATACAATTCAATAACGAATACGGCGATGAAATTGAAATGGACATCATCCGATATCCGAACGAATACCAGATCACCGTAAATATTTGTGACGAGAAACCACCGTACAGAGACATTACCGCCACCGCCACACATCCAAGAAGCAAAAAACATGCTGCCAAGAAGGCTATGTTACAGCTATATAAAACAGCCTATCCAACTTTATTCGAACATAAATAAGCCCGCTATGTTGTTAACAGCGGGCTTATTACCTGTTGTGGAACAATTGCGAAACAAAATTTTTCGGGTGGTGACAGGCACCGTTTTCTAATATATAATTTGGCATTTTAGCGAAGTCATCCCGGAACCTCCACTGAGAAATTGGTCTCTTTTACAAGAAAAGGTGGATTTGATATTGCGGTGGGCCTATGCGGCGGAAGTGCACTGGGCCTGGTCAAGCTGGTCTCAGTGTTGGCCGATCACGAAGGACCGGCTGCCGACTATTTGAAACTGACCGGTACTAAGAAAGTGGAGAAAAAGGGCTTGCCTAAGATTCTCATTCCTACGACATCGAGAACAGGTTCGGAAGTGACCAATATCTCTGTGCTTTCACTAGAAACAAAACTAGAAACAACCAAAGATGTCATCACACATAATCATTTGTTTGCAGATGTCGCCATTGTCGATCCCGAATTGACCTTGTCTGTCTCTCCACGGGTTACAGCCTCCACTAGCATTGATGCACTGACACATGCCGTAGAAGCATACGTATCAGTGAATGCAAGCCCCGCTTCAGATGGGTTTGCCCTTCAGGCAATCCGATTGATTGCAAGATCCCTGCGCAGGGCGGTGGAAGAAGGAGGCGACAAGCAGGCACGGATTGGCACTGAGCAAAGGAAGCTATATCGCCGGGCTAGACTTCTTTAATACTGGAGTCGCCGGGGTGCATGCACTTGCGTACCCTCTTGGCGGCCAATTCCCCTTAACGCATAGCGAATCAAATTCAGGCCTTTTACCATATTTTATGGGCTACATTCGGAACAACTGCCAAACAAGGAGGGCTGACCTCTTAAATGCACTCGGAGGGAATTCAAACTTCCTTTCCGATGAAGAAGCCTCCTATAAGTGTGTGGAAGAACTGGAACGTCTGGTAAAAGACGTAGGAATTCTAGCAACACATTCAGAATTCAACATACCTGAATCAGCTCTTGAAAGCCTGACACAGGATGGAGAAAAACAGAAAAGACTGTTAGCCAGGATTCCACTTTCGTTGGAAAAAGAAGATATGATAGAGATTATTGAGCAGCTTTTGAGGGAAGAGTGACCGAACCTAAAGCAGTAACAACGCATACAACAAATTAGGGTTAAAAAGGGATCATTCCATTTATATTTTATTAGGCTCAAGCTTGATATTTCAGGCTTTATCGCCAACCCATAACACTACAAAAATAAGTGTTATGGTCACTTATTCCAATACCCTTGGCGGCGCAGTTGTTCCAATGGCTACACATGATAGGCACAAGAAATACAAAAAATTCCAATCGCACTAGAGAAAAAAAGCTTTGCCGCATTAAGCAAATTGCCTTTTTTCAGTTTACAGGCAACCCGTTTTTCTTTTGAAGTTCTTTATGCTCCTTTCCCAGTCCACCGGATAATGGCCTTACATTCTCTAAGTTTTTTTCATTATGAAAACACTTGTATACCTAATAATCTCAATGAAAATAATAATTATCACACCCCCAATCAAAAAAGTCATTCCTGAGAAAGAAGTAAATGATATCAATATACCCAGTAATACTAAATAGCTATAGTGGTAAACCGTTTTTGCTTTCGAAAATAGAGTTTCAATAAAATAAATAAAAGTCCCCCACAAAAAGGAAATCACCATAACTCCTAACCAAGAAAAATTAATATAGGCTTCTGTATAGAAATCTGGTGGTGCTGTAAAACCGGTATCATCTTTAAATACTAGTTGATAGAAAGTTACCGGAAAACTGGGAAAAGGGCCAGGTAAATATGCTAATAAATTTTGAATCCACGTCCAACCATAATAATAACTAACTTCAGAAGGAAAAATAGTATAAGATAAGAATGGAACAAGCGCATTACCTAAAAAGATTCTATTATATAAATCAATTACTCCCATCCAAATATTGGTCATTAATGTTTCTCCCTCTACAGTATTCCTACCTAAGAGAACGGAGGTGAAAATTCCAAGACTTACTGTTATTATTATGATTTTTCTTAAAGTTAAATTCAGCTTTTTCTTATCTATTTTTAAATAAGAAAAATAAATAACCAATCCCATTAAAGCATACATTAGTGGCCACCTTTGACCAGATATAATTAAAAGAAATAGAGCAATTACAACCATCAGTTTTGCCACTTTGTATTCTTTTACATAAAACAAGTTTAAACTAATACAAACAGGGAGACCAAAGTACCTTAAAGTTTGAAAGAATCCTTGTAAAGGAATATATGCTGCATCAGGATTTATATATATATTTCTAGAAACACGGTAAGAATTTAAAGTTCCCGTTTGGAAACCATACGTTAACATGTCTTTTATAGCCTTAAATAAAGGTACATAACCTAATAGGACAAAATATAAAGATACAAAAAAATAAACAATCATAGAAATAAGTACTATACTTGAATAGCTATCTTTTTTTAGTTGAGGAGAATATAACATTGTCTTTTTACTTTTCTTCAAAAAAAACACTAGCAAATAAGCTATATTAACTATCAAGAGCCCTATAGAGCTTACCAAAACCGGTATATATGCTTCTGAAATATGTTTTTGTTCTAAATATAATGAATAAAAACCAATATTAATGAATAAAATTGAAATACAAGTAAATAAAAAAACCAAAGTAACTCTACCCATTTTTTTATTTAAATAAAATGAGATAACTAGTGAATATAATAATGTTGTATAGAAAAATAAAGAAACCAAATGAGTTCCTCCCTCTATATGTAAAACTACTTTAGAAATTCATCAAAAAAATTCAACCTTTTTCTCTCTTTATAATCATTAAAAATATATTGTAATCCTTCTTTTCGTACCTTAATATGATGTGACTGTTCAATGAATTTCTTAATAGTATCAATATTATTAATTACATTATTTTCCGTATTAGGTAATTGTAATAAATAGTTTGGTTGTTTGTTCACAAAATCACTATCTATATAACCTATAATTGTTGGAAGTCCATATTTCAGATACTCCCTTGTTTTTAGAGGACAAGCTTCATTCATTTCTTTTCGATGAAGAGCTAAAGTTCCAATTGCTACATCACTTCTTTTTAATATTTTCACATACTCGTCTTTCGTAAGATAACCATACTGCTTTAAATTTGATGGTGGATTTTCAATTTCCTTAGTACCTATTACATGAAAGTCAAAACTTGGAAGATTTTTCGCAATAAAATGTATCTTGTCTAATCCATGCCATGATTGATTAGGAGACCCCATAAAGACCACTTCAAGTCGATCTTTACATTTATTCTCTAATGATCTACCAACAAATGGGGAATCAACGCCATTGGGTATAGTTATAATTTTTTTGTTGTATTTGGAAAACTTCCTTTTTAGCTCTTCAGTTACAGAAACAAACCCCTCAACGTTTCTCAGTAGTAACTCCCTAGTTATCAGATGAAAACACCTTATTGGAAAGGACATTTGAACCTTACTTTCTTTTACATCATCTGAGTTAATTTCAACAATAGTAAGGTGTTTTTTTGCCATCGTGTAAAATTTCCTACTGAAAAGATAAAATCTAAAATAGACTATATCTGGTTTCCAATCCCTTATAGAATCAATTCCATTAGTCGATAATACAAATTGAACTCTATTTTTATACTTAATTACTTTATAATCAATTCTGTTAAACATTGAATTTATTTCTTTATTAGAAAAATAAAATAATTTAACTTTATGTCCTTCATTAATCCAGCACGTTATCTGATTTAATATTTTTTTAGAGACTCCGTGTTCTTTATCTAATCCCTCTGCCACTACATAAGCAATATTCATCTTAACACCTCTAAATCTCCCTTTTCTTTATAACATTTAACTGTTCCTCAACCAAGTAAGAATTGATACAGTTTGCACCATTTTTTATTCCATTAATATACCTCTTAAATTTAACCATGCGCGACCAGTCAAATGGGTGATTAAAATAGTCATATATCATTTTTAATTTAATTATATTATTAAAAATAATTTCATTTTTTATTATATATTTCTTAGGAGCTTCTATTAATTTTTTATTTGTTTGCTTATTATGATTTATATTTTCATTCTCTATATTTGTGAATTCCTTATTGAAATACTCTTTAAAAATAATTTTATTCATTTTATACTCAAGCGGAACATTGATCCATAAATATAGTATTTCTTTTTCCCATAACGGTAGGCACCATTGGTAATTTAAATGCTCATATGCTCTGACTGAATTACAAATAAACTTTGCATGCCTTTCACGTACTTCCCATTGATAAAAAAAATCTTCTGCTTTTCCCTTTATATTTACCTTATCAAACGATTCAGATATTTTATTTTTTAATTTATCTTTAAATTTCATATTATTTTTATAATTCCAATTCCATAAAGAATAATGTTTTTTTATCAAAGCCATCGTAATATCTTCAACATCTTTATGATCCTTTGGATAACCTGAAAAGGACAACATCGAGGTATGACCGGGAATAATCACGGAATCTTCTGGAATTAATCCTTTTGTTTTAAGTTCGTATACTGCCATATGGTCTTGTATATGAACCAAGGAAGTAAGCCCATTACCAGTGTTGAAATACTCTTTTCCTTTTTGACTATTGCACCATTTAGTCCATTTTTTTTTGGTATATGGTACAAAGTGCCAAACATAATTTAAGGACTGAGCCATTTCTTTCGACTTCTTTACTTCCCAGTTTCCAGTTTTGCCATAGGTAAAACATATTACATTATGGTAACCTAAACGATTTAACATTATTGCAATTATACGAGAATCATATCCTCCGCTTAATGGTAAAACGGCTGTGCGTCCATTAAGATTTTTTATTAAACGTTTAAATACATGTATAAGATTACTATCTATTGATTCCATAAGTTCACTTTTATTATAGTTAAGTTGATTTTCACTAAAGTAATCAATATAATATTTAACTTCTATAATATTTTTTTGACGGTTATAAATTAAGTATTCTCCTGCTTCTAGTTGCTTAATTTTTGTATATAAAGTCTCTCTACCAGTTACATACCCAGTCATTAAAAATTCTGCAGAAGATAAAATATCCATATCATCATCACAAAGTTGATCTCTTATCCAATTAGCATCGTCACTTAAAAATGCATTTCCATTTTCAATACAATAATATAAAGGGAACATCCTTAAATGATCTACTGCAGCATATACGTACTCCTCTTCTTCATAAACTAATGAAAAAAATTGATTATTATTCTTTAGAAATGATTCAAATCGCTTAATACTATCCTTTACTTCGGTCTTTTGAAATTCTTGATGTATAAAACCTTTAATTAAAACACCATTATGATTTTCCCATGAAAACCCTCTATTATTCTTTAGAAATATTTCCAATTTATATACTCCCTTAACAAGTAATAATACTGATATAAAAAGAATAAAATAAAAATTTCACTAACACCTATAAGATCATGATCCTTAGTAAGGAGGAAAAAACTAACCCAATCATAATAACAAAAAGAGTATACGTTATAGATTTGTTATAAGGTATCTCTACTAGTTTTAAAATATATACGCAATGCCAAAACCAAAAAATGATGCCGCTTACTGCAAATAATAAAACCGTAATAAAGGCATCTTTAAATATTAACGCTCCAATAAATAAAGAAAGAATTCTACTAATGAATATAGATATATTAAACAACAAAAGTGTTCCTTCTTTCTCCATAACAGTAAATAATAATGAAAGTGGTGAAGATACAAATACTAAAAGTAGCCATATACTAAGTAGTCTGGCATACTCACCAGCAGGCAGCCATGCTTCTCCAAACAAGAAAGAAAATATGATGTCTCCGAATCCAAAAACGATGGATATCGGAATTATTCCGATATTTAATAAGGCTTTATAAGATTGATATGTCATCTGTTTTAATTTTAATGGATCAATATTCCTTAAATTTGAAGATGCTTGAAAAAAAACTTGACCTATTGCATTTCCTAAAACCGTCATAGGCATTTTTAGGGTCCGATGTGCAAGTGAATACCAACCAACAATAGTACTGGAAAAAAAAGCCGATAAAATAAAAATCGGAAGTTGTGATGATGCATTGTTCAATAAAGCTGACCAAACTGATATCTTTGGGAATTGATCGTATCTCTTTGCCAATGTCTTCATTTTATTAGTTTCTATAAAAGACATTGATATTTTATCACTTCTAGTACTGCTAATACCTAACCTTATTGTAGCTATTAATTGCCCAATCATATGTCCTATTATCAAGCCAAAAGCTCCATTCTTGGCAAATCCCAAAAATATATTTGTAGTACCTGTTGTAGCAGTTTGTAAAACTCTATTAACAGCTAGTCTATGATAGTTTTGATATCGGCTAGACCAATAATTTAAGGACTGATATATTCCACTAAGAAAAAGTGAAAATGGTACAAAATAAAGCCATGGATAGATATTTTTATTACCAAGTGTATACGCAATATCTCTACCCCAAATTAATATTATTAATAAAATTATTAAGCTTAACACAGTTGATATGATTACAGAGAGAACCAACAGATTAATAGCATCTTTTTTTTCTTTTGGTAACATTATTGCTAGTTCATATCTTCCTGAAACTGCCACAGAAATTATTGACGTAATTGATAAGAATAAAGCAAATAATCCAAAATCATCAGGAGTGTATAGTCTCGTTAAAATTGGTGAAATCGCAACAGGAATCGCTTGTGCAATTGTTGTACCAGTTATTAAGGTTAAAATACTCTTTAAGTAACTATTTTTAAAATTCACTTTCAAATAAGAAGCGTCCCTTCGTATTTTTCTACTTCAAATTTAATTACTTAAATCAATTGTTATTATGAATCAAAAAACAGAAGCATTTGACTAAATTTTTTTACGTTATACCCACAATAAAAAGAAGAAGTATATATTTGTTACTCTTATATATTTCCATATATTTTCTCTATTTTTTTTAAAACACTATCAAGAGAATAACTATAAATCTTTTTATAATTTGATTTCCCAAATTTTGTTCTCAATTCATTGGAAGTATAAAGTTTTAAGATAGATTTAGAAAAGCCTTCTATATCATGAGGTTCTACTAAGTAACCATTTTGTCCATCGGTAATTAAATCAGAATTTCCTCTAATGTTAGAACAAACCACTGGTAACCCAGAGGCCATGGCTTCCATTAAAGCCACTGATAAACCTTCTCTATATGAGGGAAAAACAAAAACATCTGCGATCTTACATAAATCAATTATATCTTTTCGAAACCCTAATAACTTAACTTGGTTTTGTAAATTTAAATCTTTTATTAATTTTTCCAAATACCGTTCTTGTTGACCTTGTCCTGTAATTATATAAAAGATATTAGAAACTTTAATCCTCGCTAGAGCTTTTATAACTGTTTCATGATTCTTATTTTTATTTAACTCCCCCACCGAAATTAATAGAAAAGAATTTTCTGGCACACCAATATCATCGAGCTTATCATGTTTATCAACAACTATTTTATTGAACCTTTTGATATTTAATCCAACACCCGGGATATACATAACTTTTTTTCTGACTTTAAATGACTTGCTTGCTCTTTCATAATCCTCTTTATTTATAGTTATTAATACGTCTGTATACCTTGATAATAACCATTCAATTGGATAATATATTATCCAATTTTTAAAGGGTGCTCCTTTAAAAAAGTGGAAACCATGTGCTGTGTATAATACTTTTACATTTTTAATATTTTTGCAAGCGAGCCTAACACATACTGATGCAACTGGTGTATGTGTATGAACTAAATCATATCCTCTATCTTTTATAAGTTTTTTTAGTTCTTTATAAGCAAAATAGTTTTGCTTTTTAATAGGAGAGCGTTTAAATCCTAAGTTGTAAACTTTGCATCCTAATTTTAATAACTCTGGATCTATATCCTGTTCAATATTAAAAGCTACATCAACTTGGTGTCCTAGTTGTAATAACAACCTAATATGGGGAATTAAAAACGCATTTACTGTATTTGAAATTGTAGTTACATATAAAATTTTCATTGTTACTTCCCCATTTCCTATTGTATCTTTCTTGAAGGAACGCCAACATAAACCCCTGGTTCAGATATATCCTCAACAACAATAGAACCAGCACCTATTTGGCAACCGCAAGTAATATTTATATTATTACTTACAACACTACCAATTCCCAACCACGATCCTTTCCCAACATAAACTCTTCCTGCTAAATGAGCACCTGGGGAAATATGAACAAAATTTTCAATATTATTATCGTGGTCAATTGTAGAGCTGGTGTTAATAATGCAACTTTTTCCGATTTTAGTACAACAGTTAATTACTGCTCCTGCCACTACAGCTGTTCCATTACCTATTTCCACTTGATTTCCGATTACAGCATTCGGGTGAATTAATACAGGAATAGTAGCCTCTACTGTTTCCAACATTTCATGAATCCTTTGTCTTGTAGCATTATTACCAATACCAACAAAAATTTCGTACTCATCTATATATTTAAAAACTTTATCTGAAGTTCCAATGACTTTTAACCCCATAGATGATTTGATACTTCGATCATCATCAAGGAATTCAACGGTTTTCCATTTATTCATTTTTAAAGCTATATCAGCACAAACCTTCCCATGGCCACTCGCACCAATAATTAAAAGTTTTTCTTTCATAACTTTAAACTCTCCTGATTAGTTCCTTTAAAAGGATCCATTGTAGCTGCTGTTTCTGAGTTAATGCCCTCTCTAACAAATACTTTTTTAATGGTCAAAAAAATGATTTTCCAATCTTCAATAAAACTCACGTGATTTACGTACTGTACATCGAGGTCAAATTTTTCTTCCCAGCTAATCGCATTCCTTCCACTAACCTGTGCCAATCCAGATAATCCTGGTCTTACTATATGGCGCTTCTTTTGATGAGCATTATATAATGGTAGATACTGTACCAACAAAGGTCTTGGACCAACAATGGACATATCTCCTTTTAAGATATTAAAAAGTTCTGGTAACTCATCAAGAGATGTTGAACGTAGGAATCGGCCAAACTTTGTCAACCTCATACTATCTGGAAGCAACTCTCCATTTTCATCCTTCTTATCTGTCATTGTCCGAAACTTATACATCGTAAAGACCTTTTCATTTAACCCAGGTCTTTGTTGTTTAAATAAAATGGGACTGCCGAGTTTCGTTCGAACAAGGATTGCAACTACTAAAAATATAGGACTAAGCACTATAATAGCAATAGTAGCCAGTAAAAAATCCATTGGCCGCTTAAAATATCTCCTATAAACTCCGCCTTTCACAGGTTTCATTGTTTTTTCCACAACCCCTTAATAATCGTACAAACTCTCTCCAAATCCCTATCCGTCATCTTCGTATCAGATGGCAAACATACACCATTTTCAAACAACTTCTCCGATACATCCGTTCCGATAAAATCATATTTCTCAAAGAACGGTTGCAAATGCATCGGTTTCCAAATTGGCCGTGATTCGATATTCTCTTTTTCAAGAGCGTCCATTACATCAATTGGTCGTATCTTACCAGTCAAAGTCATAGAGCTTAGCCAATAATTCGGTTCATTCCATTCATTACTAGGCATGAACTTAACACCCTCAAGTCCACCAAGTTCTTTTTTATAAAACTCAAATATATATCGCTTCTTCTCAACTCTCTTATCTAATACCTTAAGCTGTCCTCGTCCAATTCCAGCAACTACATTGCTCATCCGGTAATTGAACCCTAACTCGCTATGTTGGTAATGCCTTGCTTGATCCCTGGATTGAGTAGCCCAAAACCTTACTTTAGCAATTCGTTCTTCATTATTGGAAACGAGCATTCCACCACCGGAAGTAGTGATGATTTTATTTCCATTAAAAGAAAAAATGCCATAATCCCCAAATGTCCCAGTATGTCCACCTTTATAGTAAGTCCCTAAAGACTCAGCGGCATCTTCAATCACCGCTACATTGTGTTTCTTACAAATCTCCATAATCTTGTCCATATCTGCAGACAGGCCATAAAGATGAACAACAATAACTGCTTTTACTTCTGGATACTTATCAAATGCTTCTTCCAACGCCTTAGGGCTCATGTTCCATGTTTCATAATCGCTGTCTATAAATACGGGGATGGCATTCTGATATATGATTGGGTTGGCAGTTGCTGAGAAGGTAAGCGTTGGACAGAAGACAATATCTCCTTCGCCCACTCCTGCTGCTTTGAGAGCCATATGGATAGCAGCAGTTCCGGAAGAAAGCGCAGCAGCCGCTTTCGACCCAACTTTGTCAGCCAATTCCCTTTCAAATCCATTTACGTTTTCTCCAAGTGGCGCGATCCAGTTTGTATCAAAAGCTTCCTTTATATACTGCATTTCATACCCTTCATCGCTCATATGTGGTGATGAAAGAAATATTCTCTCTTTCGCTTTTGTTGTCTCCATCTTTAACTCTTCCTTCCATTGATAAGTTCATTCTTTAGTAATTAGGACATCGTTAGAAATCAGTTTCCAACATCCAACCATCTGCTAATTACTAAATGGTTTTGTTGAACCATATGAATTGAATATAAATAACCGCCCCAGATCCACTCCAATTCCGAATGGACCAGGGCGATTCTATTTAATGTTTCATTTTACTTTCGATTCTTCTATCATTGCTAAGTACGGAAGACCATCATTTATGGAACTTTCCTCCTTAGAATTTGGTTTCATTCTATCATTTCGCTACCAAAAAAACGTGATTCTTCTTCCGATTCGCCAAATTGATCACATACTCTTTCAACTGCGATGCGTTGAAGTTCTCGAATCTCTGTAGCAAGAATTCAATTTCTTCCTCCTGCTGCAGAACGGCTTTGCCGACAAAGATTTTCGGGAAGATTGGCTCTGGATGGATCTCATTTTCATTCAGCAGCTCTTCGAACATCTTCTCTCCCGGCCGTAATCCGGAATAGCTGATCCCGATTTCTTCTATTGTATAGCCTGACAGCCTGATCAAGTTCTTGGCCAGGTCGGTGATCTTGACTGGTTCGCCCATGTCGAGGACGAAGATTTCGCCTCCGCGGGCAAGTGATCCTGCCTGGATGACAAGCCTGGATGCTTCCGGAATCGTCATGAAGTATCGCGTCATATCCGGGTGCGTGACCGTGACGGGTCCGCCGGCCTGGATTTGCTTTTTGAATAAAGGAATGACGCTGCCCCGGCTTCCGAGCACGTTTCCGAACCGGACGGCGACGAATTTCGTCTTGCTGTGCTGGGCAAGCGTCTGGATGATCATTTCCGCGATTCGCTTTGTCGACCCCATCACATTCGTTGGGTTCACTGCCTTATCGGAGGAAATTAATACAAACGTGCCGACACCATAGGTTTCAGCTGCCTCGGCGACGTTCTTCGTGCCAAACACATTATTCTTCACCGCTTCGCGCGGATTGTATTCCATTAAAGGCACATGCTTATGCGCTGCCGCATGGTAGACGACATCCGGCCTATGCTCTTCCATGATTTCGAACATCCGCTCCCGGTCCTGGATATCGCCGATGACCGGAATGATTTCAATTTCCTGGCCAAATCGGTTGCGGAGCTCCATATCGATGGAATAGATGCTGTTCTCGCCATGCCCGACGAGGACGATTTTTTGCGGACCGAACTGGCAGATCTGGCGGCAGATTTCCGATCCGATCGATCCGCCAGCCCCGGTTACGAGTACCGTCTTGCCAGTGACATAGCCAGAAATGCCGGCGATATCAAGCTGGATTGGTTCGCGCCCTAACAGGTCCTCTACCTCGACATCGCGGAATTGGCTGACCGGCACCTTGCCAAGCATGACATCTTCGATATTCGGCATGATCTGGGTCTGGATTTTTGTTTTTGAACACTCTTCAAAGATCCTTGTCAGTTCCTTTTTGGTCAGCGACGGGATCGCGATGACAATCTTATCAATATGGTACTTTTCCACCGCAATGTTGATGCCCCTGCTTGTCCCCACTACCGGAATGCCATGGATCCGGAGTTTGTACTTGCTCAGGTCATCATCGATGAAAGCAGCAGGCGTCAATCCCAGTTTCGGATTGGTCAGCAGCTGCCTGGCGACGAGCGTGCCAGCCTGGCCGGCACCGATGATCAGCACTCTTTCATCAGAAACTTGTACCTTGCCTATAAAGCGGCCGCGGTTGATCCGCCACCAGAAGCGGGATCCGCCGATCATCAGGATCATCATCATCCAGGTGGTGAAAAGCACCCTTCCATATACAATGTAGCCCATCAAATACTGGAACATCGCCAGAAGAATGACAGAAAGGGTGACGGCCTTTGTGATGCTGATCAATTCACCGACACTCGCGTATTCCCACGCTTTGTTGTAAAGCTGGAACATGGAAGCAAACAAATGATGGAATAAAAACAGAAAAAGCCCACTGGCGAGAATCTTTTCATAACTAAATGTTTCAACCGATGGATGAAGCGGTACATAGCTTAGATAGACTGCGGCCATCACAATCAGTGAATCGATTCCTGCCAGCAGCAGCAACCGTTTGTGATACGACATCCATATCCCCCTCTTTGAATTGGTATTTCCATGGGTAAAATAAATATCTAACGAAAACACACGCCCTGTGACACATGCTTTCATTAGATATCTATTTCTTAGTGATTTCAGTTTTTTAATAAATGAATGGGCATCTAACCCGCCCTCACACCATGCTATCGACAACGGGCGTGTCTAAGGCTGCTTTTCCGGGCAACCCACAGCATGATCGAGTGCCTCCATGGGTAACGGGTCAGGAGGCATCGCCGGTCAGATTCCATCTGACAACCATTGTTTTACTCCGGTGCGACTAGAAAAACCCAAGGAATTTTTTCTTTTTGACTTTGGCTGGCACATCCTTGAATATATTGCTCCCCTCGACGAGCAACTCGGCATTTTCCTGGAAGAAATAAACCATATCAGTACCATATCTGGTATCAAGGTGATCAAATGCCTGTTGCATATAAAAGCTCCTTTTACCCAAGTTATGTGCATCAGATGCAATAAAATGTACTAGGTTCGCTTCTACCAATTGTTCAGAAAAGTTCTTGATTTTCTTTCCGAATATTCCGGCAATACTGGAGGCAGTAAGCTGTCCAAGAGCTCCTTTCTCTATCAAAGCGTACAAAAGGTCCGGACGCTCAAAAATCTCCTGGTTCCTTTCCGGATGGACAATGATCGGTATGAGCCCCCGAAGCTGCAGTTCATATAGCATTTTCTCTGTATATCTTGGAACATGGCCAGCAGGGAGTTCGACAAATACATATTGCGTTCCATTGAGCGGTAGGATTTCTCCTTTTTCATAACCTTTTACCATCTCGCCATGAATGGCCGATTCCTGGCCGGCAAGAACCTCAATGGCTATTTCTTCAGCCTTTAGCCTTGAATTCAGTTCATTCACTTTGTTCTCTATCAGATGTTTTGGATTTTTATACCGCCCATTCATATGATGGGGAGTGGCAATGATTGTCCTAATCCCTTCCCGGACTGCCTCCCTGGCCAGATCCAGGCTTTCTTCCACGGTTCGGGCTCCATCATCAATTCCCGGAAGAATGTGACAATGTATATCAATCATTCCGCACACCCCTTTCATATTTTTGTCATTTCATTAGGTCTTTTACCATATTACCACCCCCCTATCAATACCGTAAAGGGTGTAAAATGTCGAATTGTGTCTATCTATCTATAAAATTCCATGAGTTTAACTGTTGGCATAGTAATAGTAATAATTTGTATCACTTAACTTCTTATTGTTCAGTACGGCACCAATTATTTTCCCTTTCGAAGCCACAAGGAGTTCCTTCGCTTTGATGGCAGCTTCTGTTTCAGTCTTGCCGCTGGAAACGACAAGAATGGTGCCATCGCATTTATTTGATAAAATTTGAGCATCGGTAACAGCTAATGCTGGCGGTGTATCGAAGATAACAACATCAAATTGTTCCCCCACCATCTTAATGAACGTTTCCATTGCTACAGAACCTAGGAGTTCAGAGGGATTTGGGGGAACTGGACCACTAGGCAGCAAAGACAAACCTGAAATGTTTGTCTCGGCAATTGCTTCATCTAAAGGAATTTGGCGGGTCAGTACACTTGTAAATCCAAAAGTGTTCGTCAGATTGAAGGTGTAGTGCACTGTAGGCTTTCTTAAATCAGCATCCACAAGCAGTACATTCCGCCCTTGCTGTGCAAATACGACGGAAAGATTTGCGGCGATTGTCGACTTTCCCTCCCCTGGACCCGTAGAAGTAACCATGATGGTTTTCATCTCTTTATCAATCGACGCAAACTGTATATTTGTCCTGATTGTCCGGAATTGTTCCGAAACAGGTGATTTGGGATTATGCGCTGTGATCAGTTTGCGGCGATTATCCATCACTTTTTTTTTCGTTTTTTTCTTAAGAACCAATTGACTCACCTCTTACTCTTGCATTTCTTGCGCTACGGTTTCTTTCCCGGGAGTCTAGGAGTGAATCATCTATTGTCGCGATGACACCCAAGACTGGTAAGCCTAATGTTTTTTCAATGTCCTGCTCATTTTTGACCGTGTTGTCGAAGTATTCCAATAAGAATGCGAGGCCAACTCCAGCCATCAAGCCCACGACCATCGCAATCGCGATGTTGAGCATCGGCTTTGGCTTGATCGGGGATTGTCCATCCGTTACCGTTGCTGTCGCCAGGATGCTGACGTTGTCGACATTCATGATATCCGCGATTTCTTCCTTGAATACCTTCGCCGTGGTGTTGGCAATCTTCGCGGCACGGTTCGCATCCTGATCCTGTACCGAAATATTGACGACCTGTGAATCCTTTTCGCTGCCGACTGTTATCTTTTCATTCAATTGGGCTGCGGTCATATCGAGATTCATTTCTTTGATGACCAGATCTAAAATCGCTGGGCTTTTGATGATGACATTATACGTATTGATCAATTGGAGGTTTGTCTGCAATTCACCTGGATTGTAGGTTGTCTGGTCTGATTTGGATTGGTTGACGAGAATTTGTGTCGAAGCCTGGTAGATTGGCGTTAAAAAGAAGAAGCTGACAATCCCGCTGACCATAACCGCTGTCAATGTAATCGCCAGAATTAAGAGCATCCGTTTTTTCAATGTTTCCAGTAATTCTTTTAAACTTATTGTCTCTTCCATTACGTCCTCCCTATGTATGTGAATAAGAAACCTTTTGAGTATTATAATAGCATAAAAGCTTGTAAATTTTGCCGCATCTTGTCATAATTTTAGTTAAATTGAAATCTTTACCTGATATATTACATTAAAACTTATTCTTCGCCATTTTTGTACTTGTTTTGTAAAATGGAATTATTTACATAGGTATCCGGGGAGTGTCATCTTCTATGAAGAGGTTGTTCATGATTTTTTTCGCGCTGTCGTGCGCTGCCGTATTATTCTTTGGCAATCAGCACTGGAAGGAAAAAGTACAGGTGAAAGGGATTCCTGCAAATGGGGATCTCGAAGAAGGGACAAACGCAGGAATAGTTGAAGGGAAAGGGAGGGCGGCTTCAGACGGGGTTTTGAAGTATGCAGGTCACTGGCCTGTTGAAGCACAGGAAAACTTTCAGATGGCCGTGGAAGAAGGGCAGCCATTCCATATTTTAATTGCCGGTTCCCCTGCGATTGGGTCCGGTTCGGAAGGAACAGCTTCCCTGCTTAAGGCAGAGTTGGAAAAAGCGTATAGGAATAGCGTCATGGTAACGGCGAAAAGCTATGATGTAACCTCCAGGCAGGCGGTGGAACAAGAGGTACATGAAGAACTGGCAGCCGAACAGGCAGATTTGATTTTGCTTGAGCCTTTTATCCTAAAGGATAACGGGTACGTTACGAATGAACAGGCGGCTGTCCATATGACGGAAATGATTGAGGCAATCAAGAAGGAAAATCCGAAGGCGGTCGTGATTTTACAGCCAGCCAATCCTCTGTCGAAGGCGCGGTATTATCCACTGCAGGTTGAAGCGTTGAAGGAATATGCGGACACGAATGGAATCCCGTTTCTGGACCACTGGCAGGCTTGGCCGGTTGAGGATGAAAACAGCATGAGGGCATTGCTGCTGGACGGGGACCCAGCGTATCCAAATGAAGCGGGAAACCAAATATGGGCTGAATATTTGATTGATTATTTCATTCCTAAATAAAACTGGCGGCCGGATTAGACGGGCCGCCAGTTTTTTCATCGCTTGCTGTGTATGATTTTATCAAGGAAGTCCAGTACTTCCTTTCGCAGTTCCTCATTCTGGAGAGCGAACTCGATTGTCGTCTTGATGAAGCCAGCCTTGTCGCCGATGTCATACCTTTTCCCTTCGAATTCATAGGCGAAGACACGCTGGATTTGGTTCAGTTTCTGGATGGCATCCGTTAGCTGGATTTCGCCGCCTGCTCCGGTCTCCATTTGATCGAGGAACATGAAGATTTCCGGTGTCAGGATGTAGCGGCCGATGATGGCCAGGTTCGATGGGGCTGTGCCTGGCTCCGGTTTTTCGACAAGGTTCCCGACCTGGTAACGCCGGCCTTCCTGGCTGGTTGGCTCGATGATTCCATAGCGGTGGGTTTCTTTTTCGGGGATTGCCTGGACACCGATGACGGTCGATCGTGTCGTTTCAAATTGGTCAAGGAGTTGCTTCAGGCAGGGTGTCCCGCTCTGGACAAGATCATCTCCCAATAGCACGGCAAATGGTTCATCATCGATGAAATTGCGGGCACACCAGATCGCATGGCCAAGTCCTTTCGGCTCTTTCTGGCGAATATAGTGGATATCAGCCAGGTTTGTCGAGTAGCGTACCTTATCGAGCAGTTCGATTTTCCCTTTTTCAATCAGGTTCATTTCAAGCTCCGGGGCATAATCGAAGTGATCTTCAATCGCGCGCTTCCCTTTGCCGGTCACGATGATGATGTCCTCGATCCCTGAAGCGATCGCTTCCTCAACTATGTACTGGATCGCCGGCTTGTCTACGATTGGGAGCATCTCCTTCGGCATTGCTTTTGTCGCCGGTAAAAACCTTGTTCCCAGACCTGCCGCCGGGATGATCGCCTTCGTTATTTTTTTCATCCATTGGACCTCCCTTGAACAAAAGTGCCTCTTGCTATTTTATTCAAACGAAAAGCTGTTTATCACAAAAGGGATCGACCGGGATAAAAATACAAAGAGCAAATGGGTTTGTCCCTTTCCGGATTCCCATTTGCCCTTTTTTATTTCACTGGATTATTCTTCAATTCACTTGTCAGGTCATCCAAAATCTTCTGCACAGTTATTTCTTTTTCCGTTAGGCCTTTTTCATAGGCTCTTTTTAAAACGTCAAAAAAGTGTTCTTGATTGAGTCCGGTCTGAAGAATATCTTGTTCCACTGGCAAGAACCTCCCTTATTCAACAATAAATTCATTCTATCCGAATCTATTACGATTGTAAATCCATTCCCAACTATCTTTCTACTGATTTCAGTGAAAATGTCAATATTTTGTTATATTTTGTCTTGATAGGTATTAAATCCTAGACTAGTATGCTACACTTATGATAGATTACTTTACTAATTTTTAGGAGCTGAATCGATTTGAAAAAGAAAGTCGCTGCTTATGCCACTGTAGCCCTGCTTGCGTCGAATTCTTTTGCCGCAAGTGCCTCCGCGATGTCATATACAGTCCAGAAGGGCGATACCCTTTACAAAATCGCCCAGAAAAATCAGACGAGCGTTGATGCCCTTAAAAAGCTGAACAATTTATCCTCTGATATAATTTATGTGAATCAGACGCTTGAGGTCACACCAAAAGTTCCCGCGGCAAACAGCTCAGCCAAGCCCACAGCAGCGAAACCAGCGAATACATACACTGTCGTCAGCGGGGATACGTTGATCCAAATTGCCAACAGGCATCAAATATCCCTCGCCGAGCTTATGTCCTGGAACAATATCAAGGGCCACATCATTCATCCCGGGCAGAAACTGGTAGTCTCAAAGGGCGGTTCCCAACAGGACGCCGGCCAGCCGACAGCGCCTGCTCCAGCACCTGCACCTGTGCCAGCCCCGGCTGCAAAGCCAAAACCGGCAAGCGGGACAACAACCTATACTGTGAAAGCCGGCGATACGCTGTCGAAAATCGGCCTGCAGTATTCCGTGACTGTCCAGGAGCTTAAAGCCCTGAACAATCTTAAATCAGATCTGATTTACGTCGGTCAGACACTGAAGGTTTCCGGAAGCAGCAAGCCGGTAAGCAAGCCTGCCAAGCCATCGGCACCAGCCAGTTCAAGCGTCGTCGATCAGGCATACAGCCTCCTGGGCGTCCCTTACGAATGGGCTGGGAACACTCCTAGCGGTTTTGATTGCAGCGGATTCATCTATTATGCATACAATCAGTCCGGCAAGCAGATTGGCCGGTACTCGTCCGATGGGTATTTCAACCGCTCTTACTATATTGATCAGCCTAAGCCTGGCGACCTTGTCTTTTTTGCCAATACGTATAAACCAGGCATTTCCCATATGGGGATTTACGTCGGGAATAATGAATTCATCCACGCAAGCTCATCAGGCGGTGTGATGAAGAGCAATCTCGATAACTCTTATTATAAAAGCCACTTCGACAGCTTCAAGCGATTCTATTAAAAGAAAAGGCGCCAAATCGGCGCCTTTTCTCTATTCCACTGGAATCAAAACGTTAAACATGTTGGGAAATCGGTCGTTCCATAAAGAAGACCAAATCGGTCGCGATTTGGTCTCCAAGTTTTTATTCTATTTTTACTTAATGTGTCCATTCAGCTGCTGTTCCGTCGTTGTCGATACCGACCCTGTGCCGCCGACGATATAAATGTTGTCGATCGCAGACTGGTTGTTTTGCAGGAATGTATTGACCTTTGCTTCCAGTTTAGCGGATGTTGTCAACAGGATTGGTCCTTCATGGAAGTTTGCCAGCGGAGCGCCTGATAATGCATCCGGGAAGATATCGCCGCGGACGACTGTCAGTGTATCGAGGCCGAAGCCAAGATTCTTCACTCCGAACTTCGCGACATTGATGCCCACTTCATAACGGTCTTTGCCGCCGATCCTCTCAACGTAAGCACCGCTGCGAAGCTGCTTGATTTTTGTGATGACACTATCATTTACAGTAGCAGGCCCGCCTACCACAATATAATTTTTGATATTCGGATGGTTCTTGATGAAGGCCTGGATAGCGTCCGGGATGGTCTTGTCTTTTACCAGCAGGATTGGCATCCCAGTCGGCCCAGCGATCGTTGAAGCGGAAAGAGCATCCGGGAAGACCATGCCGCTTGCGATGATGGCTGTATCTGAACCTGAATTGGCCGCTACCCGTTTCGCTGTGTCTGCGGAAACGACAAACCGGTCTTTTCCGCCGATCCGTTCGATGCTCGTTACTCCCAGGCTTCTAAGCTGGCTTTCAACGGTTGTCGATACTGACCCGGTGCCGCCAAGGATGATGGCCCGCTCCGCTCCAAGCCTTGAAACCTGGTTCTTGATGTCGGTTGGCAGTCCTTTTGTTGCTGTTAGCAGGACAGGAGCACCTTCCATTGCCGCCAGTGGCCCGCCGGATAACGCATCCGGGTACAGGTCGCCGCGGGAAATCACGATTGTGCCCGTATTGAAGAATTTATTGAATTCCTTGCTGACACCTGCGGATACCGCGTATCTGTCCTTGCCGGCGATTCTTGCCACGCCTGGAAGTGTCACATAGTGATCAGAAAAGACTGCATTGCCAGTAGCTTCAAAGGCAGAAACTTGGATAGCGTTCAAACCTTTGTCAAGGGTGATGCTCTTGCTGAAAGTTCCAGGCCCTTCTATTGGATCATAGATTGTACTATTTTTTTCAATTCCAATAGACTCGGCATCGGTTGTTCCTTTTACCGCAAACGTTGTCGAAGAACCCTTAGGAAGGCGGAGCTCACTCGCGTTTGGAGATGTCATAGTCAATGCCGGCAGGGTTGTGTCCGGCCCGGAGACAAAGTTGCCTTTCAGCTCAAAACTATAGTTCGACATGGATACATCATAGCTCGTTACTAACATCGAATAGTTTCCGGCAGGAATGTTAAAAGATTTATCGGACACAGGCTGGACATCTTCACCTGTGGCATTATTGAAAATATATAAGTCTATCTCAGAAGAAGCGTGATCAGTCAGGGTAAACTCCCCGCCTGCGGAATCGAAATTATACACGTGAGTGTGGTAGAAATCCACTTTTCCAGAATAAACGGCGGATGAAATTGCAAGAGCTGAGAAACTCTTCTGTTGCTCTGCAGCTGGCTTGAAATCGTTGTTTTGCAGGCTTGTGATGATTTGCTGTTTCTTCATTTCCTTTTGGGCATCTGTCGGTTCCAGGGTGTTCCCTTCCGCAAATGCTGCCGGGCTAAAGACAAGGGATGTCATCAGTGCTGCCGATGCAAGCGTCGAATAGAACTTTGTCAATGGTTTCAAATCTTTCCGCTCCTCTATGAAATTATTCAGTCCTTCCTCATTTTAATCAGAAAATTTAGGAAAGTAATGAGTAATTGGGACTATAAATATTGTACTCTATCTAGGGAATGTTTACCATTTCTATTTTAGGGAGTTTTTGAAAAAAATCAGTGCTAGATTCCAACTTTTTGGTTTCCTATTTCGTCTAAATATTGATAATGGCCCTGGGAGGTGATCATATGGACCGAAATGAAACGATTAAGATGTTGATGGAGGAATATGGAACCGCTGTGCTTCATCTTGCCTACTCGTATGTAAGGAATCGGGAGACTGCCGAGGATTTGACTCAGGAAATATTTTTCAAATGCTTCGAGAGACTTGATACCTTCCAGGGAAATTCAGCCATCCAGACATGGCTTTACCGGATTGCGGCAAACCACTGCAAGGATTATCTGAAGAGCTGGTACCACCGGAAAATGCATGTTTCCGATTATCTGTTGTCATTTTTCAAAAGCACTCAAGCAGGGCCTGAGGATCAATGCGTACAGGAAGATGAAAAAAGCGAATTGCAGCATGCTTTGTTCCAGCTGCCGGTCAAATACAGGGAGGTCATCTTTCTATATTATTTCCAGGAATGCAGTCAAAAGGAAATCAGTGATATTTGCGGTTTGAACCTGAACACCGTTAAGACGAGGCTTGTTCGGGCAAGGGAACTGTTAAAGGAGATCCTGGAGGAAGGGAGGTTTGAATATGGAGGACCGATTGAAAAAACTAAAGAGCGAAATGCTGGCGGATGAGCTGGCTGATTTTGAGTTCACAGAAAAGATGCGGGATGGGGTCATGCGGAAAATAGATGGGCGTACTCCGGCAGGCAGGAAGAAAATGCATAGATTCCAGCGATTTGTTCCGATTGGCTTGAGCATAGCTTTTTTCAGCATCTTTGCCGCGGGCATCTATTGGCTGGTTTTCACTGACAATAACATGAATCCCGGACAGGAAACCCCTCCAGAGCAGACTGTCCCGGATAAGGAAAAGGAGCCAAAGCCTGAGTTGGTGTTCCCAACTTATGTTCCTGCTCCATATGTCTTCAAACATACTCGCACGGATGGGGAACTCTATCAACATATCTATGTGAACCCTGAGGCTGAGGGCGATTCTTTTAGCTATGGCATGCGTAAAGGAAAGGGAACCGGGGGAACCGGGGATTTGCAGCTGGCTGCGGATTTGACGGGACAGTATGCCGCTGTGGATCAGGCGACCTCCTATGTTTCCTGGGAAGAGGAAGGCTATATTCACACCGTCGAGCAAAAAGGGGAAATGAGCAAGCTTGAATTATTGAAAATTGTCGACTCGATTCTGACGGCTAAAGGCTATGACTCCCTGCTTGCCGGGGAAATCGAGAAGCTGGAGGCCGAGCAGGAAGTGGCGGAAGAACCGCCGGGCAAAGAGGAACCTGCGGAGGAAACGCCTGCAAATGAAGAACCTGCAGACGACACGCCGGCCAAAGTGGAAGGTACAGTACCAGAATGGACAGCTGATGACGCGATTGCATTGCTCTCGCAGTACAAAAAAATCACCGTTAACCCGGAATATGAATCAGACAGCATGAAATTCAGGACCATTGCCACCAAGGATGAATATTATGAGCAATTCGCAGGCGTGATGACAAAGGAAGCCGCCGCGAAGGTCTTTGACCATCGGATCAAGGAAGAAGAGGATGGCCTCTATACAGTCCCGACGGAATACCCGCTGTTCTTTTCAACATCCGACCCGTATGAATTTTCTAAAACAGGCAAAGAACAATACACCTTGACGCAAAAAAACACATCCGAACTATATAGCCCGGCTGTTTTGAGAGTCGTGTTCAGCTGGGATGGACAAAGATGGATCATTACCGATTTAAGCTGGTGAGAACACCAGCTTTTTTATTGTTTGGCTGGAACAGGAAGCTATCTTCGAAATAAGACTATCCCCCCTACATTAATTCCTTCATTTATCGGGACCTGGCACAAGGTCAGATCTGTCAGGAACATTTAGTCCGCAAGATGAAAGGAAGCAGGATGGCTTCCTTTTTTGTGGTCAGGTCTTAGGATCGCATTTACTCAGTTCTTCTATTTTTCATGGAACAATGCTGAGAACATGAAACTTGCGGCCAAGGGTCACTAGACCCGCCTGCCGGGTTTGGAACAAGCTGGTCTAAAGCAACCATTTCTAATTGGTCTCGTTGGATTGAATTGTTCTTCGATAGCATCTTTATCACCTCAAGCGTTATATGTATCTATTTAAAAAAGACTTATGTTTAGTTCCACGCTAAATTTAGAAGTCCTGTTGATGGAGTGGAAGGCGCGTAGACTCCTGCGGGATCAGCTGGACAGGTGAGACCCCGCCGCAGGCGCCAACGGCGACGGTGAGGCTCACCCCGCCGGCCCCGTGGAAAGCGAAGCGCCTGGAATGGAAATCAACAGCTCCATTCCAGCACCAGCAAAAAAAAGACTGTAGACAAACACGATTTCCATCGAGTTTGTCTACAGTCTGAGAGGAAGCCGTCCGGCTCCCTTTTTTTAATCCTGCTCCTAATGTGAAGCAGGAGAACCGTCCCCGTGCTTCATTTGAAGAAGGCGACGATGATGTGTTTGAGGATGTTGCGTTTGGTTTCTTGGTTGAATGGCATTTGGTTGATGGTGCTTGGTTTGGCTTTGCTGAAGAATGGGCTGTTTTCTTGCTGGATTTGTTCGGGCTTGCGGACGATGAGTTCGCTTGGTTTGGCGCCTTTGGAGATTTCGACTTTTCCGGCCTGTTCCATGCCTTTTTTGATTTTTCGTTTTTCGACTTCGCCTTTTTCGTTCAGTACATAAATGTAGTGGTTTTTCTTGCCCTTCTCGATTGCTCTTGCCGGTACGGTGGCTGCGTTAAGCACTTTGTCAGTAACGATTGTGACGTCGACATGGGCGCCTTTGATGATTTCCTCATTTTCTTCGTCAAGCTGGACTTCGAACGGGAAGTTGCTTTCCTCTTTAACGGATGGGTCCTTTTCTGGGAAGGCGGCGATCTTTGTCAGCGTTCCGGCTGCCTTTTTCTTGATCAAATCAGATTTTATATAGGCTTCCATGCCTTCCTCTACCTTTTTGAGGTCCCTTTCGGTAAAAGTCCCTTCTACCTTCGGCTTGTCACTGATGATTGTGACGATTGGATTTTTCAGGTCATAATTGATCTTTTTGACCGTTCCGTCCACGTCGCTGTTGATGCCCAGCTGATCGCCGCTATTATGGGATCTAATCGTTTCATCGTATTTTTGGATTTCCGCCATGATCCGGCCTTTCTCCAGCTGCTTGTCGTAGATTTCTTTTTCTATCGAAACCTTGACAAGTTCATTGGAAGAAGAACCTGAATCGATTGTCCCGTCTCCTGTTACCGGGGTGCTGCTATCTGATGTCGAAGAGGAAACGGACTGGAGATATAGGAGCTGCTGGATTTGTTCATCGATTAGCGTGGCCTCCCTGACAAGCTGGCTTTTTTCCACTTCGAGCTTGGTCTTGTCCGTTGCTACATTTTCAGATGCATACTCGTAGAGCGGGCTGCCGCTGTTGACTTGATCCCCTTCTTTGACAAGGAATTTCTTGAAGCCTCCAGGATTGTCATTGTAATAAACGTAATGCTCTTCCGCAGGCGTGACCACCCCGGAAGCTTTCAGCGTTTCTGTCAACTTCTCCTTGCCGATTGCTTCCCATTTAGTGATATACGAGGAACGGACGGCTTTGCTGTCGTCCTTCAGGGCCAGGTATAAATTAGCCGAAACAAAAAGAATTCCTGCTGATAAAAGAATAGCTGTTTTCTTTTTCATCGCTTACACCCCTCTTACAAAATCTTCTCAAATTGAATAAATGAAAACAGCGCGGCAAAGATCCAAATGATCAGATTGATGCCGAGGACCATCGAAAGGATGATTCTTGGGGATTTCTCGGTCAGCATCTTCAAATACTTGTATTCTATGAAAATCGCCCAAATTTTAAACAGTGTGATGGATGCAAAAAAGTAGATGAGGAAATCATTCCCGGTCAGGTACTGGGCGATGATGCCAAGCGAGAACGGCGATGAAACCTGCGTCAATCCAAGCAAGAGAGCGAGCGGGATCACAATCAATTTTTCCAAAAGGAAGATAGGCAGCACAAACAATTGGACAGAAACAAGCTTCTTCAGATCAAGGTCTGATAATGTCCAGAAGAACAAGGCTGGCAGAAAAATCATCACAGCGCCGAACACAAGGCCGAGCAATGTTTGCCCTCCCATGAACAGGAGCTTATGCATTTCATATTCATCCCGGGAGATCGCTGTCAGTTTTTTCGATAGGTATTCCGATCCTATGCCAAAATAGGCGCTGAACCCAAAGACGAGCCCGCTCAGCAGGATCAAGAGCGTTGCTTTTTTCCATACGCCGGCGACTTCCTCGGAATCTCTCAATTTATATGTATAATTTGGATACTGAAACAGCCCGCGAAGCACTTCTACTCTATTATCCATTGCCAGTCCCCCATGAATGTTGTTACCTCTATTTTATACGAAATATAGAAGATATTGAAATTATAACCAGCAGTTTTTATCAAACAGTTTTCTGTGTTTTTATCTGGTACAAGCATCCCCACTCCTCGAAGAGCGGATTTTTGGGTATAATAAAAGAATATGTTTTTTTAATTTTATCACCATTACGGAGCCGTGGATGTCGTTTTTAGGCGATGGTTATGAACAATCCATGACTTTTCAATATGTGGATAGGAAAAATCGAACGGTGAACGGGGGAACGATTGTGGCTGTCATACCGGAGAACCAGGCACCCATATTAAAAGCAGCTGCCGCAAAATTGAATAAGATGTTGAAGCCAGAGGCCGAGGAGGATGCGCGACTTGTCCAGAAGGGACTGATGCTGTACCGGCAAGGGACGGTCCATCATCTGAAATATATGGTGAATTCGATTTGGGCAACGGTCCAGGACGTAACGCCTGTCCGCGTCTATGTAAGTGCGGCGGACCCGGAGGAAAGCAGCTGTACCTGTCCGGCTGATTCATTTTGCCGCCACCGGGTGGCCGCGTTCTTCCAGGCGTATGCCGAGGTTGGCAGTGTTTCTGGCTGGGTCGAGGAATGGCGCCGTCCGGCGAAGGAGCAGCTGAGCGCGGAACAGTGGGGGCTGCAAAGGGCGAAGGACCTGGTGAAGAAGTCCTCCCGCAGCAGCCATAATTACGAGGAGTGGAAGGCTTCTTTTTCCGAAAGCTTCCGGGAAATCATGAAGGGCCAGGGGCCACCGAAGCCTTATATCGTTCCAGGGCTGTTCCGCACCTACCTCCGCCGTGTCGAGGCGACTGCTCCGATTGAGCCGATCTGGAAGAATCTATATATGATGGCAGCAGCGGTGTCTTCCTTCCATTTGCTTTCGCGGCTGGCCGCTGAACTGGAGCATCCCGAGGAGACGCTGGAGCGATACTATCAGCCGCTGTTCGAGGATCTCTTCCATGATGCCGAGGATTATGTAGATCGCCTCGCGTTCAGGTCCCTTCCATTCTCGTTTGATGGCTTCATCGAGAAAATGAAGAATGACTCTGTCGGACTGACGGCACCTGGTTTGGCAGGCGGCTATGAACGGATCGACCTGTATCGCCTGCTGTGGGAAAAATTATTCAAAAACCAGGACTGGCGTGAGGAGGAGCTGGAACGGCTGGAAGCATTCGGTGATGGAAAGCGGGATATCATCGAGGAAATCGCCCTTGTCCATCAGCTTATTTTAGCAAAACGGGACCAGGAAGCAGTGAGGAGATTCGCCTCGCTTCCCGCTGAAACGCTGCCGTTCTTGTTTTATTGGATTGAAGGCTTCCAGCTGCAGCGGGAGTGGAGCCGAATGGCACCGTTTATTGAATACACGGTCCAGCAGCTCCGCCAATACTTGAAGCACCTCGGTGACTATTACACTGCAAAAAAATTCACCCGCTTCGCCCTGAAGCTGATTGGAGCCTATACAAACGAAACTGGCCGCAGCGAGCTGTATGACCGGGCACTGGCCCAGACCATGCCATACAGTTTCTATGAATACGAGGAATCGCTATTCGATAAGGGCCAGTACGAGCAATGGAGCGAGCTGCAATCCTACTTCGGATTTGAGTACAATTCGATCGCAAACGACCGGATCAAGGTGCTCCAAAAGGAAGCACCCGAGGTCCTGATCCCTCTGTACCACCAGATGATCGCTGACCTCATCAGGATGAAAAACCGCAGCAGCTACCGCCAGGCAGCCCGCCTGCTGAAAAAGCTGCGGACCATTTATAAAAAATTGAAACGCCTCCCTGAATGGGAAGCATTCTTCGATCAATTGCTGGCAAGAACAAAACGGCTGCGCGCCTTCCATGAAGAATGCCAGCGCAGCAAGCTGATTGAAGTGGAATAAAGGCTGGACTGGCGCCTGGCCTTAGGTGTAACCAGGCTTTTATTGAGTGTGGGACTGGGTACTCACGAGCTTTTAGCAAGTGTCGGAATGTTCCTGATGAGCTTTAATTGATTGGGGACTTTCCGTTGATGAAGCGATGCTTTTTTGAATGGGATACTCTTGGAGTGGCGCTTTTAGACGTGTGCAAGAATTCAATGAAGCAATGCTTTTAGCGAGTGGGAGGATTCCCTGAAGCTGCGCTTTTGACGAATGGGATGTGGGTCCGTTATGAAGCGGTGCTTTTATCCAATGGGAAGGTTACCGGGCCGGACTTCTTGCCACTGCATTGCTGCGGTAAAGCTTGAACTTGCTGGTGCTCAGGTACCTTTTCTATCAAGGAGGTGTGGACCATGCTTGAGATTAAGCAGATCATGATAAATGTCTGGCCGGTTGCGGATGGCCGTTATTTTTTGTATGGCCAGGATTTCGATGGTGATGACTTGAATTTGGCTGAGTGGCGGAAGCTGTTGTTTTTCCGCCATAAGGAAAGCTTTTACGGGACAATGGTCGATGATGATAAGTGGGCTGGAATGGAAGGCGTGACCGTTAGTGCTTGGCAGCTTGTGACCTTGTTTGGGGAGGAAAGCTTCAACCGTCTTGTTGAGTGGGAATGGGATGAAGCTGGGGACATATGTTTGTCGACTGCCCACGCGATTCTGGATGCGATTAACGCAAGGGAATGGCATCCTGATTTTTCCCAGCTTGATAGCGAGGAGTTCCGCTGGGCCCTGCCTGCGAGCGTGCTTGCGGAATTCCATCAGCCGTTCTGGGAGGAAAAAATCAAGGTGAAGAATGAGGATGTGACCGTCCGTGATTTTGTAGCGGATTTGTTCCATCAGGCCCTTGAGGCGTATTTCCATGAAAATGAGACAATGAGATACCTGCTTGGCGACAAGCTTGATGTCCTGCGGAAAAAGCAGCTTTCTCCCCAGCAGCTGGCCGCTTACTTTGACGAGGACCGCTGGCTTGAGTGGCTTGGCCTGCGTGAAAATCCGGCGCCATTCACGATTGGCCTCCATCTCGAAGAGCCTGAGGATGGCTTTGGTGACTGGAATCTCGGGTTATTTTTACGGAGCAAACAGGACCCTGCAATGCTGGCGGATGCCCGTGACTATGGGAGCTATCCTGCCGGCTGGGATGATTTCAGCGATAGGGTCGAGCAGGAAGAAAGCAGGCTTGCCGCCATTTTCCCCTGGCTTGAAGACGATGGGCGGCTGAAATCGAACCTGAGCGAAGATGAGGCATGGATGTTCTTGACCGAGGCAAGCGAAACGTTGATCGCGCTCGGAATCGAAATTCTTCTTCCTTCATGGTGGGAAGCGGTCAAGCATGCGAACCTGAAGGTAAAAGCCCGTTTGAAAAACCAGACTGGCTACCGGCGTTCGTTTGTCGGCTTGAATGCGATGCTTGATTATGACTGGCGCTTTTCAATGAATGGAGTCGACCTCAGCGAGGAGGAGTTCCAGCGCCTCGTCAATGAAAAGCGGCGGCTTGTCTATTTGAAGGGCCGCTGGATCAAGCTTGACCACAGCTTTATCCGCCAAATCCAGGATTTGATGAAGAAAGCCGACCAGGAAGGGCTGCATATCCGCGATTTGCTGCAGCAGGAGCTTACGGAGGAGAATGGTGAAGATGGCGAGGAGCTTGACGATCCGCGGGTGTTCGCAAAAATCCAGATCGAGCTGAACCGACACTGGAAGCAGATGATGAAGCAGTTGTCAGAAACAAAGGAAATCCCGGAGTCTCCGGTGCCTGCTGGACTGGCCGGCGAGCTGCGCCCGTACCAGAAGCTCGGGATGGATTGGCTCATGTTCCTGCGCAAGTATGGATTCGGCGCCCTGCTTGCCGATGATATGGGGCTGGGGAAAACAATCCAGCTGATTTCTTACCTGCTGGCTGTAAAAGAACAGGAAGGCGATGGGCATCCGGCGCTGATTATCTGCCCTACGTCGGTTCTTGGCAACTGGCAAAAGGAGATCGAACGGTTTGCGCCCGGTATGAAGGTCCATCTGCATTACGGGTCTTCCCGCCTGAAGGGGGAGGAATTCACCTCCGCCGCGATGGATGCTGATATCGTATTAACTTCGTATGGTTTGACGCACCTCGATTTTGAGGAGCTTGACAATGTTGAATGGAGCAGTGTCGCGATCGATGAAGCGCAGAACATCAAGAATGCGAATACGAAGCAATCGCGCGCGGTCCGCAAGCTGAAAGGCAAGCACCATATCGCGCTGACGGGAACGCCGATGGAAAACCGCCTGTCCGAGCTATGGTCGATTTTCGATTTTACGAACCGCGGCTATCTTGGCAGTGCCGGCCAGTTCCAAAAGCAATTCATCCTGCCGATCGAAAAAGAAGAGAAGAAGGAAAAAATCGGACAGCTGCAGGCGCTGATCAAGCCATTCCTGTTGCGACGGACGAAGAAGGATGAGGATGTCGCATTGAATCTGCCGGACAAGGTCGAGCAGAAGGAATACTGTCCTCTTACGGCGGAGCAGGCTTCGCTTTATGAGCAGCTCGTCAAGGACACCTTCGCGCAGATTGAAACATTATCTGGCTTTGAACGCAAAGGATTGATCCTGCAGCTGTTGAGCAGGCTGAAACAGCTGTGCAACCACCCTGCTCTTTACTTGAAAGAAGACAATCCAAAGCATCTGATCGACCGGTCCGCAAAGATGGAAAAAATGGCCGAGCTTGTTGGCGCTGTCCTTGATCAGGAGGAAAGCTGCATTATTTTTACCCAGTACATTGGCATGGGGGAAATGATCCAGACAGCGCTGAAAAAAGAATTCGGCATCGACGTCCCTTTCCTGAATGGCAGCCTGCCGAAGATGAAGCGCGATGAGCTGATTATGAGGTTCCAAAACCGTGAATTCCCTGTGTTCCTGTTGTCGCTGAAGGCTGGCGGAACCGGGCTGAACCTGACGGCAGCCAACCACGTTGTCCACTATGACCGCTGGTGGAACCCTGCGGTCGAGAACCAGGCAACTGACCGCGCCTACCGGATTGGGCAGAGCCGGTTCGTTCATGTTCACAAGCTGATCAGCACGGGTACTTTAGAGGAAAAAATCGATGCGATGCTCGAGAAAAAGCAGTCGCTGAACGACCAGATCATCCAGAGCGACAGCTGGATCACCGAGCTGTCGACTGAGGAATTGCATGAACTAGTATTTTTATCTTAAGGATAGGGCAGTGCCCCATGGGAAACGCGCCACATTTGGATGTTGAACATTCGTGGCGGCGCAGCCCATTGGGTGCTGCTTTTTTGTTTGAGTTGGGTTTTGTGAAGATTTTTTGATTGGGGGCGATTTCCATTTTAATCCAAGTCGCTGGATTAATCTGCTTTCGCGCTAGATTATTGCCGATTTCCGCTAGATTAATACGGTTCTGGCTGGATATTGCGGGTTCCCGCTGAATTACTGACGATATCCGCTAAATTGCTATTCGTATCCATTAATTTGTTGCTGGTGCCGGAATTTATTGCTGATTTCCGTTAATTTATTGCTCGAATTCGCTAAATCGCTAACCACATCCACTACACAATCTATAAAAACGCTAAATTCACCTCGGAAAGCATAAATTTTCTTCAGATTCCCCCACTTGATTTCAAGAGGCGTAAAATTTTTTGTCAGGAACGCTAGTCTAGCTTTTTCATCAACGGAAGCACACAAAAAAACCGGCTTATGGACCAAGCCGGCGTCTAAGTTTGAGGGTATATTGGAGATTGGGTATTGATTCTCTCTCTTGAAGTCTTCTTAAGAGGCTTTTTTCGAGGTGAGATTGTTAGTGTTTATGTTTTGGAATAGTCTTTTCTGCGGAAGCCGGAGGTGGGGTTGGGTGGTTCGGCGATGAAGGAATAGACGCGGTTGATTCTTTGTTCTTTGTGTGCGAGTTCGAGCTGGTGTATGCGTTTCATTAGTTCGTCGACCTTTTCATTTGTTTTTCCGGTCATTTTGATCAGGCTGACGAGCAGCTTTTCGAGCGATTCGCTTTCATTAGGCAAAGGGCAGTTCCTCCCTTTCTTCTGCCGGAGGGGTAGGATGCTCGCTTCCCTTCGGTTCAAAGGATTCCTTTTGTGGCTTCGAACTCAAGAAGCGCACACCTTCTGCGACCACTTCGGTGACGTAGACACGTCGCCCTTCCTGGTTTTCGTAATTCCTTGTCTGGATCCGGCCTGTCACACCGATAACCGATCCTTTCCTGCAGTAATTGACCGTGTTCTCTGCTGTCTTGTTCCATAATGTGCAATGGACAAAGTCAGCTTCGATTTCACCGTGCTGATTCTTATAGTGCCTGTTGACTGCAAGCGTGACATTCGATACGGCCTTGCCATCGGGCGTCCATTTCAGCTCGGGGTCCCTTGTCAGTCTCCCGACAAGTGTTACTTGATTGATCACCTTCTCAACTCCTTTCTACTTACACGCCCATTATATTCCTGCTTCATCCCCGCTGCAAAATGGCAAAATTAAACATTCCAGCAGGCAAACTGGCTGCTAGCGGAGATTTTTCAATTTGTAATTCAGTTTTAATCCGGCATCAGGAGACAAAATTCATTTTTGCTCATTGGCTGTATTTTTTTCGACAAAAATAGCAGCTGTTCGTTTTCTGGTGACTCTATGTTATAATTTGGACAAGTCATGCGGGAGGTGATGGACGATGAAGACGTTTAAATTGATTTCAATCCAGATTGTTGAAGATGACGCTTTAGTGGACATTGAAATGGAAGATGGCCTGATCATCAATAAGGAAGATGAAAATAGAACGTGGCTTGTTGAGGTATTTACCGACCAAAAGTATATCCCTTACTTTCAAGAGGCCTATGATAATGATAAGGAAATTGTCGTGCAGGTCGTCATCACGAAAAAGGAAAACGATCCCGCTGCTTTCAAAACCAAAGTGTGCGCAGTGAAGGAGCTTAAAAACAACCATGTGAGCATCCTGCTTACCGGGCATCTGACAAAGCCTAGGGGCGATTATCCTGAGTTGCTGCTGGAACATTTGATAGAGCAGGGCTTGACTGGCGAGCAGCTTTTAGATGAATTCAAGGAGAAGATGGTTTCGCGCCCGAAAGTACCAGTTGCGAAAAAAATATAGAACCGGCTCCAGCTATTCGGCTGGGGTTTTTTATTTAAAAGAAATTGGGCAGGAATGGCTCCTGCCCTTTTGTCCTACCTGTCTTTATTGTCTTCGTCGTTCATGTCAAGCCTGTCTTCGACTGGGTCTTCCCCTGGTGTGTTGTCATCCTCCATCAAGTCGCCGTCGTTATCCGTGTTGATGTCATTGTTGTCGTTGTTGTTATCGTCGATTATGCCGTCGTCATCGACATTTCCGTTGTTGTCATTATTATTGTCATTGAAGTTATCATTGTCTGCTGGATTATCGATGTTATTATTGTCGTTCGGCGGCGGCTCTTGATTGTCATTGGCGCATCCAGCAAGGAACATCGCAGACAGCAACGATCCACAAATGAGCATCATCAGCTTTTTCTTCATAAAAAAAGCCCCTTTCTGTTGGAAAAATTTTTAAGACCTGTTGCATGGTCTGCTGTTATGTTGCCCATCAATGTAAAAAACTTGCATGACAATGAAATTAATTTTGTATTTTTTGTCATTTAAAGAGGGGACTGAATCCTCCCAGGCAGCCGCCGAAGACATCGAAAAGCCGAACCATACAACCGGTTCGGCTCGTCAATTATTTTATTGCAAATGTGATTTCGGCTTCGCAGGCGACTTCGCCTTCAACGGTGGCGATCGCTTTACCTTTCCCGATTGGCCCTCTCAGCCTGGTCATTTCAACCTCTAGCCGAAGCTGGTCCCCCGGTTTCACCTGCCTTTTAAAACGGCAGTTGTCAATTCCGGCGAAGAAGCCGATCTTCCCGCGATTTTCTTCAAGCTTCAGGACGGCAACGGCCCCAACCTGCGCAAGGGCTTCAACAATCAGCACGCCTGGCATGACGGGATATTCCGGGAAATGACCGTTAAAGAACTCTTCATTGGCCGAAACGTTTTTAATGCCAACAGCTCTTTTGCCTTCTTCGATTTCGAGAATTTTATCAACGAGCAGGAATGGATAACGGTGGGGAATGATTTCTTTGATTTGGGTGATATCAAGCATCTTTTTAGTACCTCCTATTAATATTAGGTGCTTAATACCATTGTACTAAAAAGCGCAAACAAAAAGGAAGAAAAATATTCTTCCTTTGTTACTTCCTATCGTTGCAGCCACTCGGATTCGCTTTATGCCGATTCCAGGCTTTTTTGTAGGATTGCTGTATTTTTGATTCCGCCCCAGCACGTTTCGAGACTTTTTTTGAATGCTGCATGAACTATCACCGGGCGTCCACTGGTCGTAAATCGCCATGTTATCCCTATTAAAAAGAGGAAGAGCGGCCCCTTCCTCTAATCTAACATCTATTCTTTATCAACCAGATCTATAATATGGGTCCATGTTGATTTTTCAAATACATCTTTTGCTTTCCCGCCGCCCATCACGGCGTAGCCAAACATCGCTCCTAACACGATGCTTGCTCCGAGAAGGAGAATGACAATGATAATCCGAAGCCAGATCGGAATAAGGCGAACCCGGATTCTTTTCTTTTTTTCGCGCGACTGTTTCTCTTCTTTTACCTGGTCACGCGTCAATGCTTCTTGATTATTCTTGTTCAACGTCATTTCTTTCTTCCCTTCTTACCTGATTCCGTTCACCAGCCCGAGCATTTGGTCGGCAAGGGTGATGGACTTGGCGTGGAACTGGTATCCGCGCTGGACATTGATCAAGTCCGTCATTTCTTTGCTCATGTCAACATTGGATTGCTCGAGTGAACCCTGCTGGACCGAGATACGGTTCCTCTGAGGGCCCGTCAGCTGTGTTAATATCTGCTCTTCCGTTACCCCCAGGTCGGCCAGATTGTCAGGCAGCCCGAGGAGGTTCCCGCCTTTTTGCTCCAAAAATTGCGGTTTCTCTACTAATACTACACTAAGATTCACTGTCTGTGTTGTACCATTATAAAATTCAGCCGTGAATTGGCCAGTTTCGTTGATTTTGATGGTTTTTACGTTGCCAGCTATCGTGATCGGCTGTCCGCTTTCATTCAGGATTGCATGGCCATCGCTGTTGACAAGCATGGTTTCATTTTCCGAAACGGGAGATAAATAAAGCGCGCCATTCCTTGTCAGCCTCATATCGGTACCGCCTTTTTCATTTGGTACCATCACACGGTAAAACTGGCCCTCTGCCGTAAAAGCCGTATCAAGGTCGCGCCCCGTTGATTTGAGGCTTCCCTGCGCCAAATTCATTTGTACCTGTCCAAGCCTTGCACCTGTTCCCTGTCGGATATAAAAAGGGGTCATCCGGTTTTGCGGTTCGAGCCGGTCAATCGGCTGGTTGCGGAACTCCTGTACAAGCAAATCCGTGAAGGATGCCTCGCGCCGCTTGTAGCCAGCTGTATCGATATTGGCCAGGTTATGGCTGATGATGTCCATCTGCTTTTGCAGCTGGGACAATGTATTGGTTGCTGTAATCATTGTTCTGTTCATTTTATCCCTCAATCCCAGGACTGGGTCCTTGAATAGTGATCATCCAAAATGCGGGAGTCATTTTTCAACTAGCTTTTAGAGCCTGCCGATTTCATTCGCTGCTTTATCCATGCTGCGGTCGTATGCCTGGAGGATTTTCTGGTTGGCCTCGAAAGCTCGGTAAGCCGTCATCATATCGGTCATCGTCTTGCTGACATCGACATTCGATTGCTCAAGAAAACCTTGCTGCATCCTGAATCGCACGCCTGCTGCTTCGAAGGCATTCGGAAGCGGGGCGTTGTCTTCCGTCCGGAACAGGCCGTCGCCTTCTTTCTTCAATCGTAACGGATTGTTCGCAAAGCCGATTCCTAGAACCGCCCTTTCCCCTTTTTCTCCAGTCAGGACGCCGCCCTCACTGATGGTAAAACGGTCGCTTGAAAGCTGGATCCGATTCCCGGCTGTGTCGAGGATATAATGGCCGCTGCCTGTTGTTAAGAATCCCTGGCCATCGACGGTTAAATTCCCGTTCCGGGTATAGCCGGTCCCGCCATCAGGGTGACGGACAGTGAAGAACACCGAGCCATTTTCCGGCATTGTGATATCAAGAAGGGCAACGTCCGACTGCCTTCCTGTTTCACGCAAATCGCCCTGGATGAATTTCGGAATCGCTTCCTGCAGGTATACTCCTGTATTGATCCTGCCAACTTCTTTGTTGAACGGCAGGGTTAAGCCGTTTTCAGTCGGGACCCGCTCCTTATCGAAACGCTGGAGCAGCATTTCAGGGAAGGCTCTCATTGCGGCCTGGTCGGCTTTGTATCCCGGTGTATTTGCATTCGACATATTGTTTGTCAGCATCTCCGTCCTACGCTGCTGGGCGTACATTCCGGAAGCTGCTGTATAAAAACCTTTGAACATGTTTCCACCTCACTGGAAAACGAATAGGAAAATTTTTCACTACTCACTATTATAGAAAATATATCGGCTAGAAACATTAAATTTTTGCAGGAAAATGTAGGATTTTAAGTT
Source organism: Bacillus sp. REN3 (assembly GCF_017912555.1). GTDB lineage: Bacteria > Bacillota > Bacilli > Bacillales > Cytobacillaceae > Mesobacillus. Next base: position 246,495 of record NZ_JAERSD010000003.1, on the reverse strand, counting down.
TTATTTTCGAAAAAACGGGTATTTAACAAAAAAATCTGGGTTCTTGCGGAGATTTTCCCGTAAGAAATCCAGATTCCTTTGCGCCTTAACCTATCCTGCGGCGTTCAATGCGGTCGATATTGTCAAGCATCATGCCTGTACCGACAGCCACACAATCCATTGGATTGTCAGCAATCAGCACGGGAACCTTCAATTCTTCCATCAACAGCGTTTCGATGCCATGAAGCAAAGCGCCGCCGCCGGTCAAAATGACACCCCGGTCGATGATATCAGCGGATAATTCAGGCGGTGTCCGCTCCAGCACTGATTTTGCAGCGTGGACGATGACATCGATCGATTCTTTAAGTGCCTCTTGCACTTCTGCAGACCGTACAGTAATCGTTCTTGGCAATCCTGAGACCATATCACGTCCGCGGATTTCCATTTCTTCGTCACGTCCGCCCGGGAATACAGTGCCGATGTTGATTTTGATATTCTCGGCAGTACGCTCACCAATTAAAAGTTTATATTCACGTTTAATATAGTTTAATATCTCGAAATCGAACTTGTCACCAGCCATTTTTATAGAGGATGATGTGACGATATCGCCCATTGAAAGTACGGCAACATCAGTTGTTCCGCCACCGATGTCAACGACCATATTCCCGCTTGGCTGGAAAATATCCATGCCAGCGCCAATCGCCGCTACCTTCGGTTCTTCCTCAAGATAGATCTTCTTGCCGCCGCTCTTTTCGGCTGCTTCCCTGATTGCTTTTTGCTCAACGCTTGTAATGTTGGTCGGGCAGCAAATCAGGATTCTTGGTTTGGACAAGAAGCCTTTCACATTCAGTTTATTGACGAAATGCTTCAGCATCGATTCCGTTACATCGAAGTCAGCAATGACCCCATCCCTCAAAGGACGGATGGCCACGATATTTCCCGGCGTACGCCCTACCATCTTGCGGGCCTCCTCGCCGACAGCCAAAACCTTATTCGTGTTTTTATCGATCGCCACAACAGACGGTTCATTCAACACAATACCTCGGCCTTTAACATGAATCAATACATTGGCAGTTCCAAGGTCGATCCCAATATCCCTAGCTAACATTCTTCATTTTTCCTCCTTGATAAACAGCTGGCTGCGGCTGACTAACCCCGTTTTTTTCCAAGTGCTGAAAGCTCTTTTCGATCCAAATGATCCTGTTGTCTGAGTATTTCCAGACGCCGCCGCAATCTACGAACCATATTCTACCCTAATTGTTTATTTTATCATAAGTGTAGTAAATTAGTAACTGGTTGTTGAAAAATTTGGAGTAATTTGTTTCATTTTGTCTACAAGCGAAATTCCTGGATTCTTCTTGATAGGAGAAAAGTCGATGGAGGATGTTCTTATAATGAGCTCTTTACGCGTCAGCCGCCGTTTCCCTAATTGCGCTTATTCATTTTTCAAGAGCGCAAGGAGGATCGATAGAACGAGGCGAAAGCACCGGATATCAGCAATCCATCTTTCGCGCCAGACCATGTCGATGATGAACATGCTTTAGACAGCGGCGGGGTTTACAATGGCGGGGAGTAGGCCGGCAGAGTGGACCCTTCCTTGTTCATGATTGGCCGTCAAGGAACCGGCGTCGATGAAATAGGCGTTTCATGTTCCAAACGAGACTACAGGTTTATTCCAAGCTGCATCGTAGTGAAAAAAAGAGAAGGGATTATCTTATCCCTCTCGCTTGATATGAAAGCTTTCGCTCGGCGTCATCCAGCTTGGAAGCAGTAAAGTTAAGGTAGTTTATGACATTCCTGAGCTCATAGTCATTGCCCATTCTGAAATCAATGAAAGCGATTGAGAGTTTGTCGTCAAGCTCGGCCATTTTCCTTAAGGAATCCAGCCTGCTGTCGACCCGGTTAATTTTATGCTGGATGCTGCTAAGCCGTTCTGCTATCGCCCGTAAATGGCCTGTATTCACTTGAATCATCTCTCTAGCTCCACCTGTGACAGACTTCAGCCACTTTACAAAACCTGCGGTTGTTTTAGCCAGGAAGATTGTGACCTGCTCATTGACCATGTTTTTAAATTCAGCTAGTTTGGTAGCTGCCGCCCTAGCGGAAAGAACCATTTTTTCAAAGAGGTTGTCCATGAATGCATTGATTTGTGCATATATTTTTTGGGTAAATTGTTCAATTGCCATCATTGTATATTCACGAAGGGTAACGGCCATCGTCACAACCAAAATTGCTGCAGCAGCAATGGCAATCGCCTTAACTGTCACTACACCTGCCGCAAGCACAGCAGCCGGGGCAATCATGGTTAAAAGCAATGCGCCTTTCATTAGTCCTTCGAGATTAACCCTTCCATTTATCAAGGCAAACGTCGTTTCTACAAATCCTCCTAATACAGGATTAGGGAGAATCTGGAAACTTTTAGTCAAGTTTGAAACGAAGTGATTGGTGAAGTTTTTCAATTGGTAGTCTTTCCTTCTAAGAGTGCCGTCTTCTTTTACGGCCATATGTCTTAGCGCATGACTGTCCAATAAATATTTTATCGGATCAGACAAACGAAATATCCCTTCGGAAGTCTTCATATTTGTTTCAATGATAATTGGCTTAGTTGGATTATACATCAGTGAGCTTACAACATCATCTTCATTCTGAAACTCATATATTCTGCCTGCCAATTCATTTATTGGTTCTTCATGCTTATTCAAAAACTCCTTATTGAATCCTGGTGCATTAAATGTTCGAATTGCCCAAATTTTTTCCCGTATTTCCGGATCAGCCAGGAATGCCCCACTCAAGGCAACATTGCCGCCTAATGAATGCCCTGCCGATGAAATCACATCATATTTCTTCCCTATCCTGTTGTAGTACTCCATTGCATCTGCTTGCTGAATAGTAGGAACTTCATGCAGAGTATGAAAGTTATTATCCCAATCTGTATTTAAATGTTCAGGTTGATCAAATGGCTCGCTTCCACGCATGACAATCACCGCTTCTTTGTCAGTCGGCTCAATTGTATAGGCCACAAATCCGGAACTTTCGTTTTTATTTGTATAGTCTGCGATTTTCCAGTTGTAATATTTGGATGAGGGGTTTGATAAGAGCATAATACTATCTTTGTATTGATTGAAATCCTCTTCTGAAGAAAAACGCTCCTTTACAAGATCCCAATCAGCTGTTTTTTTTGGTAATAGTTAGCCAACTCACCAACGGTTAACGTTCCTTCTTCTAAATAAATCTGTTGGTTATTTGTTAACTCAATATACGACAAGTGAGAAAGTATGTTGTGTTCATTTTCACTAATTCTGTAGGGCATTTAATTACCCCCTGACTCATTTTCTTCTAAGTTTACTTTAATTTGCTCTAACGATTGTTCTTTTTTTGAATCTTCAATCAAAATAAAGGAATTTGTATAACTTCTTCCTTCAACTTCAAAATAATTATTAACTGAAGTAAGATCAGAATCAGACTTTGCTAACCTGTATTCATTTTCTATATTTCGGAAAATATCCTGGTGAATATAATAAACCCTGACCCCTGCATTTTGCACTCCCATAAACAGAAGGTCATCAGCAAACTGATCAATGTTTTGTGATTCTATATTTTTATCAACTTCCCGATCTCTTTTTGTGAAAATTTCCAACATAACATAAACGTCGGATTTTGATTGATGAATATATTCAGTTAATTTCATATTCTTTTCTTTTAATTTTTCATCCGGAAAGGATATCCCAGCTGAGCTTATATCGCTCTTCACCCAAACATCCTCACCAAAAACAGCCTTCGCCATCTCGAGAGCCTTTACATCCATCTTCTCGGACATCACTACATTCATGTAATCGTCCCAGACTTTATCGAGATCCTTGGTGACTTCCACTTTGAACTTTTTCTCCGGTGCTGTTTTTGGCGACACGATTGCCTTAAGTGTGTTGGTGGTCAAAGTCCCGTAACCGCCGCCGATTTTTTCGACCGTGAACTCTTCACCGTATTTTTCCTTTAGTGATTCTTCAATCCTTTCAGCAGCAGCCTTATCCTGGTCCTGGCAAGCTGCGGCTAGAATCATTGAAAAAATGCCCATAAAAATCAGCACCACCTTCGTTAATTTATTCATCTTCCCACTCCTACCCTAATAAACTCGATATAGCTTCTGCTATATTCCCTGGTATTTGCCTGAAATATCACGAAGTTTTGCTGAGCACCTTTCAGCTCCAATCCCTTTGCACTTTTTTAGATCATGTGCTGCTTGCTCAAGCTCCCTGGAAATTTTATTCAGCTCTGCAATGAAACCTTATTTCAATCCACTCCCATCCTTGACAGTTAGAATTTTGTACCCCAGCTAGCCATCCCTGTCTTTTGCAATAAGAAAAGTGAAGCACGAGAACCGTCCCCGTGCTTCACTTCTTGGTTATTCTTCTTGTGGAGCGGGGGAACCGTCTCCGTGCTTCCTTCTGCGTAGGGCCATGGTGGTGGCTGCGCCGATGAGTCCGATGATGCCTGCGATTGTGCCGCCGAGGAGTGGTTTGTTTTCGTATAGCTTGATGAGGGCTCCTTTTTCGACGATTTCAAATGGAATGGTGGTGGTTGTTTCGTTCCCTGCTTCGTCATATGCTTTTACTTTGATTTCGTACTTTTTGATTTCTGCAAGGGTCGTTTTGATCACCTTGTATCCATTTTCCTCTACGACCTCGCCATTGAAATCTTTTCCGTTGATTGTTACGGATTTCAGGACATCATTTGGGTTATCGAGACGGATGGCGATGTCCACTGGATCATGGTATTTCCCGCCTTTTTTGATGCCCTCGTACACGACCTTCGGGGCAGTCTTGTCAATGATGAACTCAACGCTCAGCTGCTGGATGTTGCCTGCCTTATCCTTGACCTCGAAGAACATGACATGCTTTCCTTCTTCCGTAATCAGCTCACCGGCTTCGTACGGCTTGCCGTCCAGCATCATCGCGATGATGTCATAGGCGCTCATGTCCTCGATCAGGAGCTCTGGCAATAGATCGGTATTGAAGTACTTATCCGAAATTGGCTCCTTGAATTTGATGATTGGTTTTGTTTTATCGATTGTGAAAACAATCGTCCTGGAAGTCACGTTTTTGGCAAGGTCTGTGACAACTGCCTTTAAAATGTAATCCTGTTCGTATTGAAGCTTCGTTCCATTTGCGAACGGCTTGCCATTCAATGTGACCGATGTCTTGCCCTTGTCGAGATGGACGTCTGAATACGTTACCGTTGGGGCGATATTCTTGTTGAAATAGCCATCCAGCACGCCCGTGATGCTCAAGAGCGGTTTTGTCGTATCGATTGTAAAGCTGATTTCAAGGGTGGATTCGTTGCCCGCCTTATCCCTTGCCAGTACCTTGTAGTTGTAGGCCATTTCCCTGACTGCCACCGGGATTTTGTTTTTCAGGTTCGGTCCATTGTTAAGGGTCGCTGAAACAATCATGTCCTCTGCTTCATCCAACGCGAATTCTGGAGTGAAGACTTCATTGATATATTCCCCATTTTTAATGACGCGGTTCTGTCCCTTGAACTTTGGCGTGATCACTGGTTTCGTCTTGTCGATTGTGAATTTCATTGTCTGGCTGTAGCTGTTGTCAGCCTTGTCAGTCGCTTCGACAAGAATAGTGTATTCGCCCTCGCCGCTAAAATTGTGGCTTAGTGACGCCGTATCGCCTTTGACATTGAAACCCCCGACCCCGTACGCACGGCCGTTTCTTGTGACAGATATTTTGTTTATATCAAGGTTCACATCCTTGATTGTCACGTTTACAGGCTTATCAACGTTATAGTAGGCATTATTCTCCACACCGGTAATCTGGATCGCTGGCTTCACTTTGTCGACAGTGAAGGTCATCTTCTTCGTTATCGGCCCATTTCCGGCTTTATCCTCCGCTGTTGCAAGGATGGTGTAAAGTCCATCCCTGGTAAAATTGTAGCCCAGCTTCGAGAGCTTTCCGCTGTTGGACCAGGTGCCGATATTGAACGGAGCACCATCTTTGGTTGCTGAAATGCTGACATTATTCGTTTGATAATTCAGCTCGTCGATTGAAATCGTTACGTTCCTACCAGTTGGATTGAACGAATTATTCTCGACTCCTTCAATTTTCACAACTGGATTGGTCTTGTCGATAATGAACGCGATCCTGTCATGCTTTTTGCTGTTCCCGGCCTTGTCGGTCGTGTTCAGGTCAATCACATAGCTGCCTTCCTGGGAGAAGGTGAAGTCCCTGGCTGCAGCGGTTTGGCTGATCCTTGCCAGAGCGCCAATGCTATATGGTTTGCCGTTGCGCTCAACCTTCAGATTGGTTTTCGACAGGTCCATATTGCGATCGGACACCCTCACGCTGACCGGCCTGTCGCTCCGGTAGTGGTCGTTGTCATCGACTCCGGTGATGCTTAGGTCTGGATCGATGTAGTCAAGGGTGAAGACAAGTGTCTTGGTATCACCCATATTTCCTGCAGCGTCTGTTGCTTTGACTGTAATCTCATACTCGCCGTCACGGTCAAAGTGATAGGATAACTCAGAAAGCTCCTTGTCGTTTTTCCATGCACCGATTGGAAAGCTTTCTTTCTTTCCATCGACATCCACTTTTCTCGTAACCTCGATTTCTACTTTGTTATTCGCATAGTTGTGCTCTTCGACTTCGATTTTTAGTTGCTTGTCATTCTTGTAGTAGGCACCATTTTTCACGCCAGTGATATCAATCTTTGGCTTGATGTTGTCGACGGTGAAGGAAAGCTTTTTTGCCGTCGCTTTATTTTTAGCGCGGTCTTCCGCTTCGACGATGATATGATAATCGCCATCCTTATTGAAGGTATGATTCAATTCAGATATTTCGCCTGTTTTATCCCAACCACCTAAATCATAAGGTTTTCCATCTTTTGTCGCTTTGATGGTCACTTTGTTGTGCTCGAAGTTATGCTCGGTTACCTTCACTTTGACAGACTTGCCCTTTTGAATGAAGTCACCTTCGGTTATATCCGTTACCAAATCAATAACCGGCCTTGTCCCATCGATTGTGAAGTTGATAGGGCCAAGTTCGCTTACATGCCCAAAGAGATCGGTGGTGGCCAACTTGATTTCATAATCGCCTTCGTCCTTGAAGCTTAACTTTTTGATCGCTTTCTTAAGCCCGCCTTTAGTTAAAATCTCCCACTCATCGTTTCCGATATCAAAAGGCTTCCCGTCTTTGAGGACTTCTAATTTCGTTTTTCCAAGAACGAAAGTTAAATCCTCGATCACTAATTCAAGATTTTCAAGCTCTTGATAGTGGCCTCCTTCTTCGACGCCCTTGATAAACAGCTGAGGCTTCGTGTTATCGATAGTGAATTTCACATCATTTTTGGTCGTTACACGTCCGGCTTTGTCTGTCGCTGTGATTTCGAAGGAATATTCGCCGTCTTCATCAAAAATATGTGTTGCGACAACATCTTTTCCAGTAATGGCAGACAACAAGGTTCCATTCCTGTAGACTTTCATGCTCGTATTCTTCCAGTCGATGTACCTGTCGGTTACATCAACCGTCAATTCATAAAATTTCTTTTTATCCTTGCCCTCTTTTTCAACAGCAGTCGCTGTGAGGATCGGATCGTTTTTATCAATGGTGAAAGTCACCGGTGGATGAGAACTCTTGCGATTCTTTCCATCTGTCGAGTTCAAGTCAACCGTATAGGTTCCTTCCCGGGTAAAATTGTGCGTGACGGATGCACTGAATAGATTGTGGACAAAATCACCGATTGGATATAGGTCTTTATCCTTTGTAACGGTAAGCTCGGCATTAACAATGCTTATATCTTTTACTGAGAAAGTCAGTTCCTTATCCGTCTTAAAATGCTTTCCGTCCACATCTTCCGAAATAGAGAGGATGGGGCCCTGTTTATCGATTTTAAAAGTAACGCTTTCCTGCTGGGCTTTATTGCCGGCCGCGTCCGTTGCGGCCAAGGTGACGGTATACTTCCCCTCGCCAGTAGTTTGATATTTGGCTTGTCCACCTTTCACTTCAACGGAGTCCGTTGTGACCTTGCCATCGATATCGGTCTTCTCAATCGTGAATTTGGCGCTGCCAAAATTCGGTTCATCAACCGTCGCGTTAACTTCTTTGTCGTTTTCATAAAATCCGCCCTCTTCCACATCCAGGATTGCTAGCTTTGGAGCAGTTTTGTCGGCAGTGAAGGTAAAGGAAGGCAAGGTATGTTCCACGCCCATTGCATGTTTTTCTCTGACCTTCACCTGAAATTTATATTCAGCATCACCTGGAGTTAGATAGTTTAGCGAGGCTTCCCAGTCTTTGGCAGGAAAGGTTTGGGTTTCGATATTTTCCCCGTCTTTAAAGACAGTGACGGTCGCACTGACGATCTTGATCTTGCTTGAAATTTCAAGATCAATACTGTCCGTCTTTGAAACTTCGCCATTCATAAGCTGTTTTCCGCCTGTTGAAACAGTCAATTCAGGGGCTTTCTTACGGATCGCAAAGTTCAACTGCTGCTGGGCGCTTTCATTCCCGGCCTTATCCGCTGCTTTTACGGTAAAAATGTACTCGCCATCCTCGCTAAAAGCATAAGACTTGTTCTTCGCTGTTCCCCAATCCCCAACTTTGTATGGACTGCCATTTCTCGAAACCGTAACATCAACCTTGTTGGAATCAAAATTCTCTTCGATGACTTCAACATTGATTTTGACATCCTTGTTTGTAAGAACGCCATTTTCCACACCCGTTAATTTTACATCGGGAGGGGTTGCATCACGGGTGATGCTGAATGTCTTGGTTCCCGCTTTCAGTTTCCATTGATCATCTTCCTTGAATGCGACTGTGATATTGAGCTTTCCATCTGCAGCAAAAGGGATGGAAACCTGGTATTTTCCAGCAAAATCAGTACCGCCTATTTTAACGTACTCAATATTGCCAACACTTTTGCCGTCATTCACAGCCGTAATGTCAAACGGCCGCTCAACATTCTGGCCTTGAAGCTTCGCCTTGTCAAAATCAGCACTGAGGTCGACAGTGAATGTGACAGGCTTGCTGCTTGTCTGCCACTCCTTATTGAATGATTCCGCCATGTTCCATTCCTGGCCCTGGAATACAATAATCTTGTCTACATTTGTTAATGTCGAAAGTGCCCTGTCATTAAACACCAATACAGACGCGATCAGCACTAACACAATCGGGATAACGACAGCCCATTTGCTGGCTGGGCGTTTTTTCTTTTTCCTTGGCTCGAGCATTTTTTTGATTCTCCTTTTATATGATGGTCTCCGAGTGGACGACCACGATATCCACTTGTTTTTTAAAGCGTGGTTCTTCTTCATGTGTGAGCACAGATGTTTCATTGAATTCGTCCAGTAATGTTGTCTCGTCGGGGTCGGCTGTCAGGACGGATGTTTCTCCCCAATCCTCCAGCATCGTTGTTTCTGCCGGGTGGCTTGGTGTCGTTCCTGGTGCCTGGTGCATCGATGATAAAAGGGTGGTCGGAGCGACTCCCTGTTTCTTGTTCTCGGTCAATAGAGCAGTCGGCTCGAAGCTTGCCTCGCTCATCAACGCAGTTGGTTCCACCGGCCCGCTTAGCATTTTCTCTGTAGGATCCACAGCATAGGCAACAGCCACTTCCAACTCAACGTTTTTGCGGACATTGATTTCCTTTGTGACCGGCTTCGTGCCCGTCGTTCCGTCCTTTCCTGGCTTCCTGCCTGCTCCAGGAAATTTGCGCCCGGTCAAATCAGTGATCACCTGTGGGATATTGAGTTTTACATAGACAAGGATGGCAACCACAAGCGCAATGGCCGCACCTGCCATGCCTCCGTAAAACATGATTTGATATTCCAATTTCTTCACTGCCTTCTGTTAGTGAATTTTTGAAGCAGGGGGACGGTTCTTCTGCTTCATGAAGCAGAAGAACCGTCCCCCTGCTTCGCCCCCTGCTTCGCCCCCTGCTTCGCCCCCTGCTTCGCCCCCTGCTTCGCCCCCTGCTTCGCCCCCTGCTTCGCCCCCTGCTTCGCCCCCTGCTTCGCCCCCTGCTTCGCCCCCTGCTTCGCCCCCTGCTTCGCCCCCTGCTTCGCCCCCTGCTTCGCTGCTTTATTTGATGTTGAGGTTTTGCATTCTTCTGGTTAGTTTTTTGTAGGCTTCGTTGTTGGCTGCGTCTTTTAGGTTGCTGGCTTTTTGGTAGATTGTTTTTGCCTGGGTGTAGTTGCGTTTGCTTTCTTCTTTGGCCTGTTCGATGTCGAGCAGGAGGTTGCCTAGTTTTACATGGGCGTTGATGCTTTCAGGGAACTTTTTCAGCGTGGTGTTGAATTGTTCTGCTGATCGTGAGAATTCTCCCATTTCCTGATAGATGACACCGATTCTGACAAGGATCTCTTCCTGGTCCTCCGCGTTCAGATCCAGCAGGTTGTTATAATGCTCGATTGCCATTTCGAAGTCATTGCGGGCACTTTCCTTATCGGCTGAGTTTACTCCGCGGCTGTAGTAGGCCTGGGCGATCTTCTGCTCGAACTCCATTTCATATTTGAATTGGAGCTGTTCGTTCTCCAGCTTGGCAAGCACATCCTTTGCTTTCTTGATGACGTCGATCGCCTGGGAGTTCGCTTCAGGAATCTGGCTTTTATAGGAAATATAGATATTGGCGAGAGAATTATAGTTATCGATCTTCTTTCGGTCATTTGGCAGCCCATCGTTGTATTGATAGAACGCCTGCAGGTCGCTGGCAAACTTCGTATAGTCGACATTCAGGCTGCTCATCGTCGTGGCAAGCGATTTGTAATATTGGGCATCCGGAAGTTCTTTTGCATCGACTTGCTGAAAGTATTTCAACGCGGAGTTGTAATCCCGCTTCACATCAAAATAGGTCATCCCCATCTTGAATAGCACTTCATCGTTCTTGTGGACCTGCCCGTATTTGTCTTGTATGTAGGATTCCAGCTTGGCGAGTCCGATGTCTGTCTCGTCCCTATTAATATATAAATCCAGTAAGTTGATATAGGCTTCAGGACGCTCGTTGTCTACTGTAGTAATCGCGTGCTCAAGCTTTGCGATCGCTTCGCTTTCCTTGCCGTCCATCAAGGATATGCCAGCCTGGTTGACGAGCTTCATATAATCCTTGAACTGTTCATTTTTCATGCTTTTATAGCCAAAAACGGATGTGGCTGAAAAGGAAAGGAACAGGATAGCCGGAATCAGGAACATCGAGAGCCTCTTCATGAGCATATTTTTATAGCCCTTCGTCAGCCTGTTGATGTGCTCCAGGTCATAGCTTAGCTCTTCGCAAATCTGGTAACGGTTGGCCGGCTCGGCCTGCGTACACTTGTTGATGATATGCTCGAGACCTTCGGGAAGGGATGAATCCCATTCGCGGATCGGCCTGATTTCAAACGGCGGCTCGCTCAGGTTTTTCCCGGTCACCAGGTGGTAAAGGGTAATGCCCAGGCTGTAGATGTCGGTCCTTGCATCCGTCTGCCTGCCAGAAATCTGCTCAGGCGCCGCGTAACCCTTTGTCCCGAGGTTGGTTGTGTCGGACAGGTTCTCGGTCTTGAATTCACGCGCGATTCCGAAGTCAATCAGCTTGATTTTTCCTTCAGGCGTCAGCATGACATTGTCGGGTTTCATATCACGGTAAATGATCGGATAGGGTTGGCGGGAATGGAGGTATCCCAGTACATCGCTCAGCTGCTTCGCCCATTCGATGACCTCTTTCGCAGGAATCTTGCCATCCCGCTTCAGCCGATCCTTCAGGGATTCCCCTTCGATATAGTCCATCACCACGTAAATGTCGCCTTCCGATTCGATGATGTCGTATATCTTTGGCAGCGAACCATGGTCGAGCTTTTTCAGCATGTTCGCTTCGACAACAAGGCTGTTGATCAGAAGCTCGTTGTTGCTGTTGCTGCGCTTGCGGATATCCTTTACCACCAGCGATTTGTTCAGCCGGTTGTCCATCGCCAGGTAGACAACGCTCATACCACCGCGTCCGATCTCCTTCAGTATTTCGTATCGATCATCAATGATTGTGCCTATTTTAATCAAGGTTACTCCCCCACTACATCACTTTCGTCAACAAGACCGAAATATTATCTGTTTCCTGGCGCTGTTTCACAAGCTCGACTAGTTCGACAATCTTATCCTTCATCCTTGTTTCATCGGGAAGATGGCGCGGATTCAGGTTGACATGTATTTCTTCTTCAGCGATTTCATGGTAAAAGCCATCGGTACAGAGCATATACAGGGTGCCGGCCCTCACTTCCCCGCTGGTAATCACGACATCGATCTTTTTCGTGGCGCCGACGCATTGGAGCAGCACGTTCCTGCGCGGGTCGATCCTCGCCTGTTCCGCGGTAATGTTGCCGCGCTTCAATTCCCTTTCCACCAGTGTCTGGTCTTCCGTCAGCTTTGTGATCCTGTCGTTGATGCTGTACGCCCTGCTGTCCCCGATCTGGATGATGAAGTAGCTGGAATAATGGATGAACAGCGCTGTAATCGTCGTCCCAAGTTTTGTATTCGAGGCTTCCCCGTATTGGATGATTTTTTCATTCAGCTCGCGGATACGTTCGGCCAAAGCTTTCGGAATTTCTTTTCCAGCCCCTTCTGTTTCGAGGATGTCCGGCAGTTCGTTATCGAACCAGTCTGAAAGGCCCCTTACAACCGTTGCGCTCGCCAGCTCTCCATGTGAAAGACCGCCCATGCCGTCACAGATAGCAAACAGGCCAATTTCTCCGTCCGGGGTCTTTGCTGTCTTCAGCAGCAATCCGTCCTGGTTCGTTTTTTTCTTGATTCCGATGTCGGTATAGTACGCCACTTGAAATGCCATTGTTGTTTCCTCCATTAATACAGCCTGAATATGAATTCTTCATTGGCCAGCTTGATCCTATCCTCATGCTTGATTTTGATCCGTTCCTTCGGTGATACCTTCACACCATTGACAAAGCTGCCATTTGTCGAATGATTGTCTTCAAAATAATATTCACCATCGTTTGAGATCAGGTGGGCATGGACCCTCCCGATCACTTTATTGTCAGAGGCGAAGTCCGCTCTCATCGGGTCACGGCCGATTTTGAAAAAATCCTTGGCAATCGTGATTTTTTCGTTTCTTCCGACCGCCAGCAAAAATGGCCTTGGCGTCGTGTGTCCGAGTGTTGTCGTGCCCTCTTCCTCGTCGTCAGGGAACACGCCAAGGACGGTCGTTCCCTCGTTTTCCTCATCCTGCTTGTGGTGGGAGAGAGCCGGCTGGATATTGATTGCTGTTGCCCCTAATGAAGCGGCGTCCTTCAGCAGCGAGTTGTTCTCATCTACCTCCGCCCGCGTGATTCGCTTGTAATTGACTTCTTCCTCGATTTCCAGCTTCCGTCCAGTTTTGACATCCTTCTTTTGGCTGCTATATTCAGAGGTCAGGACTCCATTTTCAAGGCTCGTCTTGACATTGTGAATTTCGCTTCCTGGGCTGTAAAAATGAGGCTGTATAGCCGGTGTTGCTGTTTCTGCCTTCGGCTCGCTTTCCGGAAGGCCTGATTCCGTTTTGAACAATTGCTCCGGAAGCTTCGTCGGCTTCATAAGCAGGCTGTCCGATTCGGCTGCGATTTCGTTCAATTTCTCCAGCAGTCCTGCTGGTGTGATCTCCCCGGCTTCAGCAAGGTAATTATGGAACTTGACGAAAAAGGAAGGATCACCGTTTCCATCATATGGAGCCGAATACAGCAATTCTTTTAGAAAGTCTTTAAGTGATACCTTTTCAAAAACATTATTTTTTAAAGGAAGGTAGATAAAAACTAATCTATTTGAAAAATTATCAATAAAGATTTGCTGCTGGCTGAACACGAAATTCGCAGGATCCAGGCCGTTTTGCTCTGCATCCGCCAGCGTCTCGGCAATGTTCAGGAAGCTGCTGTACAACTTCTCCTTCGTCGCGGTAGTGGAATTCCAATATTCAAGTGTCACATCGGAAATCAGGTCATAACGCAGGTAGCAGCAATCACCCTCAAGCAGCGCAGCACACGGAAGAACCCCCGGAATCCGGCTTCCCCTCAGCTGCTCCACTTGCCCAGCGTCAATCTCCTCCTTGCTCCCCGCCTCAAAATAAAGAAACTTTGAGATGCCATAGCTTTCTAATTTCAGTTCCACATATTTGATCATTGCGTTTCGACTCCAATTTTTGAATTTATGCGTGATTTGATTCATTTTTGCTGATGAAATCCGCTCAACGTTTCCGCAAAAGGTCAGGTTTTTGCAGTTGTTAGCTTTTTTTATTGAAAATATCGTTTTTTTCCATTGTGACTGGGTATCTCACCAATAAGAGCTTCCTAGTTGAACCGGTTTAATCCCAGGTGAGCGCGGTTTTATCCCTGTTGAGTGCGGTTTAATCCCTGTTGAGTGCGGTTAATCCCTGTTGAACCGGTTAATCCCTGTTGAGCACAGTTTAATCCCTGTTGAACGCAGGTTAATCCCTGTTGAGCGCGATTTAATCCCTGTTGAGACCGGTTTAATCCCTGTTGAGCGCTTTTTAATCCCTGTTGAGCGCGGTTAATCCCTGTTGGGCGCAGGTTTATCCCAGTTGGGACCGGGTTAATCCCTGTTGAACGCTTTTTAATCCCTGTTGAGCGCGATTTTATCCCTGTTGGGACCGGTTTAATCCCTGTTGAGCGCGATTTAATCCCTGTTGGGACCGATTTAATCCCTGTTGAGACCGGTTTAATCCCTGTTGAGCGCAGGTTTATCCCTGTTGAGTGCGGTTTAATCCCAGTTGAACCGGTTAATCCCTGTTGAGCACAGTTTAATCCCTGTTGAGACCGGTTTAATCCCTGTTGAGTGCAGGTTTATCCCTGTTGAGTGCAGTTTAATCCCTGTTGAGTGCGGTTTAATCCCTGTTGAGCGCGGTTAATCCCTGTTGGGCACAGTTTAATCCCAGTTGGGACCGGTTTAATCCCTGTTGAGCGCAGGTTAATCCCTGTTGAGACCGGTTTAATCCCTGTTGGGCACAGTTTAATCCCAGTTGGGACCGGTCTAATCCCTGTTGAGCGCGGTTAATCCCAGTTGAACCGGTTAATCCCTGTTGAGCACAGTTTAATCCCTGTTGAGACCGGTTTAATCCCTGTTGAGTGCGGTTTAATCCCTGTTGGCCCCTTTTTGAGTTGGGTTACCGCAGCCGCACTTTTCAATGGGCTGGGACCGTTCCTGAGGGAGCGATTTTAAAGGAAGGGCAAACTGCGCATGCTGCTTGCCCCCCTACCCCTCTTACTTGAAAGAACTTGCGTTGTTGTTGATGGCTGTTTCAGCCGTGTTGTAGTTGGTGACGGTGTTATCCAGGAACTTGGCATAACTGTCGACTACTTGGCGGTACTCTTCGAAACGTGGAGCAAGTGCGTTGAATTTACCCCTGATGGTTTCAGAAGAATCAGAATTCCAGGAAGATGAAAGGGAGTTCATGTCCTTCTTGATTTCTTCTAGTCTTGTAGACAATTGCTGGTTCAGGTTGCGGATTTGGCCCGCGGTTTTGCTGACCTCGCCAAGCGAGATTTTGATTCCTTCTCCTGCCAATGTATTTCACCTCCTGCGTTATGTGATGGATTAGTTGCTTAATCGCTTAGCTTGGTTGATTACCTCTGATTGAGTGTCGCGGTATGTCTTGGCACTCATTTTCAGGAAATCAGAGTATTGTCTCATCAAGGTGGTCATCTTGTGGAAATCATCCATGAAGCCTTTGATTTGAGAGACGTATGCCATGTTATCGGTTCCCTGCCAAGCAGAGCCCATTGCTTCGACCTCTGTGTATAGGGCCTTGTAGGTTCTTTCATAGTCAGCTGCCTGCTGTTCAATCCTGCTTGCGGTAGTTTCAAGTTTCCCTGGTTCTACCATGATGGATCTCGCCATTCGTATCACCTCCTTTATAGCGGGTTTTATATGAACTCTTGTAAAAGAGGAATCTTTTACAAAAGAGCCATAGGTATTAGATTCTTCTCATTTGATTGCTTACATATCGGTATTTTTCCGCGGAGTTCCGCAAACCGGAAGCGCATTTAACGGAACCGATGCCTTTGAATTCATGGCCGATGCCTTGTGCGATTCCTTCGAGTTCCCTGGCGATCGCGTTCGCTTCCGTTGCGATTCTATTAATCTTGCTTTTCACTTTAGGGTTCATAGTCCCAGCCTCCTATTCGTTCGCAGGATTCCCTACTTTAGCGTATTGGCCATTCCAGCCAGGTACCTTTCATTACGGTCGAGGAGCTCGGCTGTACGGTTAAGGTAGGCAATGCTATCCGGGATTCTTCCATCAAATGAAAGACTGATATCCGCTTTGAGCACATTATCAAGACCCAGTATGCCTGCCTCCAAGTACAAATCATCAATCATGTCTCTAAGCTGTTGGGTGCGGCGCTGCAGCGCGCGAAGCCGATTCGAGTAGTAATATAGGCGCGAAACGTCAACTCTAATAAATGGCTCGACTGGATTGCTGCCACCTGTTATGAACTTGATGGCTCTTGAAATAATGGATCTGGTGCTCTGGGCAACGGTGTCAAAGAATCTTCTTGCATCCGCCACCAGGTCGCGGCCGAAATTTTGCAGCCTGGATATGAATTGCAGCGCCTGGTCCCTCACATAGTTGGCTGCATTCACCATTCCCTGGTAGGTGTTATAGACAATATTCAGTGCAGCGCTGCTGACTACCATCGCTGCCTCCCTTGCCCAGTTGATCGCGGTTACAGCCGTATCTCTCCCCCAATCAACGAGTGTATTTCCAATATAGGCGACTGTGCTGCCGATCGAGTAGTAAAGGTCGCGAGCAATGTCGGTGATCATCCATTCATCCGCGCCGCGTGTACTGACAAAGCTGCCATCAGGATTGAAATCGACGCTTGTTTCATAATGCGGATAAAATGGATTAGCATAGTCTCCATGATTTTTATTGAGTTTCACAATCTTATCGACATAGGGGGCATATCCAAGGTGCGATACGAAATCTCCTTCGTATGTGATGAAGGTGAAACTGTCGCCCTTCAATGCCTCTTTCTGGTCATCGGTTAGGCTGAACCACCATAAGGGTGCACCGTTGACCACGTAGGCATCCACTTTCTCCCCATAGTTATTCACATAGACATGTGAGCTGATATTGCCGCCTTTGGAGTGGCCATATATCGTGATGTGACCCGACACATCGGCCATATGGGCATCATAGAATTTCATCGCTTCCTTATGCTGCTGCGTTTCAATTCCAATCCCTGCGATAACATTCCCTGTCCAGTCTGTCTTTATATGGTCCCAATCCCCCATCGACTCACTCCCTCTGAACAGGACAGCGCCATTGCCATCACTGTCCTTGATGGAATATGCTACAAGCCCTGATTCAGACTTCCCGTTTGAATTGTTCGCTTCATTGGGGTTGTTGTTATCATAGCCTGTCACTTTAATGGAATGAAGCGGGGAGTTCTTGTTTTCTTCCAGATATGCCTGGATGTTGGCCATCCGCTCATTATCAACATCAATCCCGCTTTCTTCAATTTCATTCAGGATTACATGGATATTACGCGGCTTTGTTTCACTCACTTCAAATTTTGGAGGAATATCCAAATAGGACAGCTGCATGAGAATGTTCTTTTCCTTTTCAGTCAAGTTTTTTAAAGACATTCAAGTCACTCCTCTATCGGGACGTAGTGCTTGGAAACATCTTCAGGACTCTGCAAAAGTAAATTCTCATCTGCTCCCGCACTCGGATTTTCGCCATCGAATTCCTCATCGATATTTACATAGCCATAGAGATTTGCTTCGAGGTTCCCCCAGGGGATGTTATTGATCAGGGAAGTCCTGATATAATCACTGACATCCTCCGACTGATCAACAAACCCTACTGAGATGGTATACCTCTTCGATCCCACGCTTTTTGCTACGCCAAATAAATCATAGAGATTCTGGCTGTATCGGCTGACTTGAGGTTCACCCTCCGTTTTGATAGCGGCAACGATGACGACCCTGAAATCCTTTTCGTCTTTCATATATTCATCGAATGGCATGCTGGCCATGGAAGCGTCGTATTTCCTTGGAGAAATTTGCAGCAGTACTTTGTACGGGCTTCCTTTAGGAAGTTTTTCCTCGATCTCAGGCTCCAGTTCCGCTTTTAACTCCTCCGCCCACTTGGCAACGACATAATTATCATTGATGACATCCTTATCCTTCGCATCCTCTTGTGCCAGGAAAACCAAATCTGGATTTCCTTCAGGATGAACAGTCAGCTTATCTTTGCCGTACATCTGCGCCAGCATCTTGCTGCCTTTCTTCACGCCCTCAACTGAGAATTTCTGGTTATACTTTTTTTCCAAATGCACAATAACCTTGTTCTCTGAATTCATGCAACCCGCTCCTCCCACGATTGTAAATGCTGCCATGATCGTCAGCATTAGCCTCCTAGACAATGTCTTCACTTCCTTTTTTGCTGTTTCCCGTAAACTTCCGGCAGTCAAGTCCATCAACCTTTTATCAAAACTTTGTTGCTTTGCAAATGGCAGTTGAATTCATCTGCAGCTGATCTCTTTCTGCGGGGCTGCTGTCGCCTTCCCCGCCGGATGAGAGCCTGCTGCTGGGCACCACCTGTCCTTCTGACCCGCCAGATTAGAGCCTGCTGGGCATCTTCTGTCCTTCTGACCCGCCGGATGAGAGCCTGCTGGGCATCACCTGTCCCTCTGACCCGCCAGATGAGAGCCTGCTGGGCACCCACCTGTCCTTCTGACCCCCCGGATGAGAGCCTGCTGGGCATCTCCTGTCCTTCTGACCCCCCGGATGAGAGCCTGCTGGGCATCTCCTGTCCCTCTGACCCGCTGGAGTTTCCTACTTTCTGTTCCACTCCACACATTTCCATCCTTGCGTATGTTTACCAAAAACTTTTTTAGCAAAGAGCCTGAAAAATGGTTTTCTAAATTAACATCAGCTTCGCTCCATTGGCCAGGCCGACTTCTTCAACTGTCTGGTTGATGTTGAGGATCGTGCCGGTTTTGCGGTCGCAGAGGATGGTATCCGCTGTCGCTTTGAAATACCCCTCTGATAGTTCTGTCATCGTGCCGGAAAGCAGGTAGATAACCTCATGAAGCTTGCTTTGGGGCGGCAGGAAGACATCGTATGCCTTTTCCGAGGCAGGAATGTATACCTCGACGAGTACTTTATCCATGGAACGCTACCTCCTCTTCCATGGTTTCGATGGAGGTCAGCAGCTTGGCGAGCGTTGGCTTTCCTTTTGTGACGACGTAGCCGAAGCCATGCGGGATTTCCTGGTACATGTCATTTGTCACTTTGCCGACTTTCATGACGTACTGGTCGGTAATCCCGTTGCCGACCCAGATAAAATCGCTGAGCGAGACTTGCTGTTTGAACCAAGGCTCAAAAGAAACGGAGCTTAACTTATCTATGCTGTCCGAAATGATCAGGTTGACATTCAGGCCATTTCCTCTTTCAAGGAAGACCTTCAGCTTATCCTGGCCATCCGGCGATAAATACATCATGACGTCCGTGAAAGAATCAATGATGCATGTAATGTTTCCATATACCGGCGGCTGTTCGCCGGCTTCGATTGCATCTTTTGTTGTGTTGTTCCTGTGGACAAGCTCGTTGAACAGGTAGATGATGGTTTCCTCAAGATCGGCTGCATCGGCTATATACTTATACTCCAGCCTGCTCCCAGCCTTGAAATGCCCGTTCGGGTCCATGACAATCAATTCTTTGCCTTCCCCGGCGCTGAATAATTCAGCGAGCCCTTGCATGAAGCTTGAGCACTGGTCATTTTGCATAGCCGTGACGATGTTGAAATAGGAGCTGAGGAAATCAAATCGTGCGATTTTCAGCGAATCCTTCTCGACACCCACTGGCACCCTGTTGCTGTTCATTTTCCTTGCTTCATCACGCAGGTAATCAAGATCGACTTTTTCAGGAAGGATCGGCACCCTTACTGCGGCAGGCTGTGTCCATTCATCGCGAATCCGTTTGCAATAATCCGTGATGAATGTATACATATTGTCAATCTTGTTTGTAATATGGGCGGTCTGGAATTCATATGTTGTATCTGCTTTGAAAATTCCGCGGCCCTTGGATTTAGAAGGATACACTCCATCGACATTCCCAAGTACTCCGGAGTATTCCGTCTGGTCATTCAACTGGAGGACATACAGCTGCTTGAAGTTCTGCAGCAGCCTGTAGCGGATCGCTCCCGTATTGATGGCCGAGACAATGAAGTAGATCCCATACTTCAAGCCTTCCCTGGTGAGGAATGACACGCCTTCTTCAAGATCTTCGTATATTTCGGAAAAAGCTGCGTAATTGTGGATCACGACAATCAAGGCAGGCAGGCTTTCGCCAGACATTTCATTGTAAGTGGTAAAATCACCGCCATAATTCGACGTGACTTTTTTCCGGCGTTCGACTTCACCCGCCAGCATTTTGAACAGGTTGTTAATCTTTTCGCTTTCATGCGACAGCATCACATCCCCGACATGCGGCGCTTCGCGGAACCATGTCAGTGTTTCAGACCCGAAATCGAGCATATAAAAGTTCACTTCGTTCGGTGTGTGCTCCTCCATCAGGGAATAAATCATCGTGGTCAGGAACGTTGTTTTCCCGCTGCCCGCGATACCATAAATGACGGCGTTGCCTTCCTGTGAAATCGGCATCCTCATCACCATCTGCCTCTGGTTCGCCGGATCATCATACTCTCCGATGACCGGGTTCAGTTCAAAGCTATGCTGCGCAGGATTGTATTTCTTTTTCAAATCGTCAAGGTAGATCAATTCAGGAATTGGCTCAAGCCATAGCTGGCGTACTTTGATGTTTTCCTGTTTGGCCAGCTTCGCCAGATACTCCGTAATTTCATCGATTTGCTTAGGCGGGTTCTTGATAGCGGTCTTTCGCTTGTCAATGCGAGCGTTCTTGATGACGCGGCCAAGATCGTCGATGACCACAACGCTGTCATCTTTGTGCTTCTCGACCTTATCTGATGGGTAGTAAGGGGCTCCGGCCCATGCCGATTGCCCAAGCTCGAACAGTTCATTGAATCCAACCTGGAGATAGAATCGGCCAGTCTGCTTCAGTTCTGCCGCGTCCGGTCGTTTGATGACTTCCATGCTGTCTGCTTTTTCCTGTACCTTCAAACTGATCCTGAATTTACTGTTGCTCCAAATCTGATCGTCCACGACCCCAGACGGCTTCTGTGTCGCCAGGATCAAGTGGACGCCAAGGCTCCGGCCGATACGCGCGGCACTGACGAGCTGATCCATGAATTCTGGCTGCTGGGCCTTCAGCTCGGCAAATTCATCGGAAATGATGAACAGGTGCTGGAGCGGTTCTTTGACCATGCCCTCGCGGTACAGCTTCTGGTATTTGTAGATATCAATATTGCTCTGGTCAACGATCCGGCTTGTTTCGCTAAAAATCGCCTGTCGCCGTTTCAGTTCACTTTGGATCGAGATGAGCGAGCGATTGACAGCGGCACCGTCAAGGTTCGTGATTGTCCCCGCAAGGTGCGGCAGCTCTTCAAAAGCATTTGCCATCCCGCCGCCCTTATAGTCAATCAGGATAAAAGCCACCTCATCCGGATGATAGTTGACAGCTAGCGACAAAATGAATGTCATGATGAATTCACTTTTACCGGAACCAGTCATCCCGGCGATCAATCCATGCGGGCCATGATATTTTTCGTGCAAGTCGATTTTGAATGGTTCTCCCATCGTATCGACACCGATCTGGGTTTCAATCGTGCGCACCGGATTGTTTTCCTTCCATCTTGTCAGAGCATTCAGGTGTTCGATTTTCCCTACGCCAAACATTTCAAGGAATGTCAGCATATCAGGAAGGGTATAGGCTTTCTGCGATGTATTCAGCTGGATGTTCGCCAATTTCACGGCAAGCTCTTCAGCATCCTCATGTAAATAGATATCTGCATTGAAGCCTACATATCTTCCGGAAATGTCATCCTTGTCATAGATCTTTGAATAACTCTTATCCAGTTCTATGACATTCGTACATTCCTTCGGCAGGTTCTTCAGCTCATCGTAAAGGGCGATCAGGCTGAAACCGATATTTTTCTTTTCTTTTAAAAGCAGGTTCAGCATCTCGGCTTTTGACGCCAGGCTCTTGCTCATGGAAAACACGACATATTGCTGGGTGAGCTCATCCAGTTCTTCATCATCCAGCTCCTGGCGATACGTGATTTCTTTTTCAAAATAAGCGGAGAGCTCTTTTATTTCATTGGCATCCGTGGCAACGAAGCGAATCGTCTTTCCTTCATCCCACACATGCGGCAGCCACTTCACGAAATTCCAGGTGTCATTTTCAAATTCATCATAAATGAAGACGAGCTTGAGTTCATCGTAGCTATGTAAAGCAGTCAGCTGGAAGATCAAACCCTGGACAAAGCTTTTCACTTCTTCCCTCTTGCCAATGATTCCGCTTACCCGTTCTTCAGTCAGGTCGACCGTGACCGGGACTTCCTTCAAAATCTGCGGCTTTTCGACGATTTCGTACAGGGCGTCCTGCAGGTCATCATCCTCAAGCATGAATCGTTTCTCTGGATACTTGATTTCCGCATTCAGCGGCAGATCCCCGATCCCGAGCCGGACCTTCAGGAAATCGTTCTGCCCGAGGCCGCGTTCCCACAGGTTCCGCTGGCGCCTCTTGATCCTGGTCAGGCAGTTCTCGAGCGTGACATGGTTTTCAAGCAGGATCTCGCTCTGGTGCTTGCATTCCTCCTGGATGACCACTTTCATTTCCTCAAGGTATTTCCGGTATTTTTCCTGGCGGATGCCTTCTAGCTTGATCCTCCGCTTTTTTTCATATTTTTTCGTGAGGATCGGCCAGAGGACGGTCCCAAGCAGCATGCTGAATGACATGACGAGCATCGGCATCGCATGCATGATGTTGCCGCCCTGCGACATGACGTTGTTCAACAAGAGCAGGCCGGTGAGCAGAGAGGCCATCCCCATCGTGATGGACGGGCCAAGAAGCAGCATGAGCGGCGTCTCCTCCATGTTGGGCTGCTGCGGCGGCGGGTCGATTTTAATTGTCGCTTTTTCGATGTCGCGCTTGAAGCGGGGAGAGCGGTAAAATAGATTCGTATTCTCTTCTTCTGTATGGAATTCGTCAAGATCGACTTCTTCTTCAATGATGGGTTTTTCTGCGATGAAAGGATTAAATGCGTTGCGGTCAAGGAAGACGGATTTATGCGGATTATTCAAGGACAGCAAGCGGCCGTTAAAAATGATCTTCAAGCCCATGATGAAGATGACATCCCCAACTGCAAGCTTCTTATCCCTGATTTTCTCACCATTCACATATGTGCCATTCGAACTGTTGTAATCTTTGATTGTCGCCCCATTGCTGCTGTCAAATTCAATGACGCAGTGTGAACCGGAGACAAGTTTGTTCGAAAAACAAATCTGGCTGTCCTGGGAACGGCCGATCTTGATTGTATTCGCAGTCGCGATATGCTTCGTGTACTCGTTCCTGTCCGTTGTCTGCGGCTCAACATACAGAAGGGCTGACTGGTCTTTGTCCCGATAGATCGTATAGGTCTTGAATGGCTCAAGAAGCACCTTCGATTCAATTTCATTATGATGATTTTTCAAGAAGGCATGTTTATTCGATTTCAAATACCACTGGCCCTCATCACCTTCAATGGCCATCATATCAATCTGGTTGCCATCCTGGTCTTCTGTGTTCAATATGTATCTGCCGGTAATTCGATCAGGTAGCACTAAATCCAGCGCCCGTTCTCTGTCAAAAAGCGTGAGGATCAACTAATTCCCCTCCCTTGTCCGCACCTGGTCCTGCAGGTACTTCATAATAGTAATATATTCATTGTATGTATACTGAAAAACAAATAGCTTTTACTATTTTAGCGTGGAAGAGCTGCCGTTTCTTCCAACGTTCGAAACAGCACTAAATATATAAATATCTTACAATATCAGGCATTCACGTCAACCAGTTACCCCCTTAATTGGAAAAATAGGGAACATTGTCCTATTTTGGCTGCCGATGATTATGCGTAAAATGGTTTTAAGGTATAGGTCAATTTGAAAAAAAAGAAAAATCTGGTTCTTTTTACCCTTATTACTTCTTCCCAAACCCTGTTACCTATGTAAAATTTTTATTATTTTTTCATTAATTCTCCATTAAAAGATTGTGTGTTTTTCTGGAAATAATTACAATTCATTCATATAATCAAAGAATCTTATTTTTTCATAAGCAGGTGATCCGTATGAAAGTTGACGTAGGAGCAGCCATTTCCCAGGCAAACAGACTCAGCCAATACGCTTCCTCCCTGGATTCGATCAAAGGCAGGATGCTTGATTTCAAGGGAGATCTGAATCACGGGTGGAAAGCCAAGGAAATCACTCTTATAAACAACGCAATCGATAACATCAACAGGGAGATCTCCCAACTCCATGCTCTCCTTCTGAGGATTAGTCCCGATATTATCGAGGCCGCGTATGAAATCCGGAAAGAAGAGGAAGCAAGGGAAGCGGCGGAGCGTGCAGCCGCAGAGAAAGCGGCCGCTGAGAGGGAAGCAAGGCTGCAGAATATGAATTTGAGGTAAGGGCCAAGCGAAGTCTTGTCCCTCTTTCCATATGAAAAAGGCGGCAATCTCCGCTGATGACAAAGCAGAATTTTACCCCCTTTATTGGCGCTGCCCAGCTGTCTGATTCCTAGCTGGGCCTATTCACTTTTTGCTATTGGCCTTGATATCCTTTCCGCATTTTTAAGCGTTTTCAATGATCTTTCTCTTCATTTAACAGGTTCTTCTTCCCTTTCCTCTTTCCGATACTTCAGTTTTGTCGCTTCCCCGCCCCTTAAATGGCGGATCGATTTATGGTAATCAAGGATTTCTTTTACTTCATTTGCAAGGTCAGGGTTGATTTCAGGCAATCTTTCTGTCAGGTCTTTATGGACTGTACTTTTGGACACGCCAAACTCCTTCGCAATGACGCGAACTGTTTTCCTCGTCTCCACGATATACTTTCCAATCTTGATCGTTCTCTCTTTGATGTAATCGTGCACACCACTCGCCCTCCCTAAATTGGATGTGAGAAGTGTGAAATGAGACTCGCTTTTCAACATCGGCAAATACTGCATTCCGCAAACAAATCTCTATTGCGGCAGAAGGATGCCCTTCTGGGATTTACAAAGAATAATCATGTCCCCGGCTAAATCTCCATAGTCCTCAAACGACTCCTCACCTCAAACACTCTCTTTGTCAGGTTTGTAACATTTTATTAGCTTGGTTGAGGATATATGCACGAAAAGCATAATAGGGACAAGGTTCGGCAAAGATTTTCTGGAAAAAGCCATCAAATAGAGGAAAAACTTTCCTCTATATCCATTTCAAGGACATAAAACCAAACTTCCCTTCGAATCTATATTGGGGAGTTTATATTTTTTTTGGGGGAGATTGTTGTGACGTACAGACAGACAAGAAAACAGCGAATCCGTGAACAAAAACGGAGGGCAGCACTAAAGCGGAAAAGGCAGTTGCTTGGAGCCGTTCTGGCTGGTTCTGCTGCCACGGCTTTGCTGCTGGGGACAGGTACAAAAAAAGCGGGAGCCTGCAGTGCCATTTACACTGTACAAAAAGGCGATACGCTCTACAGCCTGGCGAAAAAATATGAGACAACCGTGGAAAAGCTGCAGATGGTCAATATGCTTACCTCTGATCGGATCAAAGTCGGCCAGCAGCTAGAGGTACCGGCCAGCGTAAATCAGCATGAAGCTGGGATCCACATTGTCCAGAAAGGCGATACTTTGTTCTCGCTAGCCAGGAAATACGGTATTTCAGTCAAGGAATTGAAAAAAGAGAACAAGCTTGTAAGCGATTCCATCTATATTGGACAGTCGTTGGAAGTCCCTGTCCACGGGCAAGACTTAAAGGTGGACCAATACACAGTCAAGCCTGGCGATACGCTATGGAGCCTAGCAAAACGCTTTGATGTAAAGGTGAAGGATCTGAAGGATGCAAACAAATTAACCAAAGATCTCGTCCTCATCGGCCAGCAGCTGACCATACCAGGCAAGATAAAATCGATGGAAGCCGTTATTTCAGGGGCTGCAGATAACTTCACAGTAGAATTCATCAACAATGGACAAGCAATCCCCTTAAAGGTTGCCTACGGTACCGCCAAAAATTACCAGGAAATGAAAGGTTCACAAGTACTGGTTTCTTATAAAAACGGCGCAGTCGTGAATATACATTAAAAAAGAACCCATCAGGGTTCTTTTTCTATGGGTAAGAATCATAGTGTTGTGCTGTTCCTTCCAATTCCAGGAATAAAGTTTAAGTTGGCAGCTGGATGATCAATCAGCGCAGCTGTCAATTTTAGGGATAAAGTATAAGGGTAACTACACCTCTGTCTTCGCCTTGCGGCTCGCCAATCGGCGAGTTTTCTTTATACTTTAAAAAATCACAAATTGGCAGCAGGGGGATCAGTCGGCGTAGCTGCCAATTTTAGGGATAAAGTATAAGGGCAACTACACCTCTGTCTTCGCCTTACGGCTCGCCAATCGGCGAGTTTTCTTTATACTTTAAAAAATCACAAATTGGCAGCAGGGGGATCAATCCGCGCAGCTGCCAATTTTAGGGATAAAGTATAAGGGCAACTACCCCTCTGTCTTCGCCTTGCGGCTCGCCAATCGGCGAGTTTTCTTTAAAATTGCAGGGCTCTGCTTTGGCTGTCGGTTGCTTTGATGAGTTCGCCCCAGGTTGTGAATCCTCTCGCTTTGAACTGCTGGAGAAGCTCGGTGAACAGATAAGCGGTGGTCAGGGCATCGCCGATCGCGCGGTGCCGGTCATAGATCCTCGTGCCGAAAGCCATTGCGTAACGTTCGAGGTCGCGCATATCGTAAGAGGGGGCAATGAAGCCGATCAGATCGAGTGTGTCAATCGTGAATAGCTTTTTCAATGACCTTTTTTCTCGTTTCAATTCACTTTTCAATACAAGCGTATCGAAGCTGACATAATGGCCGACAAGACAGACCGCTTCGCGCGATTCCACATAATCAAAGAAACTTGAAATGGCATCGGCTGCCTTTGGGGCTTCGGCTACCTGCTCGTTTGTAATCGAAGTAAGTTCGATTATTTCCCGAGAAATTTGTCGTTCCGGATTGACGTATGTCTGGAAACGATCGGATTCGATCACATGGTGGCCGTTGACCGGAACCGCGCCAATTTCGATCAGCCGGTCTGTTGCCGCCACCTGGAAGCCGGTCGTCTCGGTGTCGAACACGATGAAACATAACTCATCAATTGGCGTCGATAATGGAACTGTGTCGTATTTCAGTGAGCAGGAAATATTCTTGCGCTGGAAAAACATGCCCTCATCCTTTCTACATCGAGAACCTTGCAAATACTTGTCCCTGCAGTTCACGCATTGTCCGGAGGCTGAGAATCAATTCTTCCTTCTGCCTCGTTGACATCGTCGTGAAAATCAATACCGTGCTGCCATGATGCCACCTTTGCCGGATGTAGAGTTCAAGGACATGGCTGAATGCTTCCTTCAAATCCTCGGAGAATCCTTCGGTAAGAATCCCTTTTTCCTTTAACGCGTTAACTTTTTCAAGTGGGGTTCCATTTATCATACCGTAATAGAGCGATAGGATCTGGAGGCTATGATGGAATGGGAACAAGATTTCTTTTTTCATATCGATGCTTTTGCGGCCGAGCTTGAACAGCGCTTTGATCGGCTGGTCCAGGGACGGGATTTCCTGCTCCTTTTCCGCCTGTGCCATCCTGTATAAAAAAATCCGCGAACGATCAAGCAACTCGGCGATGCCCTCCTCGAACTCCCTGTGCAAGGAGGTGTCGCCCGAAACAAATCGATACGAGAAAAAATTCTGGGCAAGCAGCAGGTTATCGTTTGTCGATTGGAGCATCCATGATCGGACTCTGTCCTGCCACTGAAGCACGCTTCCCCTCCACCGCTGTTCGCTCGACATCATCAGCCCTTTGCAGCGTGCGTACCCTGCATGTTCCAGCTTGTTCGTGATTTCGGTTCCCAGCTTTTCAAAATACACATGATTCTCTGTCCCCCCATAGACGAGGAAATGATCCTGGTCAGTCAGCATGAATTGCTCGCCACGGCCGCTTGAGCCCATCAGGTAGAACGCGAACGGGGCTGGCTGCGTGAGTCCATTTTTCCGCAATGCCTCCACGGAAAGTTCCACAGCCCGGTTGATCAGGCGATCATACAGCCTGGTGATGATGCCCAGCAAGGTGATCACCGGCACCTGCTCCTTCAGAAGCGTCTCCGTTATGTCGTAAATGGCAGCTTTTACATCAGGCAGGGTTTCTTCATCAGCCTGCTCGATTTTCTTGATTGTCTTCATGACACTATCATTCTTTTTCCTGAGAAGATCTGTCAGGGTAACAATTCCATGGATTTCGCCATTGTCGACAACAGGCAGGTGCTTGATTCCTTTTAAAAGGATCTCGGAAAAAGCATCATAATAGTAGGCGAACCGCGAAATCGTGACGGGGTTTTTTGTCATCACCGCCTTTGATGCCTCCTGGTAGGTGAGGCCGCTCGCGACGACCCTCTCGACGATATCGCGTTCAGTGATGATGCCCATGAGTTCTTTCCCCTCAACTACAAGGACAGAGCTCGACCGGTTCTCTGCCATTATCTGGGCTGTTTCCTGGATTTTCGTTCCCGGATGGACGGATACTATTTTTTCCGTCATCAAATCCTGTACCCTTGTAAGGATCGTTTCACTCTGGCCCATCCCCTTTGCCATTTTCACCTGCTCTGCCAGCGATCCGTATACGTCCTTCAGGCGGATGGCGACCTGGGTCAGCAAATAATCATGGACACCCTGGTCATCCCATCTTTTCGCCAGGACGGAAAAAGGGATGAGCAGCGCTTTGACTTCTTCGATTGCCCTCACATCGACGGTCGACTGTGACTTCTCCATTTTCGATAAGCCCAGGAATTCAGCCAGACTGGAAAAACCAACGATTTCCCCTTTTTGGATGACCTCGAGAACCTCTTCGTATCCATCTCCATTTTTAACAAAGACTTCCGCGATTCCTTCCATTATCAGCAAAAGTCCCTGGCGTGGCGTGTCTGCCCGGAGCATCATTTCTTTTCCTGAATAGGTGAGGATTTCACATTCCTCGACAAGGGAAAGGGCTGTGCTTTCGCCCACCCCCTGGAAAATCGGGTGGTACTGCACAGCCTGGATGATTTCCTTAAATTGCTTTTGTTCCATCTTCATTCATCCACACTTCGCCATTCTTATACACCATTTGTTCAGGATAGCGAAGGTCGAGTACTTCCTCCTGAATTTTTTGCGATGGTGCTTTCGTCGCCAGCGAAACAATGACGTTGGCGAGGATGGCGGCTGTTGCGCCAAACACTCCCGCTCCGGTATCGATGATGCCAAGGATTGTGAAGCCGCCGTATTTTGCGGCGAAGATGTAGCCGAGCGTAACGGCAAGGCCGACCAGCAGGCCTGCAATGACCCCCTGGGAATTCGATCGTTTCCACCAGACACCGAGTACGAGCGCCGGGAAGAAAGTTCCGGTCGCAAGCGCGAATGCCCAGGCAACGATTTGCGTGATCGCTCCTGGAGGATTAAGGGCGATGATCCCAGCAAGCAATGTTGCGACGACAATAGATATCCGCGCGACATTCAGGCGCGTTTTTTCCGTGGCATCAGGCTTCAGGACGCGGTAGTATATGTCATGCGCAAAAGAGGAAGAAATCGCGATCATCAATCCGCCAGCCGTGGACAGGGCAGCCGCCATCGCACCTGCGGCGACAAGCCCGATGACAAAAATGCCAAGATTGGCGATTTCCGGTGTAGCCATGACAACGATATCGTTGGAAATGATCAATTCATTCCATTGCAGCACGCCATCGCCATTGCCATCAGCCAGCTGAAGCTTCCCGGTATCGACCCATGTTTTTGTCCAGGAAGGAAGCTCGGTTATTTTGCTGCCGGCAACCTTCGTCATCAAGATGAAACGGGAAAACGCCGCATAAGCCGGTGCCGAAAGGTAAAGCAAACCAATGAACAGGAGCGCCCATGCACCAGACCAGCGGGCAGCCTTCATCGTTGAAACCGTGTAAAAACGGACGATGACATGCGGAAGGCCCGCGGTCCCTGCCATCAAGGTGAACATCAAGGCAAGGAACTGCCACTTTGTCCCGTTCGTGAATGGAGCGAAGTATTCAGAGATCCCGAGTTCGCGGTCAAGCTCACCCATTTTTCCGACAAGCTCGCCATACGAAAGCCATGGCAGAGGGTTGTTCGTGATCTGCAGGGACATGAAGATCACCGGTATCAAGTAGGCAAGGATCAAGATGATATACTGGGCAACCTGTGTCCAGGTAATGCCCTTCATGCCGCCGAACGCAGCGTAGAATGCGATCAGCACGACGCCGATCATCGTGCCGAGCTTCGCATCGATCTCGAACAGACGGCCGATGACAACCCCTGACCCGGACAGCTGGCCAATCGAATAGGTAAAGCTGATGATGATCGTGCAGACTGCGGCGATGATGCGTGCGGTATGGCTGTTGAAACGGTCGCCGATGAATTCAGGCACCGTGTAGCGCCCATACTTCCTCAGCTGCGGTGCAAGCAGGAACGTCAATAGCAGATAACCGCCTGTCCATCCCATAATATAGGCAAGTCCATCATAACCGAGCAGCATGATCGTACCCGCCATCCCGATGAACGATGCCGCGCTCATCCAGTCAGCACCGATGGCCATTCCATTGAATATTGGCGGAACGCCGCGGCCCGCAACATAGAAATCCGAAGTCGCTTTCGCTTTATTATAGAGAGCTATTCCAATATACAAAGCGAATGTCGCTAAAATGATAGATAATGAGACCAAGAATTGTGTATCCAAAGTTCTCCCCCTTTATTTAACTGCTCCTTTTGACCCCTCGTTGGCGCTTTTGCGCCTTTTTTTACATTTTCTTTACGTCCTTTAATGGTCGACTGTTTTCCCCTCGCTCAGTCTGATATTCGCCGTTTCATCGATGCCGTACTTTTTGTCAATTCCATCGCTGACTTTCGCATTGACAAACAGCAGGATGATGAAGGTAATGACCGCCCCCTGTGCCCCCATGAAATAGTGGAACGGGAAACCGCCAATCGACAATTTGCTGAACGGCTTAGCGAGCAGGACTACCCCGAACGAAACGAGGAACCAGATAGCCAGGTAAATGAACATGTAGCGTGTTTTTTCCCGGAAATATGAATCTGCGACTGCCTTATCAATTTTCTTCAAACATTACACCCCTTTGTGAATTGCTTATCCCCTTTGGAATTCCCGACACGGCATTTTTAAAGTCCTATATTGTAAAACTTCCACTCCCTTTATGAGAATTTGTATTATATGAACTTTGCCAGGGCAAAGCCAATACCATTGCAGTCTTGATGGGAAAATCTTGGGTGAGGTGCGGATTATTCAAATGTGGACGCAAAGAACGTGACTATCAGGATAATCAGCCGAGGCTGAAGATGAATTTGACCGTATCAAAAAATGGAGCGGGCACCTTGATGATTTCGACGAGGAAATAAAGAAAAATGCTGATGAATGGAAGGGCGAGGAAGATCAGCTTGTTTCGCCTCAATCCGAGAAACAGACTGACTCCAGTAATAACCATCAAGCCTATAAGTATAATCAATGTCATTCCCCCATCTTTGGTTTGTATTATTGGCCGGTCCTAATTTAACTAAATCTTTAGAAAATTTTTAATTTCATTATCCATATAATGACCATGCAGGTCAAGATGTTAATTTAGCTAATTGTAATCGCTTTCTATGTCGATTTTTTTCCGGCAGGTGACTTTCGCATTAGAAAACTAGGAGGTTTTTGGCTTGTTCGAGGGGGAGGGGAGATGTCGAAAAAAAATTAAAATGAAACATTACTTTAGTTAGGAGTGGCAGGCACGAAGTCTCCGGCGGAAGGTAGGGGCATGGGTAGACCCCGGGACGCAGAGTGCCGAGGAGGCTAGCGAAAAAGGAAGTGTCTTGAGCGGAAAACCGACAATCAAAATCAACACAGCCATAACGAAAAAGGAACGCAGGTGAATTCCATGCGCTCCTTCTTTTATAAAGTGTATAAGCGGCCGACGGACCTGCCCGCAGCCTGCGATATCCTATAGACCGGGCTAAAGCTTCTTTGATGGAGAGAGCCTCCGGCTTCCTTCAGCTGGCACTCCAAGCATCACTTCGAGTGCCAGGATTCCACCCTGGCCGGACTTTCATCTCAATCCTGTTTGTTCATCTTGTAAAAACCCTTCACCCGGTCAACGACTTCCTTCGAGCCGGAGTCTTCTACCATCATCGAGACGATCATATCGGGCGACTCTGGATTGTAGGCGACGAACCAGCCAAGGTCCTTCCCTTTTTCGCCCTGCTTTTCCTTGATTTCTGCTGTTCCGGTTTTACCCGCAAGCGGCAGTTCAGCCATCTGGGCGTTATGGGCAGTGCCTTTTGGGTCGGTGACGACTTTCCTCAGCATGCTGTTGAGTGCTGCGGCATTTTCCTTGCTGACGACGCCTTCCTTCCATACCTGGCCTTGTTTATCATCCTTTTTGAGGACCGGCTTGATCAGGTTGCCATTATTGACTAAAGGTGTATAGGCTGCGGCTAAATGCAAGATGTTCATCTCCACCTGTCCCTGTCCATAGCCTGAATCCGCCACCCGCATTTCGCTGTCAAGCTTGCCGATTTGGGATGCTTCCATTGGATACAGGTATTCGGGCTGGTCTTCGAAACCGAACTTTTTCAAGCCTTCGGCAAATGTATTCGTCCCCATTTGCAGCGCTGCCATCGCAAAGTAAATATTATCCGAATAAACAAGCGCTTTTTCCAGGTCAATGTTCCCGACGACATTGGAATATCTTGTGACCTTGTATTCCCCCCACGATGCATCCTTTTGCCACTGTTTATCAATAATTTTATACGCTGTATCGAGCTTGAGTTTGCCGCTTTCCAGGCCGATTGCCGCGGTGATCGGCTTGATTACTGAACCTGGGACATACGTAAGCTTGAACCTGTTCAGGAACGGCTGAAGCGGATTCTTTTCCAATTCCTCACGCTTGTTTTGCGAGATCCCAAGCGCCATGGCGTTCGGGTCAAAACCTGGCGCGCTGACTAATGCCAGCGTTTCGCCTGTTGTCGGATGAAGTGCTGCCGCCATGCCAGCTTCTCCCTTCAGCTGGTCATACAGCTGCTGCTGGGCAACTACGTCGATTGTCAGCTGGACATCCTGTCCATCCTCTACCGGTTTTTCAGCAAGGATTTTTTCGGTTCCGTCCTTCTTGACGATGGAAATCCTGACTCCATTGGTCCCTTTTAATTGATCTTCGAGAACCTGTTCGAGTCCGCGGCGCCCAATCATATCATTGGCCGTATAGCCTTTGCCCTCCAATTTTTCCAGATCATCCGCCGTTACCGGGCCGATATAGCCAATCAAATGGGAAAGGGCTTCCCCATATGGATATTCACGGGCATCGGCCTTTTTGTTCGTGACTCCGTCAAGCGCAAACAGCTTTTCATGAAGCGCTTTATCCGTGCTCGAAATCTTTTTCAGCGGCACGAAATACTCCGGTTTTACCCAGCTGGCATTCATTGCTTTATTGATCTGGTCTGCCGGCATGTCAAGCAGTTCAGCTAGTTTGGTGATTGTCTGCGCTTTTTGCCCGCCCAGTTGGCCCGGCACCACACCAATCTCCAGTGCGGTTCCGTTAATGGCAAGCCCGTTTCCAGCGCGGTCGAGTATTTGCCCCCGTTGGGCTTTCACGTTTTTAAAGTTGATTTTATCCCCCTTTTCAAGGTCGGGAAAAATATAAGTCGGATTCCAGTCAAGATACCAGTTGTCTTTGCCATCCCGCTCCTCTTTTATAAAAGCGGCTTTATGGTCAAATTCAATCGGGCCGCCCACACTGTCCATTTTTACCGAAAACGGCAGGCTGGCCTTTTCTTCTTTCCTCTTCTTCTCTTCATCAGGCTTTTTGTAGCTGACTTTCAGGTTTTGAATCTCCAAATCTTTGTAAATTTTATTATAACGGCTGACAAATTCATCTTTGGTGACAGAATCCTTCGCTTCCTTTGATAAATAACCATACATCTCTTCGAAATTCTGGTCGTTCCATAACTTTACATACTGCGCGAACCGTTCCTCAGGCGCCGGCTCCTTGCTGCAGCCTGCAATGCCGGCCGCAACCAGGGCGGACAATATAAAAAGCAATAGCTTTTTCATATGTAACCCCTCCTCCCGTTTGATTTTACCATAGATTTACTGCATCCCAAATGGAAAAGACCAGCTCCCGCGGTTCAGTTTTTTTATCAATTGTGCGCTTATCTGGAAAATTGAAGGACTGATTCGGAGTGGACCAAGTGTGGGTGCTTTGCACTCCGTTTGCCTTGATTCTGGTTTTGATCCGGAGCGAGGTGAACCCAGCGAGTAAAACGGTTATTTGGGGAGGGAGAAACTCAATGGGGGAAAGCGTGGATTCTAGAGGGTTGATCCCAGGGTTCCACCTATCACGTGGTATAGCGTTCGTTCGGAAAGGGCGGAACACCATCGAGGCAATGCGTTCTCATGCAATGTGGCAGAGCACCACCGAGGCAATGCGTTCTCATGCAATGCGGCAGAGCACCATCGGGGCAATGCGTTAAAATAAGAAAATCCGCGCTGGTTGCCAGGCGGATCGAACATTTAGATTGTATTATGAGTTGCTTGAAGTGTCGGAGTCAGTAGAAGTGTCTGTATCTTCGTCTGCTTCCTTGTCACCATCAGCATCTTTCTTGTTATCTGTGTCTTCTTTTTCTCCATTGTCTTCAGCAGGTTTGCTTTTTTCCGGTGCTGTTTTTTCAGCGCCTTCCTCGTTGGAGCCTTCTTCATCAGACGCTCCTTCTTCGGACTTTCCTGCATCTGAATCGGATGCTGGCTTTTCCTCGGTGATCTTAGCTTCTTGCAGTGCGCTCAATGGCTTGTTGAAGTACTCATGCGGGTTGACTGGGACATTGTCTTTCCGGATTTCAAAGTGTACATGATTGCCAGCTTTTTCATTGATCTGGCTTGTACCAGAAGTCGCGATGGCTTGTCCTTGCTCAACCTGGTCGCCAACCTTCACTTGGTAGTCTTTTACTGACTGATATTGTGTTACAATACCTTTGTCGTGTTCAATTTCGATGACATTTCCAAGCAATTCATCTTCCATGACATTTGTGACAGTTCCACTGAGTGACGCAACAACATCAAACTCCTTGCCGTCTTTTGAAGAGATGTCGATTCCAGTGTTCGGATGGTACGTATTATTATAGAACACTAGAGCGGCTTCCTGCTCTTCTGCTTTGCCGTCATTATCATAGAATCCCATTTGGATGACAGCTTCGTCTTCATTCGCAACTGGCATAACGAAGTTCTCCATCGCGCGGTTCACTTCAAGTGCTGGCTCATCGTTGAACTGTTTGCCAGGCATGTCAGACGCTTTATATTCAAGCTGGTCTGAACCGTTACTACCGCTATTTTGATACCAGAGAACACCAGTTAGAATGATTGCGGCACTAGCAATATAAACTGTTGGGTACACCCACCGCTTTTTGAAA
This sequence comes from Bacillus sp. REN3, assembly GCF_017912555.1. Classification (GTDB taxonomy): domain Bacteria; phylum Bacillota; class Bacilli; order Bacillales; family Cytobacillaceae; genus Mesobacillus. The sequence goes on along the minus strand of NZ_JAERSD010000003.1, from coordinate 210,940 downwards.
AAGCGTTTCATACTTTTGTCTTGAGAAGATTTTTTTTCTTCCTCTCTCATTTTCATCACCTCAGCAATCAGTCTGAACAGATGCGAAAAAATATATACATAGAGTTGGAAAAATTTTTACTGCTTATTTTTCGACAATGAGGAAGATTTTATGCAAAAAAGTTTGGATAGGATCTTTTGGGTCCCGCCATTTCCTGCTTTTCGCTCTGGGAGATTGTTTTTGCGTCATCGATCATATCTTAGATGCCACTGCGGATGTGGCGCCAATTTTACCGTTAAGTGAGGGTTTATTGTGAAAAGATTATTGGTTTTCGTATTGCGTATTTTGCCTTTTGCCTACATGGCGGCAATCTGGATCATGTCCAGCCTGCCGGATACCGCTGTGATCGAGCTCCCGGACCGGGGTGTAGATCGTTTCCTGAAAGAGTCGCTTCATTTAGTAGAGTTCGGGATTTTATACGTGCTGTTCTTTCTGGGGGCGCTGACGGTGCGGGGCTTTATGCCGTTATGGAGTTTTGTGTTCATGGGCGTGTCGATCCTGTACGGCCTGCTTGATGAGGTCCACCAGAGCTTTGTCCCATACCGGTCGGCAACAGTTATTGATTTCGTGAAAGATGTCATTGGAGTGTTGGCGGCATCTCATTTCCTGCACCACGCTTACTTCAGCGGGAAATTCGCGCGGCTTGGGAGGGTGCTGCAGAGGATTGAGGAGCGGGTGAGAGAATAAGATTCCCTGGAAGCAGGGAAGCGAAGCATTTTTGAAGTAAGCGTTGGATTCGCTTGCTTTTTTGCGGTTTGAAGGAATGAATTTGGTGCCACAAGGATTAAATTGCTCCTAACTGGGATTATATGCGCTTCAACTGGGATTATATTACTCCTAACTGGGATTATATGCTCCTAACTGGGATTATATTCACTCCAACTGGGATTATCGTCACTCCAACTGGGATTATATGCGCTTCAACTGGGATTATATTACTCCTAACTGGGATTATACGCTCCTAACGGGGTTATCTTCACTCCAACTGGGATTATATGCGCTTCAACTGGGATTATCTCCACTCCAACTGGGATTATATGCGCTTCAACTGGGATTATATTACTCCTAACTGGGATTATACACTCCTAACGGGGTTATCTTCACTCCAACTGGGATTATATGCGCTTCAACTGGGGTTATATTCACTCCAACTGGGATTATATTCACTCCAACCGGGATTATATTCACTCCAACTGGGATTATCTCCACTCCAACTGGGATTATCTCCACTTCAACTGGGATTATATGCTCCTAACTGGGATTATCTCCACTTCAACTGGGATTATATGCTCCTAACTGGGATTATATTCACTCCAACTGGGATTATATGCGCTTCAACTGGGATTATATTACTCCTAACTGGGATTATACGCTCCTAACGGGGTTATCTTCACTCCAACTGGGATTATATGCGCTTCAACTGGGGTTATATTCACTCCAACTGGGATTATCTTCACTTCAACCGGGATTATATTCACTCCAACTGGGATTATCTTCACTTCAACTGGGATTATCTTCACTTCAACTGGGATTATATGCTCCTAACGGGATTATATTCACTCCAACCGGGATTATCTTCACTCCAACTGGGATTATCTTCACTCCAACTGGGATTATATTCACTCCAACCGGGATTATATTCACTCCAACTGGGATTATATTGCTCCTAACCGGGATAATACGCTCCTAACGGGATTACCGTCACTCCAACTGGGATTATCTTCACTCCAACTGGGATTATCTTCACTTCAACTGGGATTATATGCTCCTAACGGGATTATATTCACTCCAACTGGGATTATCGTCACTCTAATTAGGATTATCATTTTCATTTAAGAATTTAATTGCTATAAATATGTAAATCAGCAGGATTTTTTCTTCTTTTTGTCGAATTTTACTAGAATCATTAGAAAGGAAGTGATTGTTTGATTGCTAAAGAAAGAAACTATCCCATCCGGCTTCGAAAGTATGAAGCTCTGTTCAACCGTCTTGTTGAAAACCATCCTAAACTCTCTATTATTGAAGAGGATTACAAGGCTTGGCGTGCTGGTTACAAAGGCGAACTAAGCACCGATTACCGCCTAAGTTTTTTACCTGAAAAAGAGTACCTTATTTTCAGGGACCTGCGATTGGCAGATGATAAATGGTACTTTCAAATGGATACCCTCCTGTTGACTCCTCGTTACATCCTTCTTATTGAAACAAAAAACTACACAGGGACCCTTTATTTTGAAAATAACTCCAAACAAATGACCCAGACAAAAGATGAAAAGGATAAGGCTTATGATAATCCAATTCTCCAGGTGAAAATGCAAAAATGGCATTTGGAGAGATGGCTCGCAGAGAATAAATTTAAAATCCCTCCGATTTACTATCTCGTTACGATCAGTAACTCTTCAGCTATTATTAAAGTGAGCCACCCTAGCCTGCATAAGCTTGTGCTAAAAGGTGATACGTTGCTTGAACGAGTTCTTGAAACGAATGAAAGCAACAAGGAAGAAATCTTTTCTGAAAAAGATTTAAAGAAACTGCAAAAACTTTTTATTAAAAAGCAAGAACCTCTTTATCCAGACCTTCTGAAATTTTACTCACTCACTGAGGATGACATTCGGAATGGCGTACAATGTCCTGACTGTTCTTCGTTTGGCATGCAGCGAATGAAATGGAAATGGCAATGTCCTTCTTGTATGCACACATCTAAAAATGCCCATTATTCAGCAATCCTCGAATTCCTCCTTCTAATTAGTCCTACATTTACTAACCGCGAGTTAAGAAAATTCCTCCATGTGCCTTCTGTGAAGTCAACTTCCAGTATGGTTTCACATATGCACCTTCCGATGAAGGGCAACAAAAAAGGCCGCACCTACCACATGCCGCCCGATATCGAGGCTTTTTTCCAGCTCGCGAAAAAATAACAAATTACGCCCGCCACTCCAGACGCGCTAAAAAGCCAGGGCGGTTTTTGCCCTGGCCAACAATTCAGGTTTTGGGTTTGGATACTAATAAGTACAAATCTATGGCAGTTTCTGCTTCCAGCACTCCTGCTTTCAAGTATTCCCGTGCCCATGCTCGCCCAACGTTTCGTGCCAGCGCTCAAGCTCCCCGCCCCTATTTCCTCGCAGTGACCTTGGTCAGCATGTTCTCGGCGGAGCTGATTTGGACGCCTTTGTAGTAGTGCTGGACGATGTCTTTGTAGGTTTTGCCTTCGGTGGCCATGCCGTTTGCGCCGTATTGGCTCATGCCGACGCCGTGGCCGAAGCCTTTTGTGCTGATGATGATGTTCTTCCCTCTGGCTTCCCAGGAGAAATCGCTTGAGCGCAGTCCAAGTTTGTCACGGACTTCTTTTCCGCTGAGGACCTTGCCGCCGATCTCGATTTTGCCGACCCGGTTTCCGGCTGTCCGTGAGACGACCTTGCCGATAGCTGAAGAGCCTGAAAGCTTGACTCCAAGCTTCGACTCGAATTCACTGACCGGAACAACCATCTTGTTAGTGAATTTTGGAGACTTCCGGTCCCAGGGGCTTTCCACACTGCGAAGGTAGGGAAACGCATTGTCCCAGTATTCCTCTGAATTCTCCGTGAATCCATTGCTTGTTGAAAAAAATGTGGCATCGATTGGGGCTCCGTCATAGGTCAACACCTGGCCATCGGTCGCCTTTACCGCTTCTGCGACCTTTTTGATTTTCCATTTATAGTCCACGCCCCAGAGCTTTTTCAGCTCTTCTTTATTTTTGAATACCTGGTGGATTTCTGTATCATTCAGTTGCGCTCCTTCTGGAACGCCAACTTTGTTTGGACTCATCATTTGTTTCACATAATAGGTCCTTGCTGACAGGGCCTGCGCCTTCAGGGCTTCAAGTTCGAATTCAGCTGGCATTTCAGCTGCCACGACACCGATTAAATACTCATTAAGTGGAAGCTTCTCCGTTTTGGACAATGCTGTCCGGTATACAGCAACCTCCACTGCGGAATCTGCGGATGGGGCGGCAGCTGCTGGTTTTGTTTCTCCCTGAAGGTCTTCTCCCAGCTTTCCGCCTGCCTTCTCGTCCATGAATGGGAGGACCAGCATCGTCGGGATCAGGAGAGTGACTGTGAATAGAATGGCGCCTAGTACGATGAAAGGTTTAAATTTTAACATAGAAAAAGCCTCCAATATGAAATTGATACGGTCAATTCCATCTTATGGAGGCCGACAGGCATTTATGACTTGTATTTGAAAATGCACGCATTTCCCGGAAAATAATGTGCTTGAACATTTTTTCTCTAACAACCAAAAAACCGCAGAACCATACTAATAGCACAATTCTCCGGTTTTGGTATTCATGCATTTAGGTCAGAAACAAGTTTCTCTGCTGATGGCACTTCTTCCACTTCATTGACACGTTCAATGTCTGCTCCGAGTGCTCCCAGCTTCTGGTGGAAATTCACGTAACCGCGGTCAAGATGATACAATTCCGTTACGCGAGTCACTCCATCAGCGACAAGGCCAGTCAGGATCAAGGAAGCTGCAGCACGCAAGTCTGTAGCTGCCACTTCGGCTCCTTGAAGATCGGATGGTCCGTTCATGATGACGGAACGTCCATCGATTTTGATGCTGGCGTTCATGCGGCGGAATTCCTCGACATGCATAAAGCGGTTTTCGAAGACCGTTTCCGTGATCATACTTGTGCCTTCCGCGCGCAAAAGCAGTGCCATCATCTGGGATTGCATATCCGTTGGGAATCCAGGGTGCGGCATTGTCTTGATATCGACTGCTTTCAGCTTTTCAGGGCCAATGACACGCAGTCCTTCTTCTTCCTCGACGATAGTGACGCCCATTTCTTCCATTTTTGCGACCAATGAAGTCAGGTGCTCAGGGACTGCGCCTTTTACAAGTACATCTCCGCCAGTGATTGCAGCTGCAACCATGAAGGTTCCTGCTTCGATCCGGTCGGGGATGATGTTATGTTCAGCACCAAACAGCATTTCGACCCCATCGATCCGGATTGTGCCTGTACCCGCACCCCTTACTTTCGCTCCCATTTTGTTAAGGAAGTTGGCAAGGTCGACTATTTCAGGTTCTTTTGCGACGTTTTCAATGGTCGTTGTACCTTTAGCAAGTACTGCGGCCATCATGATATTTTCCGTAGCGCCTACACTCGGGAAATCAAGATAAATTTTTGCGCCGTGCAGGCCGTTTTCAGCTTCGGCTTCAATGAAGCCGTTGCCCACCTTCACTGTCGCACCCATTGCTTCAAAGCCTTTGAGGTGCTGGTCAATCGGACGGGAACCGATTGCGCAGCCGCCAGGCAATGCGACGCGCGCACGGCCATTCCTTGCAAGCAATGATCCCATTACTAATACAGAAGCTCGCATTTTACGTACATATTCAAATGGGGCTTCAATTTTTAACTCTCTGGATGCATCTACTGTTATTGTATTATTTTCAAACTCCACTGTGGCGTTTAATGATCGTAATACTTCATTGATGGTATATACATCGGAGAGAGTTGGCACATCACGAATTACGCTTTTTCCATCACTTGCTAATAATGATGCGGCAATAACAGGCAAAACGGCATTCTTAGCTCCTTCAACCTTAACAGAACCGCTCAGCCTTCGTCCGCCGCGGACAATGATTTTTTCCAAGAGTATTCCCCTCCGCGTCCAATTTCTCTATATTAATATTCAATCGTTATGATGGGTGTGCCAACTACCAGGGTAGTCTTTGCGCCCAATCGTTCAGTTTTCCGTAATCCAAGCTGCATATTCATTTCATGTTCTTTGCTTAATGATTTGTTGAATAAAGGCGAAAATGCGGATACGGAGATGAATGAATCTTCTTCCAATCCTTCAATTTCCTTCGCGTTAAAAGCCTTTAACAATTCCTCTTTGAAAACAAACAAAGCCGAATCTATCTTATCACTGAGATCGCCTTCAATACAAGAGAAAGTTTCCACATTTCCTCGAAAAATGTCAAAAATTCTGCTTGGCAAATTTTCTTTCAAAAAAGCTGCTGTATTTTTATTCCAGGACTGACCTCTGACCTCATACATGAGATACGTTAGAGAGCGGCCATTTGTGTCCGTCGTGGCAATTCTAATATTTTCCTGCAGCTCTGATGTGGATGAAGTAGCGGTAATATTCCCATTGCTGTGAGACCACTTCCAATCAGGGAACTGGGCTTTTAGATCGTTGATAAGATCCTCGGCATTTTCCCTTTCGTTAATATTTACCAATGATTTTTTTGCATATAAAGACCAGCCAGTGATTAAAATATTTTCGTCCTGCAATACTGAAGCCAGAGTTTCAAGGTCCTGTTGCACATCAGCTACAGTCGTTTTATTCCCAGCTTGGATTGCAATAAAACCAATGAGGCCTAAAATTGATATCAATAACGAAAGCTTTTTCATTTTTTTCACTCTCCCCTTATTACCATTGTTACCAGGAGAGTGAAACAAATACTTTGGAATTCTCGTCACATTTTGACATTATTTCTGGTCAACTTATCCGGGTGTTCACTCCTTGTGAAAAAATAAACAAGCATTTGCAAAATAAATGCACACAAAAAGCATTTTACTCAATTATCTTCATTTTGAAAACATGTATGAAGACCTAATTTTTGCTTATTGAAAAATCATGGGCAGCTGCAGTGACCACTGAAGGTAATCAAGGAAAAAGTTGCTGACTGTTGCCCCTAGCGCAATCGAAGTCATTATGTATAAAACCCTTGCCTGGAATACATGATTCCCCCGCAGCAGCTTATCAAATTGAAGTGACTGGAGCGCCCACCATGCCAATGCGATAAACGCAAGATGCGAAATGATGCTGGTCAGTGCATATGGGCCCATTGCTGAAATCATTTGATGCCCTCCTTTTCCCACCTCTATTTTAGCATAAACCTGCTTCCTCTACCCCTATTAGACGGCCAAAAACCAGGAAAGTTTCAAAGCCATGAGAAGTAGGCGGAAGCATGCTCTTTAATCATGCTTTTGCCGAATCCCAAATAGCAGCCGATTCCCTTTAAACGAACTGGCATCTGCTGCGGATCCACGAGCCTGTTTCGAAATTCGGCCTGACAATGAAAGAAGCCGGCCTGCAGACTGCAGGCCGGCTTTTGTATCCATTACCCCTTCGCCGGAGGTGTTCCGGCGTCCCTATCTGAATCCGGTTTCCCCCAAAACCGGATTTTCATCCGTGAAAAACTTCCCTGAAAAAGTAAACTCTTACTTCATTAGATCCATGAACACATCGATTGCCAGGTTTGGCATGATACCGAACAGGATGGTCGCAGCGGCAGTAATGATGATGACTGCGGCAATCCCGCCTGGCATTTTGATCTTTGTATCAACGGCTGCCGGACGGAAGAACAGCTGCGTCATGATGCCGAAGTAATAGAAATAGGAAATGACCGTCGTCGCAATCATGATCGATACGAGTACATAGTGTGCTTCATTCCCCATCAAGGCACCCATGAAAATGTTCAGCTTACCAATGAAGCCGGCTGTTCCCGGGATGCCCGCCAGTGACAGGAGGAAAATCCCCATTGCCACTGCGAGCAGCGGCGCCCGGCGGTATAGGCCGGCAAATTCACTAATATCCTCAGTGCCCGTTTTCATCGTAATCAGCTGGATGATCGCAAAAGCGCCAAGGTTCATCAATACATAAGCAAGCAGATAGAACCAGATGGCATCTAGCATTACCGGTGACAAGGCTGTCACAGCAACAAGGATATAACCGGCGTGGGCAATGCTTGAGTAAGCGAATAAGCGTTTTATGTTCCGCTGCCTCAATGCGACCACGTTTCCGATGATCATCGTTGCGCCAGCTAGGAAAGCGATAAAGTCCTGCAGTTCGAACAGCATGGAAATCTTCTGGCCATCAACTGTTACCGGCACGTTTCCGAAGACTGACAACACAATCCTGATCATGATGACAAAACCGGCTGTTTTCGATACGACACTCAAAAATGCCGTTACCGGGGTTGGTGCCCCCTGGTAAACATCTGGTGCCCACATATGGAATGGAGCAGTAGCGAGCTTGAAGCTCAAGCCGACAAAAATCATGAAGAAAGCAAGTCCAAGAATATAAATATGCTGTGGATTATCGATCCCCTGGAAGACCTGGGCGATTTCCATCAGATTCGTAGTTCCAGCCAGTCCGAATACATAGCTCATTCCGAACATTGTGACTGCTGTCGAAATGCCGCCATTGATCACATACTTCATTGCGGACTCGTTCGACTGAATGTTCCGTTTGCGCATGCCTGCCAGTATATAAGAAGAAATAGACAGCAGTTCAAGGCCGACGAACAAGGTGATCAAATCACCGCTTGACGCCATGATCATCGTTCCTAGCAAGGCCGCAAGGAACAGATAGAAAAATTCTCCTTTATATAGTTCAAGTCCATCATTATGATGGAAATCGATTGCGAGCAGCATCACAAGCGCTGCGCCGACAAGCAGGATCAGCTTAAAGGCGATTGCGAATGAATCCAGCATGAACGTATCGAATAAAATCGATGTTGCTTCCTTATCCATCAGCGTCACCAAGGAAACAAGCGCCGCTAGGATTCCGGCAAAGCCAAGCCAGCCAAGCACTTTCCTATCTATATGCTTTGGCATGAATAAATCCAGCAATGACAGGGCAGTCGCGACTCCGAGGATGATGAATTCCGGAGTCATCGCACCCCAATCAAATGAAAGAAGTGTATCTAGATCCATCCTTCATCACCCCCCTATTCCCATCAGGATAGTCTCTAACGTTGCCTGAAGCGGCTCACTGAGAACAGCCGGATATACCCCGATCAGGACAATCAGTCCAACTAGGATCAATACCGGAGCCCATTCGAAGGAACGGATATCGGAAATTCCGACAAATTCACGTTCTGCTTTGCCAAAAGTGATGGCAAGGACAGCCCGCAGCAGGTAGACAGCTGTCATGATGATACCTAGTGCACCAACTGCAGCTAGGATTGGCATTTCCTTGAACAGGCCAAGGAATGCCATGAACTCGCTGACGAAACCGGACATACCTGGCAATCCTAGTGATGCCATCGCAGCCGCAAGCAGGAAGCCTGCCGCGATTGGCATTCCCTTAGCCATTCCGCCAAGATTTGCAAGAGTAGTAGTATGGGTGCGCTCGTAAAGCACACCTACCAGGAAGAACAATAACGCTGATATCAAGCCGTGGGAGACCACCTGGAAAATGGCTCCCTGGATCCCTGCTTCATTGATCGCCCCAAGGCCGATTAACACGATTCCCATATGGGAAATGGAAGAATAGGCAAGGACCATTTTGAAATCAGTCTGGATAAATGCAAGGAATGCCCCATACAGAAGATTGATGACTCCAAGGACAGCGAGCAGGACAGCAATGTCTTCAAATTGTTGCGGAAAGATGCCCATCCCGAAGCGAATCAAACCGAAGGCACCGATTTTCAACAAGATCCCTGAGTGGATCATGACGATGGATGGCGGTGCCTCGACGTGAACACGCAGCATCCAGCTGTGCAGCGGGAAAATTGGCAGCTTCACGCCGAAAGCGATGAGCAGTGCGATCAGCAATCCGAATTTCAGCGATTCGGATATTGGCGCAAACGTCGGCGCGTTATCCGTGTTGATCATGAATTTGAGCGCTTCGATGTTGGAAGTCCCGGTGCGTGAAAAGAGCACCATGATAACAATCAACAATACCGCCGACCCAAGGCCGTTATAGATCAAAAAGCTGTAAGCCGCTTTTTCTTTTTCATAATAGCCCCATTTTCCGATCAGGAAGAACATCGGAATCAGGGTGATTTCAAAGAACAGGAAGAACAAAATCAGATTCTGTGCTGTGAATACGCCCAGCATCCCGATTTCAAGGAGCAGGAATAGCATGTAGTAGCCCTTCCATTCCCTTTTAATATGGAATGATGCTAGTGCCGCTAGTGCCGCGATCACAGCTGTCAACAGGACCATGACGAGCGCGAAGCCATCAAGGCCAAGCTCATAGTCGATTGTGAACAGGTTTGCCTGTTCGGCTCCAGGTCCGCCAAATTGGATCCAGCGGAATTTCTCCGAAAATCCGGCCAGGTCTTTGCCGCCAAGGTATGAAAAATAAGCAAGCAACGCCAGCGCCAGCGACGGCAGCGTCGCTAAAAACCCAAGCCATTTTATTCCTGATTCATTGGCCTTTGGCATGAAGGCGAGAAGCAGGATGCCTAGTAAAGGGGAGAATACCATCAAGGTAAGAAAGTAATTGAAATCCATTATAGATACCCCCCTGTTAACGCAAAGATGACCATTAGGACTGCCAAGCCGACAAAGGCGATCATGCCATATGTCTGTACCTGGCCGCTTTGGATTTTCGCGCCCGTTTTACCAAGAGCCTGGACGGAGGCGGTTGTCAGCTTGAGCAGGCCTTCGACAAGGAAAACCTCGATGAAGCGAAGGAAGAAGCTGACAGCTTTTGCTCCGTATACAAAAGTCTGGTTATAGATTTCGTCAATATAGTATTTGTTCTTAACGACGCTGTAAGTGATTGGCAGCCTGCTGCTAAGCCAGTCACGTGACAATGATTTCTTGCCATACATCATCCACGCAAGCAGGATGCCCAGCAAGGAAACGGCTGTGGCCACAATCATGATCCAGGCAGGGCCTTCGATGTGCCCATGGCCAAGTGCCTCGTTGCCTTTTGTCAGCCAATCGCCAAGATACGTTCCGAACCAAGGTGTATTCACATAGCCCGCTACTACTGCCAGGATAGCCAGCACGGCCATCGGCAGCGTCATCACGGAAGGTGATTCATGGACATTCTTCATGTCGCTGCGCGCTTCGCCAGTGAACACCATGAAGAACAATCGGAACATATAGAAAGCAGTGAAGAACGCCGCGATGACAGCCAGCCAGAACAAGGCAATGTTCCCATTTGCCCAGGCAGCAATCAAGATTTCATCTTTACTGAAAAACCCGGAAAACAATGGTACGCCGCTGATCGCCAATGTCCCGATCAGGAACAGCGGACCAGTGAACGTAAGCTTTTTCCAGAGCCCGCCCATCTTTTCGATATCCTGAGTATGTACCGCATGGATGACGCTACCTGCAGCAAGGAACAGCAGGGCTTTGAAGAAAGCATGTGTCATCAAATGGAATACTCCGGCAACATAACCGGCAGATCCAAGTGCCAGCATCATATAGCCAAGCTGACTGACCGTCGAATATGCCAGGACACGCTTGATGTCAGTCTGGACAAGGCCAATCGACGCTGCAAAGATTGCGGTGAAGGCGCCGATGATGGCTACTGTCAGCATCGCTGTTTCGCTTGCATTGAAAAGCGGGAACAGGGATGCGACGAGGTATACACCGGCCGCAACCATCGTTGCCGCGTGGATTAACGCGGATACAGGCGTTGGGCCTTCCATTGCGTCAGGAAGCCATGTATGGAGCGGGAATTGACCCGACTTGCCGACTGCCCCGATGAAAATCAGGATGGCAGTCAACGTGATCATCGTGCCTGAAACAGCTCCCTCTTCTACAGCTGCAAAAATTTCATCGTATTCGAAGCTGCCTGTTTGCCAGAATAATAAGATCATGCCGATCAGCAGTCCGACATCCCCGATCCTGGTCATAATGAAAGCTTTTTTGGCAGCCTTTTTGGCACTTTCTTTGTAAAAATAGAAACCGATCAGCAAGAAAGAGCCGACACCGACCAATTCCCAGAAAATATAAGTCTGCAAAAGGTTCGGCGAGATGACAAGTCCGAGCATCGCAAATGTAAAGAGTCCTAGATAAGCATAGAAAACCGGGAACCGTTCGTCACCGTGCATATATCCTTTTGAATAGGTATGTACAAGGAAGCTGACAAGGGATACGATTACCAGCATCAATGCGTTTAATTGGTTTACTTCAAAGCCCGCAGTCAGTTGTAAATCCCCTATTTCCAGCCATACGGTTTCAGCTTTATAGGTAGCCTCCGTCAAGCGCTCGAACAGCACAAGGATGGAGTATACAAGCGAGGCAAGTGTCAGCAGGATGCCGACAAGTGCACTTGCTTCTTTCAGCCTTTTCCCGAACAGAAGAAGGAATAGGAAGGATACAAGCGGGAACAGCGGAATGAGCCAAGCATTCTCCATTAATATCACAATCCCCTTTTTTGAACGCGTATGATCTTCCTTTATACACGCGTCAGATTGAGGCCCGCATGGTGCGGGGCAGTCCAGCTACAAGATTTCTCTATACTTTTCCAACAGTATATGCTGCTGGATCGGTAAGTTAATTTTTCAATTGGTTGATTTCCTCGATATTGACCGTCTTGCGATTGCGGTAAAGGGCGAACAGGATAGCAAGCCCGATTGCGGCTTCTGCCGCGGCAATCGCGATGGTAAAGATCGCAAACACCTGGCCAGTGATCGATGGGTTCATTCCATATTTGCTGAAGGTCACCAGATTGATATTGACGGCATTCAGCATCAACTCAATCGAAATCAGGACGATGATGGTATTTTTCTTTGTCAAGGCACCATAAAGCCCTATGCAAAATAGGATCAGAGCCAGGGCAAGATAGGCCGAAACTGGAACTGAGCTCATTCCTTGTCCCCCTCCTTCTCTTCATCCTTGCGCGCAAGCACGATGGCGCCAATCAGGGAAACTAGCAGGACAACGGAAATCAGCTCGAATGGAATGATATAGTGCGAGTATAGAGCTACACCAATCTGTCCTGTATTGTTTTCATGCAGCGCATTCGGCACAGCCTCGAAATCAAGGTCATAAATGCCCAAATACACGGAAGCGCCAAAGCCCAATACACCGAGGAACAGCAGAAGCCTGCGCCAGGTTCCTGTTTTCGATTCCGACTCTGATTCTTCGCTGTGCCTGGTAAGCATGATTCCGAACAGCATGATGATCGTGATTGCGCCGGAATAAATCAATACTTGGACAACAGCCACGAATTCAGCGGCCAGCAATACATAGATACCTGCGATACTGACGAATGTAAAGACGAGTGCAACGACCATGTGGATGACCTTGTTCAGGTTCAATAAAAGCACGCCGCCGATTACCGCCACTAAAGCAAGTGACATAAACGCAAGAAATTCACCTGTTAACGTCATGCTTTATTCACCTTCCGTATATTCTCGTCATTTTCATCAAGCCATTCCAGGTTCTTGAACAGTTCATCCCGACTGTACTCAGCAAGCTCGAAGTTGTTCGTCATGATAATCGCTTCAGTCGGGCAAACTTCTGTGCAAAGGTCACAGAGGATACAAAGTTCGAAATTGATATCATACGTATCAATGATTTTGCCTTTCTTAGTTGGATCCGGATGCTTTTTGCCTGTCAAATTAATGCAGTTTGTCGGGCAAATGTTCGCGCACTGATTGCAGACGATGCATTTTTCCGGATAGAACTTCTGGATTCCCCGGAATCGGTCAGGAAGCGGGATCGATTCGTTCGGATAATCATATGTGAGCTTTTCGCGGCTCATTTGTTTAAGGGTATAAGCTAATCCTTTTGTCCATCCAAGCACGTTTTTCACCCCTTTTATCGCGGGAATCTCGAGCGCGTCTCACAGCGCTGCGGATTCCTTTGCTATTTTAGAAGACATTCAAAAATTCCTTGATCAGCGCAGTCAGGAAAATGTTCGCAAGCGCGATTGGCAGCAGTACCTTCCAGGCAAACTCCATCAGCTGGTCAGCACGGATCCTCGGGAATGTCGCCCGGAACCAGATGAGGATGAACACGACCAGGCTGAATTTCAGCGAGAACCAGACAGCTCCCGGGATGAATTCCAGGAATGGCAGCGGAAGCCAGCCCCCAAGGAAGATAAGGGTAATCAAAGCAGCCATCGCGAACATATAGACATATTCGGCAAGCATGAACATCGCCCAGCGGAAGCCGGAATACTCTGTATGGAAGCCAGCGACAAGTTCGTTCTCGGCTTCTGCAAGGTCGAATGGCACCCTGTTCAGCTCAGCTGTTGCCGCAATGAAAAAGACAATGAACGCAATCGGCTGCCATAGGATGAACCAGCCATGATTGCTCTGCGTTTCGACAATTTGATTCAAGTTAAGGCTGCCAGAAAGCAAGATGACGCCAAGCACACTCATGACAAGCGGTATTTCATAGGAAATCATCTGTGCTGCGGCACGCATGCCGCCTAGCAATGAATATTTATTGTTTGATGCCCATCCTGCCATCAGCATCCCGATGATTGTCAGGCCGGAAATCGCAACATAATACAGGATGCCGATATTCAGGTCAGCAAATTGCAGCCGGTCTGTCAGCGGGATCGTTGCCATGACCGTGAAGGATGGGGCAAACGCGATGACAGGAGCGATAATGAATAACGGCCTGTCAGCCGCTTTCGGGATCAAGTCTTCTTTCACCAAAAGCTTCAGGACGTCGGCAACGGATTGAAGCAGCCCCCATTTCCCGCCGACATAGTTTGGCCCATAACGGCCCTGCATGAAACCAAGCACCTTACGTTCGGCAAGGATGGCCATTGTGACAAAACCAAGGATCACAAACAGCAGGAGGACCGCAAGGCCAAAGAAAATCCCGAAGTTGACTATTCCAGGGCTTGAACCAAGTAGTTTATCAACCATTATCCGTCTACCTCCCCAAGAACGATATCCACCGCTCCTAAAATCGCGATCAGGTTCGAGATGTTCTGGCCTTCCAGAAGCTTAGGAAGGATTTGCAGGTTGTAGAAGGACGGTCTCCGGAACTTGAGGCGATAAGGTTCTTTTTTTCCATCGCTTGATATGTAACAGCCAATTTCGCCTCTGGACCCTTCGATCCGGACAAATGCTTCTCCTTTTGGGGCCTTGATTATTTTCGGAACCTTGGCCATGATTTCTCCCTCTTTCGGGAATTGTTCCACAGCCTGTTCAATGATTTTCAGCGATTCTTCGATTTCCCCGAGCCTGCAATAATAGCGGGCCAGCACGTCGCCCTCTTCCCGGGTGACGATATCGAAGTCAAAGCGGTCATAGATCGAATATGGCTCATCCTTGCGCAGATCCCACTTAACGCCAGTGCTGCGAAGGTTTGGGCCGCTTAATGAATAATTGATGGCATCTTCCTTCGTGTATTTGCCGATGCCTTTTGTCCTGTTAAGGAATATTTCATTTCCGGATACAAGCTGGTGGTAGCCCTTGATTTGTCCCCTTAAGTAAGTGACAAAGTCAGAAACCTTTTCAAGCCAGCCTTCAGGGGCATCCCATTTGACGCCGCCAACGCGCATATAGTTGAACGTCAGGCGGGCACCGGACAGTTCATTCAGCAGGTTCAGGATCATTTCGCGGTCGCGGAATGCGTAAAGCAATGGGCTGGTGGCGCCGAAATCCAGGATGAATGTTCCCCACCACAGCAGGTGGCTCGCAACCCTGTTCAGTTCCATCGCCAGCACCCTTAGGTATTCTGCGCGTTCCGGAATTTCGATTCCCATCATCGTTTCCACAGCATGGACGATGACATAGTTATTGGTCATCGCTGATACATAATCCAACCGGTCTGTATAAGGGATGATCTGGGTATATTGAAGATTTTCGGCGATTTTTTCAGTCCCGCGATGCAAATAACCGATTACAGGTTTTGCTTCAACGATGACTTCCCCATCGATTTTCAGGACGAGGCGGAATACACCGTGCGTACTAGGGTGCTGCGGACCAACGTTCAAGAGCATTTCTTCTGTGCGTATCACGGGCTACACCTCCACATCATACGGTTCATAATCTTTTCTCAGCGGATGGCCGACCCAGTCTTCACCTAGCATGATGCGATGGAGGTCAGGATGGCCTTCGAATTTGATCCCGAGCAGGTCGTATGTCTCGCATTCAGGCCAATCCGCACCTGCCCAAAGCGGCTGTACCGATTCGATGACAGGATTGTCGCGGTCAAGCTTGACCTTCAAGGCAACGGATTGTCTGTTCTTGTATGAGTACAAATGCACATAAACTTCCATATGTGTCTGGAAATCTGTGCCGTGAAGCTCTGAAAGATAATCAAATCCGAGAAGTTCATTGTATTTCAGGAATGCCGCAATGCGGTGGTATGATTCCTTCTTTGCTACTAATGTAGGTACGTCCTTCGATAAAGGATTGATATAGGCATCCTCAAGGACATCGCCAAGGTTATCTGTAATGACTTTCACATATTTATCGAGATAAGGCTGGTTCGGTGATGGTTTCTTCTCCTCCGCGGGTTCTGCAGCTGCGGCTTTTCCACCGGCGGCTGCTTTTGCCTTCGCGGCTGCCGCGGCTTTTGCTTTTGCGGCTGCAATCGCTTTTGCTTTTTCATCATCCGCTGAAGCGCCGCCCTGGGCCGCTGCTTTCGCTTTCGCAGCTGCTGCCGCCTTCGCTTTTGCTACTGCGGCTGATTTCTTCTTCGCGAGGTCATCATCACCTGCTGATGCTTCGGAACCTTCCTGGCCTTTCGCTTTCAATTTCGCGGCTGCGGCTGCTTTTGCCTTTGCTACTGCAGCTGCCTTCTTTTTCGCAAGGTCGGCGTCTTCTTCACCTGCTGGCGCTTCGGCCGTTTCCTCTGCCTGGCCTGATGCTTTCATCTTTGCCAGTGCCGCCGCTTTCGCCTTTGCGGCTGCCTTCTTTTTCGCAAGGTCGGCGTCTTCTTCACCTGCTGGCGTTTCAGCCGTTTCCTCTGCCTGGCCTGACGCTTTCATCTTTGCCAGTGCCGCCGCTTTCGCCTTTGCGGCTGCAGCTGCCTTCTTTTTCGCGAGGTCGGCGTCTTCGCCTCCTGCAGATTCCGCTTTCACTTGCGTTTCAGCGGATGTTTCCCGGTTCGGTTTCTGGTCTGTTCCTTCTCCCGTTTGCTTTGCAGCAAGGCGCTGTTTTGCCAGCTCCTTAGCCTTTTCCGCTGCTTCTCTCTTTATTTGCTCTAAATCCTTTTCCCCGCTCATCGGTTAGATCACCTTCTTCCCGGTTTTCGCCTCATAACGGATCTTCTCTTTTAATTTATTAATCCCGTAAATTAGTGCTGCTGGATTAGGCGGGCATCCAGGAATGTATACATCGACAGGCACAATCTGGTCGACTCCCTTAACCACTGAATAAGAATTGATGTATGGGCCTCCCGCTGTCGCACACGAGCCCATAGCGATCACCCATTTCGGCTCTGCAAGCTGGTCATAAAGTCTGCGGACCGTTGGCGCCATTTTTTTCGTCACAGTTCCTGAAACGATCATGACATCGGATTGACGCGGCGAGTTCCGGTAGAATGTCCCGAAACGGTCGAGGTCATAGTGCGCGGAGCTGGACGCCATCATTTCAATCGCACAGCAGGCAAGACCGAATGTCATTGGCCACAGAGAGTTGCTGCGGGCCCATCCTTTCACCTGTTCAAGGGTTGTGACAAAAACATTCCTTTGGAGTTCTGCCATTTCCTCAGGTGTGATATCTTCCAATTTCAAGTCCATTTTAGCACCTTCTTTTTCCATGCGTAGATGAGTCCGATGAGAAGCATCACGACAAAGATAAACATTTCAATCAGCGCGAAGATTCCCAAATTGTCATAGGCAACTGCCCATGGATACAAAAACACTGTTTCAACATCAAAAATAACGAACATAAGGGCGAAAACGTAATAACGGACGTTGAATTGAACCCGTGCGTCACTGAATGGCTCCATTCCGCTCTCATAGGTGGTGTATTTGCGCTCGTCCGCCTTGTATTTCGGCCGAAGAAGCTTCGCTGCGAACAAAGCCACGATTGGCAGCAATACCCCGAGACATAGGAACACAAAAACGATCAAATAGTTATTTTGATATAAATTCAGCTGCTCCATGCCCATCCCTCCAATGTTGTAAAATTTTCATACTTTTTAATCTTGTAACCGATAACAATTATACCATTGTTACAAATGTGTGTCGATAAAGCTTTGTACAATCTGGCAGTGATTTGCCATCCTTTCAGAAAGGCCATCCGTCCGCAAATTATATCCGAAAATATAATAGGAAGAACCAGGCAGCAGGGGGTGGAAAAAGACTCGCCCCCTGCATGTTTACTAACCATTTAAGTTTTTATTCTCATTCTTTTTAATTATGTCAAAAATCGGTTACATCCTATATTAAAACGGAATTCAGTATGCATGTCAGTGACGTTTATCAACAATTCGGAATCTATTCCATTTTGCTTGAATCCTCGAAATTGGATGGGCTCGCACCGGTACGTTTCATGAATCCGGAATCAGTGTGCAATTGGCTATCAATTTAGGTTGGTCAGGATTTCTCTTTGGCCGAAAAGGGGTTCTGTCATCATAAGGATGCTTATGTAAGTACTTTCATTAGGGGGTTAGATATGATTCCACTTTTTTTGTTTTTCAGCATATTTCTTCATTATATATTGCTTCTCTTCATGGATTAAGGGCCTGCGCAATTTTATTCAGGGCTTTCCCTTCTTTAATTATTACTCTATGCGGTTGATTCAGTACTTTCCCTTTTTATTTGGCTCTATTAAACCTTGGTGTTAATTTCCACTCCAGGGACATGCTTTCCGCTGGGCGTCAGTGGAGCTGGTCCAGCTTAAGCGCTTAGCCCCTCGAGTCGCTTCGATCCTGCCAATGAAGCCATAGCTATCGACCATTGATGAAAAAGGGCTCCCTGGCGGAGTCGCTTCGCTCCGCCAATGAAGTCAAAGAGCGACTTCACTGTCAGGCCCTTCGGCGGACAGGACGTCCTAGTGCCGACGTTGCCGCAGGACGCGGCGGTCTTAGTCGGCCAGCGCTTGTCGGGGCTGACCAAAGCGCTTCAGCTTCCCTATCTCCCCGGCCCTTTGCGCCTGCGGGGGCTCCACCTTGCCGCTGTATCCCGCTGGAGTCAGTCCCTTCCGTTCCAATCAACTCTTTAAAAACAACATTCAGCTTTTACACAGCCTTCTATATAGCACTCACCGCAGTTATTCTAACTTTCTCCATCTTGGTTTCGGGCTACTTGCAGTTAATTCAGGATTAATTCAGTGCTCATCGCGGTAAATTCGGCGCGTTTCCCTCTTTATTGAGCGCTCACCGCGATTAATTGAGCGCTATTCCCAATCAATTCGGCGAATGGCCAATCTTAAACTATTTCTTCCTAATAAATGCAATAACTGAACCTGACATAAAAAAGCATCCTCCGCTTTTCGGAGGATGCTGGTCTTCTCATTATATTCTGCGCTGGGCAACCGAAATACGATTGATGGCACGCTGGAGTGCTAGTTCTGCGCGTTTGAAATCAATGTTTTCCTGCTGTCTTTCACGCAGACGCTGTTCAGCGCGTTCTTTCGCTCTCATCGCGCGTTCCACATCGATTTCGGATGATTTTTCAGCGGATTGAGCCAGGATGGTTACCTGCTCGGGACGGACTTCCAGGAAGCCGCCGCTGACCGCTACGAATTCCGTATTGTTGCCATTTTTCAAGCGGACAGCACCTATTTGTAGCGGTGCAACCATTGGAATGTGTCCTGGCAAGATTCCAAGCTCGCCTGTCTGAGCTTTTGTGCTTACCATTTCGACATCTGACTCATACACCGGCCCATCGGGAGTAACAACACTGACTTTAATCGTCTTCATTTTTTACCCTCCTGGTCCGTAATTAGACCTCTACGCCCATACGTTTTGCATTCTCGATTACCTCTTCGATCCGGCCGACTAGGCGGAATGCATCTTCTGGAAGATGGTCATATTTCCCGTCAAGGATTTCAGCGAATCCTTTAACAGTTTCTTTAACTGGCACGTATGAGCCTGGCTGCCCTGTGAACTGCTCGGCTACGTGGAAGTTTTGCGATAAGAAGAACTGGACGCGGCGAGCGCGGTGTACCACAAGCTTATCATCGTCGGAAAGTTCGTCCATACCAAGGATCGCAATGATATCCTGAAGTTCACGGTAGCGCTGCAGTGTCTGCTGTACGCGGCGAGCGACTGAATAGTGCTCTTCGCCAACGATTTCAGGTGTCAGGGCACGTGAAGTCGAAGCAAGCGGATCCACCGCAGGATAGATACCCATTTCAGAAAGCTTACGCTCAAGGTTTGTTGTTGCATCCAAGTGAGCGAAAGTTGTCGCTGGAGCTGGGTCAGTATAGTCATCGGCTGGTACATAGATCGCCTGGATCGATGTTACGGAACCGACGTTAGTTGAAGTGATACGCTCTTGCAATTTACCCATCTCGGTAGCTAGCGTAGGCTGGTAACCAACCGCAGAAGGCATGCGGCCCAATAGCGCGGAAACCTCGGAACCTGCCTGTGTGAAACGGAAAATGTTGTCCATGAAGAAAAGAACGTCCTGCCCTTGTTCATCACGGAAATATTCAGCCATTGTCAAACCAGTCAGGGCAACACGCATACGAGCTCCTGGCGGTTCGTTCATCTGGCCGAATACCATCGCTGTTTGCTTGATAACGCCTGAATCGGTCATTTCATGATAAAGGTCGTTTCCTTCACGTGTACGCTCACCAACACCAGCGAATACGGAAATACCACTGTGTTCTTGAGCGATGTTGTTGATCAATTCCTGGATCAATACGGTCTTGCCGACACCGGCACCACCGAACAATCCAATCTTACCGCCCTTGATGTATGGAGCCAGCAGGTCAACGACCTTGATTCCTGTTTCAAGGATTTCAACCTCAGTGGAAAGCTGTTCAAAAGTTGGAGCTTCCCTGTGGATTGAGTCGCGGCGTGCATCAGCAGGGACCGGAGCGTCAAGGTCGATATGCTCACCCAATACGTTGAATACACGGCCAAGTGTCACATCACCGACTGGAACGGAGATTGGGGCACCCGTGTCAACCACTTCCACTCCGCGTGTCAAACCGTCTGTAGAAGACATCGCGATTGTACGTACAGTGTCATCACCTAAATGAAGGGCTACTTCAAGGGTTAAGTTGATGTCAACTTCTGATTCGTTGCGCGCTGCATTATTGATTTTCAAAGCGTTATAGATCTCTGGAAGGTTGCCGCTTTCGAACTGCACGTCAACAACCGGACCCATAACCTGGAGAACGCGTCCTTTGTTCATCATGTTCCCTCCTATCGTACTTGTTCAAATATATACATCATGATGGGATGCGGCACACATGCCACATCCCCAATTGTCATAAAAAATAATCCGTTCAGTCTTTCCCCAAGGGAATGGACCTATTCGAGGGCTGCGGCTCCGCCGACAATCTCGGTGATTTCCTGGGTAATGGCAGCCTGGCGCGCGCGGTTGTAGCTTAAGCTTAGTGAATTGATCAGCTCTTTCGCGTTATCCGTCGCATTTCTCATGGCTGTCATACGAGCAGCGTGTTCACTTGCTTTGCTGTCGAGCAGCGCTCCGTAAATCAAGCTTTCTGCGTACTGCGGCAAGAGAACTTCGAGGATTTCTTCAGCGTTTGGTTCGAATTCATAGGCGGTCAGCTTCGTGGAAGCAGCAATGTTCGTTAACGGCAACAGCTTCTTCTCCTTCACTTCCTGTGAAATCGCGCTGATATAATGGCTGTAGTAAACATATAATTCATCAAATGTTCCATCTGAGAACATGCCAACTGTATTGCTGGCGATATCCTGGATCTCGACGAAGGACGGCTGGTCCGCAATGCCAACGATATCGAGGACAACGTTCATGCCGCGTTTTTGGAAAAAGTCACGGCCGACCCTTCCGATCGCGATGATGGCAAACTCTTCATTTGATTTATGGCGATTCTGGATCGTCTGGTAAACCTGGCGGAGGACGTTACTATTGTATGCCCCTGCAAGTCCGCGATCAGATGTTATCACTAGATATCCCGTTTTCTTCACCGGACGTGACGTCAGCATTGGATGGTTCACATCCTTGCTGCCCATGGCGATGGACGCAGTCACTTCCTGGATTTTTTCCATGTAAGGCACGAATGCTTTCGCGTTCATGACCCCGCGGTTCCATTTCGCGGCGGATACCATTTCCATTGCTTTGGTAATCTGGCTCGTCTTTTTGGTAGAAGTAATCCGGGATTTTATATCACGTAAAGATGCCATTTCGGTTCTCACCACCCTTTTTTCAAAGATTGTTCAAGTAATCGTTCAAATTCAAGCCGGGCGGCCCTGGCAAAAGGGCGGCACAGCTGAATTTTCCAGACCGGGCTGCGTCTAAGGGACACAGCCGCTATGCTAATTACTCGGAAACTGCGAAAGTCTTTTTGAAGTCGTTGATCGCAGCAGCCATATCATCATCTGAAGGAAGTTCCTTCGTTGTGCGGATATGGTCTAACACATCTTTGCGGTTGTGGTCTAACCATGTATGGAACTCGGCTTCGAAGCGGCGGATATCCTGCAATGGAATATCGTCAAGGAAGCCGCGTGTAAGTGCATATAGGATCGCTACTTGTTTTTCAACAGGAAGCGGCTTGTTCAAATCCTGCTTCAGCACTTCAACCGTACGGGCACCGCGGTTCAATTTCGCCTGGGTTGCTTTGTCTAGGTCGGAACCGAACTGTGCGAATGCTTCAAGTTCACGGTATGATGCAAGGTCAAGACGAAGTGTACCGGATACCTTCTTCATCGCTTTGATCTGAGCGGATCCGCCTACGCGGGATACAGAAAGACCTGCGTTGATCGCCGGGCGTACGCCTGAGAAGAACAGGTCGGACTGCAAGAAGATCTGTCCGTCTGTGATGGAAATAACGTTCGTTGGAATGTAAGCAGATACGTCGCCTGCCTGTGTTTCAATGAACGGAAGTGCTGTGATCGAGCCAGCGCCTTTGGCGTCGCTCAATTTAGCAGCGCGCTCCAATAACCGTGAGTGCAAGTAGAAGACATCCCCTGGATATGCTTCACGGCCTGGAGGACGGCGAAGCAGCAAGGAAAGCTCACGATATGCAGCAGCTTGCTTGGAAAGGTCATCATATACGACAAGGACGTGCTTGCCTTCGTACATGAATTCTTCCGCCATCGATACACCTGCGTATGGAGCAAGGTATAACAGCGGAGCAGGCTGTGAAGCGGATGCTGTAACAACGATGGAATATTCCAGCGCGCCGTGCTTGCGGAGAGTTTCAACTGCGTTACGTACAGTTGATTCCTTCTGTCCGATTGCAACGTAGATACAGATCATGTCCTGGCCTTTTTGGTTCAGGATTGTATCGATGGCGACAGATGTCTTACCAGTCTGGCGGTCACCGATGATCAATTCACGCTGTCCGCGTCCGATTGGAACGAGGGCGTCGATTGCCTTGATCCCAGTCTGCAGCGGCTCATGAACGGATTTACGGTCCATGACACCCGGTGCAGGGTATTCGATCGGACGAGTTTTTGTTGTGTTGATTGGACCCATGCCATCAACTGGCTGTCCAAGAGGGTTCACTACGCGGCCAATCAATTGGTCCCCAACAGGAACCTCCATGATGCGGCCCGTACGGCGGATCTCGTCCCCTTCGCGGATGTCCGTGAATGGTCCAAGGATAATGATACCGACGTTATTTTCTTCAAGGTTTTGCGCCATACCCATGACGCCGTTTGAAAATTCAACAAGTTCTCCAGCCATGACATTGTCGAGGCCATGAGCACGGGCGATACCGTCACCAACCGAGATAACTGTACCCACATCACTCACTTGAATTTCCGACTGATAATTTTCTATTTGCGATTTTATCAGCGCACTGATTTCTTCAGCATTGATGCTCATGAGTTTCACCCCTATCTACGAATCTTAGCCTAACAATTTTCGTTCTAAACGATCGAGCTTGCCGCGCAAGCTGCCGTCAAAAATGCGGTTTCCAATGCGGAGCTTAACGCCTCCAAGCAAATTGGAGTCCACAATGTTTTCGATTTGAAGTGTCTGTTTGCCGACCTGCGGCGCGAATGCAGCTGAAATCGCTTCAGCCTGCTCAGCCGATAAAGGCTGGACACTGTATACTTTCGCTTCTGCAATGCCTCTTGCTTCATTTGCAAGGGCAATGAACTGGTCTGCCACTTCGGAAATCTGGTCTTCGCGGTGGCGGTCAACCAAAATCATCAACGTATTAAGGACATAAGTACTTGCTGACGCAAATGCCTGCTTCAAAACCTCTTTTTTCTTCTCGTTCGGAAGTTTAGGAGACTTCAGGAAAGCGGTAAGGTCTGGATTATTGGAGACAACTTCCTTTACCGTGCGAAGTTCCCCCTCAACTTGAGCAAGAACCTGCTTTTCAGAAGCAATCTGGAAAAGGGCCAGGGCATAGCGCTTTGCTACCGTCGAATTACTCATCGGGCATTCCCCGCCTCCTGGATGTATTCATTGATCAGCTTTTCCTGATCAGCTGCAGAAATTTCCTTTTCGATTACTTTAGAAGCAATCAGGACAGACAATGAAGCCACTTGTTCGCGGATTGCCGCAACAGCCTGCTCCTTCTGCTGCTCGATTTCAGCTTTCGCTGATTCTTTGATCCTTTCAGATTCAGTGCGTGCGAGCGCGATGATTTCCTCACGCTGGACATCGCCCTGTTTCTTTGCATTTTCAATCAATCCATGCGCTTCAGCGCGCGCCTGCTTTAGCATTTCACGCTGTTCTTCCAAAAGCTTATGCGCTTCGGCACGGCTCTTTTCAGCCGCTTCGATTTCGCCAGCAATATGCTGTTCACGTTGTTGCATGATGCCCATCAATGGACCCCAGGCGAACTTCTTAAGCAATGCTAACAAAACAAGGAACATCACAAGCTGGAATATGATGTCTCCACCGTTCAAGCCGCTATGTTCAGCAGCAGCTCCCAATACGAAAAAATTCATTGTTAACACCCTCGATTCACTCCCTTCAAGAGTTGTTCCGTGATTTAAAGCGCAAGCGCCCTGGCCAGCCCCGATAGGCATAAGATCAGCTGCGATGAGGCAGTTTCCCAGCCGGGCGTCCGCCACGAGTAAACTCCCTTGCTGCCTTACTGCGCGGCGTGAGCCGTGGGAGCAACTTACTCATGGGAATATGCTTCGGCTGGCTCATGACCCGGGGTGCCAGGCGCTGGAGCTAGGTATTCTTTGATATGAAGAAGGTATTTCAATTGGCCCGAAATTATCGGACAATAACTTTCATCAAGAATGGCCACCGGGCTCTTGTTCCAGGAACATAGGCTCGGGCCGTTTTTTTGTTTTCCAGGTACATAAATGAATGGCGAAGGTTCGCGCGGAATGATCTTCGCCATTGTCAGCTCAATTGCTTATTGTTGGTCGATTACTGTCCAATAACCATGAACGCGATAACAACCGCGATGATCGGAATCGCCTCAACCAACGCAACCCCGATGAACATAGTAGTTTGAAGCATGCCGCGAGCCTCTGGCTGACGAGCGATTCCTTCTACTGTGCGTGAAACGATCAAACCGTTACCGATACCGGCACCAAGTGCTGCTAAACCAATTGCGATTGCTGCTGCTAAAAGACCCATCTAAAATTTCCTCCTTTAATGTATGAAAAAAGATTTATATAGTTTTGTTCATTGAATGAACAGGTATATATTAATGGTCATGGCTCACTTTATGGGAGAGATAAACCATTGTTAACATTGTGAAGATAAACGCCTGGATTCCGCCGACAAAGAGGGAGAACCCTTGCCACGCAAGCATTGGGACGATTGCGGCTAAATGTCCGCCAATTCCATTTGCGAGCCCGGCTGCCAATAGGCCAAGCAGGATTTCACCTGCGTAGATGTTACCGTAAAGACGAAGGCCGAGAGTAAGCGTGTTGGCAAACTCTTCAATAATCTTGATCGGGAACATAAACCAGAATGGTTTAAAGAATTCCTTGCCGTATTCAGCAGTCCCTTTAAGCTTGACGCCATAATAGTGGGACAGCGCTACAACCATGACTGCAAGAGTCATCGTGATGACAGGGTCAGCCGTTGGCGATTTCCACCAAAGCACGCCATCATAAACAACTGAGAATGGAAGCCCCAGCATGTTGGAAACAAAGATGTACATGATCAATGTGATTCCAAGCACGTGAAATCTTCCTCCGTCCTTCCAATCCATCGCGCTGTTGATGATGCCCTTGACGAAATCCATCACCCATTCCATGAAGTTCTGGATGCCAGTCGGCTTCATCGCAAGGCTGCGAGTGGCAAGGACAGCAATGATGAAAACAATCGCACTTGCTATCGTAATCATCAGGATGTTAGCCAGATTAAAATTAAGCCCTAAAAAATCTACTATAGGAGCTCCATGTTCCATCAGTATTCACCTCTCTTCCCCGCTATCTACGTAAATGAAAAGAATGCAGAAAAAAATCTATCATAATGACAAGATAGGATGTCATTAATCCCAATATAGCAGAAATCAGGTTGACGCGGTCCGGATATTCCAGCGCAATGATCACTACGAGAGCCCCTGTCGCAAGCCTTGACATCGTTCCCAGCGACCTGACCTTCTTCCCTTCGACGACCGAATCCCCAAATCGCTCCATCTTCCTTGCCAGCAGCCATAAATTAAAAAGGCTCAGGCTTGTACCAAGGATCAATCCGGCAAAGACTGATTGATAGCTTGTAAAGCCGTAACCAAGGACATATATGGACAACAAGGTAAATATGTATTTGCGCTGGCGCTGATAAAGATCCTTAATTTCCATTGTG
This sequence comes from Bacillus sp. REN3, assembly GCF_017912555.1. Lineage (GTDB taxonomy): Bacteria > Bacillota > Bacilli > Bacillales > Cytobacillaceae > Mesobacillus. The sequence continues at coordinate 184,409 of NZ_JAERSD010000003.1, read as the reverse complement.
GCTTATTCTCCTGAAAAGAAGTGTTGGACCAGCCGGAGCATGGCAAAGACTCCTGCCGCCAATCCGATCAGCAATCCGAATATTAAGAAAAGTGGCTCTGTACCAAATGAACGGTCAAGCCATCTTCCGGAAAATATGCCAATTAAAATGGAACCTACCAGTTGGGATAGTATAGCGGACATGAGTGCCATCGCTTGAAATGGGTGGCGGTTGTTCTGGCGCATAAAAAACGCATCCTCACTATTCGAGAATGGAAATCAGGGGTGAAAAATATTTATGCAAAAAACCAATATTTTCACTCAAAAATGCTTGCAAATCTTCTTTGAAAACCTTATCATTTTATGCCCTTTGTAAGCATACAATAGCCCATTGTCAATGTCAATCCATTGGGGTGAAAAAATTCACAATCTTTTCATTAAGAGGAAACCGGTTTCCGTCATCCCAAAATCCTGTCTCAAAACAGGTCCAGGCTGGACTCATTTTCTTCCAGCCCGAATCTTTTGCTCCTGTTTTGAAATCGTGATCACCGCCTCGACCATATTTTCCCTTCCCGCTTTTTTCGCAAAAACCTTGGCAAGGTAAACTCCTTCCCTCGGAAGCTGATCGAGGGGGATTTCTTTTTCCGCCATTCCCTTCCCGAGTTCCCTTCCCCAATCAAGAAACTGGACGAAACGGAATGTATCCGGATCGAAAAGGGCAATGCCGAACTCCTCGGCGCCTCCCGGCAGATAAACTTCATAGCGGTAGGCTTCCCCATTGTCAGCCGGGGCAAAATCAAACCCCATCACCCGCGGGTAATCAGGCTCTTCAAGAACGTACAAAAACGGGACGCTTATTCTATTTTTCCCATCATCAAGCAGCAGCCTGCCATCATGGATTTTGTTTTCCAGGAACTTTGGGCTTACCCTCATGGCAATCTCGACATCTTTCTCTTCATCCGGACCAAGCGTGAAGGAAAGAGGCAGTTCCCACTCGATCCCGGCTGCTTTTTCGGGAATCGAAAAAGAATAATGCTTCGTCTTCATGCTTGTATTCCTTATTTCCAGCTTTGCTTTGTGACGATGCTTGTCGTCCGCAAGCTGGAATTTGCCGAACTGAAGCGACCCGGGCATTACCAGGGTTTCGGATCTGACTGCTTCATCAATCCGGACCCTGCCGGATCCCTGTTCAAAGGTGCGATACGGCTTTCCGCTGCGAGTCTTTATCTGCTTCGCGGTGTTCATGATCGCCGCCTTGATCTCTGCCGGGCCCCACTCCGGATGCGCCTGTTTGATCAGCGCGCATGCTCCTGAGATATGGGGAGCTGCCATGCTTGTCCCCTGCAGGCTCAGGTAACCGCCGGGAACCGTGCTGACAATCGCCACTCCTGGAGCGACAACATCCGGCTTGATTTCCCATGTCACGGTCACCGGGCCGCGGGAACTGAAATCAGCGAGCAGGTCGCGTTCCTCTTTTAACTCGATTCTCACAAGGGAAGTGGCATCCTCGATCCGTTTCCTCAATGCCAGCCCTTCCTCCTTGGAAATCGCGGCTGCCGGAATCGGCAGGCTTTCTTCAAGGTTCCCGAAAAAACGGCCTTTCGTGTTGTTGTGGATGATGATGCCAGCTGCCCCGGCCGCAGCTGCGTTTTTTGCCTTTTCAGTAAAGGTCAATGTACCCCGCTCGACGAGGACAAGTTTATTTTTAACGTTTTTCATTTCTTCTTTCGTGCCAAGGCCCGCGAACACAAGATCCTGGGTTTGGACAAGCTTCCAGGCAGCCGATCCTTGTAAAAGTTCAAGCCTGATTTTTTCTTGCTTGCCAGGCAAAGCAGCATAAGGAATTTTCATCGGCGGCGTGGAAGCACCGACAGAGATGGCTTTCGACGCTGTCCCCGGTGAGCCGACTGTCCAGCGATTCGGACCGGAGTTCCCTGATGAGGTGACTGCGACAATGCCTTTGTCGACAGCTTTGTTCAACGCCAGGCTGATGGGCAGGTCCGGTCCATTGACCTCGTTGCCGAGCGACAGGTTCAGGATATCCACTTTATCCGCGATCGCTTTGTCGATTGCCGCGAGCACCTGCTCGGTCGTTCCCCTTCCGCCCGGGCCGAGCGCCCTGTACGCTGCGATTTTTGCTTCGGGCGCAATCCCTCTCATCCTGCCGTCCGCGGCGATCACTCCCGCAACATGCGTCCCGTGGAGCGTATGGTCGAATCCCGAACCTTTTGATTCCATCGGGTCATTGTCTCCATCGACCAGATCTCTCCCGCCGGCATAATTTTTCCGAAGATCCGGGTGGCGATAATCAATGCCTGTATCAATAACCCCGATTGTCACGCCTTTCCCAGTCAGCCTCTCCCCGTTTTCATCCAGAATCCCGCGTACAGCATTGGAGCCGATCATTTCGAACGAATCAGTAAAGCTTTTACTCGGGCGGTACCGTTCAGGCTCGTGTCCTGCCTGCATTCGGTCGGTGCTGTCGTTGGACTGGTTTTGGCGGTCATGGCCAGGGGATATTTCAATTGGGTCGATCTTCACATCGATCTTGTCGGCCTTATAGGTCACTGCCTCGGAAACGTGCAAGATTTTGCTGCTCCCTTTCAGTTTCTTCAGTTCCGAAATCGGGCCTTCCACCGAGAACCCATTGATTGCATGCTCGAAAATCCGCCTTAATTTAATTCCTTTATATTTGCGGATCTTGCTGGCTGCCTCCCGCCGTGAAACTGGGTGCTCCGTCAGGATAATCGCCACTATAATGGTTCCAGGCGGTTCAACTGGAATAGGCGGATGCTGGAGGCGGTCCGGAGTGGAAGCAGCTAACAAGAAAAACGCCAAGAGAATGAAGCAGAATGGATGTTTTCCCACGAATGTTGGCCTCCCTTTTTTCAGTTAGCGTTTGAAATAAAGGAAGCATGTATTCTGATCCGGGGCAAAAACTTCTTCAAAGATGGTGATAGAGTATCTATTCCGAGCCCTATTTTTTCCGCATTCCGCGATTCAAAATCATAAAAAGCACCCCGTTAAGACTGCGAACCCAACCATCAGTCGTTCCTGACAATCTGAGCCCGTCCATAAAGGGTGCTTCTTAAAATCCACCATATTATTTTGTCCCGAATAGACGGTCCCCTGCATCACCTAATCCAGGCACGATGTAACCATGGTCATTCAGTTTCTCGTCAAGAGCGGCAATGTATATGTCAACGTCAGGGTGTGCTTTTTTTACAGATTCCACCCCTTCAGGCGCTGCAATCAAACACATGAACTTGATATGCTTCGCGCCGCGTTTCTTCAGCGAATTGATCGCTTCGACAGCGGAACCGCCAGTCGCGAGCATTGGGTCGACGACGATGAAATCGCGCTCTTCCACGTCACTAGGAAGCTTCAAATAATATTCAACCGGCATCAATGTTTCCGGGTCACGGTAAAGTCCGATGTGGCCCACCTTCGCAGCCGGGATCAATTTGAGGATGCCATCGACCATACCGATCCCTGCCCGGAGAATCGGGATGACTCCAATCTTTTTGCCAGAAAGCACTTTTGATTTTGTCTTCCTGACGGGTGTTTCAATTTCAATTTCCTCGAGCGGCATGTCGCGGGTGATCTCGAACGCCATCAGCGTCGCGACTTCATCGACAAGCTCGCGGAATTCCTTCGTACCGGTTTTTTTATCGCGGATATAGGTGAGTTTATGTTGGATCAAAGGATGGTCAAACACATATACTTTTGCCATTTGTATCTCTCCTTTAGGGGTAGTCGGGTGGTGCGCACCTGTCTTGTCTATGTAATCACACTTCGTTTAATTTTACAGAAAAATAAAAAGACAAGCAACCATCGAAGCCGAACGATTTTTTTGTAAAAATGCCCATAAAAAGCGGCCCTCTATTGTCAATAAGGGCCGCTGCTTTTTTCCAGGCTGACGAACTGCCTCATCCTAGCGGTCTGGATACAACTCGAACTTGCTTGTCAAATCTTCGACGCGATTCCTTGCCTCTTCAAGCTTCGCTTCATCCTCATGATTCTTCAGCGTGAAGGCGATCAGCGAGGCAATTTCGTCCATCTCCTCCGCGCCGAATCCCCGTGATGTCACTGCTGCGGTCCCAATTCGGATTCCACTTGTGACGAATGGGCTTTCCGGATCGAAAGGAATCGTATTTTTATTGACTGTGATGCCGATATCATCGAGGACCTTTTCGGCTGTTTTTCCTGTCAGGCCGAGCGAACGAAGGTCGACTAGGAGCAAATGGTTGTCCGTTCCGCCGGAAACCAGGTCGATGCCTTCCTTCTTCAGGCCGTCTGCAAGACGGCTTGCATTGGAAATGATGTTTTTCGCATATTGCTTGAAATCTTCCTGCAGCGCTTCGCCGAAAGCGACTGCCTTGGCAGCGATGACGTGCATTAGCGGTCCGCCCTGGATACCAGGGAAAATCGATTTGTCGATTTTCTTGGCGAACTCTTCCTTGCAAAGGATCATGCCGCCGCGTGGTCCGCGCAATGTTTTATGCGTGGTAGTGGTCACGAAGTCAGCATATGGAACAGGGTTTTGGTGAAGGCCTGCCGCAACCAGGCCGGCGATATGGGCCATGTCCACCATGAGATAGGCACCGACTTCATCGGCGATTTCACGGAATCGCTTGAAATCGATTTCCCTTGGGTAGGCGCTCGCGCCTGCTACGATCATCTTCGGCTTGTGCTCGCGCGCTTTTTCAAGCACGACATCATAATCGATCATGTGGGTCTTCTCATCCACTCCATACTCAACGAATTTGTACTGGATCCCGCTGAAGTTGACTGGACTACCATGCGTCAGGTGGCCACCGTGCGACAAATTCATGCCGAGCACTGTATCGCCGTGCTCAAGTACGGTGAAATAAACCGCCATATTCGCCTGGGCGCCAGAGTGCGGCTGCACATTGGCATGCTCAGCGCCAAAGATTTCCTTTGCACGGTCGCGGGCGATGTTCTCGGCAACGTCAACATGTTCACAGCCGCCATAATAACGCTTGCCCGGGTAGCCTTCTGCGTACTTGTTGGTCAGAACCGAACCTTGTGCCTCCATGACGGCCTCGCTTACAAAGTTTTCGGACGCGATCAATTCGATTTTCGTCCGCTGGCGCTTCAATTCATCCTGGATCGCTGCATAAACCTGATTGTCCTGCTGTGACAAATGCTTCACTTGATTTCCCCCTTATTATGTATCACGAACAACTTATTGAAAATTCATTATTATTTTAGCTGAAATAACCATGAAAAGAAAGGCAGAAAGATAAAGGGAAAAAATGGAGCAAGGTTACAGCGCGTTCCTTCACCCTGCTCCTCAGCCTTCTGGAATCCTTTGCCGATAAGGATCCGCCGCCCATCACGATCCTCTTTCAGACAGGGGCCGGCTCCTCAGCATGATTCATTCTCGACTGTCCGTTCATAGACCGCCCTCGCTCCGCCAATCAGCTTCGGCCGCGTCTTTGCCATGGTGACATGGGCATGGCCCACGCTTTTATACCTGGTGCGGACCGGGACCGCTACATGCTTCATATGCATCCCGATCAGCGTGTCGCCGATATCGATGCCTGCATCGGCCTGGATGAATTCAACAACCACAGCATCCCGGAAGTTCTGATAAGCATAGGCAGCCATTGCCCCTCCTGCATTCCTGACCGGAATGACCGTCACTTCGTCCAGCAGCTTCTGTTCGGCCGTTTCACGCTCGACCACAATGGCGCGATTCAGATGCTCGCAGCACTGGAAGGCAAGCTGGACTCCTGTTCTCTCCTGAAGCTTGCGGAGCTGCCTGAACACCATTTCCGCCACTTCTTCTGTTCCCGCTGTACCAATCCTTTTGCCGTTGATTTCGCTTGTGCTGCAGCCTATCACCAGGATCTGGCCACTCTTCAGCTGCGCTTGCCCGTTAAAATCATCAAGGATTTCCTTCAGTTCCGATTCCCATTGTTCGACTGCCATCGCCGCCGCCCCCTTTGAATTTTCTTCTGGCAGGAAAGCTCAAATCACGCCTTGTTTTCGTAGCTTTTGATTTTGCCGACACGATTTTCATGGCGGCCGCCTTCGAATTCAGCCGTCAGCCATGCTGCCGCTATTTCCCGGGCAAGTCCAGGGCCGATGACACGTTCCCCCATCGCAAGGATGTTGCTGTCATTGTGCTGGCGTGTCGCTTTCGCGCTGAACACGTCATGCACCAATGCACAGCGGATGCCCTTTACCTTGTTGGCGGCAATGCTCATGCCGATGCCTGTCCCGCAAATCAGGATTCCCTTATCGAATTCACCGTTTGCTACCTTTTCAGCAACTGGAAGCGCATAATCCGGATAGTCGACTGAAGTCCCGCATTCACAGCCGAAATCTTCATATTCGATTCCCATTTCGTCCATCAGGCTTTTGATTTCTTCGCGGATATTCACTCCGCCATGGTCTGAAGCGATTGCAACTTTCATCTTTACATCCTCCTAGTGATTCCCGATTCCGGGCTAAAAATTCTATCGTTATTTTCTCATATTCTTTTTAAAAGATAAAGAAAACCTGACAGCAAGACCGCAGATCGATTCCTAAGCAAAAATCGCAACCTTTTGGATTGCCCTTGGCAAAGCTTGAGGTTTCAGATAAATCGATCCCAGCCAGGGATTGGGCTGAAATTCAGAAGAACCGCAGCTCCCACTGCGGTTCTTCTATAATACGAATTTGGTGATCGTCCTTTTTAGTTTTTCTGCCTGTCCCTGGAGATCGACGGCAAGTTTCTTGACGTTTTCGATTACTTCTGCCTGATGCTCGGCTGCCGAGGCGACACTTACTGCTCCTGCAGATGTCTCTTCGGCGATGGCGGCCATTTCCTGTGATTGCATTGCGGTATTCTGGATTGTTCCCATCTGCTTTTCGACCAGCCCGGTAATCGTCTGGATGACTTCGGCCATTTGGTGGATGGTCTGGGTCATTTCGTCAATGACTGCATTTGTTTTCTCGCCCTTTTTCGCTTCGTTGTTCGCCGTCTCCACTTGCTTGCTGATCTGGCTGACGACATTCTGGACCTCTGCCTGGATGTTCTGGATCAATTCCGAGATCCCCTGGACCGCATGGGCGCTTTCGTCCGCGAGCTTCCTTACCTCTTCAGCTACGACCGCGAAACCTTTGCCGTGCTCCCCTGCTCTTGCGGCCTCAATGGAAGCGTTCAAAGCAAGCAGGTTCGTCTGGGCAGCAATATCTCCAACAAGCTGGATGATTTGCTCTACCTTCACTGCGTTCTCCTCAAGCCTTTTGACCGTTTCCAATGACTCACGGTTGCCATTCGCAAGTCGCTCGATGCCATTAATGAGCGAATGGATCGCTTTCTTTGATTCCTGCAAATCCTTTACCATCTCAGCTGAAATCGATTCCGATGCCATTGCCTTCTCCTGGACGTCCTCCGCAATCCGGATGATTTCATCTACTGACTCTGCTGTGCTCTGGGTTGATAAGGCGGATGAATCAGCGCCTGCCGAAATTTCCTTGATCGTCGTCGAAATGATGGCGGCCTGTTCGGAAGCTGTCGCCGATTGGCCGGAAATCTGGATGACCTTCTCATTCGTCTGCCTGAAATTCGACTCAATCTGGCTGACCATTTCCCTCAGATTGCCAAGCATATTATTGTACGCCAGCCCCAGCGAACGGATTTCGTCATCTGATTTTGACAGTTCGGCATCTTCGCCAATCTCACCCCTGGCAGCCTTCATTGCGGATTGTTCCAGTTTCTGCAGCGGCTTGGTGATCAAACCAGCCGCCATGTATGCCAGCAGGCCTGACCAGAAGATCCCTAGTGACAGGACGGCAATATTGTACACCGCTCCGCTGATATCGATGAATTTTTGGACATAAGGATAGAGAACATAAATGAAAATGACACTCGTTGAATAAGTGATGATCGCCAATACCGTTGTGAACAGTACCAGTTTCTTCCGCAACCCGAATTTATAGCCTTTTTTAGCCTCCACTGAAAATCCTCCTGAAAAATAATCATATCCCTTCTGGATTATTATCGGAGTTTTTCCAGGATTCTTTCGATATTTTCCTTCATTTCCAAAAAAGCTTTTCGATAGATTTGTTCATTCCCGCCATAAGGGTCTGCAATATCGGGGTTTCCTGTCCCATCAGCGAATTCCTTCAGCGTGAAAATTTTATCGGCAGCCGCTGGATGTTGGCTGAGGATCAATGATTTGTGGCTCGCTGTCATCGTTAAAATCAGGGTCGCCCAGTCAATATCTTCTTTTCTCAATATCGAGGACCGATGGTCATGAAAAATTTTGTTCTCTTCAAGCACAAGCTTTGCGTTCGCTGATGCCTCCGCGCCTTCCATTGCGTACACCCCTGCCGATTTCACTTCGACACCAGGAATGTTCTTGCTTTTTAAAATCGCCTCTGCCATCGGGCTCCTGCATGTGTTGCCGGTACAGACAAATAAGACTCGTGCCATGGTTTCCCTCCTGAGATTGTTTGTCCCTAGACTGTTTTTTATATTATATGATACTTTTCAGCCAATTTCATGCCATTGAAATAGACTCGCCGATTGGCGAGCCTTGAGGCAACACAGCTCCTTGCAGGATATCGATGGCTGAAGAGATATGTCCTTGCTTCCCTCTCCTGTCCGTCCCGCCCTTCTGGAACTTCAAAGATGCGCCCTGTTCCTTCCGGAGAGTACGAGTGAACCTTCATCAGCTGGCAAAGCCACAAACAATAGAACACTGCTGACAGGCCTTAGAATGGCAGTAGCAATTTGATCCCGAATGCCAGCAGGATGCTGCCGCCAAGAACTTCACTATAAGTACCGAGCCAGCCCTGTACCTTCCGGCCGACAATCAGCCCGGCCCAGGTGAGAGCCATCGCCGCTGCGCCGAAGCATACAAGGACAAGGAGTGTTCTCGCGCCGTAAATGCCAAGTGTTAGACCGACAGAGAAGCTGTCAAGGCTGACACTCAAAGCAAAAATGAATAAGCCCTTTCCCATTGGCGTGATCAAGCTTGTTTCTTCCTTTTTGAAGCTTGACCAAATCATCTGAATGCCTAGCAAGACAAGCAGCAGCCCGCCGATATAGCCTGCAACCGCACCGAATTTTTCGGAAAGGAACCTGCCGGCAACCATACCAAGCAGCGGCATCCACACATGGAAAATGCCAATTGTGATGCCAATTTTAAAAATATGCCTTTTCGTCAGCTTGAACATTCCCATCCCAAGCCCAACTGAAAATGCATCCATTCCCAAGGCAAATGCCATCAGGATCAGTGTTAGTAATTCGCCGGCGAATGCTGCCATATCTTCTCCCCCTCGGACTTGCTAATTCAGCATATGCACGTCCAACAGGTTTTAGAAGCATGGCCGTTTCCCAAATACGGAAAAAGGCACTCCGTCTGGCGGAGCGCCTTTTTTATAAAAGTAGCTGCTGGGAAATGATTGTTTATTTACCGGGAAATCAAGCACCTGTATCAGGATAATAACTGCACTTGCCGGGAACATCGTTGCCTTTACGAGAAAAAACAGCAGTTGTGGCAATGAATCGCCTTTACTAAGGAAAAAGTTAGCGGGAATTCAGTCGCTTCCCCTAAAAAACACTTCCCAGCTTCGCAAAGGCTGCGGCGCAATACACCGGTTTCGATCATTTTTCGATGATTGGCAGCCCGGATGCCTTTGACAGCCGGTTCATGATTGCCTGTCCAACACCATGCTCGGGGAAAACTTCGCCAAAAATGATGTCCAGGTCCTCCTGGTTAAAGGAGCGGAGCGTATCATAAAGCGCTGCGGCGACCGTTTCAAGCCGGCTTCTTTCCCCGCAGGCAATGACCTTATCCGCCTCATAAAACTCCTTGTTCTCTTGTGTTGTCATGACGCCAACTTTCAAGCCCTCTTCCTGTTTTTCCTGGACGAGCTGCTGGACTTGCTCCCTTGTCCCATTTACAAGGTAAAAGGGGGCATCTGGAGCATAATGGCGATACTTCATACCCGGCGCCCTAGGTGCCTGATCCGCATCCACCAGGGCCGGATCGGTCCCGACCTCCCCGACAACCTCCTTGAGCTGTTCCCTTGTCACCCCGCCCGGCCTGAGGATGACTGGAATCTTGCCAGTGCAGTCCACGACAGTCGATTCGACGCCAACGCCGGTTGGCCCGCCATCAACAATTCCGGCAATCCTCCCTGTTAAATCCTCTAGGACGTGCGCTGCCGTTGTCGGGCTCGGCCTGCCCGATAAATTGGCGCTCGGCGCAGCAAGCGGCAGGCCTGAGGCTTCAATCAGCGCAAGGGCGACCGGGTGGTCCGGCATTCTTACTGCCACTGTCTTCAACCCGGCGGTTGCTTTTTCTGATAGAACTCCCTTTTCATTTTCAAGGATGAGCGTCAACGCTCCCGGCCAGAAGGCATCCATCAACCGCTTTGCTTTTTCCGGGACTGATTTGACAAACGAATGAATTTGCTTGCGATCAGAGATATGGATGATCAGCGGATTGTCCGCCGGCCTTCCCTTTGCTTCGAATATTTTCACGACAGCTGCATCAGATTGGGCATTGCCGCCGAGGCCATATACGGTTTCAGTCGGGAACGCGACTACTTCGTTTTCCTGCAATTTTTGTGCTGCTTCTATTATTTGTGAATAAGTTTTTAAATTATCCACATTCTTATCCACTGCCCACATTCTAGTTTCCATGTTCATCCACCTTTTGCTCATGGGTCCTTTTTCCCTGTTTGTAGTCCATTTATCCCTATTGGATAACGATATTTCTATGAAAGTATAAAAGAAGAAGGAGGCGAACACAAGTTTTTATCCACAAATTGTGTATAAAAAAGAGAGAATAGTGGATAAGTTTGTGGATATATCCACAATTTACAGAATTATTTTCATTATCGCGGAGTTATCCACAGTTACTACTTGTTTTAGATGGCTTTTTCCCAGCAAAGCATCGGGAAGGTCCAATCTGCCGACAATCTCAAAACCCATCCGGCTGAAAAAAGACACAGCACTCATTTTATTTGTAACCAGATAAAGCTCTCTCAGTTCATTGATCTTTGCGGCTGAAAATGCACTGTCAAACAGGAGCATGACTTCCTGTTCGGACATCTTCGGTGACACAACGAACGAACGGAGCAGCCCTGCTTGTCCTGCACATTCAACTCCAAGGCAGGCCTTCAGTTCCCCGGCATCGGTTTCCATGACTGAAAAATGACTGATCGATCCTTCCACGCCTTCCGAGCTTATCCCCGCCTCTGTTAAAAATGCCTCCAGCTTCCCTAGATCTCCATGATCCGCCTGCCTGATTTGCCATTCCATGTCTATCACCCCATAAAGTATGATTCTACTCCATGGATATGATAGAATTGAAAAAGTAGAACCTAAAAGATACGAGAAGGCTATAGAACAAAACACGGCAGCCTTCATACAAAGATGAAGGCTGCCGTATTCCTTTGGTTCTTGCTTTTTTATGCCACTTGATTAATCGTTGTTGCGGGCGTTGCCGCCTTTTTCACCGATTTTTCGATAGAAATCTTTGTCATGATTTTCAGAGGTTGCTTCGCCGCCTTTTTGGCCGATTTCCTGATAGAAATCCTTGTCATGGCTTTCAGCGGTTGCTTCCCCGCCTTTTTGCCCGATCTCCTGGTAGAAGTCTTTGTCATGGCTCTCAGCAGTAGCCTCTCCGCCTTTGCGGCCGATTTCTTGGTAGAATTCCTGGTCATGGCTTTCAGCGGTTGCTTCCCCGCCTTTGCGGCCGATCTCTTGATAGAATTCGCTGCCATGGTTTTCAGCGGTTGCTTCGCCGCCCTTGCGACCGCGTTCTTCTCTTGACATATCTCGGTTATTGTTTTTAGCCATTATGATCATCCTCCTTGAAATCTGTTATTTGATGTTACACTCCTTCAATATCCGCTTCCTCCTCCTATAAAACCCATGAAATGGGAATGTAATGTGCGTGTCCTTCGATTGTAATAAAATTGGAAATTATCCCGGTTATCCTTCCTCGATTTCCATCATTTTCTTTCGGGCTGAACAAGGTTTCTCTGCTTCTCACAGTGAAAAAATAATTAATTAAGTGATTGACGTCACTAATTTTCGAGAATCGTTCCAATATAATAAAGACAGTCAATTGAAAACCTTGTTCATTTGTAAAAGATGGATAGGAGGAATGGCATGGAATTGCAAACGATATACGAGCAAATTGGCGGCGACGGAGCGATCCGGAAAATCGTTGACACTTTTTATCCAAAGGTTTACCAAGACGAAACACTCAGCCCGTTGTTCGCTGGAGATATCAATGAAATTAAGATGAAGCAGCGGCTGTTTCTTACGCAATTGACGGGCGGCGGAACATTCTACAGTGACCAATTCGGGCCACCGAATATGAGGGCAAGGCATATGCCGTTTGAAATAACGCCTTCCCGCGCGAAAGCCTGGCTGAAACTGATGCATGAGACACTCAATGAAACCGGCTTGCTTGAAACAGAGGGCGGCAAAGCATTGTTCCAGCGCCTCAGCCAGATTGCACCAATCATGGTCAATAAAATGGAGGGATAAATAATGGAAAAGAGATCATTGCAAGACTACCAGGAATTCAGCGAGGAGCGATTCACAAAGAGGATTGTCTTCAAAAAAGGGGACAGCACCGTATTCCTGCTGAACTTCATGCCAGGGCAGGAACTGCCCGCACATAAGCATCCCGGCACAGAGGTATATATTTTAACCTTGCAGGGAGAAGGAACCTTCACAATTGGCGGCGCTGAAGTGAAAGCATCTGCGAATGAGGCTGTACACTGCGCCGGAAGCGAAGAGCTTGCTTATAAAAATACCGGGAACGACCCCGTCACTTTGTATGTGGCGCTTAACAAGATTCCTGATGAGCGCTATGCCCAAAATTTATAATCGTTTCGCCTGGAGACCTCCAGGCTTTTCCCTTTCTTTCCAGCTTCCTGTGTTGGGGATTCTTGCGAATGCATTGGGGAGCTGGCGAAAAAACAATCACCCTGCGGCGTTTTTAGCCTCAGGGTGATTGTTTTATCCGAAAATCCTGTTCCAAATCTCGACCAAGAAGAATGTGACCTCCACCTTATCTTCGCTTTCTTCTTCGTAAACAGGTTTTTTCGTTTTTTTGGAAGCTGCCTCTTCGTTTCCTATTTTTGCATCAGCAACCTTTTTCTCTTCCTGTTTCACCACGTTTCCTTTGTCTTCTTTTCCATCAAATCCTTCGCTTACAGCCTCGCCGTTTGAAAAATCGAGGAAACAAAGCGGCGGGTAGAGGACACACCACCAGTTTGCTCCTTCGCCCTCACCGAGGGTGATCAGGATGGCTTCATATTCACCGGCCGGATAGAGGAATTGTCCATACAGCTTGGTAGGAAACTGGACTTTGTCAAACTCTGTTTTCACGCTTTGCGCCGAACCCTCGGATTCAACTACTTTCTCAGCAATTGCCTGGATCTCAGGGAGCCTTGAGCGGATGATGCTCCTTGCTTCATCAAGTGATGTCAGGTCCTTGACCCATTTTGTGATTTCCTTGTTCACTTCATCACGGACGAGCCGCTTGATTGCCTGATCCCTTTCCGAGTCGCTGTCCGCCAGGATCCTCAAACGGATTGCTTCGTTTGGAATCACTGTGGCTTCCCTGGCTGTCACTTCAGTTTTCGGACTATATAAACTCAGGATCGTTCCTGCACATAATAAAAGTATATATAAGATTGCAGCTGATTTTCTCATCATCATTCCATGCACCGTCCCTTCACTAGTCACAGTGTGGACAGATTGCTAGATTCTTAAACTAGTATTTTGAAAAAAATATCCCTGTCAAGCTGGTTCGGTTTCCAGACTCAATAAAGACAATGGATTTTAAGGAGAATAGCTTGGAAAAAAGACCATTAAAAACAGGGCTCTGTTAGATTTGTTTATTGACTCTCTGCTCCCGGCACTACGTCTTCCGCGGGCGTGGCGCTCTGCTCCCCCGGAGTCCGCCTTCCACTCCAAACCAGCAAGGGACCGAAAATCAACACTGTTTTTTCACATAGCTAAAAAACAAAAACCCCGCTACAAGGCGGGGCGTCAGCTGATTTCGACAAAAACCATCCTGTCTTTGCCATTGAGATCGAAGACGATGTCGACATTCGCTTGCGGAAAAACATTTTTCAATAGCCCGGCGACCGCTTCCCCCTGGCCGGCTCCGATTTCAAAGCCGACAAGTGCCCGTTCCTTCAAGACAAGCGGCAGTTCCTCCATGAAACGGCGGTAAAGATCCAGTCCGTCCTCTCCCGCAAACAGCGCCAGATGCGGTTCATGCTCAGTCACGATTTCGGACATCCACGCCTGGTCCGCGACCGGGATGTAAGGCGGATTGGAGATGACGACGTCTGCTTTTTTCCCCTGTGAGATCAGCGGCTGCAGCAAATCGCCTTCGATAAAATCAATATCGGCGCCAAGGCGGGCAGCATTTTTCCTCGCAACGTCCAGGGCATATGGCGAAAGGTCTGTCGCGCTCACCTTCAGTTCCGGCCTCTCAAGCTTCAATGTCACTGAAATGGCACCGCTGCCTGTCCCGACATCGACAAGCTCTACCGGTTCCGCCGCGAACAATTTTTCAATCCGCTTCAGCGTCCAGTAGACAAGCTCCTCTGTTTCCGGCCGAGGGATGAGGACATGCTCATTTACCTCAAAACGGCGCCCATAAAACTCCTCTGACCCGATGATATACTGGACGGGCTCACCTTCAGCATGCCGTTTGACAGCCTCCTGGAGATCCGCCCACACGCCGCTGTCCAGCTCATCGCGCATCCTCGCCAGCATCGAGGCGCGGGTAAGGCCGGCATAATGGCGGAGAAGGAGTTCCCCGGCGTATTCTTCACGATTCCTTTCTTTTAAAAAAGAAGAAGCCCACTGGAGGGCTTCATATATTTTCACTGATTGTTTACTCATTGTTGGCACTCTCAAGCTTCTGGGATTGATCTTCCAGGATCAGGGCATTAATGAATTCATCCATTTTCCCCTGAAGGATCTGGTCAAGCTTCTGGATGGTCAGGCCGATGCGGTGATCGGTTACACGGTTCTGCGGGAAGTTATAGGTGCGGATCCGCTCGGAACGGTCCCCTGTGCCCACTGCAGACTTACGGACCTGGTCATACTCCGCCCGGGCTTCCTGCTGGAACTTGTCATAGACGCGGGCGCGCAGTACCTTCATTGCCTTGTCCCTGTTCTTATGCTGTGATTTTTCATCCTGGCATGATACAACGATCCCGGTCGGGATATGCGTCAAACGGACGGCTGACATCGTTGTGTTGACGCTCTGTCCGCCGGCGCCGCTCGATGCGAATGTATCGAAGCGGATATCCTTGTCATGCAGTTCGATTTCGACTTCCTCCGCTTCCGGAAGACAGGCAACGGTTGCTGTAGATGTGTGGATCCTGCCTCCTGACTCCGTTTCAGGGACACGCTGGACACGATGGGCACCATTTTCGTACTTCATTTTCGAATAAGCGCCTTTTCCATTCACCATGAAAATGATTTCCTTGAAGCCGCCTACTCCCGTCGTGCTGGCATCGATGATCTCTGTCTTCCAGCCTTGGGATTCAGCATAGCGGCTGTACATGCGATAAAGGTCCCCGGCAAACAAGGCTGCCTCATCCCCGCCTGCAGCGCCGCGGATTTCCATGATGACGTTCTTGTCATCGTTCGGGTCTTTGGGAATCAGGAGGATTTTAATCCGGTCCTCCAACTCTTCCACGCGATCCTCAAGCTCGGAGATCTCTTCTTTTACCATCTCGCGCATCTCGGCATCAAGCTTCTCCTCCAGCATCGCTTTCGCATCCGCCAGCTGCTCTTTTATCTCCTTATATTCACGATACGCCATTACCGTTTCCTGGATATCTGACTGCTCTTTGGAATACTCCCTAAGCTTTTTTGAATCATTGACGATTTCCGGGTCACTCAACAGCTCATTCAGTCTTTCATAACGGTCCTCTACTGCCTGAAGACGATCAAACATGGCCATTCACCTCTATTTTCATATCCTTGACGGATCAATTGGACTTTTATCCATAACAGTATAATTATAGTATAGCTGAATAACCCAGTCAAAGGCATTGTGGCAGGCCGGTTGGCAGCTGGCGGGAAAGGAATAATCCTTTGGTGCTCCAACGGAAGCATTTGGAAAAAAGGTAAGAAAGACGCTCAACCCGGCAAACCGGAACTAATATGAAAAAAGCATGCCACCTGCCGGCATGCTTCTTGAACCTATTCAATGTCCACGTGAATATCATAGCGCGGCAATGCCCTTGTCAGGCTCTTTTCCAGTGACTTTTCCGCACGGTTCCGCTGCTTTCCCTTTAGCCTCCCATTGGGATGGGCGGTTACATACATGATCCCGCCATTGATCCAGATTTTTCCCGGCCGATAACCCTTGGATGAAATCACATCTTTGGCCTTTTGGACGTCCTGGGAATAACTATGATGGTTTTCATTATCGGTGTTCAGCAGATTCGGGTTCTGGTCGCTCAGCGTCATATCATCGTCACCATGATTGATGAAGTCGCCCCCATCATGCTTGCCGTCATTGCTTAACGTCAAGTCCCGCCCCGCATTGTCCTCGTTTTTATTGTACAGTGATTCGGCATTATCCTGGACACAGCCTGCCGCCATCATGGCAGCCGCGACCGCGGCCAGCAATAGGATTCTTTTCAAAATATGCCACCTCCCGACGTTAGCTTACCCATTTTAGCTTTAAAAATGAGCAGCGATGCCGGGAAAGGCAGAATTTTTTATATGAATAGGAGAGCTGTCAGAGTCTTCCGGGTGCACATCCCGCGAACTTTTGCCGAAATCCCGCTAAAAGCTCTTTCACTCGCAGAATCTTATCGAAATCTCCCGGAAATCTGCCGAAATCCCGCAAGGTGGATAAAATGTAACTTTTTGAGCATCACATTCATTGAACACATCCGCCCTTTTTAAAATGCAAAAAGCCCGGCCTTTATTCAATTATAAAAGGGCAGGCTTGATGATTATGATAAGCTTTCCGTAATTTTTTCCAGATTGAGTTCGTTTGGTGATTTTGGTACTTCGTGGTGGTGCCTGCAGCGTGGTTCATATGCTTCGGATGCGCCAACGAGAATGATGGGATCATCATAGGAGGCTGGCTTGCCGTTTATAAGGCGCTGTGTCCGGCTTGCCGGCGATCCGCAAACGGCACAGACTGCCTGCAGCTTTGTTACGCTTTCGGCGACTGCCATCAGTGCTGGCATCTGGCCAAATGGCTCGCCGCGGAAATCCTGGTCAAGGCCGGCTACGATCACCCGGTATCCGCTGTTCGCGAGATGCTGGACAACCCGGAGGATTTCCTGGTCGAAGAATTGCACCTCATCGATCGCGATGACGTCAATATCGGGATTGATATGCTGGAAAATATCTGTAGAGTTGGCTATAGGCTTTGCCGTAACTGTTGTTCCATTGTGTGAGACAACAGATTCTTCGCTGTAGCGGTTATCGATTTTCGGCTTGAATACGGCGATTTTCTGCTTCGCGAATTGCGTTCTTCGGACCCGGCGGATCAACTCTTCCGATTTTCCCGAAAACATGCTGCCGCAAATCAATTCGATCCACCCGCTTTGTTTCATCACGTACATGTCGGCCTCTCCTTCCTCGCTCGTTCATTTTCGGCATAAAAGTTCGACACTTTTTTCAGCTTTTTCCATTATAACAAATAAAAACATCAAATCTAGACCAAAAAATATGTTCAAAAAATTAACTTTTCTTTTATGTACAAATAAAAAACAGGCAAGCCGCAATGCTTCTTGCCTGTTCCTGGTTTCATATCATTGATTCTTAAGGCCGTATTTTTTATTGAAACGGTCAACACGTCCGCCAGCTTCAGCGAACTTTTGACGTCCAGTATAGAAAGGGTGGCACTCAGAGCAAGTTTCAACACGAAGGTCGTCCTTTACAGAGCCAGTTTCGAATTGGTTGCCGCACGCACAAGTCACCATTACCTTTTTGTAGTTTGGATGAATTCCTGATTTCATTCTTTTCATCTCCTTCCGCCCTGAATCATACCGAAACAGAGTTATAATCAACGGTTCTTCGCCGTTATTAAAAGCACACTGGACCTATTATAACAGGGGAATTTTCATTTTTCAAGCATGTTTTCATTCCAAAAACAGGAATATTTATGCTATTATTTCAAAAGTTGACTTCCGTGCGATGATGCTTGCTTTCCACGGGGCGGGCGGTGAATCTGCTCGTCGCTGGGTGCCCACCTGTACCACATGGCACCCAATGAGCTTCCTAATGCATGCCCAGCCAACGAAGGAAATGCGTTAGCATTTCCGGGAAGTCCCCCGCCTTCCACTACAGTCAATAACACTCTTTAAAATCAACAATCTTTCTAGAAAACGGTCCACCGCCTAAACTGTCATTACTGCCTTTTCCCATTTGCCTTCATTTCTTCTCCGAGCACGGCGAAGAAGTCTTCGTTTGATTTTGTCTGTCTTAGCTTGCGCAGGAATTTTTCCGCGAAATCCGGGGCATCGGACATCGACTTGCGGATGGCCCACAGCTTGTCCAGATGATCTTTCGGAATGAGCAGTTCTTCCTTTCGCGTTCCAGACCGGCGGATGTCGATCGCCGGGAAAATCCTTCTTTCCGCAAGCGCACGGTCAAGGTGCAGCTCCATGTTACCGGTACCCTTGAATTCTTCATAGATGACATCATCCATGCGGGAACCCGTATCGACAAGCGCTGTCGCGAGGATGGTCAGGCTGCCGCCTTCCTCGATGTTCCTCGCTGCGCCGAAGAAGCGTTTCGGACGGTGGAACGCCGCAGGGTCAATCCCTCCAGACAATGTCCGGCCGCTTGGCGGGATGACAAGGTTGTACGCACGCGCAAGGCGGGTGATGCTGTCCATCAGGATAATGACATCCCGCTTGTGCTCGACCAGGCGCATCGCTCTTTCAAGCACGAGCTCAGCCACCTTGATATGGTTTTCCGGCACTTCATCGAATGTCGAACTGACGACATCGCCGGCAACGGAGCGTTCGATATCGGTCACTTCCTCCGGGCGTTCATCGATTAGCAATACGATCAGTTCGGCTTCCGGATGATTCGTTGTGATGCTGTTGGCGATTTCTTTTAGCAGCATCGTCTTACCAGCTTTCGGCGGCGCCACGATCAGGCCGCGCTGGCCGAAGCCGACAGGAGCAATGATATCCATGATCCGGGTTGAAATGTTTTTGTGGGTTGTCTCCAGCTTCATCTGACGGTCCGGGTATAGAGGCGTAAGTCCCGGAAAGTGGACCCTTTCCTTTGCAGACTCCGGATCATCGCCGTTCACTGCTTCGACCTGGAGCAGGCCGAAATAGCGCTCGTTCTCCTTGGGAGGACGGACTTTCCCGGAAACCTTGTCGCCGTTCCGCAGGTCGAAGCGGCGGATTTGCGAAGCGGAGATATAAATATCCTCGGAGCTTGGCGAGTAGTTGATCGGCCGCAGGAATCCGAACCCTTCTGACTGGATGATTTCGAGGACACCTTCCATAAAGAAGTAGCCCTGCTGTTCAGCCCGCGCTTTCAGGATTGCGAAGATCAATTCTTTCTTCGTCAATTTGCTGTAATAAGAAACTTTATACTCACGCGCAAGTTCGTAAAGCTCCTTTAATTTCATATTTTCTAAGCTTGAAATATTTACTTCCATATTGTCACCACGCCTTAAATATTTCGATTTCCCCCATATAAAAATGTATAGGATTTTTATCCGTATGGATGGAAAAAGAAGAAATGAGTTTCCTTTGAAGGATGTTAGAAGGAATATATTGAAAGAATAAAAGCAGTTGTGCGAAGCTAAAACAATCTTCATTTTACCCTTAAAGTCGAAAAGTAATCAATCTTTTTTATTTAGGATACTCCCTTTTATTAAGGACTCTGTTCAATTAGCCTGCTGATTTCCGTTCCAGTCGCTTCGACGGACAGGAAGCCCTAGTGCCGGCGTTGCCGCAGGAGGCGGCGGTTTTAGTCGGCCGCCTTCCGCAGACAGCCCGGGAGGCTCCTGGGCATTTTTCACGCTTAGGAGTCTCCTATGAATTGCTAATCCTGCAGGACGTTAAACCATATTCCTCCCTTCGCCCACGTGCGAAGGAAAGGAGTCAGCATTTTCGAAGCGTCCTCACGCCTTCCACTGCCATCGGGAGGATTAATAAATCAACATCGAGCTTGAAAAGAGCCTCAATAAAAAGGAGCATATTGTAAGGGTTTGCAATCTTTTCCAGTGAAACTTACTTCATAACTAAATGAGGTTTTTTCTTCAGGCTGTGCTGTCCTTCAATGAAACGGACCGTACCTGACTTGGCGCGCATGACCACAGAGTGTGTTGAACCATACGATCCTTTGAACTGGACCCCTTTCAGAAGTTCGCCATCTGTTACGCCGGTTGCTGCGAAAATCGCGTCATCCCCGCGGACAAGGTCTTCCATGAGCAGCACTTTGCTCACATCGATCCCCATCTTCTTGCATCTTTCCAGTTCACCATCATTTTGCGGCAGGAGTTTTCCCTGGATTTCACCGCCAAGGCTCTTCAACGCAACGGCTGCAAGGACGCCTTCCGGTGCTCCGCCAGAACCGAACAGGATATCGACGCCAGTGAAGTCGAACGCTGTATTGATCGCGCCTGCGACATCTCCGTCATTGATCAGCTTGATCCTTGCCCCCGCTTCCCGCAGCTGGGCAATGATATGCTCATGGCGCGGACGGTTAAGGACCGTTGCTACCACGTCCTGGATATCCTTGTTTTTTGCATTTGCGACAGCCTTGAGATTGTCCATGATCGAAGCGTTGATATCAATCTTCCCGACAGCCTCTGGTCCTACAGCGATTTTTTCCATATACATATCCGGGGCATGAAGCAGGTTGCCGTTGTCGGCTACCGCCAGGACTGCAAGGGCATTCCAGCCGCCTGAGGCCACAATGTTCGTGCCTTCCAGCGGATCGACCGCGACATCGACGCGGGGGCCATAGCCAGTTCCAAGCTTTTCTCCGATATAGAGCATCGGTGCCTCATCCATTTCCCCTTCGCCGATAACGACGGTTCCTTTCATCGGGACCGTATCGAATACGTCTCTCATAGCCGATGTTGCTGCATCATCCGCCTCATCTTTTTTTCCGCGGCCCATCCAGCGGGCGGAAGCAAGCGCTGCTGCTTCTGTCACTCGGACAAGCTCCATCGTTAAGCTGCGTTCCATCGAATCCTCCCCAATCATGAAAGCGCTAATGCCAGCCCCCTAAACAACAAGGGCAAGGGCATTAGCCAATTTTTTTATCGTCCTATCTTATTCTACCTTAAATTCTATGCTTTTTTAATCTCTTCTTGTTCTTCCGCGGTCATTTCCTCACGCCATACCGTAGCGCCGAGGCCAGTCAGCTTCTCGACAATATGGCTGTAGCCGCGGTCGATGTGGTCAAGACCGGTAATTTCTGTAATCCCTTCAGCCATCAGGCCGGCGATGACCAGGGCCGCTCCTGCCCGGAGGTCACTAGCCTTCACCTTGGCCCCCTGAAGCTTGACCGGGCCGTTGATGATCGCTGATCTTCCCTCAACTTTAATGTTCGCGTTCATCCTCCTGAGTTCATCAATATGCTTGAATCGCGCACCATAAATGGTATCTGTCACCACGCTCGACCCTTCCACACGCGTCAGCAGGGATGTGAACGGCTGCTGGAGATCGGTCGGGAAACCCGGATAAACTAGTGTTTTAATATCGACTGCCTTATATTGTTCGGCGGGAGCGATGAATATCTGCTCGTCGCCGGCTTCGATTTTCGCTCCCATTTCTTTCAGTTTCGCGACAAGCGACTCGACGTGCTGGGGGATGACATTGTCGACCAGCACCCCTTCGCCGACGGCTGCGCCGAGGATCAGGTATGTACCTGCTTCGATCCGGTCAGGAATGATGGTATGGCGGCAGCCATGAAGCTCGTCCACTCCATCAATGCGGATCACATCGGTTCCCGCTCCTTTGATCTTCGCTCCCATATTGGTCAGCAATGTCGCAACATCGATGATTTCCGGCTCCTTTGCCGCATTTTCAATGATGGTCCGTCCCTTCGCGCGGACGGCAGCCAGCATGATATTGATTGTTGCCCCAACACTGACTACGTCCAGATAGATCCTGGCGCCACGAAGCTCATCAGCGCGGAGGTAAATCGCTCCCTGTTCATTGGTGACGACTGCTCCCAACGCTTCGAACCCCTTGATATGCTGGTCGATTGGCCTTGGTCCAAGATGGCAGCCGCCCGGAAGGCCGATGACAGCCTTTTTGAAGCGCCCGAGCATGGCTCCCATCAGATAGTATGACGCTCTCAGCTTTTTTACTTTTCCATTCGGCAAAGGCATGGAAATCATGGAAGACGGATCCACCGTCATTTCGTTGTCAGAGAACTCAACAGTACCGCCGATTTCCTCCATCAGGTCCTTAAGGATCTGTACGTCGGAAATATCCGGCAACCCTTCTATCGTTACAGGCGATTCAGCAAGGATCGTCGCGGGAATCAAAGCAACGGCACTATTCTTGGCGCCGCTGATCCGCACTGTCCCTTTTAACGGATACCCGCCTGCAATCTTAAGCTTTTCCATATTTGACTCCCTTCTAAGCCGTGATGTCGTGGCCAGGCTGGAGATGCGATCAACGTATCAGCTCAGACCGAAATAGGCTTTTCGTTAAATTTGAAATCAGGCAAAAAGCCGAAATGAATGATTGTTATATTTTTCCATAAACAACGATCAGATTCCGGCAGTTTTCTATTCCTCTAGTTTACACGATATTCCCATTTCCATGTAATAAAATTCGAAAAACTTTAAATTAGGACGGAGTTCCTAATCATCAGCCACGTGAATTCCAGTCCTTCAGGAAGGCTTCGATTCCTTTGTCTGTCAGCGGATGATTGAACATCTGCTGGATGACCTTGTACGGGACAGTCGCGATGTGGGCTCCTCTCAAGGCAGCGTCGGTCACATGCTGCGGGTGGCGGATGGATGCCGCGATGATTTCTGTTTCGATTCCATGGATCGCGAAAATATCCGCGATGGTTGAAATCAGGTCCAGTCCATTGTGGCCGATATCATCCAGCCTTCCAAGGAACGGTGATACATAGGTTGCGCCTGCGCGCGCTGCGAGCAAGGCCTGGTTCGCACTGAAAACCAGCGTTACATTCGTTTTGATTCCTTCTTTTGAAAAAACAGCGACAGCCTTCAAGCCCTCAGGCGTCATCGGAACCTTGATGGTGATATTAGGGGCGATGGCAGCAAGCTCCTTGCCCTCCTTGATCATCCCTTCGGCATCAAGGGCGATGACTTCGGCGCTGACAGAGCCAGGCACAAGAGCGGTAATCTCTTTCAGACGGTCTTCAAAGGAAACATTCTTCTCCTTTGCTACCAGGGAAGGGTTTGTCGTCACCCCTGACAAAATTCCAAGGGAATAGGCCTCGCGGATTTCTTCCATATTCGCAGTATCGATAAAAAATTTCATTTATAAACGCCTCCAGTCGTTAAAATTCAATTTCATATATAAATGGATAAAAACCGCCTTGTCGTAAGGCGGTTTAATAGATCATAAAACGAAATTGCCGAGGCTTACGCCTTATTGGAAGAACCGAATTCGCGCATTTTGCCGATCACAGTTTCTTTGATCACATCGCGGGCAGGTCCTAAATATTTGCGTGGGTCATACAGGTCAGGCTTCTCTGCCAATACCTGGCGGACAACTTTAGCTGAAGCAATTTGATTCTCAGTATTCACGTTAATCTTGGCTGTTCCAAGTGAAATGGACTTTTGGATATCCTTTGTAGGGATTCCAGTTCCGCCGTGAAGCACGAGCGGCACGCCAGTCGCATTGCCGATCTCTTCCATTTCCTTGAATCCCAAGTTTGGTTCACCTTTGTATGGGCCGTGAACAGAGCCAAGAGCTGGAGCAAGGCAGTCGATGCCTGTACGCTGGACAAGCTCTTTACATTCTTCAACATCCGCATAGATAACGCCGTCTGCAACAACATCGTCTTCCTGTCCGCCAACTGTTCCAAGCTCCGCTTCGACAGAAACGCCTTTTGCGTGTGCGTACTCAACAACCTTCGAAGTGATTTCGATGTTTTCTTCGAATGGGTGGTGTGAAGCATCGATCATGACAGATGTGAAGCCGGCATCGATCGCTTCCTTGCACTTTTCGAAGCTTGAGCCATGGTCAAGGTGGATGGCCACAGGCACAGTGATTTTATAATCGTGAAGCAATCCCTTCACCATATGGACGACAGTCGTGAAACCTCCCATATAGCGCGCTGCCCCTTCAGAGACACCAAGGATTACCGGAGATTTTTCTTCCTCTGCAGCTTGAAGGATCGCTTGAGTGAACTCAAGGTTATTCAGGTTGAATTGCCCTATTGCATATCCCTCTGCTTTTCCTTTGTTAAGCATTTCAGTCATTGAAACTAAAGGCATTATTTTTCCTCCTTCGTTGAGATCTGTTCCGTTTGACAATACTTCCACAATAAGTTGTCCTTGTCTTCACATGTTTATGTACCCGTGGAAGCAGACATCAAAACGAATTTGATCCAGTGGAATTCATTAGTATCATACCAAAAGAAATTCATAAATGCCATTGTTGCCGTCTTGTTTTTACAACTGTCATAAAAAAACAACAAAGCAAGCGCTGCCAATTAACATACTAGTCTGGCTACTTTCTTTTCGGACGGTTTTCCCTCGGGATACACGCCTAAATCCCTCGCGTTCATCCTTGTTCCTGTAGCCCGCCCCATGGAGCACTTTCTGCAGGCAGTCAGGGAGTGGCTCTTGCTCCTCAAAGGCCTTCTTTGGCCTGCAGATATGGCCTCACCGCGTCCGGATGCGGATCCGGCTGATGGAGGACGTTCAAAAGCAGCACTGTCCAGCCTTTATATTCAACGAAGCCGAAGCTGACCAGGCATGGGCTGGACTGGCAAAAAAGCGTTCATGGCCAAAAAGGAAAGGAGGCTGTCCAAAAGCCAAAAAAATCATGGCGTTTTGGGACAGCCTCCTGAATATGTAGATTTTGTCAAGAAACCGTCTGCGCGTATTTCTTTACGGCAGCGCGGATATCATCGATATCGAATGGTTTGGCGAAATGCGTAAGGGCTCCGAGATCCATCGCTTCCTGGATCATGTCAAGCTCACCGTATGCGGTCATGATGATGACACGGATATCCGGTTTGATCACCTTCATCCTTTTTAAAATCTCGATTCCGTCCATTCCTGGAATTTTCATATCCAACAGGACCAAATCCGGCGGATGCTTTTTCACCAAGTCCAATGCCTGGATGCCATTCGCAGCCTGAAAGGTTTGGTAGCCTTCTTTTTGCAAGACTTCATTGAGCAGGATCCTGATGCCAAATTGGTCGTCAACAATAAGTATTTTCTCTTTCATATGGCCTTTTCCCCCCACTTAAGTTATTATACTGACTTTTTGCACAACAACTCCTCTATTTTATCCCCCACATAAGATAGTTCGTTGAATGGATGAAAATTCCTTCTGTAGAAGAGAATGTTTTTTGACAAATCTTTTTACGTCCTGTTGTTCGTCCATTATAATCAATGCAGAGGTGAGCAATATGTTGAAGATGTTCTCAACCCAATTATCCGGGCTATTCAACCGGCTGATGGACAAAGAACAATTTGCGATAGAGGATGGCGCACGTCTGCTGGCACAGGCCGCTGCCGGTGAAGGTGCGATTTATGTGTTTGGCACAGGCGAAATGCTTGCCCTTGTCCATGAAGCAGTGGAAGGGGAAGAGCCTTTGCAAACAGCGGAAATCCTGACGGAAGACAGGCTGCAAGAGATCGAAACCGCCGACCGGGTTTTGATCGCAAGCCGCTTTGCGGATGACGCTGAAGCCATCCATATTGCCCGTGAACTCCAGGCAAAAGGCGTTCCGTTCGTAGCGATTTCAACCGCGCGCCAGGAAGACAGCACAAATGGGCTTGATACCCTTGCGGATGTCCACATTGAACTGGGGATGAAAAAAGGGCTACTTCCGGATGAAAGCGGCAACCGAGTAGGTTACCCTACCTCCATGGCTGCCCTGTTCATCTACTTTGGGCTGAAATTCACGATCGAAGAAATCCTGGAAGATTATTGAACGCAAAAGGTGCCTGTCCCCATAGACGGACAACGTCTAAACATTGGGGACGGGCACCTTTTCTTTTTCTGCCGTTTATTTTTTCAACTTGATTGAGGCCCCGATGAAATCCCTGAACAATGGCTGCGGGCGCGTCGGTCTTGACGTGAATTCCGGATGGAATTGGGACGCCAGGAACCATGGATGGTCCTTCAACTCAATGATTTCAACAAGACGGCCGTCCGGACTTGTGCCTGAGAATACGAAGCCTGCATTTTCCATTGCCTGGCGGTATTCATTGTTGAACTCGTAACGGTGGCGATGGCGTTCGTAAATCACTTCGTCATCGTATGCCGCGTAAGCCTTCGACCCTTCTTCAAGCTTGCAAGGGTACAGACCGAGGCGCAAGGTTCCTCCAAGGTCCTCGATGTCTTTTTGCTCTGGAAGAAGATCGATGACCGGATATGGCGTGTTCGGCATGATTTCTGAAGAATGTGCACCCTCAAGCCCAAGCACATTGCGGGCAAATTCAACAGATGCAAGCTGCATGCCAAGGCAGATCCCGAAGAATGGCACTTTGTTCTCGCGCGCGTACTGGGTCGCAAGGATTTTCCCTTCGATTCCGCGGTCGCCGAAGCCGCCAGGAACAAGGATGCCATCAACATCTTCAAGCAATTCGGCAACGTTGTCCTTTGTCACTTCTTCTGAATTGATCCATTTGATCTCGATATCGCTGTCGAAAGCATAGCCTGCATGCTTCAAGGATTCCACGACTGAAATGTAAGCGTCTTGAAGCTCGACATATTTTCCGACAAGGCCAATCCTTGTAGAACGAGAAAGGTGGGTGACTTTCTCGACAAGCTGTGTCCACTCTTCCATGTCAGCAGGAGCGCAATCCATTTTGAAGTGGTCGCAAACCAGCTGGTCCATGTTTTGCTCCTGAAGCGTGAGCGGTACAGAATAAAGGGTGTCAGCATCTGTCGCCTCGATGACGGCTTCCTTATCAATGTCACAGAATAAAGCAATCTTGTCTTTCATGTCCTGTGAGATCGGCATTTCCGTGCGGAGGACAATGATGTTCGGCTGGATGCCAAGGCTGCGAAGTTCTTTTACGCTATGCTGGGTCGGCTTTGTCTTCATCTCGCCTGCCGCCTTGATATAAGGAACAAGGGTGCAATGGATGTACATGACATTGTCACGGCCTGCATCGCCCTTAATCTGGCGGATTGCTTCAAGGAATGGCAGCGATTCGATATCGCCGACCGTACCGCCGATTTCCGTGATGACCACATCCGCGCTTGTTTCTTTGCCGGCACGGAAGACACGGTCTTTGATTTCATTCGTGATATGAGGGATGACTTGGACAGTCCCTCCCAAATAATCACCGCGGCGTTCCTTTTTCAGCACCGCTGAATAAACTTTTCCTGTTGTCACGTTGGAGTACTTATTCAGATTGATGTCAATGAATCGCTCGTAGTGGCCAAGGTCAAGGTCCGTTTCAGCGCCGTCGTCTGTCACGAAGACTTCACCGTGCTGGTATGGACTCATCGTGCCAGGGTCCACGTTGATGTATGGATCGAACTTCTGGATGGTGACATTCATGCCCCTATTCTTCAACAATCTTCCAAGGGAAGCTGCTGTAATCCCTTTTCCAAGCGAAGAAACAACACCGCCGGTTACAAAAATATACTTTGTCATCAATATAATCCCCCTTATCAAACAGTTTGTACATCCTGTACCTGTTTAATTGATTCATTATTATTTTTTGCGAAGCTTCATCCGTTCACACACAATCGCCTGGACGTGTTAACAGGGGGTCAAGCGACCACTTTCCGCAAAAATAAAAAAACGCTCCGCATACAGTGTAAGGGAGCGTTTTATCGCTGTTTTCGTGCTTCGTCCTTTTTTAAGGAGCCCAAAAAGTATTCTACAAGCAGCCATGACAAAAGTCAAGCTGCGAATGATTATTCTTCGTCTTCTTCCTCGTCCAGGTCCTCATCCTCGAGGGGAAGCTCCTCGTCTTCGTCAATAAGTTCTTCGTCTTCTTCGAAGTCCTCGTCTTCGTCCTCGTCTTCCTCCAGCTCTTCATCGAACTCTTCTTCATCGTCATCGTCAGTGAGTTCGTCCTCATCTTCATCGAACTCATCAAGATCTTCGTAATCAAGATCCTCGTCTTCGTCGATTTCAAATTCATCAAGTTCGTCCTCATCGACTGCCTTTTTCGCCTTTTTCTTCTTAGGCTTGACCGTTGTCACATTGTCTTCTTCCATCTGGTCGACAGGATACCAGACACGAAGTCCCCAGCGTGATTCGCCCTGTGACATGAAACGGCCATCAATATTCAAATCTGTATAGAACTGAACCATTCTTTCAGTTGCCTCATCCCCGTTAAGCGATAGGATCTTTGTGATCTCATCCATCAGCTCTTTGAAGGT
This sequence comes from Bacillus sp. REN3, assembly GCF_017912555.1. Taxonomy (GTDB): domain Bacteria; phylum Bacillota; class Bacilli; order Bacillales; family Cytobacillaceae; genus Mesobacillus. The sequence goes on along the minus strand of NZ_JAERSD010000003.1, from coordinate 155,886 downwards.
GATTGCTTGCTTCTTATCTTTTAAAATTTCGTATGCAACTTCAAGCAAGGACATTTCTTGAAGTTCTTCTTTTGAATATCCGTTTAGACTCAACCTTCGCACTTCCTTTCTCTATTCCAGGCCAATTTTAGCGGCATTGCGTCCGAAAATAAGGAAAATATCCCAGAATGCATATTTTACATTATAAACAAATTCCAAAGCTTTATGCTAGTCTTATCTGCTGTCTTTTCCGCTTTTTTCACTTTCGTCATCCGTACGGTGCGGGTCCTTTTTTTTCCTTGTCCAAATCTGTGTGAATGTCAGGTAAAAAAAGAAAATCGACAATATGAAAAACGAGATGGCACCAAGCTGCCGCTGATACAAATAGTATAGTACCGCCGCCACAATGGCCGCCGCGGCATAAAAAAAGAACGCTCTCATAGTTTCACTTCCTGCAAGAAGCCAAGATGGACAGGCTATGATTCGGTTTATAGTTTGATTATATAAGAAATAAAGGTGTTTTGTATGTAAGTTTTTAAAAAGGCGTTTCTTTAAGCTATTTTCGCAAACTTCAGTTGCTTTTGCATCAAAAAATTTTCATTTTCCTCTGCTTCGCTGAAGCAGGGATCCCTTTGGACAAATCTTCCTGCTGGGCCCTCGCACCTTCCACTCCATATATCTTAAAGGTTTGGCCTCTATGAAACCAACTTTTAAAAAACAAGATGGCTTATAGTTTCCTACAAGCCATCTTCCATATTCAGGGAAAATCAATCCTTGCTATGTCCTTTTTATACACCTTCCGAACCATCCTTAAACAATCATCGGCCTACATATTCCGGCGGAATTGGCCGCCTACTTCGTAAAGGGCCCTTGTGATCTCGCCAAGACTCGCATATTTGACAGACTCCATCAGCTCGGCAAAAACATTGCCGCCGCTGACAGCTGTTTCCTTCAGCCGCTTGAGCGCAGCTTCCGACTGATCCTTGTTCCTATCCTTGAAGGCCTCAAGGTTGCGGATCTGGGTTTCCTTTTCCTCTTTTGTCGCACGGGCGAGTTCCATCTTGTCGATCTCTTCTTCAGAAGGAGGGTTTGGATTCAAGTAGGTGTTCACCCCGATGATCGGCAGTTCGCCGGAATGCTTCTTCATTTCATAGTGCATCGATTCATCCTGGATCTTGCCGCGCTGGTACTGGGTCTCCATTGCGCCAAGCACGCCGCCGCGGTCATTGATGCGCTCGAACTCCTGCAAGACCGCTTCCTCGACGAGGTCTGTCAATTCCTCGATGATGAACGCGCCCTGGAGCGGATTCTCGTTTTTCGTCAAACCATGCTCCTTCGTGATGATCATCTGGATCGCCATCGCCCTGCGGACCGATTCCTCGGTTGGCGTTGTAATCGCTTCATCATATGCATTCGTATGGAGCGAGTTGCAATTGTCATGCAAGGCCATCAAAGCCTGGAGCGTCGTCCGGATATCGTTGAAGTCGATCTCCTGCGCGTGGAGCGAACGGCCTGAAGTCTGGACATGGTATTTCAGCTTCTGGCTCCGTTCATTCGCCCCATATTTGTTTTTCATCACTGTCGCCCAGATACGGCGGGCAACGCGGCCGATCACCGAATACTCAGGGTCAAGGCCGTTTGAGAAAAAGAAGCTCAGGTTCGGGGCGAAATCATCGATTTTCATGCCCCTGCTCAAATAGTACTCGACGTATGTGAAACCGTTGGAGAGGGTGAATGCCAGCTGAGAGATCGGGTTTGCCCCAGCTTCGGCGATATGGTAGCCGGAAATCGATACAGAGTAATAGTTCCGGACCTTTTCATCGATGAAATACTGCTGGATATCCCCCATCATCCTCAAGGCAAACTCCGTTGAGAAGATACAAGTATTCTGTCCCTGATCTTCTTTCAGAATATCTGCCTGTACCGTCCCGCGGACCGTCTGCAGCGTAAATTCCTTGACGGCGGCATATTCCTCTTCTGTCAGCTTGCGGCCGAGCTCCGTTTCTTTCTTTTCAACCTGCTGTTCAATCGCTGTGTTCATGTACATCGCCAAAATGATCGGTGCCGGTCCATTGATCGTCATCGATACAGAAGTCGATGGGTGGCAAAGATCGAAGCCTGCATACAGCTTTTTCATGTCATCAAGCGTACAGATGCTGACACCGCTTTCGCCGACTTTCCCGTAAATATCCGGACGGTAATCCGGATCTTCCCCGTACAAGGTTACCGAATCAAATGCCGTGCTTAGACGCTTAGCCGCATCATCCTTCGAAAGGTAATGGAAACGGCGGTTCGTCCTTTCCGGAGTGCCTTCACCAGCGAACTGGCGTTTCGGATCCTCCCCCTCGCGTTTGAACGGGAACACTCCTGCCGTATACGGGAAGCTTCCCGGGACGTTTTCAAGGTAGACCCAGCGGAGGATTTCTCCGTAGTCCTTATACCTCGGCAATGCCACCTTCGGGATGCTCAAGCCGGACAGGCTCGTTGTCCTTAACTTCGTCACGATTTCCTTATCGCGGATTTTCGTCACGAATTGTTCCCCGCTGTATTTCTCCTTCAGTTCTTCCCAGCCATCGAGGATTTTTTTCGATTCAGGGGTCAATTTTTGCTCCAGCTCCTGCTTCATCGCTTCAAGAGATGTCAGCAATTCCCCATTCTTTTCCCGTTCCTTGACCGCTTCGATCGTGCCGTCAAGCTGGAACAGCCTGCGGGCGATTTCTGCCTGCTCGGCCGCGTGTCTGTGATAGTTGCGGACTGTCTCGGAAATTTCCCTCAGATAGTATCGGCGGTCATTCGGAATGATGACATTTTGCTTTTCAACGACGGCATCCGTCGAGAAGGAGGTGGTCCAGTCTGTTCCCGCCTTTTCATTAATCTTTTCGATGAGGGCCGCAAAGAGCGCATTTGTCCCCGGGTCATTGAACTGACTTGCAATCGTGCCGTAAACCGGCATTTCGTCAAGGTCCTTCTCAAATAGCACATGGCTTCTCTGGTACTGCTTCTGCACCTGGCGCCTCGCATCCTCAGAGCCCTTGCGTTCAAATTTATTGATGACGATCAAGTCGGCAAAATCGATCATGTCGATCTTTTCCAGCTGGGATGGCGCCCCAAATTCGCTCGTCATCACATACATCGATACATCACAGACATCGGTGATGCCGGCGTCGCCCTGCCCAATCCCGCTTGTTTCAACGATAACAAGGTCGAAACCTGCTGCTTTGACAACGTCGATGGCGTCCTTGATGGCAAGTGATAGCTCGGACCTCGATTCCCTGGTTGCCAGACTTCGCATGTAAACGCGTGGAGAGAAAATCGCGTTCATCCGGATCCGGTCACCGAGAAGCGCCCCGCCTGTTTTTTGCTTCGTTGGGTCAACGGATAGGATCGCTACCCGTTTTTCCGGTATTTCATTGATGAACCTTCTGATCAATTCATCCGTCAATGAACTTTTTCCGGCTCCGCCTGTTCCCGTGATCCCGACAACCGGGACAGCTTTCGTCATCTTCTTCACTTTTTCCATCAAAGCTTCAACTGCAGCGGCCGTTTCCTTTTCGAGGCCTACATGCTGCTCGGCAAGAGTGATCAGCTTCGCTACCACATTTGGATCACCAGCATTCAGCCTCTCGATTTCTTCTGCTCCTTCAGCGGTAACTGTCGGGAAGTCACACTCTTCGATCATTTGCTGGATCATTCCCTGAAGCCCAAACTTCCTTCCGTCTTCAGGCGAGAAGATGCGGGCAATCCCATATTCATGAAGCTCTTTTATTTCCCTGGGAATGATGACACCGCCTCCGCCGCCATATATCCTGATGTGCGAAGCGCCTTTTTCCTTCAGCAGGTCATGCATGTATTTGAAATATTCCACATGCCCTCCCTGGTAGGAGGAAATCGCGATTCCCTGGACATCCTCCTGGATCGCGGCATTGACTACTTCTTCGACGGAGCGGTTATGGCCAAGGTGGATGACCTCTGCCCCCAGTGATTGCAGGATCCTTCTCATGATATTGATCGAAGCATCGTGGCCGTCAAACAAACTTGAAGCTGTCACAAAACGAATATGGTTTTTCGGCTTATACATTTCCGTCATGCTCATTTTGTTCCCCCTGTCCTTATTTTCATCGCTGACCCCTTTATTCCCATGAACAATAATTCGGTTTGCAGTTCTGTATACTCTTCAAGCGTGAACAATTTTTGCAGTGCCCAGCGGCGGAATCCCCACATCTGCCCCTGGACGAAGATATCATGGGCAATGATCTTGACATTCTTTTCATCCAAATCAAGTTCGCCGTTTTCGACACAGCGCTGGATGACATCCTCAAACATCCCGACCATCTCGATCTCTTTTTTCAGCACATATGGAAGCGCATCCTTTGACAGCGATTTCGCTTCCTGGTACATGACAAGCACCTCATCCTGCAGGTCGTCCATGACCCTGAAGTAGTTCGCGATCCCGACCTTCAGGCTTTCAAGTGTTCCCTTTTCCGGATCGAGGTTTTCCTGGAGCCGGTCGCGGACCTGATCATAGATGCTGTCACAAACGAGGTAAAGCACATCTTCCTTCGTCCGGATGTACTCATAAAGGGTACCGATGCTAAAGCCTGAAGCCCTGGCGATTTCTCTCGTCGTCGTCCGGTGGAAGCCCTTTTCCTTAAAAAGAGTGACTGCCCCTTTGATCATTTGGTCGCGCCTTTTCTTCACAAGCCGCTCATCTTTTACCGATGCCTGCACTTCTCGCTTTTTCATCACCTTCTACCCGCCTTGTCTTTCTTTTTTTGCGCCCCGATCCGAAAGCTTATTTTGTCAGCATCCTGGAGATGACGAGGCGCTGGATTTCCTGTGTGCCTTCATAAATTTGCGTGATTTTCGCGTCTCGCATGAACCTTTCAACTGGATAGTCCTTCGTGTAGCCGTAGCCGCCAAATACCTGGACTGCCTCTGTTGTCACCTTCATTGCTGTGTCGCCGGCAAACAGTTTGGACATTGCCGATTCCTTGCCATATGGAAGGCCTTCGGATTCCAGCCATGCAGCCTGATACGTCAGCAGCCGTGCTGCTTCGACAGATGTTGCCATGTCAGCCAGCTTGAAGCCGATTCCCTGCTGGGCAGCGATCGGCTTCCCGAATTGGCTGCGTTCTTTTGCATAATCAACAGCAGCGTCAAGGGCACCTTGGGCAATCCCGACTGCCTGGGCAGCAATGCCGTTGCGGCCGCCATCAAGCGTCATCATCGCAATCTTGAAACCTTCGCCTATTTCGCCAAGGATGTTCTCCTTCGGCACTCGGCAGTCCTCAAAGATGATTTCCGTTGTAGGAGATGAGCGGATGCCAAGCTTCTTTTCCTTCTTGCCGACAGAGAAACCAGGGAAGTCGCTTTCAATGATGAAGGCAGTCGTGCCTTTATGCTTGCTTGATGGGTCAGTCAGCGCGAACACGACATAAATGTCGGCAACACCGCCATTCGTGATAAAGATCTTGGAACCGTTCAATACGAAATGGTCGCCATCTTCGCGGGCAGTCGTCTTCATTGCCCCTGCATCTGAGCCGCTGCCTGGTTCAGTCAGGCCGTATGCTCCGATTTTTTCCCCAGTTGCCATCGGCTTCAAATATTTTTGCTTTTGTTCTTCATTGCCGAACTTGTAAATCGGCCATCCTGCAAGTGAGGTGTGTGCTGACAGCATAACACCGGTGGAGGCACAGACGCGGGACAACTCTTCGACCGCGATGCAGTAAGCCAGGTAATCGCTGCCAATACCGCCGTATTCCTCCGGCCAAGGAATCCCGGTCAATCCAAGCTCAGCCATTTTGTCAAAGATGCCGCGGTCAAATCGTTCTTCCTCATCACGCTCGGCAGCCGTCGGGGCCACTTCATTCCTCGCAAAATCACGGACCATCTTCCTGATCATTTCATGTTCTTCAGATAAACGGAAATTCATCTTTTTTCCTCCATTTCGATTGTTTGTAGTAATGGCTGCAAGCGCAGCCAGGGGTATTTAATGGATCGCTTTGCTGCAGGCGGAACCTGGCATGCTGAACGAAAGCCCGCCGCTATGCGCGGACAGGTTCCCGGTTCATGCGATTCCTGATCTTTTATTACAGCTGTTTGCTGATGACGATCCGCTGGATTTCACTTGTGCCTTCGTAGATTTCAGTTACTTTCGCATCGCGGAAGTAGCGTTCGACCGGATAGTCCTTTGTATAGCCATAGCCCCCAAACACCTGGATGGCTTCCGTCGTCACTTCAACTGCGGTCTTGGAAGCGAAAAGCTTAGCCATCGAGGCTTCAATCCCGCATTTCTGGCCTTCAGAGCGCAATTGGGCAGCACGGTAGATTAATAGTTTCGCTGCTTCGACGGCTGTCCCCATATCAGCCAGTTTGAAGCCGACTCCCTGCTGGGCGGCGATTGGCTTGCCGAATTGCTTCCGTTCCTTCGCGTAATCCGTTGCTGCTTTCAGCGCTGCTTCAGAAATCCCAAGTGCCTGGGCAGCGATGCCAATCCTTCCGGAATCAAGGTTGCTCATCGCGATTCTGAAGCCTTCCCCTTCCTGTCCGAGAAGATTTCCAGCCGGTACCTCCATATCCTCGAAGGTCAATTGGACTGTCCTTGAGCCATACAGGCCCATCTTATGCTCATCCTTGCCGACGATGAATCCTGGCGTGTCTTTTTCAACAATAAAAGCCGAAATTCCCTTCGTCCCTGCTTCTGGATCTGTCGAGGCAAAAACAATATAGACATCTGCCTCGCCGCCGTTCGTGATGAACACCTTCGATCCATTCAATACATAATGGCCATCTTTCTTGACAGCCCTAGTTTTCAGGCTTGCTGCATCTGAGCCGGCGCTCGGCTCCGTGAGGCAGAAAGCCCCCAGGTATTCGCCTGATGCCAATTTTGGAACGTATTTTTCCTTCTGCTCCTCTGTTCCAAAGTAGAGGATCGGATTCGTCCCGACCGATGTATGGACGGACAGGATGACGCCGACCGTGGCGCTCACCTTCGAAATTTCATGGATGGCGATGATGTAGGAGATGAAATCCATCTCCGCTCCGCCATACTGCTCCGGCACCGGAATGCCCATCAAGCCAAGTTCGCCCATTTTTTTCAAGATTTCCCGCGGAAATTCTCCCGCTTCCATTTTTTCAACAAATGGGGCGATTTCCGTTTCCGCAAAATCACGCACCATCTTGCGCATCATTTCCTGTTCTTCCGTAAACCTTAAATCCATGTTGCTCCCTCCCGGTCAAAATCCCTGTGTACCTTTTGCCCATTTTTAGCCGCAGGAACTGGCCCCATTGCGTTCCCGCTGTATTTCCCATCTCTAGGCGGGGGCCGGTCCGCCTCATCGTACATTCCTTGCTTCGTGAAATACAGGGCACCTGGCGCGAAAAAGTTATTCGTATGTGTAGAAGCCGCGGCCTGATTTTTTGCCAAGCCAGCCAGCTTTGACGTATTTCCTTAACAGCGGGCAAGGGCGGTATTTGTCGTCGCCAAAGCCTTCATGCAGGGTTTCCATGATGTAGAGGCATGTGTCAAGCCCGATGAAGTCCGCAAGCGTAAGCGGCCCCATTGGGTGGTTCATGCCAAGCTTCATGACTTCGTCGATCGCTTCCTTTGTCGCGACACCTTCATACAGGGTATAAATCGCTTCGTTGATCATCGGCATCAGGATGCGGTTGGAGACAAACCCAGGAAAATCATTGACCTCGACCGGAACCTTTTGCAAGGTTTTCGTGATATCCTCGATTGTCTGGTATACCTCGTCAGCTGTTGCCAGGCCGCGGATGATCTCAACCAATTTCATGACCGGGACCGGATTCATGAAGTGCATGCCAATCACTTTTTCAGGTCGCTTCGTTGCTGCGGCGATTTCCGTGATCGGCAGTGAGGATGTATTGGAAGCAAGGATAGCATGCTCCGGCGCGATTCCATCAAGCTGGGCAAAAATCTTCGCCTTCACTTCCATATTCTCAACAGCCGCCTCGATAACAAGATCTGCCTTTGCTGCATCCTGTAAATCAGCCGATGATGTAATCCTGCCGACTGTTTCATCCAATTGTTCCGCTGTCATCCGGCCTTTGTCGACCTGGCGGTTCAGGTTCTTTTTGATTCCGTTCAAGCCGCGCTCGACGAACTCAGGCTTGAGATCATTAAGCAGCACATTGTAACCAGCCTGGGCGCATACCTGGGCAATCCCTGAACCCATCTGGCCTGCACCGATCACCATTATTGTTTGAACACTCATCATTTCTCCCCCATTCGCTTTTTAATCCATCCCTATGTATGGGACCTTCCATATCCAGGAGGACAGTCATGCCGCTGTCCTCCCTGTCACTTGTGAACCTACTGTTTTGGAACTTCGATCATCACGGCGTCTCCCTGGCCACCGCCGCTGCAGATCGCCGCAATGCCAATTCCGCCTCCGCGGCGCTTCAGTTCATGCATCAGCGTCAAGATAATGCGCGCCCCGCTTGCGCCGATCGGATGGCCAAGTGCGACTGCCCCGCCGTTGACATTGACTTTCTCCGGATCAAGCTTGGCAATCCTGCCACTCGTCAGCGCCACTGCCGCAAACGCCTCGTTGATTTCGAACAGGTCGATTTCTTCAAGCGACTTCCCTGTTTTTTTCAAAAGTTCGTTGATCACTATGCCTGGTGTCTTAGGAAAATCCTTTGCTTCTGTCGCTATCGCCTCATGGGCGATAATATATGCCTGAGGTGTCCGTCCTTCACGTTTTGCGCGCTCTTCGCTCATCAGTACGAGAGCGGCCGCCCCATCATTGACGCCCGGCGCGTTGCCCGCCGTAATCGTACCGTCAGATTGGAACACAGGCGCAAGCTTTCCCAGTTTCTCAGCGGAAGTATCCTTCCTTGGCGCTTCGTCATGCTCGACAAGGATTGGATTCCCTTTGCGCTGCGGCACTTCAACCGTGACAATTTCTTCTGCGAGCTTTCCGGATTCAATCGCTTCAATTGCTTTCTGGTGGCTTCGGTATGCCCACTCATCCTGCTCTTCGCGGCTGATCTCCAGCTCTTTTGCGGTCTCGTTCCCATAAGTTCCCATATGGACGCCCTTGAAGCTGCATGTCAGGCCATCATGGATCATCAAATCCTTCACCTGGCTGTCACCCATCCGCAGTCCCCACCGAGCCTTTGGCAAAATATACGGTGCGTTGCTCATCGATTCCATACCGCCGGCAACGATCACTTCCTCGTCGCCCGCGCGGATGATCTGGTCGGCAAGCGTCACACTGCGCATACCAGAAGCGCAGACCTTATTGATTGTTTCCGTCTTGACTTCCCATGGGATGCCGGCTTCCCGTGCTGCCTGGCGGGAAGGGAGCTGTCCCTGTCCCCCCTGCAGGACCGTCCCAAGAATCACCTCGCCGATTTCCTCCGGACCAATACCAGCCCGTTTCAAGGCGTCCTTAATGGCAATCCCGCCAAGCTGGCTTGCTGTAAAGCTGCTGAGTGCTCCGCCAAGTTTGCCAAATGGCGTGCGTGCCCCTGCTAAAATGACCGTTTTCCCCATCTTCAACTCTCCTTTGCGATCTGTGATTCTTTTTAGCAGGCTATATTAATGTTAATTTGATTGTTGATTCCTGCTCCAGGCACTTCGACGGACAGGAAGTCCTAGTGCCGACTTTGCCGCAGGACGCGGCGGTTTTAGTCGGCCGTTTTCCGCAGGCGTGCCTTCCGCTCCAAATCAACAGGAATAAAAAATCCCTAATATAGCCTTTTAGTGAAAACATCTCCCGAAAACGACTGAACGCTCGCTCGAAAACAGGCGAAAAAAGAAGACCGATTATGCTTCCGCAATGAATCGACAGCATTCCTTTAAGTTCCGTGAGCGTGTTCCCTGTTCGCTTAATCCACCTGTCCAAAAATGTAAACGCTTTACCTCTGTATTTCATTTTACTTTAAAAATAGTAGAAATTGAAACACTTTACTCAAAATTCAAATATATTGATTGAATTTTTTGTTGTGGATCAATTTCTACTATATGGGTTATACGTTCTTATTATTAGGCTTTGTGACCGAAATTGTTGATTTCCGTTCCGGGCGGACGACGGACAGGAAGACCTAGTGCCGACGTTGCCGCAGGACGCGGCGGTTTTAGTCGGCCGCTTTCCGCGGACGGTCCGTGAGCCTCCTCGTCGCTTCGCTCCTGCGGGGCTTCACTTGGACGCGCTTCTCCCGCAGGAGTCACCGCCCTCCACTCCAATCAACGATGTTTCAAAAATCATCATTTGCCTTTAATTAAGACACAATCGGTTTCAGTTCACCGAAGACGGATTTTTCGAGCAGCTCGGCTACGTCGAGTGTATCAACGCTGTCTTCTACTTCTTTTGCCTTTGTTCCGTCTGACAGCATGGTCAGGCAGTAAGGGCAGCCTGAGCTGATGACGGAAGGGCTGACGGCAAGCGCCTGTTCTGTCCTGGCAACGTTGATCCGGTGGCCGGTTTCTTCCTCCATCCACATCAAGCCTCCGCCTGCGCCGCAGCACATCGCCGTGTCGTGATTGCGTTCCATTTCCTTCAAGTCGACTCCCGGAATCGCCTTGAGGATTTCACGCGGTGCGTCATACACTTCATTGTACCTTCCAAGGTAGCATGAATCGTGGAAGGTGATCGTTTCGTTGATTGCGTGCTTCGGCACAAGCCTTCCTTCCTCGATCAGCTTGGCAAGAAGCTCTGTATGGTGGTAAACCTCTGCTTCAAGGCCAAAGTCAGGGTACTCGTTCTTAAAGATATTGTAGGCGTGAGGATCGATCGTCACGATCTTCTTCACGTCATTTTTTTCGAATTCTTCAATGTTCTTTGTTGCCAGCTCCTGGAACAGGAACTCATTGCCCAGCCGGCGCGGCGTATCGCCGGAGTTCTTTTCCTTGTTGCCAAGGATGGCGAATTTGACGCCTGCTTCATTCATCAGCTTGGCGAATGAAAGGGCAATCTTCTGGCTGCGGTTATCGAATGAACCCATAGCGCCGACCCAGAACAAGTATTCAAATTCCTCATCGGCTTTTTTCAGTTCTTTAACCGTCGGGACGACCACATCGTCACGAAGCTCGCGCCAGTTTTCTTTTTCTTTCCGGTTCAAGCCCCATGGATTTCCCTGGCGTTCGATGTTTGTCATCGCGCGCTGGGCGTCAGCGTCCATTTTTCCTTCGGTCAGGACAAGATAGCGGCGCAGGTCGATGATTTTGTCAACATGCTCATTCATGACCGGACATTGGTCTTCACAGTTGCGGCAGGTTGTGCAGGCCCAGATTTCCTCTTCGGTGATGACATCGCCGATCATGCTTGGATTATAGGCAAGCGCCGCAGCGGATTCCTCCGCGCCTTTGCCGGCTGCCGCAAGCGCGATTTGGTTCCCCTTCGTGTTGGAGAAAGCGAATGTCGGCACCCACGGCTGCTTGTGCGTCACAGCTGCGCCATGGAGAGTCAGGTGGTCGCGGAGCTTGACGATCAAGTCCATCGGTGACAGCATTTTCCCTGTGCCGGTTGCCGGGCACATATTCGTGCAGCGGCCGCACTCGACGCAAGCGTAGAAGTCGATCATTTGTTCATGCGAGAAGTCGGTAATCTTTCCGGCACCGAACGTTTCCTGCGTTTCGTCCTCAAAATCAATCTTCGTGATTTTTCCTGGTGAATCAACTTTTGTCAAATACACATTGGCTGGGCCGGCTATCAAGTGCGCATGCTTGGACTGCGGTACATACACAAGGAATGCGAGCAGGAACAGCAAATGGATCCACCATGCGATGAAGAAAATGACGATGGCCGCTGTCCCGCCAATCCCGCTGAAAGCCGCAGCGATCATGGACGCTACCGGTTCGGTCCAGGTTCCATCATGTCCGTGCCAGATCATGTTCATCCCATTTCCGAGCAGCACGGATAGCATCAGCCCGCCGATGAACAGCAATACTAGTCCATTTTTGAAGCCGCGCTTCAGGCGGACAAGCTTCTCGACATAGCGGCGGTAAAATGCCCAGACAACTGCGACGAGGATCAGCAAGGTCACGATTTCCTGGAAAAATGTGAAGCCTGGATACAGCGGTCCGAGCGGCAGATGCGAGCCCGGCTTCAAGCCTTTCCAGATAAAATCGATTGCCCCGAATTGCACGAGGATGAATCCATAAAAAAACATAACGTGGATGATTCCGCTCTTTTTGTCCTTCAAAAGCCTTTTCTGGCCAAAAACGTGGACCCAGATCCTTCTGAGCCGATCTTTGACATCATCATCAAACTCAGATTTCTTGCCAAGCTTGATGAATTCGATTCTTGTCTTTACCACATACACGAACAAACTGATTGCGTAAACGGTTACAAGCAAGAACGCGATGAGGTTGATCCATAGCAGACCGTTCATAAACTTTACCCCTTTCGATGTGGTTGTTGGATGAAAATTTCTAACCAATTAAATTTTCAGAATATACCCTTGTTTCCATTATATAATGAATGAGCATTCAGTCAACTCATTTCCTTTCATTTCTGAAAATTGTTTATGATTCAAGTTTTTCAGGAAGGAAACATATAAGCGGCGATTTCGGCAAAAATAAACAGAAATATCAGAGACAAGGAGCCGGATCGCGATGGATTTTGGATGGATTGTTTTTTGGATTGCCGCAGTGTTCGCAGTGTGGGTTCCTGCTGACTTCTTCCTCGGCAGGGCCCAGCACTTGAAGAAGATGAGCAAAAATCATTTTCCGGCCAGGAAAAGCGATATGGAGCTTATAACGAGAGGCCCGGATTTATTCGCTGACCTTTTTTCCGAGATTAAACAAGCGAAGCAGCACATTCATATTCTGTTTTACATCATCAAGAATGATAAAATAAGCCAGGAGTTCCTTGAACTTTTGAAAAAGAAAGCACAGGAAGGCGTGGAAGTCCGGCTGCTTGTCGACTGGGTCGGGAGCGGGCTGAAGCGGAAAACAATCAAAGCATTGAAGGCATCCGGGGTGGCATTTGCCTATTCCAACACACCAAGACTCCCATTCCTGTTTTATTCCTCGCAGGTGCGGAACCACCGGAAAATCACCGTCATCGACGGGCATACCGGTTACCTTGGCGGCTTCAACATCGGGAAAGAGTACAACGACCAGGACAAGAAGCTCTCTCCCTGGCGCGATTACCATCTGAAAATGAAGGGGGAGGGTGTTCGGGACCTGCAGATTGAATTCCTTAGCGACTGGCGCCGTGCCGCTAAAATCAATCTGCTGCACAATACGGCCTACTTCCCAGTGGTGGAAAAAGGGGCGTCCCGGCATCAGCTCATACCGACTGAAGGAACGATGCTTGAGAAATTGATTTCCGATCTCATCGAACGGTCCCGGACATCCATCCTCATCGGTTCCCCCTATTTCATCCCAAGCCGCAAAGTCTTTTCACTTTTGCGCGCTGCCATCAAAAGGGGCGTTGCGGTCACAATCCTTGTCCCACTAAAGGCTGACCATATCCTTGTAAAGGAAGCATCCCACCCGTATTTACGGACGCTGTTAAAAGACGGCGCAGATGTCTATCAATATTTAAAAGGATTTTACCACGCCAAGGTACTGATTGTGGATGATCAGATCTGTGACATCGGGACAGCCAATTTCGATAAAAGAAGCATGTTCTTGAATGATGAGCTGAACTGTATGGTTTACGACCCTGCTTTCATCAAAAAAACAAGGCAGGTCATTGCCGAGGACCTGCTGGATTCCAGACAGGCTTCACTTAAGGACCTGAGCCCTGTCAGCCTGCTGCTTTCAATCAAGGAAACTGCCGCAAAGACGATTTCCTATTTTTTATAGCCATGCTCGTACCGGGTTCCTGGTTCCTGGAGGGAGTTTCCCTTCTCCTTCCCGCGGATCGCGCGGCAAAATGGGGCTTGAATCAACAGGAATCCGGAACGGCCCGTCTTTGGCAAGCTTGGGACGAGCCCGTTTCTTCCCTTTCGGACGGATTGGCTAATAATTCCAAGGAATCGTTCAATATTCGAAGCGCCTGTTTTAGTTTTTCAATAGGCTATGTTAAAGATTTTTAATACCTGTTGGTTGGAGTGGAGGGCTCGCCCGCGGAAAGCGGCCGACTAAAAACCGCCGCGTCCTGCGGCAACGTCGGCACTAGGGCTTCCTGTCCATCGAACGGCCTGGAGTGGAAATCAACAACCAAATCTGACATAGCCTTTCAATGAAAAGATGGGTGCTTCGCAGCAAAAGGAGTTTCAATATGATCATTCGGTTTGGCTATGTTTCCACCGCCATCAGTTTATGGGACGCTTCCCCTTCGAAAGCTCTGACCTTTGCGCGTTACGGACAGCTGACGGAGGATGGGCGCAGGGAAAAGCTGCTTTCGGTTACACACCAGAATCTTGTGAACACCGAGAGGATGATTCATTACAATATCGCACATGGCATACCGCTTTACCGCTTTTCGAGTTCGATTGTCCCGCTTGCGACACACCCAGAAGTAATGTGGGATTTTGTTACGCCGTTCCGGGAAAAGTGGCAAGAACTTGGGTCGCTCGTAAAAAAACACAGGATCAGGACAAGCTTCCACCCGAATCAATTCACGCTGTTCACATCGCCGCGGGATGAAGTCACGGTGAATGCCCTCCTTGATATGGAATATCATTATCGCATGCTCGAGGCGATGGGGCTCGAAGAAGAAGCGCTCATCAACATCCACATTGGCGGAGCATACGGGAACAAAGAGGAAACGATCCTCCGGTTCCATGAAAACTTTTCAAGGATCCCAGGGAAGATCAAAAACATCACCACACTGGAAAACGACGACAAAACCTACAATTCTGCGGAAACGCTCGCAGCCTGCCTGAACGAGGGTGTGCCGTTCATGTTCGATTATCATCATCACATGGCGAACCTTTGCGCGGAGCCGCTGGAAGAAATTCTTCGGGCGGGCTTCAGGACATGGGAACGGACTGGATGGAATCCAAAAATCCATCTATCGTCACCAAAATCGGAAGCTGCCTACCGCTCCCATGCCGATCACGTCGATCCCGGGTTCATCACGCCCCTGCTCAGCATCCTGCGCGAAATCGGGCAGGACGTCGATATCATGATTGAGGCGAAAGCAAAGGACAAGGCCATGCTTGCACTCGTCGGAGAACTGGCGACAATCCGCGGCGTAAAGCGGATCGGCGGTGCGGCGCTGGAGTGGAGGTAAGCGTGTCCCTTCCTCGCATGAACGCGATCCTGCCCTTCCGCATCAAGCGGTCCACCCAAAAACGGAAATCAAAAACGCTTGGCTAAAGTCGAGCGTTTTTGAACCTTTAAGATAGGCTGTTTTCGAAAACTTCGCTGCTTTTATCAAATAAATGGTTGAGTTCACTCCAGGTTGCTTGCATTCCGCTTTAGGTGAATTGAACTCCACGCCTGTGGGGTCTTAACATTCCCGCGGGGTACTGAATAAGCTTCCGTGAATTCAAAATGCCTTAGCATTGCCGGGGAGTCTCGCACCTTCCGTTCCAATGAACCTTTTCAAACTGTTTGTTCCTCTTAGAATGGTCCAGAAAACGACAAATCTTTTAAAGAACAGCCATCCTTAAGGTCATCACAGTTTCATTTTCAATCCCTCATGCGTTGCTTTAAAGCCTAACTGCTCATAAAATCGCAATGCATCTTCTCTTTTTTTATCTGTTGTAAGCTGGACAAGATGGCAGCCTCGTTCTTTTGCACGCCGGATTCCATAATTGATCATTTCGGTCCCCAACCCCTTGCCGCGAAAAGAAGAAGAGATTCTAACACCTTCAATAGTAGCCCGCCAACCGCCTTGATGTGTCAGATAAGGCGTAAAGGTGATTTGCTGTACACCTATCACTTCATCTCCTTGATAAGCCACTACCAGTTCATTATTGGGATCAGAGGAGATCGCCAGGAAGGCCTTTTTGTAGCTTTCCGGCAGAGGCTGTTCATGCCGCTCTCGCTTCCTTCCCAACTCATCATCAGCAAGCATTCCAACAATCTTATCCAAATCCTGTTCAGCTGCTTCCCTAAATTGGATCTCGGCATTCAACATGGTTTCCTCCCTTTTTTTGGATAGCTGGATCACTTAAATGCTACTGCACTGGCAGGCATAAGTAAATCATAATAATCTTATGATAAACAATAAGAATTACTTATATTCTGCGGCGGTAACCCCGGGAATATCAAAAGGCCAAATCCAGCGGATTTGGCCTTTTCAGGTTTGTTTTTTATTGCTTAAGACTCAGCTTCTTTATCACATTTTTTCCGGAGCGGATACACCAATCAGCGCCAGGGCGTTCTTCAATGTGATCTGGACCGTCTTGATCAGTGACAGGCGGGCTGCAGTCCTTTCCTTGTTGTCCATATCAAGCACTTTTTCCGCATTGTAAAAACTGTGGAAAACAGACGCAAGTTCGAAAATATAGTGGGTGATGCGATGCGGCATCCGTTTCTGCGCCGCTTCCGCAACTGCCAGCGGGAATTCGCCAAGCTTCTTCAGCAGATCGATTTCCTTCTCGGACTGGATCAGCTTGAAATCAGCTCCCTCGTCAAAAACCAAGCCTTGCTCTGCAGCCTGGCGGAGGATGCTGGAAATCCGTGCATGCGCGTATTGCGCGTAATAGACCGGGTTTTCGTTAGACTGCGATACAGCGAGGTCAAGGTCGAAGTCCATATGCGTATCAGAGCTTCTCATCGCGAAGAAATAGCGGACTCCATCCAGGCCGACTTCATCGATCAGGTCACGCATCGTCACTGCCTTGCCTGTGCGCTTGCTCATCTTCATTTTCTCGCCGTTCTTATACAGGTGGACGAGCTGGATGATTTCGACTTCAAGCGTGTCACGGTCATAGCCGAGCGCTTCGATCGCCGCTTTCATCCTAGGTATATAACCGTGGTGGTCAGCCCCCCAGATATTGATCAGCTTTTCGAATCCGCGCTCCAGCTTGTCCTTATGGTAAGCGATATCCGGCGTCAAATATGTGTAAGTGCCATCCTGCTTGATCAGCACACGGTCTTTGTCATCCCCAAGCTCAGTCGAGCGGAACCATGTCGCGCCGTCCTGTTCATAGATATGGCCGTTTTCGCGGAGCCTGTCCAGGGCCACATCGATTTTCCCATTCTTGTAGAGTGAAGTCTCTGAATACCACACATCGAATGTCACACGGAAGTTCTCGAGATCCTGCTTAAGCTTTTCCATTTCGTATTCCAAGCCGTATTGGCGGAACGTATCGAAACGTTCCTCGTCCGGCACATGGACAAATTTGTCGCCGAATTCGTCGGCAAGCTTCTGGCCGATCCCGATGATATCCGCGCCGTGATAGCCATCTTCTGGCATTGGCTTGTCGATGCCAAGCGCCTGAAAGTAACGGGCCTCGACGGACAAGGCAAGATTATTGATCTGATTGCCGGCGTCATTGATATAGTATTCACGCGAAACATCGTAGCCTGCCTTCGCAAGTACATTGCATAAAGAGTCTCCGACAGCCGCACCGCGGGCGTGTCCGAGGTGGAGATCGCCGGTCGGATTGGCCGAAACAAACTCAACCTGGATCTTCTGGCCGTTGCCAACCTTCGATTCCCCATACTTTTCGCCTGCTTCAAGGATGGAAGGAATCAAGTCCGTCAAATAGCTGTTATCCATGTAAAAATTGATGAAGCCAGGCCCTGCGATCTCCATTTTCTCGATCGATGCCTTCGTTTTATCAAAATTCCTGATGAGCTGCTCTGCAATTTGCCGAGGAGCCTTCTTGGCGATACGCGCAAGCTGCATCGCCATATTTGTCGAGTAATCGCCGTGCGCCTTCTCCTTCGGCGTTTCGAGGATGACATCAGGGATTTCGGCTTCCTCTGCCAGTTCCGCCTTCAGGATCGCCTGCTTGATCTCTTCCTTCAGCTTCAATTGCACCTGTTCAACTATATTCATTTGCCTTCCTCCTTATATTTGATCGTCAAATGATATGTACCTGCGTCAGAACCCTGGATTTGCATATCATACAGCAAGTCTACATGGCCTTCCTGGCTCTGTTCATTATGATTCGCATCAATCCGTTTGGCGAGGGCAGAGGTTTCCAGCACTCCATACGGTGTCTTGTAATTTCCAGGGGTCTTTTTATCCAACAAAAAATGAAGCCTCATCCCAATCGCGCCGTTCCTTAAGATCAGCACCTCATTTCCTGTTATTTTCACAGTCGTCCGGACCTCTCCCTCCTCCATTGTTTCTTCATACTGGAGGTATGAACTGTCCGCTTTTTTATAGTATCGGCCAAATGTGGTCAATTCAAAAGTTTCCTTCTCCATGCCGCTGTAAATGGCCGTCGTGACCGTCACCTTGACAGGAATCTGTTCAGAAGCTCCAATCGGCACCGATAACACGTCCTTTTTTAAAATCAGATTATCCTGGCTGCTTTCCGCTTCAAATCTATTATAACTTTATAATTATAAATATTCCCCCATGAAACTTCAAGTCAGGATCCAGCTCAGAGGAATAATCTGTCTGAAAACGGGTAAAGGCTACTAAATCTTTTAACTTAGGAGGAGCCTTCCATGAAAATCGAAGTGAAATGCGATGTGAAGAACTGCAAATATTGGGCAGAAGGCGATGATTGCGTCGCGGATTCCATTTATGTCATTGCCCAAACTGGAAAAGTAGCTGCTAATGTTGAAGAAACTGCGTGCAAAACGTTCGAGGAAAGATGATAGAGTGGAAGTTTGAAGGCTGGACGGCATGATGCCGTCCAGTTTTTTCGGTTATTCGATAGTGGTGGCTGTTTTAGGGCCCAGCAGGTTCATGATTCCGCGGAAGCTTGTCGAATTCCCGCAAAAAGACTGCTTGATTTCCACGATCTTTTGCTGGAATCAAGCAGAAAATTGTCGGAATCTCTCAAACTTGAAATTCAGCAGGATTTTGTCCAGTTCGAAAAAACAGTTGCCTAATTCCATGTTGATCATTTCCCGGCGAACCGGGTATCAAAGACGAAGGGAACGTTCCCCGTAAAACGGATATCAAGGCAAGCGTCCCCCAGTTTCTTGCCGTTCTAGAAAAATAGCATACCAGCCGAAATCACTACGCCGCTGACGATCAGTGTCAGCACGCAGTACCCCATGATATCCTTTGCTTTCAATCCGGCAATGGCAAGGGCCGGCAATGCCCAGAATGGCTGGATCAGGTTGGTCCAGGCATCGCCCCAGGCAACGGCCATCGCTGTTTTCGGGATGGAAACGCCCAGTGCCTGCGCCGCTTCGAGCATGACAGGAGCCTGGACAGCCCATTGACCGCCGCCTGAAGGAACGAAGAAATTGACAAGGCCGGCACTCAGGAAGGTAAAGAACGGGAACGTGAACTCATTGGAAATCGATACGAAGCCCTCCGACATGACCGCTGCAAGCCCGGACGCTGTCATCATTCCCATGATCCCCGCATAAAACGGGAACTGGATGATGATCCCGCTTGCCCCCTTGACCGCATTCACCACCGCCTCGAGGAAACGCTTCGGCGTCCCATGGAATAGGATGCCAAGGAACAGGAACAAGAAATTGACGATGTCGAGGTTCAGTTTAAAGCCATTCTCGCTGAAATAGTAAAATAAGAAAATAAGTCCAAAGATACCAGTCAACAATGAAACGATCCTGCTGTTTTCAAGCTTCTCTGCTGGCGTCAGCGCCCCCTGTTCGATTGCGGCGGCGGGCGTTTCATTATCGAGCATCATCGGATCCACGGAAATCGTTTCGTCCTTTGGAGGCATCATCACCCTGTTGACCAGTGGCAGGATGAACAGCATTACGGCGATAATGAAGAGGTTAAAACTCGCGAAAATGGTCTGGTCTGTTGGAATGATGCCGATCATGTCTTGGGAAAAATGCCCCTCAGTCGCGATTGTCAGCGGAATCGAACCGGAAATCCCGCCGTGCCAGACGATGAATCCAGAGTAAGCGCTTGCAATTAACAGCCTGTAATCAACATGCTTGACCTTCTTTGCGAGTTGCTTCGCGAACAGCGCGCCAATGACAAGACCGAAACCCCAGTTGATCAAGCTTGCGGCCATTGAGACGACCGTGACAAAAATGATCGCCTGTCCAGGTGTTTTCGCAAGGGCGGCCAGCGCTCCCAGTCCCTTTTTAAAAATATGGCTGCTTGCCAGGACATGCCCGGTCACAAGGACAAGCACCATTTGCATCGTGAACACCAGCAGCCCCCAGAACCCTGAACCCCAGTGCTGGACCATCTGGTACGGACCGCTATCTGTAAAAATAAGTCCTAGACCGAATACTGCAAAGGTCAGGATGATGACAAACAAAAACGGATCTGGCAAATAACGCTGCATGATGCGGTTGAAAAAAGAAACTAACATTTTCATCCTCTTTACCTCCTTGGTAGTAATAACGCTTGCAACCACTATATTTTCTATATTATTCTGAATATTCCTTCTTATGAACTGCATTTAGGTCTTTCAGAACACATAACATACGCCAAAAAGCCGCCCCCGGGACAGGAGCGGCTTACAGCGGATGATGGCCATATTTTCGTATGGCGGGCCAGACCAACCAGTTTTTAGGGACTGGTCCAAACAACATTCTGGCGGTCATCCTATTACAATATTTATTTAACGAACCCTAGCAGCATCTCTCGAATGATCTTGCTGGCTGTGTTCGCGGTCATTTCAGAAGGATCATAGATTGGCGCAACTTCGACAAGATCAGCACCGACAACTTCCACTTCGGAGCCTGCAATGGCATGGATGGATGCAAGCAGTTCCTTTGAGGTGATCCCGCCGGCATCGACTGTGCCGGTACCCGGCGCATGGGCTGGGTCAAGGACGTCGATATCGATCGTGACGTACACTGGACGGCCGGCAAGCTTAGGCAGGATTTCCTTCAGCGGCTCGAGAACCTCGAATTTGGAAATATGCATGCCTGCTTCCTTTGCCCACTCGAATTCCTCCTTCATGCCAGAACGGATGCCGAAAGAATAGACATTCGTTGGGCCGATGTGCTCGGCGATCTTGCGGATTGGCGTCGAGTGCGATAATGGTTCGCCTTCGTAGTGCTCGCGCAAGTCTGTATGGGCATCAAAATGAATGATGGCAAGGTCCTTGTATTTCTTCGCCATGGCCTTCATCACCGGCCAGGAGACAAGGTGCTCCCCGCCCATTCCGAGCGGGAATTTTCCGGCAGCCAAAAGCTTATCGACGAATTCCTCGATCAAATCCAGGCTCTTTTGCGCATTACCGAACGGGAGCGGGATGTCGCCAGCGTCAAAATACTTCAACTCTGCCATTTCACGATCAAGATATGGGCTATACTCTTCAAGTCCGATCGACACCTCGCGGATGCGGGTCGGGCCGAAACGGGAACCCGGACGGTAACTTACGGTCCAGTCCATTGGCATTCCATAAAGGACCGCCTTGCTTTCGAGATAATCCGAATGGCTTCCGATAAATACATTGCCAGAATAGGCTTCGTCAAATCGCATTGCTAACACCTCTTTTTTAGGCTGCTTTTATAAACATTGTTGCAAATAATGGAGTTGTTGACTTGCACTCCAGGATGCCCGCTTTCCGCGGGCTGTGTGGTGAGCCTGTCCAGCTTCAGCGCTTAGCCCTTGCGGGGTCTCACCTGGCCCGCAGCATCCCGCTGGACACTTAAAAACTTCCTCGAATTTACCTGCACACGAAGGAAATGCGTTAGCATTTTCAAGGAGTCTCGCACCTTCCGTTCCAGTCAACGATTTGTTTATAAGTTCCATTAAAAACAACAGTAGTTTTGAAAAGAGCTATTTCTACTATTTCCTCATGTTAAAAGGCCCGCTATTGGCCGGGAAGCCAGACAGGCAAACCCGGCCGCGGCAGAGTGCCGGACCGGGGCCCTGGAAACGGATCTTATTTTACTAGGTCGCCTACGAACTTAGGGAGGACGAAAGCAGCCTTGTGAAGCTCTTTCGTGTAGTATTTTGTCTCAATGTCATGGAAGCGATCATCACTGACCTCAAGAGGGTCATACTTCTTCGAACCCAGGGTGAATGCCCACATTCCGCTTGGGTATGTCGGGATGTTCGCAATGTACAGGCGCGTGATCGGGAAGATTTCCTTGACGTCCTTCTGGACAGTGCGGATCAAGTCAGCCTTGAACCAAGGGTTATCCGACTGGGCAACAAAGATGCCGTCTTCCTTCAGCGCTTTCGAAATTCCTGCATAAAAGCCTTTTGTGAACAGGTTCACTGCCGGACCGACCGGTTCAGTAGAGTCAACCATGATGACATCATATTCGTTCTCGCTTTCCGCGATATGCATGAATCCATCCCCAACCTTGACTTCCACGCGAGGGTCATCAAGCTTGCCGGCGATTTCAGGCAAGAACTTCTTTGAATACTCAATGACTTTTCCGTCGATGTCGACCAAAGTCGCTTTTTTCACGCCCGGGTGCTTGAGGACCTCACGGATGACGCCGCCGTCGCCGCCGCCAACCACAAGGACCTTCTCAGGGTTCGGGTGTGTGAACAACGGAACGTGCGCCACCATTTCGTGGTACACGAACTCGTCCTTGATGGAGGTCATGACCATGCCGTCAAGCAGCAGCATATTCCCCCACTCTTCTGTTTCTACCATATCCAGCTTCTGGAACTCGGTTTGCTCTGTATGTAACGTCTTGTTCACTTTCATCGTGATCCCGAAGTTTTCTGTCTGCTTTTCTGTAAACCAAAGACCCATTTTCCTTCCTCCCTTTCGGCAAAAAATTTTCCGTAATGGTGTGGTTGAATTTTTCAAAAATAGCAGGCCTGAGCCGTATAAACAAAGGGAAAACAACAGGCTTTCCTGAAATTTTTCCGTTCAGACGTGTCGACCGGATATTCATTTTCTATACTTCCCCAACACCATAAATACAAACATCAGAAAAAGTATAGTTGAATCTAGCAAAATTGCAAGAGATTTTTTATTCTTGTATGTTTAGTGTTTAAAAAGAGGGGTTTTCTTTCATACTAGATACTATCTATTCTTGGGGAGGAAACACGATGGAGCTCATGACTGACCAGCGTTTTCGCAAAACGATCAAATATTTGCGGGCCTTGTTCTTTTTCGGGCTTGCGGGCCTGGCGCTGGCTGTGATCATGTATTTCCTGGTCATCGGCTATGCCAAGCTCCAGGGACCGCCTGCGCTATCCGTTCCCCAATCCACCCTGTATTATGCCGATGATGGGACGGTCATCGGAGAAAGCCATTCAGGCGAGAAGCGCTACTGGGTAGGGCTGAAGGATATCTCTCCCTACCTTATTGACGCAACGGTCTCAATCGAGGATAAGAACTTTTTTTCCCATGGCGGGTTTGATTATAAGCGGATTGTTGGTGCGGCGCTTGCGGATGTGAAGGCAATGTCGAAGGTCCAGGGAGCAAGCACGATCACTCAGCAATACGCGCGCAACCTTTATCTTGAACATGAAAAAACGTGGAAAAGGAAAGCAGTCGAGGCGTTCTACGCTTTGCGGCTTGAAATGAATTATTCGAAGGAGGAAATCCTCGAAGGCTATTTAAATACGATTTATTATGGCAATGGAGCCTACGGCGTCCAGGCGGCCAGCCGGTATTATTTCGGCAAGGATGCGAATGAACTGTCCCTGGCTGAAGCCTCGATGCTTGCTGGTATCCCGAAAGGACCCGGCGTCTATTCTCCATTCGCTTCAATGGAAAAAGCAAAGCAGCGCCAGCAAACCATACTGAATACCATGAAGGCCAATGGCTTCATCGCTGAAAAAGCAGCCAGGCAGGCCTACATGGAAGAACTAAAGCTTGTCGGCAAGCATCAGCATGGACAGCTTGGCAAGGCCCCGTATTTCCAGGACGCGGTCCGCAGCGCACTCAAGAATTCGCTGAAGTTTGACGACAGGACGGTTTCCCTCGGCGGACTGAGGGTTTTTACAACCCTTGATCTTGGACAGCAGGAAATCGCCGAACAAGCGATCAGCAAGATGATTTCGACAGATTCCGAAATCCAGGCCGGGTTTGTCGCGATGAACCCGAAGAACGGCCATGTGAAGGCGCTTGTCGGCGGCCGCAATTATGAGGAAAGCCCATTTAACCGCGCGATACAAGCGGTCAGGCAGCCAGGGTCGACATTGAAGCCGCTGCTTTATTACGCGGCTCTTGAAAGTGGCTTCACTCCTTCGACAACGATGAAGAGCCAGCTGACGACATTCCGGTTCGATGACGGCCGCTCCGCCTATACACCGCACAATTTCAACAATAAATACGCGGACGATGATATCACGATGGCCCAGGCACTGGCACTGTCGGACAACGTGTACGCCGTGAAAACCCATTTATTCCTTGGCGAGGAAGCACTGATCGGGACAGCAAAAAGATTCGGGATCCAATCCCCGATGGAGAAGGTCCCATCACTCGCCCTAGGCACATCCGGCGTCAGGGTGATCGAGATCGCCAACGCCTATAGCCTGTTCGCCAATGGCGGCAAGAAGGTCGCGCCTGTCCTGATCAAAAGAGTCGAAAACCACAAAGGGGAAGTCCTCTATGAGCACGAGCAGGAAAAGGAGCAGGTGCTGAAGCCTGAAGTCGCATCGGTCATGACGCATATGCTGACAGGCATTTTCGATAAAAAACTGAACGGCTATTCCTCTGTTACCGGCAGCACGCTGATTAAGAAGATGACAAGGCCCTATGCAGGGAAATCGGGTACGACCGAGACGGACAGCTGGATGGTCGGCTATACGCCACAGCTCGTTTCCGCCGTTTGGACAGGATACGATAAAGGGAAGCCGATCGAACTGACCGCAGAAAAATCATTCGCGAAAAATATTTGGCTCGATTTTATGGAAAAAGCGCTCGACAACGAGCCGGCGAAAAAATTCAAGGCTGCGAAGGGAACCGTTTCGGTGAATGTTGATCCTGCGAACGGAAAGCTCGCCGGAGACAATTGCCCTGTTAAAAGGCGGACCGTATTCGTTGCCGGCACCGAACCGGCCGAATACTGCACCGATCACCTGGGGAAAGAAGAACCTGAAAAGGAAAAACAGAAAAAGAAAAAGGAAAAGAAACCGTGGTATAAGCGGATTTTCGGACGGTAACGATGCACACTGATGCGATCAGCAGGAAGGCGGAATGGATGGCTTGAGACGGATGTTCCGGCAGCTGCATACCACACCACGTCAACGATGAACATCACCATTCAGGAAAGAAAGCCGGCAAAATCGCGGACCTGAGGACGATGCTAACGCCCAGCCAGGCGTCTACAATTGCTTTTCCAATCGCTGGACCCAGCAGGAAAACCCAGGTATCGGTTATTGGCGTCCACGCCTGAGCCTCCTTCTTCCTTCAAGAGCCTGAAGGAGAAAATCGCCTTCCTGCCGGCGCTCGCCCCTATGATAGCCAAAGAAAAACCCCGGAAGCAGCTTCCGGGGTTTTTCTCGTCCTAGCATAAAATGCATTTTACGCTGTTATAAGTTTACTTTTTTTATTCCATGTGGGCAAGCCACATATTGTCATACGAAAAAAATGTCACAATTCAGACAAATTTGCGAGATGGCTATTCAGCTGCCAAATCCGCCTTCAACTGATTCTCGGAGCGGTCCCACATTCCCGGGTCATGTTTTTTCAGGAAATCGGCAAGAATGGCTTTTGATTTTCCATCCATATGGCCGACAATGATTCTCCGCTTGATGGATTTATCAAGGAAGTTCACATGCTCCGGCAGCGACTTGTAGCCCCTGCGGATTTCACGGTTGACGGTCATTTCGCATGCTGTTACCCCCGCATAATAAGGCCCTTCCTCTTTCCTGTCGATTGTCACCCAGACAACCCAGTAAGGCTTGGCATCCGGAACTTCATTGCGGTCCGGTAGGAACTTGATGCCCTTCTCGACAACGCTGCGGGCATGCATCGCCCCGACATCGACAACCGCTTCGCCTGCTTCTACGTCAATGATGACAGGCGATACATTATCTAGCGTGAGGACGCCTTTCCCAAAGCCTTTATGGCCATCCATAGGATCATTTTTAATAATGTTGAAGCCTATATTCTTTCCTTTTTTCTCTTCCATTCCAACTACCTCCTTAGCTTAAAAACAACCCGGTGAAAATATCCTGGATAAATTGGAGCAGGGCCGGGATGATCGTACTGAAAATGGGATGAATGGTGTATTGGTCAAGGGGCGTGATGACAAGAATCAAAAAGATGATCGATCCATACGCCTCGTACTGGGTCATTTTTGCCCTGATATCCGGCGGTGCCACATCCTCTATGATCCGGTAGCCATCAAGCGGCGGGAAGGGCAGAAGATTGAAGACAAACAGCATCGCATTGAGGCTGATGAAGATCTCCATGAAATGGATCACAAATTCAGGAATGCCTGCCGTCACTCCCGCAGCAACCAAACTATACAGGATGGCATAGGCAAGCAGCACCAGAATCAGGTTGCTGACAGGCCCCGCCACTGAAACAAGTACCCCGGCAAGCCTCGGATTCTTGAACATGAAGCGGTTGACCGGCACAGGGCGGGCCCAACCAAACCCTGCTATGAAAATAAAGAGAGTCCCGAGCGGGTCAAGGTGCTGGATTGGATTCAGCGTCAGCCGCCCCTGCCTCTTCGCTGTCGGATCCCCGAATTTGTAAGCCACCCAGGCGTGCGCGAATTCATGGACCGCGAACGCAATCATCAGCGCCGCAGCGACGTAAGGGATTTCTTCTAACGAATAGGGTAAATTCACATTCATTCCCCTTTTGCTCTTTTTTATAAAGTATAACCCATTCAGATTCCAATGTGAAAAGCAGAGTCTCCCGAAGGCTTGCACAATTGCATGATTTATGGAAAACTCTTCTTAGGTATACATCTCATCACAAGGAGGCAAAACCATGCCATACGTAACGGTAAAAATGCTTGAAGGCCGCTCTGAAGACCAAAAGAAGGCGCTGGCTGAAAAGGTGACAGAAGCAGTCAGTGAAACGACCGGCGCTCCAAAGGAAAAAATCGTCGTCTTCATCGAGGAAATGTCCAAGAACCATTATGCTGTCGCCGGAAAGCGCCTGAGCGACGAGTAGGATCGAAACCAGAAAGATCCCAATCCTGCGAGCAAGGGACTTCCGGCCCGTCCAGGATTGTTTGATCCGGGGACCGGAATTTTTAAAACGGGAAAGCCAGGCAAATCAATGCCTGGCTTTTTGTTTCAATTTCTCGATGTAGGCGTATGCGTTCTCGATCTCTTCATCTGTATAGCGCTGGCTCTTCTTCACCGTCTGCACTTTCTCCTTGACTTCCGCTTCTGGCAAATTATCAAAATACAAAATAGTCGATACGAGTTCAAGGAATCTTGCATTCTGGCTGTTTATATCGCACAGGCAGTCGCCAAGGTTCGGCATCTTGATGCTGTTCGCACCGAGAAATTCCTGCCCTGCTTCTGTCAGCGTATAGCGGTACTGGGAATAACCGCCTTTATCCTCTTTTACTTCGTTCAGGAAACCCATGTTGCAAAGCTCCTCGACCCTCAATGTCAGCTCTTCGGAATACGGACCGTAAAAATGGAACTGGAACCTCTCCTGGAAAGGAAACTCCATCTTCTTTGCGATATAGATCATTTTCTGCAGTTTTTTCCTGCCGATCACTTCTCCAGATACGGAAATGGCTTGGATGATTTTTGCGTGGTCTTTTAACAAAATGCGTCAACTCCTGTATATCAAATGGTCCCATTGTCTAAGTTCAGCCCCAGAATTCGCATGATTTGCCGGATTTCCGGACGGGACTTTTCTTGTTCAAGAAGATCCCCCGGGAAGTAAAGCTTATGGTCGGTCCGCCGCTTGCCTGAAATGGCATCGACGATTTCCGACTCCCTTGAAAGCTCCCGGATTTCCCCATCCTTCCTAAGCAAATGGATAGGCAGCCGCTCTTCCTCCTCACCTGGCCGGTAAAAATCATACGGCAGGTCAGATGATGAATCGACGACCAGATAATATTCCGGATCAAGCCCTGCTTGTTCGAACAGGACGGAAAGCTGCGCCAGCTTCTTGTATTCCCTGGCAGGGTCGAATTCAACGTATTTAAAAAGATGGCGGTTATTGAAACGCCTGCATAAATCACTGAGGATGGAATCCTTCTCTTCTTCCCAGCTCTGGAAATAATAGAGGAATACCGCTTCGTCCAGCTTCAAGTAATCCTGCAGTGTCAAGCGGTCTTCGAAAATCGAATAAAAATGGCGCGGTTTATGTTTGAAGGTATAACTTCGTTCGTGAAGCTCCTTTGCCCGATGAAGGATTTTTGACAAGATGACCTCGGCACTCCTCGTGACCGGGTGGAAATAGACCTGCCAGTACATCTGGTATCGGCTCATTATGTAATCCTCGACAGCGTGCATGCCGCTTTGCTTGATGACAACCTGATCCTCTTTCGGCCGCATGACACGCAGGATCCGTTCCATGTCGAAATGGCCGTAGCTGACACCGGTGAAATAGGCATCCCGCTGGAGATAATCCATCCTGTCAGCGTCGATCTGGCTTGAGATCAGGCTGATGACAAGCTTGTTCCCATATGTTTTTTCAATGACATCGGCAACCTTCTTCGGAAAATCAGGCGCCACCTTCGAGAGCACTTCATTCACCTCGGTCTCGCCGAGGATGATTTCCCTTGTGAAGTCCTCATGGTCAAGATCGAAAACTTTCTCGAAGGAATGCGAGAAAGGTCCATGTCCCAGGTCGTGAAGCAAGGCTGCGCACATGGAAAGAAGGCGCTCGCCACTGTCCCATTCAGGACGGGAATCAAAGACATCATCAATGATCCGGCGGACAATCTCATAGACACCTAGAGAATGGGTGAACCGGCTATGCTCGGCTCCGTGGAAGGTCAAATACGTCGTTCCGAGCTGTTTGATCCGTCGCAGCCGCTGGAATTCCTTCGTCCCGATCAAATCCCAGATCACCCGGTCACGGACATGGACATACCGGTGCACAGGATCCTTGAAAACTTTTTCTTCAAATAGTTTCTCTTCCGAATATCCCATCTTTCCCCTTCTTCCATTTTTCTTGTCATTCTATTATAGCCTGTTTGCCCTTCCAAATCATCCCGGATTCCTGCGAATTTCTTACAAAAATCGGTAGCTGGCTGAGCCGCAGCCACATCTGGCCCAATCGTTTATTAATTACTGGATCTGACCGCACTATTCCTTCCCATGGTCCCTGCACCCTGTTTCTTTCTTTATGCAGCCGGAAAAAAAATCACCTTTAAACACTGGTTTAAAGGTGATTTTCATCTATTTGAATTGGACTTCACTTGAGTTTTTTCTGGACTTTTTCCATCAGTTCGTCTTCCGTCAATGCTGCGACCGGCCGATTATTGACGAATGTGAAGGTTTTCTTCCTTCCTGGCCCACAATAGGATTGGCAGCCGATCTCCACTGTCGCCTCGGGATCGAGCTGCTTCAGCTTTGGAATCAATGTTTTAAGGTTCACGGCCTGACAATCGTCGCAAACACGAAATTCGTTTGCCATTTAGGACAACCCTTTCTAAAATTACTGTCTAGCTTCCGCGTCCCGCCAGTTTCCATCCTGGCCAAGCTTCTGGAAGAAACACGGAGTGCGTAAAACCGGCGCTCTGGTCAATCAAGCAAAAATCAAAGAACGGCAGGATCTGCCGGCGTCGCTGTGTACAAGGGAAGCCTGGCGATGCTGTCAGCTCCCGCTTCCAATATGATCCGTCAATCGAAGCTAACCAAGGCGCTTCCGCTTTTCGTTTAGACTAAAGGGTATTTTACCTCTATTCCGAAACGAATGCAAGTTACAGAACAGCCAGCAAGGCTTGTCCATTTATTTGAAAAACACGTATTCATGTAAAGAAAACTCGCCGCCTGGCGAGCCTTAGGGCGGGGACAGAGGCGTAGTTGCACTTATAGTTTATTCCTAAAGTTGGCCGACAGCGACCGAGTTACTTCTTTGCTGACAATTTATACTTTCTTAAACTACAAAAAAATCTACTATCCTTCCATTTTGTGATGTATATCCTTTCCAATTTCAGGACATGCTTGAAATATAGCTTTCAAATAGTCAAAAAGGTTAAAGGGAGTTGAAGAAGTATGAAGGTACGCCAGGATGCCTGGACAGAAGAAAATGATTTATTGCTGGCCGAAACCGTGCTTCGGCACGTCAGGGAGGGCAGCACCCAGCTGAACGCATTCGAAGAGGTCGGCGACAGGCTCGACCGTACGTCAGCCGCCTGCGGTTTCAGATGGAATGCGGTTGTTAGGCATAACTATGAAAAAGCTCTGCAGCTAGCGAAAAAACAAAGAAAGCAGAGACAGAGAATTCTAGGGAAGGACCAGGGCGGCAAGAAGAAGCTGCTTTACACACCGCCCGTGCCTGTTCTCGATGAAACACTGGAAACACCTTTGCCGGCGGAGACATTCGACCTGTCTGTGCTGGAGCAGGATGACCGCCAGATTGAAGCTGCTCTGATGGCCGACATGGAACATCTGGTCAATGGCAGCAATGAAGAAAACGGAACAGCCACAAAGGCTGAACCGGCAGCGGGGTCCAATACCCAGGGAGCTAAGGTCAGGCATACCGTGCCTGCAGCAGGGCTGACGATGGGCCATGTGATCGCCTATCTGCAAAGCCTGAATACCTCCTTATCGCATGTCGATGTATACAAGAGCGAGAATGAAAGATTGAAGCGTGAAATCGAGAGTCTGAGGAAACAGAACGAAGAGCTCGAGGAAAAATTAAAAGGCCTGGAAGAGAACACGACAACTATTCAAGAAGATTACGAGACACTGCTGAAAATCATGAATCGAGCCCGCAAGCTCGCCCTGTTCGAGGAAGAAGAGCGTTCAGCCACCAAGTTCAAGATGGACCGCAATGGCAATCTCGAAAAAGTAGCAGAGTAACCTGATATCTCATTGCTATAGATAGATGGAGATGGAGAGAGGCAGCACCCCTCATTTCGAAGAAAAGCCGGAACCTTTCGATTCCGGCTTTTCTTTATGCCCATCGATCCATCATTTCTCGGGAAATATCCTATTGCCTGGAAGCAGCCTGTTCCAAAAATCTTTCATTGCGCTCGATGAAGCGGTTGTAATAGTGGTCGAACAGTCCGATTTCCTCTCCTTCAAGGTAGCTTGAAGCCAGCTCTCTGCTATTGGCGTTCAAGAATTCCAGGAAACGCAGCATCACATCCTGGATGGTCATCTCGACGCCGAACAGCTCTGAAAGTGACGCCATCACTTCAGGCTGGATATCGGGGTAGCTGAATTTCGTTTCAACGCCTTTCATTGCACGGGCATAAAATTCACGGATCAATTCAGCACGCTCGCTGCCGCTGCCTGTCACGCAAAGATAGACTTGCACAGCAACCCCTTTTTTCAGGCGGCGCTGCGAGATTCCCGCGAACTTCTTGCCATCGATGCTGAGATCATAGCTTCCCGGGCAATATGAGGCCGGAATTTCCTTCGCTTCGATTTCCTTGCCAAAGTCCGCAAACATTTCTTTGATCATAAACCACATCGCGTCGTAGCCGCGGTTGATGTCGATTCCTTTTTCTTTTTCAGGAAGGACCAGGGAAAGATTCAATACCCCTTCATCAAGTACAACTGCGAGTCCACCAGAATTGCGGACAATATATTGGTAACCACAGGCTTCAAGATAATCAAGGCCATCCTGCAGAAAGGGCAGCCGTGTATCCTGGATTCCGAGGACGATGGTATCATGGTGTACCCATGCCCGAGCTGTAGCCGGCGCATGGCCCGAACCAACCGACTCGCATAGCGTGTCATCCGTGCCGAACGACTGGAGGGCATGAAAATGCGAGCCGAGTGCCGACTGGTCTATAAGCCTCCATTTGTCCTGACGCAATAAATTGAGCGCCTCATCCATGTCAATTCTCCTTTTTCCACAAACAATTCCGTTGCTATTATAGCATATCCCATTGGCAAGCTATTTGGTCTGTGATTCCATATTGAACAAGGTTCCTTCTTGTATCTTCCCATTGGAATTTTTTGAAAAGGTCCGTCCTCCTTATCTTTTCCTTTGTATGTAAAGAAATAAGAAGCGCAAGTGCACCGTTCAGCCCCGACAAGCGCTGGACGGCTAAGATCGCTACATCCTGCAGCTGCGTCGGCACTATCATCCGTATCCTTTGTCACATTGTTTCCTTGACCTCTTGGCAGGTCCTAAAGTGTCTCGAGGGGCAGGGGAGCTGGAGTACAATTCCCGCAACAAAAAAAGCCGATCGATAGAAAACATCGACCGGCTTCCTTTTACTGATTGGAAACGGACTGGGATGCCGTGTCCCCTTCAATGGCGGTTACGCGACGAAGGACCTGGGATCCGCGCCTGCGGATTTCCACGCCTTCCGCTCCAAGCTGCGTGTCTATCAAGGCTGGATCAAGATTTGCTTACTGATTCAGCGCCTGTGCCGCTGTGATCAGGGCAAGCTTGTACACATCTTCTTCGCTGCAGCCGCGGGAAAGATCGTTAACCGGGCGGTTCAAGCCCTGGAGGATTGGACCGACCGCTTCAAAGTTCCCAAGGCGCTGGGCAACTTTATAACCGATGTTCCCTGCTTCAAGGCTTGGGAATACAAACACATTCGCATTTCCCTGGATTGGGGAATCCGGCGCTTTTTTCTCCGCTACGGATGGGACAAAGGCCGCGTCGAACTGGAACTCGCCGTCGACGAACAATAATGGGTCACGAAGCTTTGCCTCTTCGACTGCTTTTGACACTTTTTCCGTTTCAGGAGAAACAGCTGAACCTTTCGTCGAGAAGCTGAGCATCGCCACGCGCGGCTCGATATCGAACATCCGCGCAGTCTTCGCGCTTTCAATCGCGATTTCCGCAAGGTCCTGGCTGTCTGGCGAAATATTGATCGCACAGTCAGCAAACACATATCTTTCATCCTCACGTACCATGATGAAGACACCGGATGTCTTACGGACGCCTTCCTTCGTCTTGATGATCTGCAGTGCTGGCCTTACTGTATCAGCGGTGGAATGCGCCGCCCCGCTGACAAGGCCGTCCGCTTTATTCGAGTAGACAAGCATGGTTCCGAAATAATTTTCATCCTGTAAAATTTCGCGCGCCTGCTCCTCGGTCGCTTTGCCTTTTCGCCGTTCCACAAATGAAGCGACTAGCTCGTCCATCATCGCGAAATTCACCGGATCATAAATTTCGATTTTATCGAGCGAAACATCAAGATTGTTTGCCTTTTCCTGGATTTTACCGATATTCCCTATCAAAATCGGTGTCAGGATACCGTCAGCCGCCAGCCTTCCAGCCGCTGTCAAAATCCGCTCATCCAGGCCTTCGGGAAAAACAATCCGCATATTCTGGCCGCTAAGCTTCTCTTTTAAGCCTGTAAATAAATCACTCATGCTGAATCCTCCTTTAGTCTATACTTCTAGGATACTTTACCACCCTCAAAATTCAAGATTGTTACCGTTTACAGCCGGAATTCTTTTTATTGTAAATCTTTTCACATCTTTAACGTTCGGCAATTCCTTTTACAGAATATCCTTTTTCAACCAAGCCTAAACAATTGCTGGTTTTAATAACATGACGGAGGGAGAAACTATGTTATAGTAATGGTATATTGATGATTTTTAGGAGTGATATGAAATGACAGAAGCAGCACAGACTCTTGATGGCTGGTATTGCTTGCATGATTTCCGCACTGTTGACTGGACTACATGGAAGATGCTTTCAAGTGACGAGCGCCAGGCGGCCATCCATGAATTCCTTGGCCTTGTGGAAAAATGGAACAAGACACAAAATGAGAAAAATGGCAGCCATGCCCTTTATACAATCGTTGGCCAAAAAGCGGATTTCATGATGATGATCCTGAGGCCTACCATGGAAGAACTGAACGAGATCGAAACAGAATTCAACAAGACGAAACTGGCTGAATTCACGATTCCTGTCCATTCTTACGTTTCTGTCGTCGAGCTCAGCAACTACCTTCCAGCAGGCGAGGATCCTTACCAGAACCCGCAAGTCCTTGCCCGCCTCTATCCTGAGCTGCCAAAAGCGAAGCATGTCTGTTTCTATCCAATGGACAAGCGCCGCCAGGGCAACGACAACTGGTACATGCTGCCGATGGAAGACCGCCGCGACATGATGCGAAGCCACGGCATGATCGGCCGCCAATACGCGGGGAAGGTAAAGCAAATCATTACCGGTTCCGTTGGCTTTGATGATTATGAATGGGGTGTTACCCTGTTTGCGGATGACGTCCTTCAATTCAAAAAACTTGTATATGAAATGCGTTTTGACGAAGTGAGCGCCCGCTACGGCGAATTTGGCTCATTCTTCGTTGGAAACTTGCTTGAAGAAGACCGTGTCGGCGCGTTTTTGCATGTAAACTAATCAAAGAGCCTGGGCATTCATTTTGCCTGGGCCTTTTTTGTTCCGGCAGTCATAAACTCAAGCTTCCTTCATATGTATGGAATAGCGAGGATTCTCTTGTACGCCTTTCATTTTAGATGCAGAGAGGTGAGCAATTGCCTCAGTGAATTCCATATTTTTTAAGGAGGCAACAAAATGACCCAATCCGATTATCCATACTATAACTACAGGACTTATCCGCAGGTGTACCAGCCTTTCAACGTCACTGGCGGCCAAAGCGGCGCGGGAAGCTATTCCCAGGGCCAGCAAATGGGGACACCGCCCCCCCTTCCTGTCCAGACAGGCGGGACGATGGGGATGCCGGCGCAGTTAGGGACGCATCCTCACGGAATGCTGCCATCGGAACAATCATATATTGAAAACATCCTTCGCCTGAATAAAGGAAAACTGGCTACCGTGTACATGACATTCGAAAACAACAAAGAGTGGAACGCGAAAATTTTCAAGGGCATCATCGAGGCGGCAGGCAGGGACCATCTGATCATCAGCGACCCGCAAACAGGCACAAGATATTTGCTGCCAATGGTATACCTCGATTACATTACGTTCGATGAAGAAATTGAGTATGAATACCCATTCGGCGGAGGCGCCGGGATGGCAACCTATCCTCCTCGTTAAAAAAACGGCTTCGGCCGTTTTTTTAATGTATTCTGAATTTAATGAATAATGTTTGTATTCAGATTACTACTTTGCTAGACTATTTTAAGAAGAATGACGTGAAGGAGGCTATAGGAAAAAAATGAAACTCAAAAAACTCGGACTGCTGATTGTAAGCGCTTTAACTACCAGCATGGTGCTGTCAGGCTGCGGAGGCGGAGAGAAAACAGGAGATTCCGGAAAAGGAAAGGGAAGCCTGGAAACGAAAATTGCCACAATCGCGACTGGAGGCTCTTCAGGGCCGTACAATATCATTGGCACAGCACTTGCAGATGAGTATTCCAAGGTTTATGGCATCAATTCCAAATCCCAGGCGACTGGTGCTTCAGTAGAAAATATCAATCTGATAAAAGAAGGAAAAGTGGATATGGCGTTTGTGATGAGTGATGTGCTGACCGAAGCAGTCGAAGGTACCGGGAACTTCCCTGCCCCAGTAAAAGAAGTCCAGCAACTTGCCACGCTTTATCCAAACTACGTACAGATTGTGACGACGGAAAAGGCCGGGATCGATACAATCGAGGACCTGAAAGGAAAGCGAGTTGCAGTCGGTGACCAAAACTCGGGAGTAGAGGTCAACGCCCGTAATCTATTGAAAGGGCATGGCATTACATACGATGATCTTAAGGTTGACTATCTTGGCTATGCTGAAGCTGCTGATGGGCTGAAATCAGGATCGATTGATGCTGCCTTTTTAACAAGCGGCCTGCCAAATGCCTCTGTTCTTGAATTATCCAAAACAGTGGACTTGAAACTGGTCTCGGTTAAAAAGGAAAACATCGAGAAGCTGGCGAAGGACCAGCCTTATTTTGTCGCAATGGACATTCCTGCAGATACGTATGGCAATAAAGACGCAGTCCCAACAGCTGCCATCATGAACGCGCTCGTCGTCCGCAGTGATTTAAGCGAAGATGACGTGTACAAACTGACCAAAACATTCTTTGACAGCCTTGAAAAATTAGGGAACGCCCATCAGGCCGCCACAGAGATTTCAATTGAAGCTGCCCAGGAAGGAATGGTAGCGCCGATCCACCCCGGTGCAAAGAAGTTTTACGATGAAAAATAACGGGTCCATGATGATGGGGAGCACTCTTCTTGCAGTGCTCCTTATTGCCCTCTTGATCAGGGTACCTGCAATCAAAGTGGCTTATAATGGCGAGGCTTTCTTATTGAAAGAGAAGGAATTTGAAATCGGCTGGATCCACTCTGTGGAAAAAGAACCGTGGTTTGAAAAGTACAAGCTGGAAAAGGGAAATCTCATCCTGACTGAAACAAGGTTCAAGACGTTTGGGGCCGGGACCCCTTCTTCCGGTCAAACCATCCCTTCCGATGATGGATACGTCCACATGCAAATAAACCAGAAAATGGAAGCTGTCCATCTTACGGTTTCCAAAAATGTCCGGACAACCCTTTACACGAACGATTCGACTATCCCATTGCATAAACTCGCGGGAGACCATGAGACCATCATGATTGATAGCAAAAAAATCCCCGTATGGCAGATGTTAAGAGGTGAATGGAAATGAAGGAAGAAGAGAGCAAGCAGAAGGCAATTGCGGAGGCAGAAATTTTTTCTGAAGAAAAACAGGCAGAAATCCTCGAAAAATTCGATGCTGAATCTAAGGTCAGGAAATTCAGCAGCAAACAGACAATCGTTTTCATCTCAGGAATCGCCATTTTTTATTCTTTGTTTCACTTATATGTAACTTTCAACCCGATGCCGGCTTTGCAGCAACGGGCGATTCACGTGGCTGTCGGCGTTGCGCTGATTTTCCTTCTGTATCCTTTTACTTCGAAACAGGACCGGACAAAGATCGCATGGTTTGATTGGCTGCTCGCGCTCCTTGCGGCCGCGACCGCGGGCTACCTCATAAAAGAATATACGGAGATCGCCACGACCAGGGGCGGAATCCCGAATACAATCGACATTGGCATGGCGATCGTGACAGTCATCCTTGTCCTCGAAGCCGCCCGCCGTGTCACCGGCTTGATCCTGCCGATCCTGGCGCTCCTTTTCCTTGCTTACCCATTCGTTAGCCACATGGAGTGGATGCCCATCACGATGATGACGCGTCCATATGATCTGGGGGATATTTTTGGCCAGCTTTATTTGAAGACAGAAGGCTTGTATTCTTCTGCCATCGGCGCATCCGTGAACTTCATTTTCCTGTTCATCTTATTTGGAGCCTTCCTGTCCAAATCGGGAATGGGACAATTTTTTAACGATATCGCTCTCGCTCTTGCCGGGCATAAACAAGGCGGACCTGCCAAGGTAGCTGTCATTTCAAGCGGGTTCATGGGAAGCATCAATGGCGCGGCCGTCGCCAACGTGGTAGGCACTGGTGCCTTTACGATCCCGCTGATGAAGAAGATTGGCTATTCAAAGAACTTCGCTGGTGCCGTCGAAGCAAGTGCCTCCATCGGTGGGCAGATCCTGCCTCCAATCATGGGAGCGAGTGCTTTCATCATGGCCGAGACCACAGGGGTAGCATATGGCACCATCGCCTTGGCAGCCCTGATTCCGGCTGTCCTCTACTTCCTTGCCGTGATCATGCAGGTCCACTTCAGGGCCGGGAAAAAGAACTTGAAGGGCATACCGAAAGCCAATCTCCCAAGGGTAAGGGAAATCATGAAGGAACGGGGCCACTTATTGCTTCCGATTGTGTTCCTGATCGTCCTGCTTTACAAGAATGTCCCGATTGGCCATGCTGCATTTTATACGATCATCTCCACTGTTTTGGCAGCGACGATCCGCAAAAATACGCGCATGTCCTTCAAAGATATCCTTGCGGCTTTGGATAGCGGCGCACGCCAGGCGCTTTCCGTCATGATTGCCTGCGCGGTGGTCGGCATCATCATTGGCGTCGTGAGCCTGACAAGCTTCGGCAATGTGATGACCTCCTCCATTGCCAGCCTTGGCGCCGGCTCCCTTTTCCTGACACTGTTCTTTACGATGGCCGCCTCGATGGTCCTCGGGATGGGGCTGCCGTCCATTCCTGCTTACATCATCACAGCAACGATGGCGGCGCCGGCACTTGCAGAATTCGATATTCCGATTTTAGTTGCTCACATGTTCGTCTTCTATTTCGGGATTTTCGCCAATATCACTCCGCCAGTCGCGCTCGCGGCCTTTGCGGGGGCAGGCATTTCAGGCGGCGACCCTATGAAGACCGGCTTCACGGCCCTGAAGCTGTCTGCTGCCGGATTCCTGATTCCGTACTTGTTTGTCTATAACCCATCGATGCTGATGATCGACACAGCCAATGCAGCAATCAATACAAAAGATTTCCCGATGGCACCCCTCCCGGAAATCCTGTTGATTACGGCAACGGCAACGATTGGCATCATTGCTTTAAGCGCAGCGATTGAAGGCTACCTTAAAACGAATATCAATCCTTTGGCAAGGATCATCCTTGGCGGAGGCGCCCTGATGATGATCATTCCAGAAACCTATACAGATATCGCAGGGATTATCCTTGTTGCCCTCGTATCGGGAATGAACATCCTTTCAAGCAAGCGGGATGATCAGATCAAGGTGGGGACATAGTGAAAAGGCACACCATTAGCGGTGTGCCTTTCCCAATTTTAAAGATACTTCACAGCAGCAACCATCATCAATACCCATGAAATAAGAAACGCGACTCCGCCAAATGGGGTGATGGCACCGAGGACACTGATTTTAGTGACGCTAAGGACATACAGGCTACCAGAAAACAAGATGATGCCAACCAGCATCAGCCAGCCCGACCAGGAAATAAGCGCGCTCGCAGGCAGCTTACCTGCCAGGATGCCGACAATCAAAATCCCGGTTGCGTGGAACATCTGGTATGTAACGGCCGTTTTCCATGTCTCAAGGTATTTCGGTTCCAACTTTCCTTCAAGCCCATGCGCTCCGAACGCTCCCAGTGCTACCGCCAGGAATGCGTTGATGGCTCCTATCAAGATAAATGTTTTCATTGATACCACCTCTTTATATTTTTGGCTGATTTCGTAAACTTTGCTGCTTTTTAATAAATGGTTTGTTTCACTCCAGGTTGCTCACTTTCCGCGGGGGATGAGTTGAGCCTCGCGCCCAGTGGGGTCTGAGCTTTCCCGCTAGAGCAGCTTCTGAATTCACCCACGCTCACCCGTTCCAATCAATCTTTTTCAATCTATTTGTTCCTCTTAACATTGATTCAGGAAACAACGTTTTTCTAGAAAACAGCCATTTTCAAAAGTCGAATATCGAGTCTCCGTTCGCTTCGTCATCCATTTTAAGCTTCTTTGGCTGCGGCATCAATGGAGCAGCCTGCGGGGTCACCTGCTGGTAAGCTGGCTGTGCCGGGGAATAAGGCACCTGCATTCGGGCGGATTGATTGGAGCCTTGCTTTTCCGCACCCTGGCCGGCTGGCTCATCGAGCACCAGTTCACACAAGGTTTTAATAGCATGGATCCGCTCCCGCTTGGCAGACTCCGTTTCCGCTCCTTTTGCAAGCCTGATTTCTTCTTCCATTTTCAATAATAATTTTTGCAGTGAAATCTCCATGCGCTCACCCCTGCTTTTTATGTAAAGGCTATGTGAAATTAGATCGTTGATTTCCACTCCAGGCACTTCGACGGACAGGAAGTCCTAGTGCCGACTTTGCCGCAGGACGCGGCGGTCTTAGTCGCCCAGCGCTTGTCGGGCTGACCAATGCGCTTCCGCTTTGCGCCTCCGGGGTTTCTACTCCCGCTGGACACTGAATTTGGCTTCCTAGAGTTTGCCCACGCACGAAGGAAGTGCGTCAGCATAGCATTTTCGAGGAGTCTGCGTGTTTTTTCGCTCCAACTTACAGGTATTCAATAATCAACACTGGTCTTTAACATAGCCTATCTAAAATAATCCCGCCAATCATTCGCACCATACCGTTTCATTCTACCCTACTTTTTCAAAAAATTCGACCAGGCTGTCAGTTCCACGTGAAACATGTCGAATCCACGGGCTCATCCTTATCTTGCTTTAGAGGAGATATCCAGCTCATCCATCCTCCCCTCTTGGACATCCCTCCCGCACCCGATTTTCCCAGCTATTCGCTTGTTTTGCTGGAAACATCATTCTGGCTCGGTCCAGGGGAAAGAATAGACAGGGTGGCCCTCTTAAATCGGGCGAAAAAGAAAAACCCTGGTTTTCCCCAGGGTCTGCGTCTTTCTCTTTAACCTTGCAGATCTTCGATTTGCCAGTCGATTTCTTTTTCACCCCGTTCACGGAGTATTGCATTGGCTTTCGAGAACGGTTTGCTGCCAAAGAAGCCTCTTCTGGCTGAAAGCGGGCTAGGGTGGACGGATGTGATGATGTAGTGCCTGCTTTCATCAATCAGCTTCAGTTTGGTTTGGGCAGGCTTGCCCCACAGGATGAATATGACCGGCTTTTCGCGTTCATTCAAGAGGGTGATCACTCTATCCGTGAATATTTCCCAGCCCTTGCCGCGATGGGAATTCGCTTCTCCCTCTCTCACAGTCAGGACAGTGTTCAGCAAGAGCACGCCCTGATCGGCCCATTTTTTCAAATAGCCATTGTCGGGAATCTCGCAGCCAAGGTCTGCCTCCAGCTCTTTGAAAATATTCCGTAAGGATGGCGGCAGTTTGACGCCTGGCTTGACGGAAAAGCTTAAGCCATGCGCCTGTCCAGGTCCGTGATAGGGATCCTGCCCGAGAATGACGACTTTGACATCCTCATAATCCGTATAACGGAGCGCGTTAAAAATATCATCCTTTTCCGGATAAACGGTTGCTGCGGCATATTCTTCTTTCAGGAACTCGCGCAGCTCCCGGCAGTACGGTTTCCCGAATTCGTCTTCAAGTAGCAGCGACCAGCCATTTTCTAAAATTGCCATCATGACCAGACTCCTTTCCTTACCCCATTTTACCCGCTTTTTTCCGGGCGGCACCTTCTTTACACAGGCAAGGCCATGTTTAATCAAGTGGAGAACGGTTATATATACTTATAGAATACGGGAGGTTCATCCTTCCAGCTATCAATCTTAAGACCTAACAAGGAGGAAATGACTATGTTAAAAGTAGAAGTAGTTGAAAATGGCGTGCAAGCAACTGAAAAAATCAGCGCACTTGAAGCACAAGGATTCGCTAAGGAAAACATCTATATTTTCGCGCATGACGAAGATCGGAGCGAGCACTTGACTGATGCAACAGAAACAGGCGATATGGGCTTCAAGGAGCAAGGTTTCTTTGATTCCATCGGCAACATGTTCAAGTCACGGGGCGACGAGCTTCGTTCCAAGTTCGAATCACTTGGCCTTTCGAAGCAAGAGGCTGAGCAATATGAAGTCGAATTGGACAAAGGCCGACTGGTTCTTGTCGCTTCAGATGAAGCAAAATAAAAGTCCTTCATCCTATTAGCCAACCGGTCCATTCCGGATCGTTCATATAGAAACCCCCTGCCGGGCTTGGCAGGGGGTTTGCGCGTTCTTCAAGGCACCTGTTCTTCAGCCAAAGAAGCGCTGGTAGATGCTCCTTGCATGGGCCAGGTCCTTCGTGCCGTGGATCAATGCGCGGCCATCCTGGAAAATGACCATCCGATTTTCTTCCATTTCGGCAGAAACGAGATAGGGGTTCCCTTTCACCTGATAGCCAAGAGCCTGCAGCCGCTCAGCTGTCTCCTGCAAGTTCAGGCGCTGTTGGTGCGGCGGCCTGATTTGGACGGTATCCCTTCCGCACAGGACCGATGTCTTCGTCATATTCTCGACATCCAAATACGGATAGGTCCGATTTTCGCCGCACGACAGGCAGCCTGGATCCTTCGCT
Organism: Bacillus sp. REN3; assembly: GCF_017912555.1. GTDB lineage: Bacteria > Bacillota > Bacilli > Bacillales > Cytobacillaceae > Mesobacillus. The sequence goes on along the minus strand of NZ_JAERSD010000003.1, from coordinate 114,132 downwards.
TTCGACATTTTCATGCTTGTATACTGGTTCCGCCATACATCGAAACTGACAAATGAGGTCCTGACGGCATCCCAATCCTCTACAAGGATTTTCAGCGCCTCTGCTCCCTGATGGGCAATGACCATCTGCGCTGCGGGACCGATGATGCCGCCAGTATCGCAGGTCATCCCCTGGAGAGGGAGTTTTTTTAGCAGACAGTTCAAGCAGGGTGTCTTTCCTGGAATGATGGAAAAACTCATCCCGAAGCTCCCGACACATCCACCATAAATCCATGGAATCCTGTACTTTTGCGAAATGTCGTTGATGGCCATCCTTGTTTCGAAATTATCGGTCGCATCAATGATCAAATCGACACCCTCCGCAAGCTCTTCCAGTTTTTCAGGAGTGGCATCGGCAATGAAGGCCTGGATTTCGACCTCCGAGTTGATTGCCCTCAGCCGCTTTTCTGCTGCTGCGGCCTTCGGGAGTTTGGCTGCGACATCTTCTTCTGTATATAACTGCTGGCGCTGCAGATTGCTCGCTTCAACATAATCACGATCGACAATCGTCAGGCGGCCTACGCCGGCCCTGACCAATATATCGGCATTTCCCGAACCGAGAGCACCTGCCCCGATCATGAGTACATGCTTGCTGCGGATTTTTTCCTGGCCTGCCTTGCCAATCGGAGGAAACAGCGTCTGGCGTGAATATCTTTCTGACATGTTCATACCTCCAAAAATTCCTTCTGCAAAAATACCCAGCGCCCCTTCCTCATGGAAGCGCGCTTGCATGCACGCTCTCCTGCCAAGAGGAAGAAGGCGCTGGGAATGCCGTTTGGATCAGCCGCCGCTCACCGGCGGAATGAAGGCGATTGTATCTCCTTCTTTGATCACTTCTTCATTTGATGCGAATTCTTCATTGATGGCCGTCATTGCTGTATCAAGTTTTTGGAGACCATATTGATCAGCGACGATTTTCTTCAGTTCAGCGACTGTTTTTCCTGCTGCTTCGATTTCGACTGATTCATGGCCTGCTTCATCACGCAAATTAGCAAAGAATAAAATGTTATTCATTAAGATCCCTCTCCTCCGGTTTTCCTGTCGGATATGAGACAGTTTCTAACTGGTTTCCAATCCATTCCTGGCCATCTTCCCAATGTTCTTTTTTCCATATCGGCACAATTTCCTTGATCCGTTCGATTGCATACCTGTTCGCTTCATAAGAATCGTTTCGATGAGGTGTCGAAACGGCAATCACCACTGCAATATCGGTGATGTCAAGCTTGCCGATCCGGTGGGTGATGGCGACCCGGGAGCCCTTCCAGCGCTCCTGGATTTCCGTCCCGATCTGTTCAAGCTTCTTGATTGCCATCGGCTCATACGCTTCATAAATCAGGTAGAGCGTCTTCTTGCCCTTTGTCATCTCGCGGACGGTCCCAATGAAGGTCGTAATGGCCCCGGCATCACGCTGGACCACCTTATCAATGACGGACTGAACGTTGATTGGTTCTTTTGCTATTTCATAATTCATCCTTTTTCACCTCAAAAAAATTGATCCGCCAGAACAAAAAGCGTAAGCACCTTGGTCAGCCCCGACAGGCGCCGGCCGGCCAGGATCGCCACCTCCTGTGGCAACGCCGGCACCAGGACGACCGTGTCCTTTGAAGGACTTGTTAGTGTAGCCATCCTTTGACACCGTTGGCAAGGCCAAACGTCTTGATGGGCTAGGGGGTGGACATTTCCTGGACTTATTTTATTGAAAGGCTGGGTTCATATCGATTGTTGACTTTCCGTATTCAGGCATTTGGCTTTCCGCTGGCGTGCCGAGGATCCCCTTTGCCCATACTCCCTGCCGGAGTCTTCGCGCCTTCCGCTCCAAACCATCAAGGAATCAAAAAATCAACATGTCCTTTTACATAGCGATTAAAAAAGAATGGGTTCCGGGTTTTCGACGACCGCATAACCGCCGATTTTGGCGACTTCTGCCTTGAAGGCTTCTGACTGGATCACCGACCTTAACCAAATACCCTTTTCACTGTCAAAGAATGCCCTTGTCATCAGCAAATCGTAATTCTCATCGGCAACCGGGATGAAATCAAGTCCCATCGCCCTGGCCGCTGGATGGATCCCGAGACCGGCTGCCTTTTCATTTCCTTTCACTTCTGCCGCAACGCTCAGATGCGAGAACATTTCACGGTCATAACCATTGATCTGGTCGGCTGAGACGCCTGCTTCCCTTAACAGCAGATCAAACAGGATCCTTGTACCGGCGCCTTTCTGCCTGTTGGCGAAATCCGCGCCCTTCGCCGCAAGGTCATTGACATTTTCTATTCCAAGCGGATTCCCTTTTGGGATCATCCACCCTTGCGTTCTTTTTAAAAATGGATAGAGGACTGCGTCTTGCCCGCCAAGCATTTTTTTCACATAGGAAATATTATATTCCTTTGTATCCGGGTCAAGCAAATGAATGCCCGCTACATGGGCCTCCCCTTTTCTGATTGCCATCAAACCGGCCATGCTGCCTACATGGGAAGAAACAATTTTCATATCCGTGCGCTGCTTTTTCAGCTGCGATGACAGCAAATCGATGGTCAGGTCATGGCTGCCGCTGAAGACAATCGCATTCTTGATTTCTTCGACTGGTCTTAACAGCTCGATCTCGACCTCATCGCCTTGCTCATAGCCAAGCTGGTCTGGCGGCACGACAAGTATCCCATCCGCCCTGACAAGCGACATGGTGACACCTGCTGCGCGAGTCAGCGGATTTGCGACAAATTGTCCATTCACATAGCCGATATTCATTCTGACAAAGTCCTCTGCTCCCATGGTGGAGACTACCCTGCGGCCGAGCTTCACTTTCAGTGCCGGCCTCTTGGGTTCTGGTGTGCCCAGATACTTGCAGACAAGCGGCCTCACGAACCATTCAAGCGCGAGATAAGCGGAGACAGGATATCCTGGCACTCCCACGACTACTCTATCCTTGATTTTGCCAAGGATGACTGGTTTCCCCGGCCTTGTCGCGACACCATGGGTGAAAACGGCGCCCAGTTCTTCGAGAATATGGACGGTATAGTCCTTCGAGCCTGCTGATGACCCGGCGTTGATGACGACGATATCTGACGTCTCGACGGCGTTCAGCAGCGCCTCGCGGATTTTTTCCGGTTCATCCTTCACGATCGGATGAAGATATGGCTGCCCTCCCCATTCCTCGACATAGGCGCTGAACACGGTGCCATTGAATTCGATGATGCTGCCGGAGGATAAGGAAGATTCGGCACTGATAAGTTCGTTCCCAGTCGGGATGATGGTCACGAGCGGCTTCTTCACGACGCTGATTTCTGTAACCTGGGCCGCAAGGAGCGCGCCAAGGTCCGCGGGACGAAGCTTGTGTCCCTGCGTGAACAGCATTTCCTCCTGGACAATGTCCTCCCCAATCGGGCGGATATGCTGCCATGGCGTTGCTGGTTCAATGATCTCGATTGTTTCCTCATCGATCACATGGATGTCCTCGACCATGATGACCGCGTTGAATTGAGCTGGTATCGCATTCCCGGTATCAACGTAGACGAACTGGCTGCCTGTTTTCAGCTGGAGCGGCCGCTGTTCGTGGGCTTCATATGTTTCTTCAGCATTCACGGCGATCCCATCCATTGCTGACGCATGGTAAAAGGGCATCGATACATTCGCGAATACAGGCTCCGCCGTAATTCGGCCCAGCGCGCGGGCGGCCGGAATCCGTTCTTTTTCCCGAGGCAAGTCAAAGGCGGCCAGTATTTCGTTCCTGGCTTCTTCCCGCGGCTTGTCCTCAAGGTAGATTTTTCGGTTGTATCGTATTCGGTCCATTTTGCGGCTCCCCCTATCGCGTCAGAATCACTGGAACGTATTCTCCCTGGGAAATTCCCTCTTTTTCGGAAACAATCTCAACGATCCCATCACTTTTCACCAATGTCGTAATCAGGCCGGATTTGCCGATGATCGGCTCGGCCCACCATTCTCCATCCTTCTCAAGCAGCCGGACCCTGATATAATCGGATCGGCCTGGAGAGGAAGGGATATTTTTCATGATCCTGGCAAAGATCCGTTCAGGCTTGCGCTCGATGTTTTCGCCTTTCAGCCTTTTGAAGACCTGTTCGCCAAACAGCTTGAAGATGATCATTGCCGAAGCGGGATGGCCCGGAAGTCCGATGACCGGCTTCCCATCCGCTACCGCAAGGATCGTCGGCTTGCCTGGCTTTATCGAGATGCCATGCACAAATACCCCTGGATCTCCAAGCGACTGGATGACCTCGGTCGTATAATCCTTCGCTCCGACCGAGCTTCCTCCGGATAGAATCAGGCAGTCTGCCTGTTCATACAATTCACGGGCCCTGGCGGAAAACTCATCGTAATCGTCACGGGTGATCCCGCCGTATATGACATCGATTCCCCACTCATTGGCAAGGCCCTTGACGGTTGGATAGTTGATATCACGGATTTGCCCTGTTTCAAGTTCCTTCGTTTCATAAGGGACGATTTCATCCCCTGAAGAAAGGTAAGCAGCTTTCAGCCTACGGTAGACTTTCACCTGGGAAATGCCAAGTGCCGCCAGGGCTCCAAGCTCCTGAGGCCGCAATTTCGTTCCTTCGGTAAGCAGCACTTCCCCAGCCCTGATATCTTCTCCGGCGCGGATGACATTCTCTCCTGGCGCTACCTGCTTATATGTGTTCAGCAGTCCGCCGATTTCCTCGCAATGTTCGATCATCAGTACGCTGTCGCTCCCGGGTGGCAGCATGCCTCCAGTCGGAACATAAATCGCTTCCCCTCTTCCCACTGGCTTCGACGCTTCTTCGCCCATATGGACTTCACCGGCGACATTCAGGAAGCCTGGCATCGATTCGGACGAACCGAACGTATCCCTTGCGATGACCGCATAGCCATCGACGGTCGAGCGGTCGAAAGCGGGAACATTCTCTGTTGCGGTCACATCCTCAGCAAGGATATAATGGAGCGCTTCATCGAGCGGTCGGACTTCCACTTCCCGGATTTTGCCGATTTTTTCATCGATTAATGCGAAGGTCTCCTCAACTGTTTTCACTTTGAAAAATTGCATGCTGCCTTACTTCCTTTCTGGCACCTGAAAACCTATCTTTCTTTTTCAGCCCATTCTTTCGCATGTTCATATTCTTCAGGATGGTTCATATTGAAGAATACAAGGTCAAGGCTACGCTCGCAATAAAGCTGCAAATCTTCTTCATCAAGGTACCTGACATCCAGCCCGCCAAGCATCTGCCTGATGCGCAGGTCTCCTTTTTCAATGCTCTCCTTTGCTGCCGAAGCGACCCTTTTTTGGTAAGCCGCGAACAGAGGATGCTGCCTTCCCTCCACAACTGGTATGACCGCATCATGGTGCTTAAGCGCTTTGACAAGGCTTTCAGCCAGCTCCGCGGACACAAAAGGCATGTCACAGGCCACGATGAAATTCTCCTCATAATCGGATGCTTCAAGACCGGCATGGATTCCAGCCAGCGGCCCTTCCCCGGGAAAATCATCCGTGACTGTCTTTATATTCAAAAACTGATAGATTTCAGGATCATTCGTTACTAGGATTATATCATCGAACACAAGTTTTAGCTCATCCTTGATTCTCTCAACATTCGTTTTTTCCGCAAATTTCAATAGAGCCTTATTCGTTCCCATCCTGCTGGATTTTCCGCCTGATAAGATGATTGCTCCAGCTTTCATCCCACAGCACCTTCTTTTCGTTTATCTGTTCACTTCGCATGATGGCCGATTGTCTTTTTACCTGATTCGCAACTTCTGCAGTGCGACTGTCATTCTTTTGTATCCTATTCTGCCCGCTAACACCCATTAGTTTGCCGGCTTCGTTTCTCCTGCAGCATGATAGCCATTTTCCTGGGCAACAAAGTCCAGGTGGATCGTATTCAAGTCAAGCATCGCAGGTGTCGGTTTCACGATATACTGTCTTGTATCGATGATTTTAGTATACCCTTTGCATTCTTCACAAACCTGGATTTGGGAAGCAGCATCTCCCTCGATCGTCAGGAACTGGATGGATTCATGGTCCTCGTTGCCGCAGTGCGCACATGTGATGCGTTTATCATGCCAGTGGGCAAGGCAGCGCGGGCAGTGGAGAACCTTTTTCCCGTTTTCTTCAAGCTGGGCAAGCCGGACTGGTTCCCCGCATACCGGGCAGCCTGTACCATGAACAGCGTAATGGATTTCCGGCTGGACTTTCTCTGCTGTCAGCTGCAGGTAAGGCCGCAGCACCGTTTCCGCGATGAATTGCGGAAGCCAGGGATCGATACCCTTTTCTTCTGCGAAACTCGCAAAATAAACATGGTTGAAAGCGAACGCCTCATCGATCCACCTTTTTGTCGTTTCCTCACTCAGGGATTGCCTGATCAAATCCAGCTGGTTTTCCAGCTCTGGTTGATACTTCGATAATAACCCGCCGATATCCTCTATCCACTGTAAAAATAGTGAAATATCAAAATCGATGGCCGCTAAAGCAATGACTGGCACCCCAGCCTCTATCGCTGCTTTGTCAAGCTTTGGCTGGACTCTTTCCGGATCCAGGTCTTGTTTCCATTGCTCCTGCAACCTGATAATATCCTTCTGCAATTTTTGGTACTCTTTTGAGACAACAGACTTTTTCATCCTGCCGCACCTCTTTCCTATAATTGTCCAAATCCAGCAATCCAAATTTTTGGCTATGATCAATTTGACTGTTGATTTTCGTTCCAGGCACTTCGCTTTGCTGGCAGTCCCTGAGCTCCTCGGCGCCTTTGGCGCCTGCGGGGTCTCCCGTTGACTTACTAGTCCCGCAGGAGTCTTCGCGCCTTCCACTACAATCAATAGTGTTCTCCAACATAGCCAATTTTTTAAGGGAATGGCTGCCCTGTTACAGACCGCCATTCCCTCTTAATGACTCTTTAAGCGCCTTTTTTCTTGTTTGTCTTATCAAGGTCAGGGAAATTCCCTTTCTTGACTTCCTCATCATACCAGTCTGCATAGTGGCTCTTCGCCCACCACGCAGGTACCTTTCCGGTAAGCACTCCGGTATAGCCCGGTCTTGAGTGCTTATGGATGACGCTCAGGTAGATGTGGCCGACAACAACGGCAATCGCCAATCCGAAGCCGACATTGTGCCCTACGTATGCCCACTGGACCAAACCCTTAGGGAATAAGTGAGGGAACCACATCGGGAAGCCGGAACCAATGATCAGGATAGCTGTGAAAATCTGGATGATCGAGTTGATTTTTTCACCGGCATTGAAGAACGTCTGCCTTACATGCTTGAACTTGAAGCCAAACAGTTCTTTGACGAATTCAGTGAAGAATTCAAGATCCCTCTTCTTCCATGTCACAAGCTCCTTGCCCCAGTTCAGCAGGCCTTTCGGATCCATGATCAGCCAGATGAAGGTCGGAGTGAGGAACGCGACAGCGAAGATCCTGTGGAGCAGGCGCGCTCCCTCAGGTCCGCCTAGAACCGGATACAGCCAGTCGAACCATTCTGTATACATCGGAAGTGCGGTGATGTAAAGCGCAAAGAATGAAATGGCGTTTACGGCATGTGCCCAGACAAAGCCTTTTGAGAACCGCTTAACCATAATTTCAGATTTTTGCTGTTTACTCATGGCTGCCACCTCCATCCTCATTGTGTTCCTTGTCCTCTTTTGAGAACAGTTTGCTGGAAACGAATGCTCCAACTAGCGCCATGCTTGTCGCTCCAAGCATCATCTTGCCGATTGGCTGCGCGTAATCCTTCCAGATTACTGCTGATGTTGGAACCTTCGGCTTTTCAGGCATACCATAGACGGATGGTTTCTCAGCAAGGACGTAGATGGTGTGTGTGCCGCCGACTCCCGGAGGGTTATAAATATTCGCGTTAGGGAATTTGTCCTTGATTTCAGCCAGGCGCTTTTCTGCTTTCTTGAGCATGGCATCCTTATCGCCGAATTCCATCGCTCCTGTATGGCAGGTAGTGACACATGCAGGCTGCATGCCTTCTTCAAGACGATCGACGCACATCGTGCATTTCTGTGCTTTCTTGTACTCTTTGCCATTCTTGTCTTTGTAAGTTGCCAGCTGGACAACATCGAATGGGCAGTTCTGGACACAGTAGCCGCAGCCGACACATTTATCGGCATCGACATCGACTGTCCCGAAATCCGTATAGTGCATCGCATCTTCCGGACATACCTTTACGCAGGCAGCCTCAGAGCAATGGTAGCAGGATGAATGGCGGAACAAGTATTCAAGGTTTCCTTTCCCATTTTCATGCTCTATGAAAGACAAAACGTTCCATGTATTGGCAGTCACGTTTGCATGGGATTGGACGCTTCCCTGGAAATCCTCAGGCTCAGCCGGAAGGTCGTTCCAGTTTTTGCAGGCGACCATACATGCACGGCAGCCATCGCATTTAGTGACATCGACAAATTTTACATATTCCGCCATCTTAAGCCCTCCTTACATCGCAGAGGAATGCCTTATATTCAGGAATCATCGTGTTTGCATCCCCGATATGAGGTGTTAAGCGGTTGGCTGTATCCCCTGTTGCATATCCTTTATAACCAAAGTGCCAAGGCATGCCGATCTGGTGGACTTTCTTGCCATTGACCGTATGCGGCTTGAAGCGCTTTGTGACCATCGCATGACACTTGACCTCGCCGCGGGCAGAAGTGACGATGACCTGATCCTTGTTCTTGATGCCTTTTTCCTTCGCGAGCTCTTCAGAAATTTCAATGTACATATGGCCGGCCAATTCAGACAGCCACTGCTGGTTGCGCGTCATCGAACCTGACTGCCAGTGCTCACTCACCCGGTACGTTGTCGCAACGATCGGGAACTGCTTCTTCGTGCCCTTCAAGTTGAAGTCACCATCCCAAACCTTGATGGTAGGGTTGAACTCCTGGCTTGAGAATGCATTCGGAACAGGGCTTTCGAATGGTTCGTAATGTTCAGGGAACGGGCCGTCGTTCAGCGTTGGCGCAAACATGCCCCCCACTCCATCCTTCATCATGATGAATGGCTTCGTGCCGCCTTCTTCTGTTGGCGCGACGACTGCCTTGAAGTCGGGAACGTCGTTTCCGGTCCATTTTTTCGCTGCTGCATCCCACCAGATTACGGCTTTATCCTTGTTCCATGGCTTGCCGCTTGGATCGGCGGAGGCGCGATTGTAAATGATGCGTCGGTTCATCGGCCAGGCGTAGGACCAGTTCAGGAAGTTGCCCATTCCTGTGTCTTTGTTGTCACGGCGTTTCGACAGGTTGCCTTCTTCAGGGTAGAAGCCTGAATAGATCCAGTTTCCGGAGCAGGTTGATCCATCGTCGGCAAGGCTGCCGAAGTTTTCAACCTGTTTGCCAGTTTTAATGTAATAGCCATTGATTTCCCTGGCAACAACGTCGAATTCCGGATGGTCATGCTCTCCGTAGTTCCAGTACAAAGCGTTGATCGCTTTCGCTGCTGGCGAACTTTCGTTTTTGTACAAAGCCTTCAGGCGGAGCATCAGCATATGGATGATTTCCATGTCTGCCTTTGACTCTCCTTTAGGCTCGATTGCCTGCCAGCGATACTGCATCCAGCGTCCGCTGTTTGAAACGGTTCCTTCTTTTTCATAGGAAGATGCTGCCGGAAGCAAGAATACTTCTGTATCGATCTTGGATGGATTGCTGCCCGCCTCTTTTTGCCAGAATGCGGATGTCTCTGTCTCCCAAAGGTCGATTGCCACAAGCCATTTTAAGTTGCTGAGCGCTTCTTTCTCCTTGCCGGCATTCGGTCCGCCGACGACAGGGTTCGTTCCGAACAGGAATGCCCCATCAAGCTCACCCTTATACATTGCGTTGAACAGGGCGATATGGGAATAGTTCTTGTTGCCTTTTGGAATGTATTGATAGCAGAACTCATTATCTTTTGTCGCGTTCGGGCCGTACCATGCCTTCAACAGACTGACGACGAACTTAGGCTTATTGCTCCAGTAGCCTGTCTTAGGTGTTTCTTTTTCCAGGTAGGCTGCCAGTGTGGCGTGCTCAGGAAGCTCTTTTGGCGCGCCAAGATACCCAGGTAGATCCTGGAACAGTAAACCGAAGTCAGTTGATCCCTGTACGTTCGACTCGCCGCGAAGGGCATTGACGCCGCCGCCAGGCATCCCGATGTTGCCAAGCAAGAGCTGGAGCATAGCGTATGAGCGGACGTTCTGCGTTCCAACCGTGTGCTGTGTTGTGCCCATCGCATATAAAATCGTTCCTGTTTTGCCAGGCTTTCCTGTCGTACAGAAAGCATCCGCTACCTTAAGGTAGTCTTCCTTCGGCGTACCTGTCACCGTTGCGACTGTGTCGACATCATAACGGGAATAGTGCTTTTTCATCAGCTGGAATACGGATCTTGGATGGGACAGTGTCTCATCTATTACCGGCTTTCCATCTTCTGTTGTTTCAAATGACCAGCTCGCCTTGTCGTAGGATCGTGTTGCTTCGTCATAGCCGCTGAACAAGCCGTCTTTGAAATCGAAGCCTTCCTTTACGATGAAGGAGGCATTTGTATATTTAGCAACATACTCTTTGTGGTAAAGATTGTTTTCAATTGCATAGTTAATCAAACCGCCAATGAATGGAATGTCTGTACCGGACCGAAGCGGCGCATAGATGTCTGCCTGTGATGAGGTTCTTGTGAAACGCGGGTCGACCGATACGATCTTTCCTCCGTTCTCCCTTGCCTTCAAGAGCCACCTGAAGCTGATTGGATGGTTCTCGGCAGGGTTTGCTCCGATGATCAACGCACAATCAGTATGCTGCAGATCATTCCAATGGTTAGTCATTGCTCCACGACCAAATGTAGGTGCCAGACCGGCAACCGTTGAACTATGTCATATTCGTGCCTGGTGCTCCAGGTAGGTGACACCAAGCCCTCTCATCATTTTCGCGAGCAAATACGTTTCTTCATTATCCAGAGCGGCACCGCCAAGGCTGGCGATTGCTTCTGTTTTATTGACGAACATTCCGTTTGCTTTTTCAACGAATGTCTTGTCCCGTGTTTCTTTCACGCGCTTGGCGATGGTATCAAGCATCCATCCCCAGTCTTTCTCTTCCCACTTATCGCTGCCTGGCGCGCGGTAACGCGGCTTCAGGACGCGTTTTTCTGAAGTGAACAATTGCCTGATTGTTGTCCCTTTGCTGCAGAGCGTACCTTCATTGATGGGATGATCCGGATCCCCTTCCGTATATATCACATCATTGTTTTTGGTATGGACCAAAATTCCGCAGCCCACAGCGCAGTATGGACAAATGGTTGGTGTTACAGTAGCTTTGGCAATCTTGAATTCTTTTGTTTTTGCATGGACTTCTTTTTCATTGAAGCCAAGCTCTACAACTGCCAGGGTTGCCGCGGTGGCACCTGACAGCTTCAAGAACTGCCGGCGATTCAGGTTGATTTCAACCATCTCTCTCTCTCCTTCCCAATAGTTGCTAGAACATCCCTAATCCCACAGGTGGCTTTTAATTCAATACTTGCTGGGCCTCCCCCCTTTCAAGTAGTTCCTCGGCGGCAGCAGGCGGATTGAGGTCATCATTGATCCTTCCAGCCGATGTATAGACAGTCGCCATTTTCCCCCGTAAATAGCCGACGACTTCAATGTTCAGAAATCTGGCTAGTTGGATCGCCTGCTTTGTTGCGGCTGTCCGGGAGCCTATGATGGCAAAACCGAATCTGGCTGCCTTTGAGAGCATTTCATATGAAACCCTTCCGGTTGTCAGCAGGACAAGCCGTTCAGGATGCAAACGCTTTCTAAGTGCGTGGCCGATGACTTTATCCACGGCATTGTGCCTCCCGATGTCTTCCCTTACCTCGATGCTTCCATCCTCAAGGATGATGCAGGCACCGTGCATTCCCCCTGTTTCCAGATATAACGGGGAATTCTGGGCGAACTCTGCCCGTTTTTTCAGCAAGTAAGTCAAGGAATACGTGTCATCGGAATGCACTTTGTTGAAATTCTTGACATCCGTCATCGAAAAGAAGGTCACCCCGCGGCCGCAGCCGGCAGTATAGTGTTTCTTTTTCGAAAACATCTGTTCAGGATCGAAGTTATTGCAAAGCGAAACCTCTAGGGTCCCTGTCTTCTCCTTGAATTCGACAGTGACAACATCATCCGCTCTATCAATCAAGCCTTCCGAATAAAGGTAGCCAAACGCCCAATCTTCCAGGTCCTGGTTTGTCAGCTGGAAAACAGCTATTTCATACCCATTCACCTTCAAGCTGATCGGGTATTCTTCGGGACAGCCTTTCCTGGTCATTTTCTTCACCCCTTAACTGGTTACGCATAAGCCGGAATACGGTGCCGCATCCTGGCTCTTCCCATCCATTATTAAAATCAGCAGCGGCTTAAAACTGTTAAAATCATCACAATCTCTAAATTAGTTGGAAACCATATTTATAAATTTCACTATGGAAAAAGTGTAAATACCCCTATAACATTAATTTACTGGAAAACTCCTTGTTTTAGGTGCTTCAATTGTGACAATACTGTAGATGAAAGTTGTCTATTGTCTTACAAACTGTGACTTTTCCCACAGAAAACACCTATTTTGAGCCATAGGTATATTTTCACATACCCCATCCTAATCCATATCATTTTTTCTTACAGTAACTTTCATCACGTCAAAGTCTTAATGCCACAAAATTGACATATGTTAATTAATGCCACTCAGGATTCCAAATCTTTGTCTAAAGCCCGGAAATTGATATAATCATAGGAAAAGCACAAAAAGACCTCAGCTGCCGGACCTGTTGGAATCGCGTGATAGAATGCGGCAGCTACACTGCTTCCCGGCCGCTCCTTGATCCTTCAAAGGGTTTCCGCAGGGGGCAAGGTCCCCCCATCGGTTTCATGCATGAACTTGAGAATGGGCCTGGGGCTTTTTATACTTCTAGAATGGAGGCAATAGTATGACAATGAAGAAGGCTTTGACGATTGCGGGCTCCGATACAAGCGGAGGCGCTGGCATACAGGCAGACCTGAAGACATTCCAGGAGCTTGGTGTCTATGGGATGAATGCTTTGACGACAATCGTGACAATGGATCCGAAGAATTACTGGCATCACGAGGTGTTCCCTCAGCCGGTTGGATTGGTTGAAAAGCAGCTGGAAACGATTCTATCCACTGGTATCGATGCAATGAAGACGGGGATGCTTGGCAGTGTGGACATCATTGAACTGTCAGCGCGCATGATCGACGAACACGGTCTTGCTAAAGTCGTCATCGATCCAGTCATGGTATGTAAGGGGGAAGACGAGGTACTCCAGCCGGAGAATACTGAAGCATTGAGGGATTTGCTTGTCCCGCGTGCAACAGTCGTCACCCCGAATCTTTTCGAGGCAAGGCAGCTCGCCAGGACCGGCCCAATCCGCACAATCGATGACATGAAGCAGGCCGCAGCAAAGATCAGCGAGCTTGGCGCCAAATATGTCATGATCAAAGGCGGAAATAAGCTGGACCACGAAAAAGCAGTCGACCTGCTTTACGATGGAAAAGACTTCACACTCTTCGAATCGGAGAAAATCAATACGACCTTCACCCATGGGGCAGGCTGCACGTTTGCCGCAGCGATCACCGCACAGCTGGCAAAAGGCCATACAGTCCATGAGGCATTGAACGTAGCGAAGGACTTTGTCACCGAAGCCATCAGCCACGGATTCCGCCTGAATCAATACGTCGGACCAGTCATGCACGGGGCTTACAACAGATTTGGCGCAGGCAGCAAGCTGGACCAATAATCGCCATGATATTTAAGAGGAAGCCTGCCGGGCTTCCTCTTTTGCTTTCCATCTCTTCCCCATGAAACCTTATGGCCTGAGGAGTAAGGCGCAGGATCCGGAAAGTTCTTGAAGCCAATTTTCATGCTTTCCATCTAAAAAAAGGATGGCTGCTGCCACCCTTTTATATCTTCCGATTGATATACAAGACATCGTTCGCCATATAGCTGTGGAAAAACCACTCCCCGCCGGCAATCAGGAATGCGGTGAATAAAGCCCCAGCCATCAGGTTATCGGTCTGGCCGAACAGCATGAGGCCCATTCCCCAAACAACCAGGAATGACAGGACAAAATCGGACAGCGTCGCAGTCCTATTGCTGGTTCTCGGAAGGATGAACAAATCACCGGCCAGGTAGGATACCGCTCCAAGTACGAGAGTAATAAGCAGCAGGTCTCCTGCGCCCGCATCATATTCAAGTCCTAATACAAGAAAGAGGATCGCCAATGTCATGATGCCTTTTATCAACAAAGCTTTTACGTGTTCCATTGCTTCCCTCCTTTCCGTTCGTTCATCACTTATTCCACTTCATATCCAGTTTAAACACTTTCTGTAAAAACGATCTAAGCGTAGATTTCGCATTCCGGGATATTTTTTAGTAAGATAGAAATATCTTTTTTACTTAGTTTGGCTGAAGCTTTCAGCTAATATACATGTGCTGGGTTGACTGGAAGGAGGATTTATTGAATGGATCCGGTTATTTTGCATGAAGTCCAGAATGCTCTGGACAATTTTGAAGATAAAGAAGTGTTTATCCACCTCGAGACGACGAACGGGGCGTATGCATCCCATAACAATGAGTCGTTTTTTTCAGCAGGCGCCTATATCCGCAACGCAAAGGTGACGTATGAACGCGCGAAAATCACCGGTGAAGGACCATACCGGGCCGCTTTGAAAATTCCGCTGGGCTGGGTATACGCGGAAGGCATCACCCATTACGAACTGGATGATAAAGGAAGGCTTCTGCTGGCAGGGCACGATTTCAACGGTAAGCTTGCGGTCGCCCTGCAAATAAGCTCAACGCCTTTCGAGTAAAGCATGGGCCGCGCCGCAGGCTGAAAGGAGAAAATTTACCATGGAAAAAGAAAGACATGTACTCGTTGTATTTCCCCACCCGGATGATGAAGCATTCGGTGTTTCCGGAACGATTGCATCCCATATAAACATGGGCACGCCAGTTACTTACGCATGCCTGACACTTGGCCAGATGGGCCGCAACATGGGCAACCCTCCGTTTGCCAACAGGGAAACCCTTCCGGAAATCCGCAGGCAGGAATTGAAGGAAGCGGCCAGGGTGCTTGGCATTGCCGATTTACGGATGCTCGGATTCCGCGATAAAACGATTGAGTTCGAGGATGAAGACAAACTGACAGACCTGATGTCTTCCTTGATCAGCGAACTGAACCCGTCGCTGGTGATTTCCTTCTATCCAGGCTATTCCGTCCATCCGGACCATGAGGCAACAGGGGCTGCGGTCGTCCGCGCTGTTGGAAAAATGCCGGAAGCCGAAAGGCCAAAGCTTCAGCTGGTCGCATTCTCGCGCAATTGCACGGAGGAATTGGGACAACCTGACATTGTCAACGATATCAGTGCGCTGGCAGATGTTAAGCTCGAGGCAATCAAAGCCCACCGCTCCCAAACTGAGCTGATGGTAGCCGAAATGGCCGAAAAGCTGAAGGCAAACGACCAGGCGACGATCGCCTGGCTGAACCTTGAACGCTTCTGGACTTATAAGTTTTAAATCCGCCGTCTCCGGCGGATTTTTTTGTTACGCTTGGGGAACTTGCCGAAACCAAAAGAAAGTCATCGTGTCAGCGATCGAGTCTGTCACCGGAAAGGGATTTCCCGCCACCTCGACCAGTGAAATTGCCAATAAAGCCGCGATCGCGGAAGGAACGATTTTCCGGCATTCTACTCTTGTTTTTTCCAGTTTGTGATATTTCGACCTTTTTTGAGCGATTCCGACAAAAAATCGCTGAATCACCCTTCTTCTTGCGTGATTTCGACGAAAATTCGCGGAATCGCCGCCGCTCCCCACCCATATACCGCAAAAAAGAACAGCCGCACTGGCTGTTCTCCCATTCATCAGCTATAACAAGCATCCCAATAGCAATCTCTTTTGCTTTTATTGCTCCAAATCCGCCAATTTGATGCGGAAAAGTTTGTCATCACCGGCAGCTGGCGTACCTCGGCCATCCGTATTGTTGCTGATAAAGTACAAATAATCCCCTTCAATGAAGACATCGCGTATGCGGCCGACTCCCGTGACAACTTCCTTTGATGATTTCGCTCCAACATCGAACGCGCGCACCGCGGTTCCTCTTAAACTGGCGACGTACAGCTTGCCGTTGTGCACTGCCATGCCAGAAGGTGCCCAGGTGTCATCCCCCGACTGGAATAGAGGGGTTTCCATTCCTTCCTTTTTTTCAGTGCCGGTGATTTCCGGCCATCCATAATTGTTCCCAGGCTTGATGAGATTGATTTCATCATGGGCGGAAGGGCCGTGCTCGCTGGCATACATCATACCACCTTTGTCCCACGCCAGTCCCTGCGGATTGCGGTGGCCGTAGCTGTACACATAAGAATCTTTAAAAGGATTGTCGTCCGGGGCTGACCCATCCAGGTTCAGCCTCAGAATCTTGCCGCCCAGTGAATCAAGGTCCTGGGCAATCTCCGGCCGCGTGGCAGCGTCCCCGGCTGTGGCGTACAGCTTGCCATCAGGCCCCAGTTTCAGCCGGCCGCCGTGATGAAATCGGCCGCTCGGGATTTTATCGAGCAGGAGCTGGCCTTCCTTCCACTCACCATCTTCCAATGTCAATTCAACAATCCGGTTGAACTGGCCGCTGCCGTTTTTGTATGTGTAATAGGCGAACGCTTTTTGCGACTGGTTGAACCCAGGTGCAAGCACAAATCCTAGCAAACCCGCCTCAGATGCCTGTGAGAGTCCTTTTTTTAGCGCAACAGGCTGCCGCGACGTTTTGCCGCCTTCCACCTTCACAATCGTCCCGCCGCGCTCGCTGAGGTAAAACGTCTCTCCCAGCTTATTGATCGACCAGGGAACATCGAGGTTTTCAGCGATTATTTCAAGATCCCCTGCCTGCGCAGCCGCTTCTTGTTCCTGCAGATCCTGCTTCTGTCCTTGTTTCAGCTGCCCCTGGTTCTGCCTGCCTTCACTGCCATCAGGATTCGCATCTTCTCCTGCCCCCGAACAGGCACTGAACACAAAAAGCATCGCAAACCATACATACCAATGTTTATTCATGACATCAAACCTTTCTCTAAAATAAGGTTTATGCCTGGTCCTGGAAGTAAATTAATCTTCTAAAACAGCCATGATCGCCTTGCCCACGCCGCTTTCTTCATTTGTAACCGTCACTTCTCCGCAAAGGGCTTTAATTTCCTCAGCCGCATTGCCCATCGCGACAGGCTTGCCGACTCTTTCGAGCATCGAGACATCATTGAAATTGTCCCCAATCGCCATCGTTTCCTGCAGGCTGATACCTCTAGACTCGACAAATTTTTCGAGTGCTATTCCTTTCTGGGCATCGATGCTGGTGATTTCGATATTTTCACTGCCCGATGAACTGATGGCGAGGCCGCTAATATCCTGCATGGCCCCGCTTGCAGCCGCGAGCTTCTCAGGATCGAGCGAAAAAGCAAGGATTTTATAGATTTTGTACTGGTCCTCCTTGAAAAGCTGATCATATCCATCAATCTTCTTGACGAGCCCTTTATGGAACCTTTCCTCGGCTGCCTCGGCAATCTCCTCGATCGGCACCTCCGGATTGGCTGTGGAAAAAATATCGACAATGACGGAGATGGCTTTATCTTCATCTTCCGTATATGTTCCCTCATTTGTATAAACCTCGAAATACACACCATTCTCAACAAGGCGTAATGCGGCCTGCCTGGCTGCCTCTTTGTTCAACGGGCTTGAAGAGACAATCTCTCCGTCTGCTGAGCGCACCTCTGCCCCGTTGACACAGATCACCGGGCATTTGATGCCTGCTCCTTCAAGTACAAAGATGGCTTCCTGGTAAGAACGCCCGGTCGCAACGACGACTTCCACTCCCTGTTCCTGAGCCTTCAAAACGGCCTCCCGATTCTCCGCAGTGACCTGCTGGGTTGCCGTAAGCAGTGTCCCATCCATATCAGTCGCAATACATTTAATCATGATTTCACCTTCTGTAACGAATTTGGTCTTGCTACCATGATAGTCGTTCGCGGTTCCTTGTTCAAATATTACGTGTATATACTAGTTGCAATCAATAGGACATGGAAATGATTGATGAAGTTTCAGATTGTCAGAAAAAAAATCCTATGCTATGATGGAGCCAAGGCTTTGCAATCGTTTGCATATAAAAATCCACAGCAGGATTTCCCCTTAAGAAATTCAGTAATATTAACTGTTCTTCTTAATTTTCACTTTTTATATGCAAGCGTTTTAAGGCGTTGTGCAAGCGCTTGACTTTAAATTTAAACACAAAATTATGCAAACGCTTTCGGAACGCAATGATTGCGCGCCAAAACCATTTTTCAGGGGGTTAGTCAAAAAATGAAAGCAAAAAAGCTAGTTCCAGCATTTCTTTCCTTTGGCCTTTTGATCGGCGGCGGTCTCGCTGGATGCTCATCGAATGATGATAAGGCATCCGGAGGCAAAGGGAAAGACGGAGAAGTCACAGTAGATATTTTCCAATTCAAAGTAGAATTCAAGGACCAATTCGAGGACCTTGCAGCAGCGTATGAGGAAGCTCATGATGGTGTTAACATCAACATCACGACCGTGGGCGGCGGCGAAGATTATGGCGCAGCGCTTAAATCGAAATTTGCATCAGGCAATGAACCTGCTATTTATAATGTCGGCGGGCCGCAGGACGTTGAAGACTGGCTGGATAAGCTTGCTGACCTTTCTGACACAAAGGCTGCCAAAGCTGCTCTGAATGGAACGCTTGAAGGCGTTACAAAAGATGACAAAGTGCTTGGGCTTCCATACAACCAGGAAGGCTACGGCTTCATCTACAATAAGAATGTTTTTGAAAAAGCAGGCATCGACCCTGCCTCGATTACCAGCTTCAAAGCTTTAGAAGATGCGGTCAAGACTCTTGACAGTAAGAAGAAGGAATTAGGCCTTACCTCCGTTTTTGCTCTTCCTGCAAAAGAAACATGGGTAACCGGCCTCCATCTTTCCAACGTATTCCTTGCGCCTGAATTCGACCAGAATGTCATCAACGCTTTCGAATCCAAGGAAGTTACATTTAAGCATGGAGATGCCTTCAAAAAGGTTCTTGACCTTCAGAATAAATACTCTGACCAGCCAACTGTCAGCCTTGATTATGCCAAACAGGTCGAAGAGCTGTTCTCTACTGGCAAAGCAGCCATCATCCAGCAAGGCAACTGGGTATCTGGTTCCATCGCTGGAATCGATGAAGAGCTGGCTAGCAGCGGCGTCGGCATCCTTCCTATCCCAGTCGAAGGCTACAAAGAAGATTCAATCCCAGTTGGCGTACCGATGTACTGGGCTGTAAACAGCAATAAGGACGAAAAAGAAGTAGCAGCAGCGAAAGAATTCTTAGACTGGCTATACACTTCTGAAGAAGGCAAAACAGCTGTTATCGAAGATTTCAAATTCATTCCTGCATATGATGGATATGACGCTGGCAAAATCAGCGATCCACTTGCGAAGGAAATTTACCAATACTCCCAGGATGGCAAGACATTGGCCTGGACATTCATGGGCTATCCAACAGGATGGGGACAAGAAAAACTTGGCGTTAACATCCAGAAGTACGTGAGTGGCGAAATGAGCTGGGATGAGCTTGTCAAAGAATCATCAAAAGCTTGGGCAGACGCACGTAAATAATCATGGGGAAATCGGGAAACAGAGCGGCTCCGGCTGTTTTGTTTCCTGTCTTTTTTCATCGGCAAATGTGTTTTTCGACATGATTTGGATCGGAGGGATTTACAGATGCGAAACCGGAATCTCTGGTACTGGCTTTTCCTGGCTCCAGCATTGTTCGCACTTGCAGTAGTTGTGATTCTACCGCTGGCGTATGGTGTATATTACTCGTTCACAGACTGGAACGGAATCAAGACCCCGTCATTTGTCGGCCTTGAACACTACAAGGCCCTGTTCAACGAAGAAGAATTTAAAGATTCACTATGGTTCACTACAAAATTCACGGTCGTCTCCGTCTTTTTAATCAACTTTTTCGGTCTTTCTTTGGCGTTACTCGTTACGCAAAAATTCAGGACAAACAATATTTTGAGGACGATCTTCTTCATGCCAAACCTGATTGGCGGACTCATCCTCGGCTTCATTTGGCAGTTCATTTTCACCAAGGTTTTCGCTAGCATCGGTGAAATATTCGGGATTGAAGGGCTTCAGGGTTGGCTGTCCACTACAGAGACAGGCTTCTGGGGACTGGCCATCCTGATGAGCTGGCAGATGGCCGGATATATCATGGTCATTTATATCAGTTTTCTTGAAGGTGTTCCGCAGGAGCTGCTAGAAGCTGCCGAGATTGATGGAGCGAACAGCTTCCAACGTTTTTACCATGTCACATTCCCGCTTGTGATGCCGGCATTCACCGTCAGCTTGTTCTTGACGCTGTCGAATTCGTTCAAGCTTTACGACCAGAACCTTTCCTTGACGGGCGGCGGACCGTTCAATTCCACGCAGATGGTCGCGATGGAAATCTTCAAGACAGCATTCGTTGAAAACAAAATGGCCTTCGCACAGGCAAAAGCAGTCATTTTCTTCCTGATTGTCGCGGCGATTTCGCTGACACAGGTGTACATCAATAAAAAACGGGAGGTCGAAATGTAATGAAGAGAAAAAAGCAAAATAGAGTCATCCTCGAAATTCTCGGCATTCTGCTAGCGCTGCTCTGGCTCTCCCCTTTTTATTTGATGGTCGTCAACTCTTTCAAGACAAAAAGGGAAATGTTCACGGATACCCTGAAACTCCCAGATGTTTTTACATTTGACAACTATGTCGAGGCATTCGAACGTCTTGACTTCATCAAGACTTTCTTTAACTCTTTGCTGATCACCGTGCTTGCCGTTTCAGTCATCATCATCTTTTCTTCGATGGCTGCCTATGCGCTTTCCCGCAGGGGCGGGAAAATCAGCGGCGTCATCTTCATGCTGTTCGTTGCGGCGATGCTGATTCCTTTCCAATCAGTCATGATTCCGTTGATTTCGATTTTCGGCAAGCTAGAAATGCTGAACAGGGGTGGGTTGGTCTTCATGTATCTCGGTTTTGGCGCCAGCCTGTCAATCTTCCTCTACCATGGAACTTTGAGCGGGATCCCAAAATCACTTGATGAAGCCGCTACGATAGACGGAGCAAATAAGTTCCAGATTTTCTGGCATATCATTTTCCCGATGCTGAAACCGGTCACAGTTACAGTCGCGATTCTCAATATCATCTGGATCTGGAATGACTACCTGCTTCCATCGCTTGTCATCAACCAGCAAGGCATGGAAACAATCCCGCTCAAGATGTTTTTCTTCTTTGGGGAATATACGAAGCAATGGCATTTGGCGCTGGCTGGCTTGACAATCGCGATCATTCCGGTCATCATTGTCTACTTCTTCCTGCAGAAGCAAATCATTAAAGGCGTATCAGAAGGCTCTGTAAAATAGTTAAAAAGCTTTTCATCCAAGGAACGATTCCAGTAACATAAGATCATTAATTATAGGGAGAGACGGCCAATGGCAGTCACAATTAAAGATGTAGCAAAAGCAGCCGCGGTATCACCCTCGACCGTTTCAAGGGTGATCGCTGATCATCCGCATATCAGCGAGGAGACGAAAAAGCGGGTCCGCAAAGAAATGGAAAGGCTCGGATATCATCCGAATTTCCAGGCTCGGAGCCTCGTAGTCCGCAGCACCGAAACGATCGGGATCGTTATGCCAAACTCGGCTACCCAATCGCTGCAGAACCCGTTTTTTCCCGAGGTGCTCCGCGGCATCAGTACAATTGCCCATGAAAATCATTTCGGCATTTATTTGACAACAGGTGTGAAGGATGAGGAAGTTTTTCAGCAGGTTGTTTCAATGGTCCAGGGCCGCCGGGTGGATGGCATCATCCTCCTTTATTCCCGTACAGATGATAAAATCATGAACTATTTGCTTGACCAGCAATTCCCTTTTACAGTCATCGGCAGGCCGTTCAAGAATGCCGAGCGAATCACTTACGTAGATAATGACAATATCTTTATCACCAGGCAAGTAACTGAATATTTGATCCGCCTTGGGCACAGGAAAATAGCTTTTGTCGGAGTCAATCTCGATTATGTTTTTACAATCGACCGTCTGGAAGGCTATAAGCAGGCTCTTACAGAAGCTGGCATTGAATACGATGAAAAATATGTCATCCATGAAAAATGTTTAAAAACAGAAGGAAAAGCAGGCATCGAGCACTTCCTTTCCTCTTATGAACCGCCAACCGCACTTGTCGTGGCAGATGATTTCACTGCAATCGAGCTTTTAAGTCATGCAGAGGAGCTGAATATCAACGTGCCTGAGGAGATATCGATTGTCGGCTTCAATGACATCCCGCTGGCAAAGCACATCAAGCCACAATTGACGTCTGTGAATATTGAAATCTTCCAGTTAGGCTTGGAATCAGCCAACTGTTTAATAGAAATCATTAAAAACCCCAAGACGCTGCCAAAGAGGATTACCATCCCGGCGAGGATGATTGAACGGAGTTCCTGCTATGCGATCAGCCAGCATGAAGATACAAAATAATTGTGCTTAAAAAGGAATGAGGACACATATGAAACATATATGGTGGAAAGAAGCTGTCGCCTATCAGGTCTATCCCCGAAGCTTCAAGGATTCGAATGGCGACGGAATCGGCGATTTACAAGGAATGATTTCAAAGCTTGATTATTTAAAGGATTTAGGCATCGATGTCATCTGGATTTGTCCGATGTATAAATCCCCGAATGACGATAACGGCTATGATATCAGTGATTACCAGGGAATCATGGACGAATTTGGCACGATGGAGGACTTCGACCAGCTTCTTGAGGAAACGCATAAGCGCGGGATGAAGCTGATCATCGACCTTGTCATCAACCATACAAGCGATGAACACGCCTGGTTCATTGAATCGCGCTCATCGAAAGATAATCCGAAGCGGGACTGGTACATTTGGCGGGACGGCAAGAATGGCGCCGAGCCGAATAACTGGGAAAGCATCTTCGGCGGCTCTGCCTGGGAATTCGATGAAAATACGGATCAGTATTTCCTGCATATATTCTCGCGAAAGCAGCCCGATTTGAATTGGGAAAACAAGGAAGTCCGCTATGCCCTGTATGGGATGATCAACTGGTGGCTCGATAAAGGCATTGACGGATTCCGTGTTGACGCGATCAGCCATATCAAGAAGGAAGAAGGCCTAAAGGACATGCCGAACCCTGAAGGACTTCAGTATGTCTCTTCATTCGACAAACATATGAACGTGGACGGGATCCAGGAATACCTTGAGGAGCTTAAGCAGGAAACATTCTCGAAATATGACATCATGACCGTCGGCGAGGCGAATGGCGTCAGCATCGAGGAAGCAGAGCTCTGGGTTGGCGAGGAAAAAGGAAAATTCAACATGGTCTTTCAGTTCGAGCACCTCGACCTCTGGGATTCCGAGAAAAAATCGCTTGATATCGGCAAGCTCAAGAAAGTTTTCACCCGCTGGCAGAAAGGGCTGGAAGGAAAGGGCTGGAATGCGTTATTCATTGAAAACCATGATAAAGCCAGGATTGTCTCGACATGGGGCAATGACAGCGAATACTGGAAGGAAAGCGCGACAGCACTCGCCGCGATGTACTTCCTGATGCAGGGAACCCCTTTCATCTATCAAGGGCAGGAAATCGGGATGACAAACGTCCAGTTCCCTTCTATTGAGGACTATGATGATGTCGCGGTCAGGAACATGTATGAAATCAGGAGGCAAAATGGTGTCCCGCATGACGAGATCATGGATTTCATCTGGGCGACGAGCCGCGATAATTCGCGCACCCCGATGCAATGGTCCGATGCACCTAATGCCGGATTCACAACCGGGAAGCCATGGCTGGGCATCAACCCCAATTATGCAGAAATCAATGTCGAGCAGCAACTGCACGACCCTGGCTCCATCCTTCATTTTTACAAAAAAATGATCAGGATCAAGAAAGACCATGACGTCTTCACGTATGGAACTTACGATTTGATCCTCGAGGATGACGAGCAGATTTTCGCCTATACCCGGACCCTCGGAGATCAGCAGGCGATCATCCTTTCGAACCTTTCTTGCATGCCGGCGGAGTATTCATACGATAGGCTGCCAATTGATTCAGACGGGCTGCTGCTTCACAATTACGAAGTCGAACAGCATCGGCCAGTTACTGGCTTTACATTAAAACCTTATGAAACAAGAGTTTATCTCAAATGAATTTTTCAGGATGCCCCGGTTGGCATCCTTTTTTTATTGCCAGCTGGTTTAAGCGTTTTCATTTAGGAGAATATTACCTATGTGCCCAAAAGGGTTGGCAAACGGGATAATTTGCATTAAAATGTTTTGTGACTTATAAATATGTATTCTTAAGGGGCAATCATTTTGGGAAAACCACTTCAAAAATCAAGATCCGCTGGTGATCTATTCGCATTTATCATTCCATCATTCCTGGGGATCTTCTTCTTCATGATCCCCATCTCCTACAAAGGAGAAATCACGATTCCAATCGCCGTCCTGTCCGGTTTCATCCAGGAGTTGCTCGCGGACTGGCTTCCGGCTATCATGACCGCCATCATTGTCCTTACCTTGATCGGTACATTGGTCATCAAGACGGTTCGCCCGCACATCCTGAATCGCAGCCCTTTCCTGAAGTCGCTGCTCGATGTGCCCGTCATCTGGCTGATTGCCAGGACCCTTGGCGCGGCTTTTGCAATCATGACGCTATTCAAGCTTGGGCCTGAAGCGATATGGTCGGAAAACACCGGGGGTTTGTTGTTGAACGACCTGCTGCCGATCCTGTTTTCTGTCTTCCTGTTTGCCGGCTTGTTTTTGCCGCTGCTTTTGGATTTCGGCCTGCTTGAGCTTTTCGGCACCCTGCTGACAAAGGTGATGCGCCCGATATTCAAGCTGCCGGGACGATCATCGATTGACTGCCTTGCTTCATGGCTCGGTGACGGGACAATTGGTGTCCTTTTGACAAGCAAACAGTATGAAGAAGGATATTACACAAGAAGAGAGGCTGTGGTCATAGGCACAACTTTCTCCGTGGTATCGATCACCTTCAGCCTTGTTGTCATTTCACAGGTCGGTTTGCCGAGCATGTTTGTGCCTTTTTATCTGACCGTGACAGGCGCCGGCGTAATCGCGGCGATCATCGTCCCGCGCATTCCGCCGCTTTCCAGGAAACCTGATACCTACTACGTGGAAAAATCGGATGATTATTCCGAAGAGAAGATTCCCCAAGGCTACACGCCATTCTCATGGGGAATGGCGCAGGCTGTGGAAAAAGCTAGAGGCAATCGCAGCTTGAAGGATTTCTTTCTTTCCGGCGTAAAAAACATCCTTGATATGTGGATGGGTGTTGCCCCGATTGTCATGGCGCTTGGAACCCTCGCCTTGATCGTTGCCGAATATACACCTGTCTTCCAATGGCTCGGCATGCCGTTCATCCCGGTGCTTGAATGGATGCAGGTGCCTGAAGCAAAAGCTGCTTCCGAGACACTGATCGTCGGCTTTGCCGATATGTTCCTTCCATCCGTCATTGGGGCCGACATCGCGAGCCCGATGACAAGGTTCATCATTGCGGCTGTCTCAGTTACCCAATTGATTTATATGTCCGAGGTCGGCGGCCTGCTGCTCGGGTCAAAAATCCCAGTCAGCTTTTGGGAATTGTTCATCATTTTCCTTCAGCGGACAATCGTGACGCTGCCTGTTATCGTCCTTGTTGCCCACCTCATATTTTAATCAATCGTTAAAGAGAGCCCCTGCTTGCAGGGGCTCTCTTTTCATGTTTCCTGCGGTTGGCTTCATCCCGCCCGCACCTATCTTTTTTGCCCAGAAATGTCTTAGGCCTGCCGAAGCTTTCCGATCATGGCAAAGTCAATGATCACTTCAGGCAGCGATCAAAAACACTGGAATGAACGGATCATCCTGAGGTCGATTCCAAAATAGACCCAGCCATAGCGGCGGCGCCAGCGATATCCCGTCACAGAGTTGCGTCCGACGAAGATAGGGTAGAACCAGAAGCTGCGGCCATTGACTAGCCAGACGTAGGTGAAGCGGTACAAGCACCTTCGGATTCCGCCCGGGTCGACGGCAAACGTAGCTGCCTGTGTTTCCTGGGGGATGAACGCCGGCGGCGGGGATGTTGGCGCTCCGCCCCCCTGCTGTCCTCCTGGGAACCCGCCTGGCACTCCTCCGCCCTGCCCAGGGAAACCTCCGCCTGGATATCCACCACCCTGGCCAGGAAAGATCCTGCCATCGGCATGAATATCATGATACTGGTCTTCTAATTGCTGATATGGGTCATTCGGATAGAAGCTGTTGTAATTCAAACTCATATCCCCTCTCTTTTGTTTTTCCATCTACTTTATGCACTGCGCCCAATTTTGTGCCTAGTGGACAATCAGGCTCTTGATCTCTTCGTGGATTTTTTTCGTGATTTCCTCGATCTTTGTAAAATCCATTGCCTGGATATAAATTTTCTCAAGCTCATCATGAAGTTCTTTTGCCACAGCCAGCGACGCCATCGCCTCGCCCATTTTTGCTTTATACCTGGCTGAGACATCGGCGATTTCCCCGGCATATTTTTCATCCGTCCCTGGTGCGATCAATTCGCTATACATGTCGATGATCTCGTCTGTTTCCCGTTCCGGAAAATATTCGTGCGGGGCTGTGCTGTCAAAGATCGCGAAGCCCAGCTCGCGGACAATGACCATATCAAGGCTGTGGGGATCGAACCCGCAGTGGTACACCTCGACATCAAAGCCACGTGAATGAGCCTCGGCGGCCAGTTTTTTCAGCATCGTTGATTTCCCCGATCCGGGGCGCCCTTTAATGAAATAGCGCTTTTCAACCGTTTCTGTGAGATTTGGGACATAATCGACAGCGCCAATCGGCGTCGCAGCCCCAAGGAAACGGTCATGTACCCTTCCCTTTCCGGTTCCTTGCCGTTCTCCGAAAAGTTTTTCGATCCATTCCCGGGTGAATTGGTTCGCCTTTTGGAAATCCATGTTTTCAATATAAAATTCCTCCCACTCATCATGGATCCTCAAAGCTTCGGCAAATAGGCTGTAGGCCATATTGAAAGCCCCGCTGATCTGCCCGGTGAGCTGGACGATTTCTTTTTTGTGGGCCTGGAGCTTTCCTGAATCCCATGCGTCCCCGAGGTTCACATATTCCTCGACCGCCCCCGGAGCTTTCGGCTCGATCACATGCGGAGCTGTCCCGTCGACAATGCCTGCCTTCAATTTCGGGATGATGACGCCATCAATCGATTGACTGTCCGATGAGCAATGTAGGAATTCAATATCAAAGCCCTTCTCCAGC
The DNA here is from genome assembly GCF_017912555.1 of Bacillus sp. REN3. Taxonomy (GTDB): domain Bacteria; phylum Bacillota; class Bacilli; order Bacillales; family Cytobacillaceae; genus Mesobacillus. Next base: position 86,795 of record NZ_JAERSD010000003.1, on the reverse strand, counting down.
CAGTCATGGCCGATTTTTTTCATGAGTGATGATTTCCCTGTCCCCGGCCCTCCCTTCAGGATGAACAGGCGATTGAGACCTTGCAGATTGGAATCATATAAACTGTGGAATCCCCGCGCCGTATTTCCGCCAGCGAAATAATTCAGTATCCTTCCTGCCATTAAGCCGCACTCCCTCCAGCCGTTTACACAGCATTTTGTCGCTTCTTGATTACTATATGCGCCTTTTCCCGCCTGGGTGAATGCCCACCTTAATTATTTCCCGGGCAACAAATACACCCACCCCTTGCAACGTGACATGCCTCACACTATTTCAAAGCGTTTTCACAAATCATTCACAATAAAAACATAAATGTGTGCAGTTCATCACTTAGTCACTTCAATCGAAAAGTTAGGATTTACATGTAAACCATTCTAGGGGGGGAAGAACGTGAAGAAACCGATCATCCATTTCATCATCAGTGCTCTTATTGGACTAGGGCTAGGATACGTCGTATTCGATGTCATTGGCGGGGATAAAAGCGAGGAGCAACCTTCTGTTGCTACCGAGCAAACAAAGCCTGATGAGGCTAAGACGGAGGAAAAAACCGAGCCTGCAGCAGAGCAAACTGCTTCTGGCGGCGAAGAGAACATCCTGCAGACAAAAGGATGCCTTGGATGCCACTCAGTGGAGTCCTTGAACCTCAAAGGCGGCGCCACCGGGCCAGACCTTTCACAAGCATTCAACAATGTGGAAGGAAAGCATGGCAAACCTGTAGCCGAATTCCTGAAAGAACCAACTTCTGCTGTCATGTCGGGCGTAATCGGCGGCAACCCGCTGACCGACGAAGAAATTTCCAGTGTCGTCAAAGTCCTTGAAGAAGCTTCTAAAGCAAAATGACCAAAACAAAAGGTGGTGCAGTATTCATGAAGAAATGGGTTCCCGCAGCTTCGGGGCTGCTTGCCGGATTCATGGCGGCAACCGTATTTTTCGCCGATTTTTCAACAGGGCCTAAAGGAGAAGCAAGCAAAGACACCGCAAATAAGTCGAATGCCGAAAAGGTGTATATCCCATACGGAGAGCATGATGAATATTATATGCTTTCTTCAGGAGGCCACTCAGGACAGCTGTTCGTCTACGGCCTTCCGTCGATGAGGAAAATACGGACGGTGCCTGTCTTCACTCCGGACCCGGCAACCGGCTACGGTTTCGATAAAAAATCGAAAGAAATGCTTGGCAAATACACCTGGGGCGATTTCCACCATCCGGCGATTTCCGAAACGAATGCCGAATATGACGGAAAGTTCTTGTTCGCGAATGACGTTGCCAATAACAGGATCGCTGCTGTTGACCTGAGTACTTTCCATACCGCGGATATCATGGAAATGCCGAACATGGGCGGTCCGCATGCGGGCACATTCGTCACGCAAAATACGGAATACATTGTCATGCCTACGCGCTTCTCCGTCCCGCTCGGCAAGGAATACGCCTCTCTCGATGACTTCGAGGAAAAATATAAGGGCGTCGTTTCAATGGTCAAATTCGACCAGAAGAAAAAGGATTTCGATTTAGCTTACCAAATCATGCTTCCGCCTTGGTCCTATGACCTATCCGATGCCGGGAAGAAAATATCCGGCGACTGGATCGTGATGACGACTTACAACACAGAGTTTGCGACAACGAACAATGAAATCAATGCATCCCAGAACGACCGCGACTACATCGTCCTGATCAACTGGAAAGAACTCGAAAAGAAAATTGCCGATGGAGAATATGAGGAAGTCAACGGTGCAAAGATGATCGATCCCCGCAAGCATAAAGGATCCATCTATGCAGTCCCTGTGGCAAAGTCGCCGCATGGTGTTGATGTAACCCCGGACGGCACACGCTTCATCGCATCAGGAAAGCTTGCGCCGCTGATGACCGTGTTCTCCTTTGAGAAAGCGTTCGAACTGATCAAGAACAACACCTTTGAAGATGAAAAATTCGGGATTCCCGTCCTGCCATATGACAAGGTTGTTGAACGTGAAGTTGACCCTCCTGGAGCACTTGGGCCTCTTCACACCCAATTCGATGATAAAGGCCATGCCTACAACACAATGTTCATTTCTTCTGAAATCGTTAAGTGGAAAATCGACACCGGCGAAGTCGTCGACCGGATTCCAGTACACTATTCACCAGGCCACTCTACTGCTGCTGAAGGCGATACTGCCTCACCAGACGGAAAATGGATCGTTTCCCTTAATAAAATCGCGAAGGACAATTTCCTTTCCGTAGGGCCTTCCCACCCGGAATCAATGGAATTGATCGACATTTCCGGCAATAAGATGTCGATGGTGTACACAAGTCCTGTTGACCCTGAGCCGCACTATGCTCAGACAATCCACCGCGACAAGATCAAGGCAATCCCGATTTACCCGAAAGACGAGAAACGTGAAAATTCAGTCTGGAAGCAGGAAGACACGCGGATTGAACGCAAAGGCAATGAAGTCCACGTATACGGTGTCGCAATGCGGTCCAAGTTCGTCTTTGACGCAAAAGCAAAACGCCCTGACGAAATCAAGGTCAAACAGGGAGAAAAAGTCTTCATCCACTTGACGAATATCGACCTTGACCAGGATATCACCCACGGCTTCGGCATCATGGACCATGACCTGAACTATGAAGTCCAGCCAGGCCAGACGAGCACGATAGAATTCACCGCAGATAAAGCGGGCACGTTCCCGATCTACTGCACAAACTTCTGTTCAGCTCTCCACCAGGAAATGAGCGGTTACCTATTGGTCGAACCTAAATAAGATCGCGGCTGGACATAGAAAAGGGTATGGCGGAAATCCGGTACCCTTTTCTCTCTTTTAAAACTGGCAGTTGCGCCAATCCTTTGCCACGGAAAAATCAGGCGCTACCGCTTGCAAATAGGAGATGGTTAAAGTGGCTAAAAAAATATCCGTCGGTTCGATGCTGAGCCTGATCGGAGCTGCGGCTCTGCTATTCGCCTCCATGAAATTCCCTTGGTGGGGAATGAAATTCTTTGCGCCCCAATACCCTGAAGGGCTTGATATTGTCGTCTATCCCAGCAAGCTTGAGGGAGACATCGAAATCGTCAATGGCTTGAACCATTATATCGGCATGGCTCCTTTCAGCAACGAGAGCTTTCCCGAGCTGAAATACCTTCCGGGATTGATCATTGGCCTTGCTGTCATTTTCGTCATCATCGCTTTGGCAAGAAGGAAAGCCCTTCTGTACATTCCCGCTGGTTTGCTAGCCATCGGCGGCGCGCTTGGCATTTACGACATGAAGAGGTGGCTGTCCAAATTCGGCACCGAGCTTGACCCGAAGGCACCAATCGAGCTGGATCCTTTTGTACCGCCGATTATTGGAGAGAACACGCTGGCAAACTTTGTGACAAACAGTTATTTCACTACAGGCTCCTTCATCCTTGGAGCAGCTTTCATCCTTACCATCCTGCCTTTTTGGCTGGAGAGAAGAAAATGAACAAACTACTCATCTTATTTGTTGGGATAGGCGTCTGGATTTTTTCCACCCTGCCTGTCTCGGCAGATGCCGGCCTGCAGCAGTTGATTGATCGGACTCCAATAAACGGCGAACTGGAGCTCGAGGGACGGATGTATGAAGGCAATATCACCATAACCAAACCAATCAGGATCATCGGGAAGAAAGGAACGACCATCCGTGGTGACGGCACGGGGAATGTCATCCTCATCAAGGCTTCGGATGTCACGCTGAAGAACCTCAATATTGAACACGGCAGCCTGGACCGAAGCTCGGATGAAGAATATTCCGGTGTCCGTTCAATGGGAGACAACAACCAATTTATTAAACTAGTTATTCACGATGTTTACCATGGACTCTATATAAATAGTTCGAAGCATAACCTTGTTGATCATGTCAAAGTCACTGGACAGGGCACCGGGAAGCTTGGAAGCCAGGGAAACGGCATCCAGCTGGTCAGGACAGCCAATAATGTTATAGAAAACTGCAACATCTCCAACACAAGGGACGGCATATATGTCGAGTATGCCGACAACAACAAAATCAGCAACAACCTAGTAAGCGAAACAAGATACGGACTGCATTATATGTACTCAAACAATAATGAATTTTACAGGAATCACTTCAACAAGAATACAGGCGGTGCAGCGATCATGCACTCGCAGGGCATCACACTGAAAGAAAACCAGTTTTCCTTCAACCAGGGCTCGCGTTCCTTCGGGCTGATCATCCAGACGAGCAGCAGCAACACTGTCCTTGACAATGAATTTTACTTGAACCAGCGTGGCATCTACTTGGAACAATCCACGCAAAACCGGATTGAGGGCAATAAATTCTTCCACAATGATATTGGCATCGAGCTATGGACCACCTCGACATCGCAGGTGTTCACAAAGAACCATTTCAAGAAGAATATTGCCAATGTACTGACAATCGGCCCTGAATCTTATAATCAATGGAACCAGAACGGGATGGGGAACTACTGGGGGACGGATCTTCCTGTCTTTGACCTTGACCAGGACCAGATCGGCGACTCACCTGTTGAATATAGATCCTCCCTCTATAAATTAGTCGAGGAAAATGAATTGGCCTACTTGTTCCTGAAAAGCCCTGCAATCAAAATCCATGAAAAAATCAACGAAGTGCTAAGCACCCAGAAAGTGATGGTCAAGGATGAATACCCTCTCGTCAGCGAGAAGGAACCTGCACAGATTCCCTGGCTTCCCCTGGCCGTCCTCGCCGCCGCATCCATGGCAGGCTGGATGCTGACCAAGAAAAGAAGGAGTCGTTTATCATGAACTACATTTGGAAGGAATGGCTTGAACAGGCACGCGGGAAAGGACTCTGGCTTGGGCTGGCCATGGTCATGCTCTCTTCTTTCTTTCTTTTGCAGGAAGCCCGGTCATATCCAGATGAGCTTGGGTTCGATGCCTTTCTTCTCTCGCTTTATGACCTGAATATCTTGCTGATCCCAATATTGGCGCTGTTCATTTCCTCCTTCTCGATTTTCCAGGAAAAAGAACTGAAAACATCGATGATCCTGCTGACGAAGAAGGAATCCAACCGGAGCCTGCTGCTGAAAAAAAGCATGGCCATCCAGAGTGTCGTGATCGGCATTTTCACAGCCTGGTACTTCATCCTAGCAATCGTGATGAAATGGTACCTTCAATTCCAGCTCACCAGCTTTCTTTATTTCCTTGCGACCGTCATTGCCCTGCTGCTGATTTTCAACCAGCTTGGCTTGTTCCTGGGAAATATCACGCAGACGAAAATGCAGCTGATCGGCGCGGTGATCTTCACCTGGTTCCTGTTCGTTTTCCTGGTCGATCTCGCGTTCATCCAGGCGATCCCATCGGTTTCCTACGAAAATGTCAGGCTATTCTCCTGGCTCTACTTCCTAGATCCGATGCATACACTTCGATTCTATCTTGAAACCTCGCTTGGATTGTTCTCGCTCAACCACATGTCAAGGCTAATGGAGAAGATGGTGTGGCTGGCACCCTGGAAGTTCCTGCTGATCGATCTGGCCGTCTGGCTGATTGTCATTTTCGAGCTTTCGATCCTGTTCCGCAGCAAGGGGGAAAAATCATGATTGAAATCAAAGGCCTGTCGCAGTCATACAAAAGCAAACAAGTCTTAAAGGATATTCATCTAACAATCGAAAAAAATGAATATTGTGCCCTCGTCGGCCGCAACGGTGCGGGAAAATCAACGCTGATCCGCTCGATCCTTGGCCTCCAGCCCGTCAAAAAAGGCACGATCACGCTTGGCGGCTACCCGAATAAAAAAAGCGACTGGAAAAAGATCGTTTCTTATCTTCCCGAGAAATTCCACCTTTACCCCCATCTCACCGGGGAAGAAAACATGCGGTTCTTCGCATCATTGGGGACGGATGGAATCGATGACAGGAAAATCGAGGAAAAATTGAAGCTCGTTTCATTGTGGGAGGACCGCCATCAACAGGTAAAGAGCTATTCCAAAGGCATGCTCCAGCGGCTTGGCCTTTGCGTGATGCTCTATTATGACACAGAGGTCCTCATCCTCGATGAACCGACGAGCGGACTCGATCCGCTTGGCCGCGAGGAAATTCTGCAGATCCTCAAGTCGCTGTCAGGAAAGACGATTTTCATGGCATCGCACCATATGGATGAAATCAAGCAAATTTGCACACATGTCGCATTTTTGGAGGATGGGAGAATGACAAAGTATACTGTCGATGGATTTATGGAGGAACACTTAAAAAGAGGGGTTGCGAAGTGAAGAAATCTATTGCGGTTTTCATGCTATTGCTGTTGTTGTTAACCGGATGCAGTTCCGGATCGGATTACGAATTCACATTGAAGGAAGCACCGAAATACCAGGCAGGCACAAGCTCCCCTATCGTCATCGAGGTGCAAAAGGATGGCAAGCCGGCAGCTGGGCTTGAGTTTACCGCCTACCTGGAAATGGCCAAAATGGACCATGGGTCGATCGAGGTTGATTTTACGGACAAAGGCAACGGCCTCTACGAATCAAGCACAGAGCTGCCGATGGCTGGAGAGTGGATTGCCAATATTGAAGGCGAAGCGGACGGAAGCAAATTTGAGCATGTGATGACATTCGAGGTTGAAAAGGAATGATGACACAATGAAGCGATTGAACAACCTTTTCCTTCTGCTGCTAGCAAGCCTGATCCTCATGGGCTGCCAGCAGGAAAAAGCAGACCCGGCGCCGAAACAGGAAAACAAGCCTTCTGCGGACAAGGAGGATACCAGCTTCAGTGCTGATGATAAAGTCGTGACGATTGACGGCAAAGTGCTGACATATGAAGATCTTCAATTCCACGAGCTGATGAACAAGGCAGAAATCGAGTTGAACCGCCAGCAGGACGAGCAAAAGCTTAAGGGCGCTGAATTGGAGGATAAACTTGCTTACTGGGATGAGCAGCTCCAGTACCATGACAATTTCAATGTCAATCTCTCAAAGATGATCGAGCAATACTCGATGTACCTGCTGGCAAAGGAAAAGGGACTTGATGTGACAGACGGCGAGGTCAAGAAAGCAATCGGAGAATTCGAGGAAAAAGTGCAGCAATACGGACCAGCATCGGAGCTTGTCAAAGCCTACCCTGAGGATGCCTACCAAAACCGGCTGAAACGTTATTTTACCGAAAAGCTGCTCACAGTGAAGATCTATGAAACACTTGAAACGGATGTCAAAAGGGAAAAACCAAATGCACCAGAGAAAGAGATTGCCTATGATACGACCAAGAAATATGAGGAATTATACCAATCGCAAATCGGAAGCCTCGATTTGAAGATCAACGCAGCAGGGAAATAAAAACACCTTATCGCAGTGTGAGTATGTACGGACAGTCATGATGAATGGATTGCAAGGACAAAGCGCAACCTGCGTTTGATGCGGCCAAATTAGCGATTATGGGAAGATTACTCCGGAGGGCCTTCCGGTTAGTGCCCAAACGGCCTTCCAGAATGGCGGAATGGGAACGATCTACAGCAAATACGGGCACGATTTATTGAAAAGGGAACTAACTGAATTAGTTAGTTCCCTTGAGGGTTAGCTATGTCTAATTTAACGTGTCCGTTTTTTAGTCTACCTTCATTCATCGCCAACCTGACACCACATCGTGGTGTCTTGTTTCTTACTTCGTTACTTCAGCAAGCTCCCCTTCCGTGGCTTCGAGGAGTTCTGAGGGAGCGAGTTCGATCTGGAAGCCGATTTTTCCGGCACTGACGATGATCGCATCCTTTTCCGCCGCACCTGCGTCCAAAAACGTCGGGTAATTCTTTTTCATGCCGATTGGCGAGCAACCGCCGCGTATATAGCCAGTGAATTTCTGGATGTCTTTGACTGGCAGCATTTCGATCTTCTTCTCGCCTGCTTCCTTCGCTGCTTTTTTCAAATCCAGCTCCGCCTCGACTGGTATGACGAAAACATATAAGCTTTTGCTCGCGCCAACCGCGACAAGCGTCTTGTAGACATATGCCGGGTCCTTGCCGATCTTCCCCGCCACCGTTATTCCATCGATTTTTCCATCGTGCACCTCATAGCTCAGGATTTCATACGGCACCTTTTGCCTATCGAGGATCCGCATCGCATTCGTTTTGACCTTGGCCATCCCGATTCCTCCTAAAGGAAGGTATTTTCGACCATTTTACCGTATTCAGGCATGCTGCGGCAATCAGCCTGGCTCCTAACAATCGAAAACGGCCGTCTAGATTGACAGCCGTTCCTGTGATCCATTAACCCAGATCGCCGCAGTCAGTTGCCGGATGGCCTTCCCTTACGGTCCCTGACAGTCAGCATTCAGGCAAACTGTTCCTTCTTGCGATACACCATGCCATCTGCAACGGCAATCATTTCGTCATACTGATTTCGGACGGTTAACCGGTAAAGCCCCAGCTTCGGATTCCCGGAAACTTCTTCTGCTGTCGCAGTCAGGGTATCTCCTTCCTTCGCTGCCAGCATATAATTCATGCTCACATTGATGCCGACTGAAGTTTGTCCATAGGAGTTGCTGGCAATCGCAAAAGCCACATCTGCCAGGGAAAAAATCAAGCCTCCGTTCGCGGCGCCATGAAAATTCAGAAGGTGGTCCTTAATCACGATGGATACCCTTGCTTCTCCTTCTCGCACTTCTTCGATGGCAATTCCCAAAAAACGGGCAAACGGATCCGATGACACCCTTTCCATGACCGTCTCTTTCATTTTTAGCACCTCCGTTTTTTTAAAAAGCTGTGTTAACTTTGATTGTTGACTTCCCTCGTGCCTGCCGGGGAGCTTCCTCTGCACTAGCAATACCGGGGGCTCCCCTGACCCTTAATCCCGCCCAAGTCTTCCCGCCTCCCGCTGCTAACCAACAAGCAATCAAAAGCAAAGACTGACAATAGCCAGCCTTTGCGAAATCCTGCCCTACTTTTTATATGTCCATGCTCCGTCCTTTATCTCCGCCATTACCATGCTATCCGCTTTCAGCCCGTTATGGTCTTCCGGACTGAAGGTGAAGATGCCGGTAGCACCGACATGGTCCTTTATTTTGTTTTCAAGGTAATCCCGGATGGCTTCATGGTCTTTCGCTCCGGACTTCAGTGCCTCGACCACCAGCATGACATTGTCATAGCCATACGACCCAAAGTTTGTTGGCTCTCCTCCATATTTTTCCTTATAGCTATCATAGAATTTTGTAATCACCTCTGATTGCGGATCATCCTTAGGGATTTGTGTCGGGAATAATAACTTGCCCGTTGGGATGATGACCCCTTCAGAAGCGTCACCTGCCAAGTCGATGAAAGATTGGTTGGCAATTCCATGGCTTCCGATATACGGGATGTCCATTCCAAGTTCTTTCATGTTTTTAGCTGCGATTGCCGGTGCCGGATTCGTGCCCCAGACAATGACTGCTTTGGCACCGGACCTTTCAATTTTCGTCAGCTGTGTTTTCATATCGGCATCGTCCGTATTATAGGACTCATTGGCGACTATCTTGATGCCATAATCGCCTTTCAGCGCTTCCAGCTGCTCAACCCCGCTTGCGCCAAATGCATTGGAATCGGCGAGAATGCCTATATCCGTCAAACCTTCCTCTTTCAGGTACATATAGATCCTTTCGACGGCATGGGCATCAGAATGCGGAGTTTTGAAAACCCATTTCGATTCTTCCGCAGGAGAAACGATTCCAACTGCCGCGCCGGCAGATATCAAGGGGATTTCGCTATCCATCGCGATGCCTTTCATTGCCAGGCTGGCGCCGCTTGTCGATGAACCCAATACGGCCAATACCTTTTCATCATTAATCAACCGGTTCATTTCTTCAGTTGCTTTTTCTGGTGTCGATTCGTCATCCGCCAGAATAATGTCAATTGGGACCCCATTGATTCCGCCTTCATCATTAATTTGCTTTTCCAGCAGCTCCGTCGCCTTCCACTCCGGTTCACCAAGCGGGCTGCCAGGCCCTGTTTTCGAATAGATTGCGCCAATCTTGTAAACTTTCTTTCCGCTTTCCCCTTCTGCCTCGGAGCTGCATCCAGCCATCCCGGCGACAATTACTATCAGCAATATGCCAACCAACCACTTTCTCACAACATTACCCCCTTCGTCTTCATGATTCATCAATTTGATTTTTTTAAAAAACATCATGATACTGCATGGCCCAGGAAGGCCTCTTTTATTTCTGGATCATTCAGCAGGTCACGGGATTTCCCGGACTTGACGACGCTGCCGTGTGACAGGACATAGCCGCGGTCGGCAATCTTCAAAGATGCGTTGACGTTTTGTTCGATGAGCAGCACCGTTACACCAAACTCATCGCGCAATTGTTTTACATAATCCAGGACTTCCTTGACGATTAACGGAGCTAATCCAAGTGAGGGCTCGTCAAGCAGGAGCAGGCCAGGCTTTGCCATGATCGCCCTTGCTATCGCCAGCATCTGCTGTTGGCCGCCAGAAAGCGTCCCCCCTAATTGCTCCTTTCGTTCCTCCAATATAGGGAAGAGCTCAAATACCTTTTTGACAGCGGAATCGATTTCGCTTTTCCCCGACTTCCTATGATGATGGAAGGCACCTAAATACAAATTGTCCAATACGGTCAGCGTGCTGAATATTTGCCGATGTTCAGGTACGAGAATCAAATGCCTTTTCACGATTTCCTCCGTTTCGAGCGGGGTAATGTCTTCACCCCGGTGGAAGATCCCGCCGCTTGAAGGCTTGAGAAGTCCCGAGATATTCTTCAGCATCGTTGTCTTTCCGGCTCCGTTGGCTCCAAGGAGCGCAACAATCTCCCCTTGATTCACTTCCAGACTGACCTTGTCCAGCGCTTTGATCGGCCCATAGCTAAAAGAAACATCCTTGATTTCCAGGATACTTGATGTCATACTGTCATCTCCTCCTCTTCACTCGCACCGAGGTAGGCTTCAATGACACGCTGGTTGCTTTGGACCGATTTCGGAGCTCCTTCGGCTATCTTCTCTCCCTGGTCGAGAACGATGATTTTGTCACAAATCCCCATAACTAAGTCCATATCGTGTTCCACTACAAAAATAGCAATGCCCTGCTCTCTGGTTTTTAAAATCAGCCTGCTCATTTCGAGTGTTTCCTGGTGGTTCAAGCCCGCGGCAACTTCGTCCAATAATAGCAGCTTAGGTCCTGTCGCGATGGCGCGCGCCAGTTCGAGCAGCCTCAGCTTTCCGAGAGGCAAATTGGCAGCAACCGTCCCGCAATCGTCCTCTAGCCCTGCAAAACGAAGGGCTTCAACCGCTTTTTCATACATCTCCGCCTCTTCTTTTTTCGAGCTTGGAAAGCTGAAGGCGGCGGCCAATATACCAGACGAAGTCCTGGTATGCAATCCGACCATGACATTCTCGATTACCGTCATTTTCTTGAACACCTGTAAATTCTGGAATGTCCGCGAGATTCCAAGCGGCGCAACTTTATAAGCCGGATAAGAATCAATCCTTTCATTCCGGAACCAGATTTCCCCTTCGGATGGCGGGAATACAGCAGAAACCATGTTGAAGAGCGTACTCTTGCCCGCTCCGTTAGGGCCAATCAATCCAGTAATCTTCTTTTCTTCTATCGTAAAAGAAACATTTCGATTCGCTACAACTCCGCCAAAACGTTTGGTTACATTCTTTACCTCTAGCAAATTAGACATTTTGATTCCCCTTTACCGATCTGACACCTCGGACGTTTGGCAGCCTCATCCTGTGGGCAAGTTTTTCCAGTAGCGGACGAATAGCAGGGATCAATCCCTGAGGAAGGAAAATGACAATCAGCATCATGATGAATCCATACAGGACCTGTTCGGAATCACTTGTGATAAAAGAGAAATGAGAGCCGGCCGTATGGACCAATATGCTGATGACTGATATCAGGATCGCCCCCCAGACCGCTCCCCACACGCTTGTTGCCCCACCCAGGACAACCATCGTCAAAAACAGGATCGACCCATTCAATCCGAAGGATCCCGGGGAAATGCTGTAGGACATATGGGCAAACAGCCATCCGGCCAGGCCTGCAAACATGGAGCTGATAATGAACACCTGCATCTTGTATTTACCTGTGTCGACACCCATCGCGCTTGCGGCGACTTCACTGTCATGGATCGATCTCAACGCACGCCCGATACGTGAGTGGATGATATTCAGCGCAATGACGATCACGAGCAAAGCGAAGAACCAGACTAAATAGTAATAGGGCAATCCCTGCCTGAAAGTAAAACCGAACAATTCGATCTTTGGGATTCCGAAAAAGCCGGAAGCCCCTTTGGTGACCGATTTCCACTCAGTTAAAAGCACGTGGATGACAATTCCGAAAGCAAGTGTCGCCATTGCCAGGTAATAGCCATGCAGTCTTGCCATCGTATGGCCCAGCAGATAGGCGATCAAAGCCGGGGCCAATAAGGAGATGAGGAAGGTCACCCAGGGGTTCAGTCCATATGTAGTCGTCAAGATCGCTGTCGTATACGCCCCAACCCCGTAGAAAGCAGCTTGCCCTAGTGAAATCTGGCCGGCAAACCCCATTAATAATCCGAGCCCAACCGCAACGATTGCATAGATTCCAGCAAACGTCGCTTTTGTAATGTAAAAGGAAGATGAAAAAACAAATGGAAGGACTACAATAAATACAGAAAAAGCTGAAATACCTTTCCAGCTGAATGACTGGACACCTTTACGCTTCACTTATAGCCCTCCCTTCCCCACATTCTTTTCTCCCAGCAATCCATAGGGCCTGATCAGCAACAGCATCAGCACCACGCCAAATGCAATCGCATCCTTCATCCCCGAACTTATATAACCTGCTCCCAGTGATTCGATGATCCCCAATAACAATCCGCCGATCACTGCACCAGGCGCACTTCCTAAGCCGCCTAAGATACTGGCGGAAAAGCCTTTGATCCCCAACATGATACCCATGTCGTAGGAAGGGAAAAGAATCGGGGCAATGACAAGTCCGGCCAATGCGCCGAGGGCAGCACTCATGGCAAATGAAATGGATGACATTTTCCATGGACTGATGGCCATCAGCCTTGCTGCTTCGGAATTGACTGAGCATGCCCGAAATGCTTTTCCTGCCATCGTTTTTTCAATCAAAAAGTAGAGAATTCCCACCGTCAGCACCATGAAGACCATCACCCATACACTTTGCGGCGTAACGGAGGCCCCGAAAACATTTATGGGCTGGTCACTGGAAAAAGGTGCTACTTTCACAGAATCTTTGCCCCATATCATGCCGGCAATACCCCGGATAAAAATCGCCGTCCCAATCGTTAAGATAATCAAGCTTAGCGGATCAGCACCCTTTGCTTTTCGGATGACCGCCCACTCAAGCAGCCAGCCAATGCCCATTACAACGGCAATCGTCAAAATGAAGGCAACAAGGTACGGAATCCCCATATTGACCAGTGAAAACATCACCATCCCGCCGAGCATCACAAATTCACCCTGCGCCAAATTGATTACTTTTGTCACGCTGTATATCGTGACAAAACCAAGGGCGACCATCGCATAAATGCTCCCTATCGTGATTCCGGAAATTAGAAATTGAATCGAATCGTTCATTAAACCACCCTTCTCACCCAAATCAGTATTATCACTCAAAAAACACGAATATCAAACTTCTAGTTATACTTTTCCTCAAATTCCCAAGCCATCTTCCAGGCAAGCTATTCCCATTCTGTCCAAGCCTTAAAACCAATTCCTCCTTTCGTTGTAAACGATTCCAAAAATCGCTATGATAACTATTCGATAAAAAGATGGGGTTTATTGGATAAAATAAATGTATGACGTAATATAGCCGATACATCATTTTTCCGTCTTATTATTTAACACTAAATTTAACGTGAATAAAATGAAAAGTCAATAATATTCAAAATATTATTTATATTCAATTTACTCCTCTATTCCAGCATAATAATTTTACGGATGATAGCAGTTGAATTTACCTGTCCAGCAACCTTTCTTCTCTATGGATTATTTTTTAAATATATTCAAGACATAAGATTTTTCAATCTGCAGCAAAGGGAAAGGCCGCCATCCTTTCCGGGATGGCGGCCTTCTCTTGAGATGAATTCACATATTTTAAAAATATTCCCCGTCAAAACTCCAGACGATCGATTTGGGCTTTCACCGATACTGCCTTTCTTCCGACTGAAACATACATCAAGCCTTCCCGTTCAGCCTCTTCCAGCCCATAGCAATTCCTGCCGTCGAAAATGAGCGGTGTCCGCATGAACAGCTTGAAGTTCTTTAGCTCGTAATGGACGATTTGCGGCCATTCCGTCATGATGAAGGCAAGATCCGCCCCTTTGATGGCTGAATCGATTCCTGAAGCGTAATATAGCCTATCGCCAAACCGTTCACGTGCGTTAACCGCTGCTGCAGGATCATACACAGAAACATCCGCCTGTTCAGCGAGGAGCTGCCCCACAAGCTCGATTCCCGGCGCTTCACGGATATCATCAGTATGTGGCTTGAAGGCTAATCCGAGCACGGCAGCCCGCTTTCCTTCCAGGCTCCCCAGCAAAGCTCTTGCTTTCGTCAGGAGCTGTTGCTTTTGCCTGCTGTTCACCTCGATCACTGACTGGAGAATCTTAAAGTCATAGCCGTAATTCCCGGCCTGCGTTGCCAATGCCTTTGTATCTTTCGGGAAACAAGAGCCGCCATAGCCAACCCCAGCCTTCAAGAACTGGCTGCCGATCCGCTGGTCCATCCCCATTCCGCGTGCGACATCCTCTATATTGGCTCCGGTAAGTTCACAAAGATTGGCAACCTCATTGATAAAGCTGATTTTCGTTGCCAGGAAGACATTCGAGGCATATTTGATCAATTCGGCGCTGCGGGCATCCGTCTGGAGCACTGGCACCTTGAAGGGCCCGTAAAGACGGGCGACCTCGCTGCCCGCCTCTTGGTCTGCGGCGCCAATCACGATGCGGTCTGCATGGAAGGTATCAAGAATTCCCGATCCCTCGCGGAGGAATTCCGGATTCGAAACGACCTTCACCTCCACTCCTTCAGATACTGTTTGCCCCAGCAATGCGGCCATCCTTTCGCTTGTACCGACAGGAACGGTGCTCTTGATGACAATAATGGCGTCATCACTTAGGTGACGCCCAGCTTCTTCGACTGCCTCCTCCAAAAAAGCCAGATTGGCAGATCCATCTGGATTTTCAGGTGTCCCGACCGCTATGAAAATAAACTCCGATTCCATATACGCTTCAGCAGGATCCCCGGTAAAAGAAATCCTGCCAGCCGACAGGTTTTTTTGAAGCATTTCCTCTAGCCCCGGCTCGTAGATCGGACATTTTCCTTTTGACAGCATGTTTATTTTATTTTCATCAAGATCATAACAGAACACATCATAACCGACTTCAGCAAAGGAAACTCCAGTGACAAGGCCAACATACCCAGTCCCAACAACTGTAATTTTCATTTAGGCCCTTCCTTTCTTTTCTCTCCCTATTTTATCACGGCTTTGTCCAATCCCGGTGAATAGGTGCATTTGGCAAAAACTTGTTAGTCCCAATCGAGGCAGGGTAAAAGAAAAACAGCTTCCATACATGTTTTTTCATTCCAGCGGAAAAATAGCAAGTATGAAGATGATTCAAGGAGGATTTGTCGATGAACGAATTTCATGCAAGAATGCCGCGTTTTCCTGAACCCTATTGGCGAAAGAGCACTGAACTCCCTTCTTTCCCGAAGCTGAAAGAGGACCTGGATGTCGATGTTGCCATCGTTGGCGGCGGAATCACTGGCTTGACATCAGCCTATTTACTCGCAAAAGCCGGTGCCAAGGCTGCCGTCATCGAAGCCGGCTCCATCCTGAATGGGACAACCGGACACACGACTGCAAAAGTCACTCCCCAGCATAGCTTGATTTATGATGAGCTTATCAGCCACTTTGGCAAGGAAAAAGCAAAGCTCTACTACCAGGCGAACTATGAAGCCATGCAATTCGTCAAGAAACTCGTCAAGGAACAGCAAATCGACTGTGACTTGACTGAGGAAGACGCCTACGTCTATACGAATTCGCAAAAGGAAATGGACAAACTTCTCAATGAATTCAAGGCTTACGAGAAACTCGGCGTGGCCGGAGGAGAATACGTATCCGAAATCCCAATTCCAATCGAGGCTAAGGCGGCTGTTGTCATGCGGAACCAGGCACAGTTCCATCCGCTGAAATTCCTCAAGCATCTGGTCGAGGCCTTTACGGAAATGGGCGGACAGATTTACGAGAACACGACAGCAGTCGATATGGAAGAAGGCAACAAGCCTGTTGTGACGACAAGGGACAATCACAGGGTCCACTGCAACCAGTTGATCATCAGCTCCCATTTTCCTTTTTATGATTTAAAAGGTTTTTATTTTTCGCGTATGCATGTCAAGCGTTCCTATGTGCTTGCGGTCAAAACGGAAAAAGAGTATCCTGGCGGCATGTTCATCAATGCTGAAACGCCAACCCGCTCACTCCGCTACACGGATTGGGACGGAGAGCGCCTCGTTCTTTTTGGCGGAGACAGCCACATAACGGGACATGACACGAATACGCATCAGTATTACGAAGCCCTGGAGGCTTTCGCGTCCCAAACATTCGGAATAAGGGAAATCCCGTTCCGCTGGTCAGCCCAGGATCCGACAACCCAGGATAAGATTCCTTTTGTAGGGAATTATTCCGCAAGTACGGACAATATCTATGTGGCCACCGGCTACAATAAATGGGGAATGACAAACAGCATCAATGCTGCGCTATTGATGACGGACCTTATCCTGAAAAAGGATAACCCTTACAAAGATCTATTTGATCCGCAGCGTTTCAATGCTGATCCACAATTGAAGAACTTCATTGTCGATAACGCGAATGTCGCCAAGGAACTGGTAAAAGGAAAATTCGAGCGTCCATCCGCCAATCCGGAAAGCCTCCGGAATGACGAAGGTGCGGCAGTTACAGTCAATGGCCAACGGGCGGGCGCCTACCGTGATGTGGACGGCCAGCTCCACGTCGTCGATACGACATGCACACATATGGGCTGCGAACTGAAATGGAATGACGGCGAGCGGACATGGGACTGTCCGTGCCACGGTTCCCGCTTCTCTTACAGAGGAGAGGTCGTCGAAGGACCAGCGGAACTGCCATTGGAAAAGATAGACATGGAGGATTGAAGCGGAGGTGCCTGGCTGCCAGCGAAAGATTGATGGCAGGCTGGCTCGATCCTTTGATCGGTGTCCTACGGCTCATCCGGCTTCGAAGGCTATCATGAAAGCCGCCACTTACATGAGTGGCGGCTTCCCCGTATATGTGTCAATTCTCGAGAGTGGCGGCTTTCCCGCATATGTGTCAATTCTCGAGCAAAGTCTTGTGGATCCAGATACTGGCCTGCATCCCGTCTCCCATCGCGATTGTCGTCTGTTCCGAATGGGCTACGACGTCACCGGCAGCCCAGACATGTTCGACATTCGTCATCTTTGTACGCGGGTCAACGAGCACATGCTTGTTTTTATGGAGTTCCACTCCCAGCTGTTCTGCGAGATGTGACTTCACTTCATTGCCGCCAAAGGCTATGAAACCGCGCTCAGCCGTCAGCGTCTCCCCGTTCGCCAGGGCGACCCCCCGGAAATCAGGTCCATCGGCGAGCACCTTTTCGATCGGCCCTTCGACGCAGCGGATCCCTTTTTCCTTGAGTGCAGCGAGTTTTTCCTCGCCCAGCTCAACCTGCTCATGATTAACATATGTGATCCTGTCGGTAAAATACCTTAAGGTCAGCGCCATGTTCGCTCCTGGCTTTCCTGACCCCATCACGATAATCGATTTGTCCTTGACTTCGTATCCGTCGCAATCAGGGCAGACATAGACACTCATCCCGAGTGTCGGCAGCAGTTCCGGAAACGGCGGAATCCGGTCCATGATCCCGGTAGCCAGCAAGAGCCGCTTCGCCCTGTATAATTCGCCGCTCTCAGACTGGACGGCAAAGCCTTCTTCTTTTTTTTCGGCACTTGCCGCCTTGCCGAAGACAAATTCGACACCGTACTTCTCTGCCTGCTTCCGCCCGGTATCCCTGAGCTCCGGTCCGCTGATACCTTCCGGAAAGCCGAGGATATTATGGTAGCTCCGGCAGATCGCCGACCGGCCATCCCCAGCATCCAGCACCAATACTTTATGGTCATACCGTCCGAGCTGGATCGCCGCCTGCAATCCGGCAATCCCGCCCCCTAAGATCAGGCAATCATACATCAAACAAAACACCATCCTGTAAAAAGAGTATAGTAGCATAGTTCCCTTTTTAAGGAAGTGTAATCCAGATAAAAGGGAAATGTACGGCGAGCAGAAGATAGCAGTTTGGTTATGAAGAATCACGAGGGTTGATCATCAAAACAATTTGATCATTTAAGAAGCAAATAACCCGGCCATATCCCGGCCGGGTCTTGTCAAAATGAAGGATTGCAGGCTTCCAATATTTTATCCAGTGACAGCTCTGCTGTACTCGCATAAACGAGGTCTGCATTCTTGAAGCTTTCCTTCGGTCCGATTGCGACAGCGAACATGCCTGCTGATTTGATTGCCTGTACGCCTGCTGCCGCGTCCTCGATCCCGATGCAGGATTTTGGCTCGACGCCAAGCATTTCCGCAGCCCGCAGGAATACTTCAGGGTGCGGCTTGCCATTCACTACAGTCCTCGCATCGACGATACAATCAAATTGTGATTTCATGCCAAGCGAGTCCATAACAGTGAAGGCATTCTTGCTCGCAGAAGCGAGCCCCAGTTTGAGGCCGTTTGCCTTGATATCGGCTATCAGCTCCTTGATGCCTGGCAAAAGGTCTGCAGGTGTGATGTCCTGGATCAGTTCCACGTAATGCCCATTCTTCCTGGCAGCAAGCTCATTTTTTTCCGCATCACTGAAGTCAGAAGCCCTCCCGCCAAGCAGGAGGATTTTTTCAAGCGAGTCCATCCTGGAAACGCCTTTCAGATCCTCGTTGTCCTCACGGGTAAAAACAATGCCCAACTCCTCCGCAAGTGCTTTCCAGGCTAAAAAGTGGTACTCCGCCGTATCCGTGATAACACCATCAAGGTCAAAAATGAATGCTTCAATTGATTTTGTCATGTTCGTTGCTCCTCTCAAGGAGACGTGAAAATCTCCAAAACATTTATTTCAATTTAACAGAAATGGTCCCATCAGCCGGAATGATGGCTTTCTCTCCGTACAGCTTCATGGCCAGCTCTGGCCCTTGCTGTGTGAGGATGACACTTTCCTGGTTCACTTCCACTTTCAGATAGTGATCACGGTAAATGATTTTGAAGCTGTACTGGCTCCATGCTTTCGGGATGAATGGTGCGAATGACAGGGATTCACCCGCTGTGCGCATCCCCGCAAAGCCCTGGACAATCGCCAGCCATGCTCCTGTCATGCTTGTGATGTGCAGCCCATCTTCCGTGTCATTGTTGTAATTATCAAGGTCAAGCCGCGCCGTGCGGTGGTACATTTCGTACGCTTTATCCTCCATGCCAAGCTCAGCTGCCAATACGGCGTGCACGCTCGGAGATAAGGAAGACTCATGTACAGTCATCGGCTCGTAAAATTCGAAGTTGCGGCGCTTCTCTTCTTCCGTGAATTCATGGTTGAAGAAGTACAGGCCCTGCAGGACATCCGCCTGCTTGATGAAGCAGCTGCGGAGGATTTTATCCCATGACCAATTCTGGTTGATCGGGCGGTCTTCAGCCGGCAGTTCATCAACCGGTTTCAACTCCTTATCAAGGAACGTATCATGCTGGACGAACACGCCTCTTTCCTCGTCGTACGGGAGATACATCTTCTCAATGATATCCTGCCATTTCGAAAGCTCTTCCCCGGTAAAATCAAGGGAGGCTACACGTTCTTGATGGCCATTCTGTTTCAGGAACTCGATTACCTCAAGCGTATAGCGGAGACTCCAGACCGCGATCCGGTTAGTATACCAGTTGTTGTTGACGTTATTTTCGTATTCATTCGGGCCGGTGACGCCATGGATCATGTATACGTTCTTATTTTTGCTGAAATGGACGCGGTCTGCCCAGAAACGGGAAATACCCGCAAGGACATCAATCCCGTATTCATGGAGATAGTCTTTATCACCTGTGTAATTCACGTAATTGTAGATGGCATAAGCGATCGCGCCGTTGCGGTGGATTTCTTCAAAGGTTATTTCCCACTCGTTATGGCACTCCACCCCTGTAAAAGTGACCATCGGATAAAGCGCGCCATTCAGCCCCTGCTGCTTTGCGTTGTGGTAAGCTCCGGCAAGCTGATTGTGGCGATAGATCAACAGGTTGCGGGCAACCTTGGGTTCTGCAGTGGAAAGGTATAGAGGTATCGCATACGCCTCTGTATCCCAGTAAGTCGCGCCGCCGTATTTTTCACCGGTGAAGCCTTTAGGGCCGATGTTGAGACGTGAATCTTCCCCATAATAGGTAGAGAACAGCTGGAATAGGTTGAAGCGGATTCCCTGCTGTGCTTCGTCATCCCCGGAAATTTCAACATCCGCGATTTCCCAGCGGCTTAGCCAGCCATTTTTATGCTCATCCAGCAGCTGTCCAAAGCCTTTTTCAACAGCCCGGCCGATGACTTCCTTGCCTTTTTCGGTTAACTCGCTGCTTTCATGATCACGGTCTGTCGTGACTGCGATATATTTGTACAGGGACACTGTTCTTCCCTGTTCCGCCTTTACCTGGATAACGTTTTCAACGTATTCTTCTTGATGGTTCGCCTCCACATTGGAAACTTCTCCGTCGACAACCGTTTGCATAGTTGCCGCTATCTGGAAAGTCGGCGCGCCGAATGGATTGTCTTTCGTTTTCATCACAAGGCTGCCGGCATATTCCGAAACATCCTTGCTTACTTCATACCAGAAGTCTTCCTCGTAGTTCGAGTCTTCATTGCGGACATCCCCATCGAGATAAGGAATGAAGGTAATGTTTCCATTATAGTTTTTCGCGGTCACGGAATAGCGGATCGCCGCAAGTTCCTTGTCAGCGACAGACAGGAAACGGGTCACTTCCACTCCAGTTTCCTTGCCATTTTGGACAATTGTGAACATCCTTGTCAGCACACCATGCTGCATATCAAGCTCACGGTAGTATTCCTTAACCTCTGACTTGTTAAGATCGAGTTCTTCCCCATCGATGAACACTCGTATGCCAATGAAATTAATGGAGTTGATGACCTTGCCAAAATACTGGGGATAGCCATTCTTCCACCAGCCAACACGCGTTTTATCCGGAAACCAGACCCCTGCAAGATAGGACCCCCGATGGAAGTCGCCAGTATATGATTCTTCAAAGTTGCCGCGCATCCCCATATGGCCGTTGCCAAGGCTCATGATGCTTTCCGCGAGACGGAAATCTTCTTTGTGCAATTCGGTTTCGATGATTTTCCAGCTATCAATCTCAAATAACCTTTTCATAGCTTTTGTCTCCCTTTAAGAAGTTGTACAAACGTTTGCACTATTATATCACGAATCAGTGGAAAAATGATCAAACCATTCATGTTATTTTTGTGGCAATTGGAAAGACTCTTCCATACGAAGTGCTGGCCGGCCAATAAATCGTGCTGATTTCGCCACAGAATGAAGGTGGCACCGCTGCCTTCAAGATATATAATATTTTTGAAATGACTCATAGCGGAGGAGAGAGAGCATGAGACGCCTCGGACAAATTGTGGTAGTAGGAATACTGTTATTGGCCGGATTCAATGTTTTTGCAGAGGAAACAGCCACCAAGGACTTTGATTTCGGCAGGCCTGACTTCCAGGCTGTCGTCAGCATGCTCTCAATGGAAGGGCATGGCACCCATGATGTCAGCAACTGCTCGGTCAAGAAACTTTACTATGATGAAATAGCGGAAATGATGCAAAAGGGCATGACGAAGGATGAAGTCATCGATTATTATGTCAAAAACCTCGGAGAACAGGCTCTCCAGGCCCCGCCCCAAAAAGGCTTCAACCTGACTCTCTGGATCACTCCATTTGTTTTATTGCTCGTTGCCGCAGTGTTCATTGTTTTCATCCTGAAAAAATGGCGGAACCGGAGTATCCCTGCCGGAGAAACATCTATCGCGCCGGAAGAAAGCGAAACGGAACAGGAAATCCTGTCTTCCATGATCGAAGCAGAACGGAAGAAGTATATGTAGCACACTGTTGCGATGAAAACGCATTAAAAAAGATAAAAAAAGTTCGCCAAATCAGTCACGATGGCGAACTTTTTTGTTGGTTGAATTGATTTAATTAGTGTTGGCACGGCTTTTGTCCCCTGTGGAGCGGCTTTATTGCTAGTTGAAGCAACTTTAATCCCAGTTGGACCTGTTTTATTGCTAGTTGGAGAAACTTTAATCCCAGTTGGACCTGTTTTATTGCTAGTTGAAGTAACTTTATTCCCAGTTGGACCCGTTTTATTGCTAGTTGAAGCGACTTAATCCCGGTTGGACCCGTTTTATTGCTAGTTGAAGTAACTTTATTCCCAGTTGGACCCGTTTTATTGCTAGTTGAGGCAACTTAATCCCAGTTGGACCCGTTTTATTGCTAGTTGAAGTAACTTAATCCCGGTTGGACCCGTTTTATTGCTAGTTGAAGCAACTTAATCCCGGTTGGACTCGTTTTATTGCTAGTTGAAGTAACTTTATTCCCAGTTGGACCCGTTTTATTGCTAGTTGAAGTAACTTTATTCCCAGTTGGACCTGTTTTAATGCTAGTTGAAGTAACTTTATTCCCAGTTGGACCCGTTTTATTGCTAGTTGAAGTAACTTTATTCCCAGTTGGACCCGTTTTATTGCTAGTTGAAGCGACTTTATTCCCAGTTGGACCCGTTTTATTGCTAGTTGAAGCGACTTTAATCCCAGTTGGACCCGTTTTATTGCTGGTTGAAGCAACTTAATCCCGGTTGGACTCGTTTTATTGCTAGTTGAAGCAATTTAATCCCAGTTGGACCCGTTTTATTGCTGGTTGAAGCGACTTTAATCCCGGTTGGACCCTTTTTATTGCTAGTTGAAGCAACTTAATCCCGGTTAGACCCTTTTTATTGCTTGTTGAAGTAACTTTATTCCCAGTTGGACCCGTTTTATTGCTGGTTGAAGCAACTTAATCCCAGTTGGACCCGTTTTATTGCTGGTTGAAGCGACTTTAATCCCAGTTGGACCCGTTTTATTGCTAGTTGAAGCAATTTTAATCCCAGTTGGACTAATTTTAATCCTCGTTGCACCGGTATCATCCCAATTTGGCCAGCCGGAAGCTTTCTTCCATGCTGGATTTTTTGCTCATCCGAGAGGACTGATTTCGGGCTGTTGCTTCAAATAGAGGTTCAGGCTAGCTCTGTTTGCTTCGTTTCCCTTCCCCAGAACAGGACGGCTGCGGCGCCGATCAGGATCGAGATACAAAAGACAGTGAATATCATATTGATCGATAATCCCTGGGCTGATAAATAAGGCACCATCAGCGGCCCGATGATTCCGCCAACACGGCCGAATGAAGCTGCCATCCCGGCACCGGACCCGCGGATTGTAGTTGGATACTGCTCAGGTGTGTACGCGTAGAGCGCGCCCCATGCCCCCAGGTTGAAGAAAGACAAAAGGATTCCAGCTGTGATCAACAGCCCCAATGAATCGGCCGTACCGAAGAAATAGGCACTGAGCGCCGTCCCTACCAGATAGGCTACAAGCACGAATTTCCTGCCCGCTCTTTCGATCAGCCATGCTGCGGTAAAATATCCAGGCAGCTGGGCAAGTGTCATAATCAAGACATACTGGAAGCTCTTGATGAGCGTAAAACCCTTCATGATCATCACGCTGGGCAGCCAGAGGAACATGCCGTAATAAGAAAACACGACGGTAAACCATAAAATCCAAAGCATCGCAGTCCTCTTTACATGTTCACGTGACCAAACTTCGGCAATGCTCTCCATGATGGTCAGCCTTTCCTGCTTCTTAACCGCTAGGAAGCGCGGCGAGTCCGGCAGGTTGATCCGCAGGTACAGTGCATAAAAGGCTGGTAGCGCGCTCAAGATCAAGGCCATTTGCCAGCCGAATTTTGGAATGACAAAGTAAGAAATCAGCGCGGCGATCAGCCAGCCTCCTGCCCAGAAGCTCTCAAGCAGTACGACGACACGGCCTCGTTTCTCGGCCGGCACACTTTCCGATACAAGTGTCGAAGCAACTGGCAGTTCTCCCCCAAGTCCCATCCCAATCAGGAATCTCAACAGCAAGAAGAATGATAATGTCGTCGCCATCGCAGAAATACCGCTGCCGACTGAAAAGAGCAATAATGTAATGATAAAGACATTTTTCCTGCCAATCCGGTCTGCCAGCAAGCCGAAAACAAGGGCGCCGACCGCCATTCCGATTGAATTCACGCTGCCAATCCAGCCCATTTGCTGGGCAGATAAACCCCAGTCCACCTTCAGGGCAGCGATAATAAAGGACAGGATGCCTACGTCCAT
Organism: Bacillus sp. REN3; assembly: GCF_017912555.1. Classification (GTDB taxonomy): domain Bacteria; phylum Bacillota; class Bacilli; order Bacillales; family Cytobacillaceae; genus Mesobacillus. Next base: position 62,357 of record NZ_JAERSD010000003.1, on the reverse strand, counting down.
CGCATCGAACATCCAGCCAAGTCCAGCAATCCCAAGCAGTTTTTTCTCTGAAATCTCCTGAGTTTTTCCCATATTGTCCTCCTGCTCATAGAAACGATACCATTAGTTTCCCGTTGTTCGCTGATTTTAACAGACTATATTGATTCAACTATCTAATATTACCACTTGTCTTGACATCTGTCATAATAATTGTTTACCTTTTTTGTACAAACTTCCCTTATCCCTACCCATTCCTTGCCTGCACCCACCGCTGGATAGCCGTGGACTTTCCTTACCTACACCACCATTTGCTGCACCGCAGTGGACTTTCCTTACCTACACCACCATTTGCTGCACCGCCGTGGACTTTCCTTACCTGCACCACCATTTGCTGCACCGCAGTGGACTTTCCTTACCTGCACCACCATTTGCCGCACCACCGTGGGCTTTCCTTGGCTGACCCACCATTTGCCGCACCTCCGCGGGCTTTCCTTGGCTGCACCACCATTTGCCGCACCGCCGTGGATTTCCCTTGGCTGACCCACCATTTGTCGCACCGCCGTGGACTTTCCTTACCTACACCACCATTTGCTGCACCGCCATGGACTTTCCTTACCTGCACCACCATTTGCTGCACCGCCGTGGGCATTCTTTGGCTGCACCACCATTTGCCGCACCACGTGGGCATTCCTTACCTGCACCACCATTTGCTGCACCGCCGTGGGCATTCCTTACCTGCACCACCATTTGCTGCACCGCCATGGACTTTCCTTGGCTGACCCACCATTTGCCGCACCGCCGTGGATTTCCCTTGGCTGACCCACCATTGCCGCACCGCCGTGGACTTTCCTTGGCTGACCCACCATTTGTCGCACCGCCGTGGGCTTTCCTTTGTTTAGTCCATCCGAATTCCTTCACCCATTCAAATGGCCGCTTGCCGCTTTTTTCAGGAACCCAGACTGTCCCCAATGCTGGTTACACTCAAAAAATCCCCTGCAGTTTCTGCAGGGGATGGGATTTATTCCATTTTTTCAAGCTTGACTGTCACTTTGAACAGGTCACCGTCTATTTCGATATCGAGCGAGCCATCGTGAAGATCGACGATGGACTTCGCAATCGCAAGGCCGAGGCCGGAACCTTCTGTATGGCGCGACTGGTCGCCGCGTTTGAAGCGTTCGAACAGTTCCTCGAGGTCTTCACCCAGCTCGTATTTTGTGACATTTTTAAAAACCAGTAACGCTTTGTCCTGCTCGGATTTAACAGAGATATAGACACGTGTTTGTTCAAGCGAGTACTTCAGGATGTTGCCGATCAGGTTATCGAAGACGCGCCAAATCTTCTGGCCATCGACAAACGCGTAGACAGGCTGTTCTGGCTGTGATACGCGGAGCTGGAGCGATGATTCGGCCAATGCTTCGTTGTATTCGGCCAGCGCTTGCTGCAGGAGCTGGTTCAAATCGACCTTCTCCTTATTGAGCTCAATGCTGCCGCTTGCCATCTTGCTTGCTTCGAATAAATCATCGATCAATACCTTCAGCCGCTTCGATTTGCGGTCAATGATCTCAACGTAGGCGTTGCGGTCCTCCACAGCCAAGTCCGGCGTTTTCAATAGCTCTGTATACGTAATGATCGAGGTGAGAGGCGTCCGCAGGTCATGGCTGACATTTGTGATCAGCTCCGTCTTCAAGCGTTCGCTCTTCGCTTGTTCACGGTACGAGGTCTTCACTGCGTGCCGCAATGTGTTGACATCGGCCGCATGCCTGGCGAGTATGGACCTGCCTTTCACCTTGAGGTCGGTCCCCATTTTCCCGGCCGCCAGCTCCTGTGCATTGTCGACAATCTGGTTGAAATAGCCTGCTTTCTTGAAAATAAGGTATAACACAGGCATGCCAAGAAGCAAGAACGCTGTCCCAAAAACAAGGATGAACATTGGTTCGATCAGCACACCAGCAGCCAAGCCGCCAAGGAAGAAAACGATCCCGAGCAGCAGCACAAGCTGTGTGCCAATGCTTGTGTTCAGAAAAGCCAGCTTTGCGGCATCGTACAATTTGTACGTTATGCTCTTTCGCCAGTCCGTTTGCAGCTTTAACCAATCATTGCGATAGTCCGCGAAAAATTTCACCTGGATCATGATCAAGGACAGCATCACAGCAGAAACAAATAAGGCGGATCCCAACTCAACAACGGTATTGATGATACTCTGATTAAAGTAGATGAATTGTTCACTAAGGAGCGTAAGAGCCAGCGCCAACACCAATCCGGACGCCAGCAGGATGGCTGCCCTGATGTCAATCGGGATCCTATCATAGCGTGATTGCCATTTTTCCAAGCCGGCAAATGCGATAACTGGTTTCCTCCTGGCCATTACATATCCTGCCAGCAGGGCTGCAACACTGGCAATCGTGTAAGCAATCAGGAGAATCCTCATTTTTTGATATTCCTTATATTCCTGCATCAAGGGATTCTTAAGCGGCGTGCTTTTCGCGACGCCGATCTCCCCGGTGAATTCCTTGTTTTGCTTGTTCAGAATTTGTTCGGCCACTTCATTGTAAAGCATGTATCCCTCGAAATTACCGGAAACAGATTGCTGCTGAAGATCTGAATAATCGTGGATATGGTACATTTCTTTTTGATTAAAAAAATCGGCCGGGGACTTGCCATCCATGTCCAGGTTCGTAAAGATCTTCCCATCCTCATCTTTCAAGTAAAATTTGAATGCTTTATCATGAATGGCGTAATCACGCCGATATTGCTGCAGATCCTGGAAAAACTCATCTACTTTCCTTTCCTTTTCCTTGATAATCTTTGCCCGCACGTGCTCATCGCTGTTAAAGTTCTCGGTAATATCCGCGATTTTCTTGTCCCTTTCATTTATCAACGCTTCTTTGACAGCATTGTTGCCTGAATCGATGGCATCCTGGATTTGTTGATCATACTGTAGCCCAATACTTGATATCTGGTCTCCAAGATTCCCGTAGCGTGTGCGATGCTCTTCTATTTCTTCGCTTGAAACAACAATTTCCTTTTTCATTTCTTCGGCGGTCAAATCATTTAATTCAAAGACATACAGCAGGGAGACAAATTGGTCGATCCTGTAGCCATATTCCTCCGATTTGAAATAATCCTGCTGCAAATAATTGCTGCCTCTAGTCAGGATGGCCATCATACCGCTCAAACCAAAGGCAATCAAAATCGTCCATATGATAAACCGGAGCCTACTTTTCGATTTTATAGCCAATGCCCCACACCACCTTTAAAAACCTTGGATTCTTTGGATCGATCTCTATTTTTTCACGGATCTTGCGGATATGGACAGCGACCGTGTTCTCGGCATTGTAGCTCGGCTCTTTCCATACACGTTCGTATATATCATTGATTGAAAATACTCTTCCGGCGTTCGTCATCAGCAGCTCAAGGATCCGATACTCGATTGGCGTCAGCTTGACAGGCTCGCCATGTGCCGTGACTTCTTTCGATGACTGGTCAAGCGTCAGCCCGTTCAGGTCGATCGCTTTGTTCTTCCCTTCGTAGGTGCCAAGAGTGATATAGCGTCTGAGCTGCGATTTCACCCTTGCGATCAATTCAAGCGGATTGAACGGCTTCGTCACATAATCATCGGCACCAACCTGGAGCCCGAGAATTTTGTCAGTATCTTCGCTTTTGGCGCTCAATATGATGATTGGTATATTCCTATCCTCACGAATCCGGAATGTCGTCGTAATGCCATCCTGGCGCGGCATCATCACATCGAGGAGGATCAGATGGACCGGCTGCTCATTGAGCCTTTCGATCGCTTCAATCCCGTCCGCCGCCTTGATGACTTTTATTCCTTCATTTTTTAAATAAATCTCGATCGCGTCGCGGATTTCTTTTTCATCATCAACGACCAGGACGTTGTATTGCTCCATCTCCATGCCCCCTCCCTGACAATGTCCATTGTAGACTGTGAACCTTAACATTCACTTAGGATAAATCTTAAGACTTTCTTAATATTGATCAAGTGGTGTGTGAATCTATTATATAGTGAAAAACCTTCTTATGGACGGGAATGATAGATGAAAGAATTTCGAAAAGTTGTATGGTGGTTTTCAGCGGCAATGCTGCTTTTTAAGCTGTGGCTGGTATCACTTCAGACTGCATGCTGTCTGCAGCTGTAAGCAAGCCATTTCGAGGGCAACACCGGCTGGGGAATGAGGCTGGAAAAAACCGTTCGATAGAAACTCCTGTTTGGTCAAGAAATACAAAAAAGCCTGCGGCGAATTGATCAACCACAAGCTAGGCAATTATTTCCCCAGAGCTTTTACTGATGAAGCTGAATAACAGATATCAGCCCCACGCTGTGTAGATGAGGCTGATCCTGCCGAAAAACAACTTCTTTTTTCACAGTTTGATAGATGTCCGTCACCGGTACGGTTATTTTCTTAAGCTAGCGATCAGCCGATTCGGTTTGAGGAGCAAGTCCAGGCCGTCATTGATGGTTTGCACAACAAGATCGCTTTTCATCAGCGTCACGGCCGCACAGCCTTCGTTTCCCATGACGGCAATCGCAAGATCGGACTGTTCGAACATCGCCGCGTCATTGGCACCGTTGCCGAAACAGACAACTCCTTTTAGCCGGCTGGCAAATTCGCTTTTCTCCTCCGTATGATCCGAAGACTCCAGGATCTTGACGGAGACAGGCAAGTCGCTGCATTGCTTCACGACGCTTCCGTTCGTATCCGCGGTGATGACATGGACAGTCAGCTCCTTGCTTAAAAAGCGGACCCTTTCCTCTACACCTTGGATCAGCTCGCCATCCACAGCGATCGTCCCATTAAAATCCAGCACAAGATGTTCAATGGCAAACCTGCCACGTCCCGGTACAGCGATAGTCAGCATGATGGGTTCCTCCGATAAATTAGTCAGGATAAAGGCGCCCAGCCTCTTTTTTAAAGGTGTACCACAATGGGCTCAAAGTCAACCTTTCCGTTTTCCCCTTTGTATAATATCGGCTGGATTTTGATGAAATTCCCTTCCAATGACCAGGGAATCGTCAGCCTTCTTCTTTCCAAAACCATGCCATTCTCCGTTTTCTTGCCAATTTTAGAATCCGATGTGCCGCCAATCAGCTGCTTGCCCTTGTCATTAAACAATTCCAATCGGACAGAATCGTGTTTCCCTGCTGCCGGATAGGATATGGAATATTCCAAAGCTGAAGATGATTTCCCGTCAATCCGCTTTTCCAGCTTCACCTTATAGCCATCCATCCTGCTTTCCTCCCCAAGCAGGATTGTTTCATGCGGCAATTGCTTGAGTGGGACATCGAAATTCCACTTCCCTTCTGCCTCTTTCCATCTGGCCCCGATTTTACCGATCTCGAGGAATTTCAACGGCAGGGTGGTTTCGGCTGGCAGCCCGCCCCTTGGATAGCTTAACTGGATATGTCCCTTATAGCCGCCATCGATTGGCAGCAGCTTGACCAATTCCTTCGTTTCCTGGATATGTGGATCGGCATGGAAAATTTCATAGAACGCATACATCTCTTTGCTGTCCCCCATGTCTCCTTTTACATCAAAGGTGACACCGATCATGGCACCGTCATAATAAGCATCCGTGACTGTAACATCCACACCGCCATAGCTTGCTTTTTCGTCCAGTTTTGTAATCAGCCTTTGGGACTCAAGGCTTGTTGCTACCTGATCGTGTTCATACAACTTTGCCAAAAACGGAATGTCAGCCATTACATGTGATACCACAGGAAAAATGAATCCTGAGAAAAACAAGGCGATAATGGCAGCTGCAGATATCGAGAAAACTTTGATACGCTTTTTGCGTTTTGCCCGCCATGAGCTGGCCGCTCCCTTCCTGATCCCGGTCTGGATGGCTTTCATGACATCTTCTTTTGGAACGTCAATTTTTCCGGCCTCTTCATGAAACGCATTCTTTTCCATTGCCGTCCTTCCCTTCCAATTTACTTTTCAATTCCTTCCTGCCCCGCTGCAGATACGTTTTAACAGTATTTTCTGGCACTCCCATCACACCTGCGATTTCGCAGATTGGCAGATCCTGATAGTAGAACAGGATAATCGCAGTACGGTGCTGCTCCTTCAACCCGGCGACCGCCTCGAGCAAATCAAGATTTTCAGCGATCAAGTTTTTATCATCGCAAGGAAAATCGCTCAATTTTTCCACCGGCAGCTCATGTTTCCGTTTCTTCAGCACATCATACGCAGAATGAATCATGATCCGTGTCAGCCATGTCAAAAAGTACTGTTCATTCTTTAACTGTCCAATCGCCATAAAACCTTTACAGGCCGTTTCCTGAACGATATCGAGGGCATCCTCCCTGTTTCCTGCATACAAAAAAGCAGTCCGGTACAGCCGGTCACTATGTAAAACCAACAGCTGCTCAAATGCCCTGCCATTTCCTTTCATCGCTCTCCTTACAAGCTTTATTTCATCCATTCGCTGCCCCCCTTTCATCCCTTAGAGAAACGCCATGATGAAAAAGTTTCATGTTGCCGCCAAAAAATTCATCTGATCCATACCACAACCCAATGAAAAGGATACTGCCATCTGCTGCAGTATCCTTTTCATTGGGTTGCTTTCAATTCGCTTTTTTTCAGGAAAAGCTCGATTTGGCGGGCTGCTTTCATCCCTGCGATGCTATTCAGATGGATGCCATCGGTCAGCAGCAGGTAGCCGTTCCCGCGTGAAATCCGGTCAAGGCTGTGGCCGTAGACGAAATGCTGGACAACCGCTTTCTTGTATAGCTTCAAGTCCTCCGGAAGTGGCCGGCCTCTTGTATGCCTCTTGCCCTTCAAGTGGGCCTTCAGCTTTTCATTGAGCGGCAGGTAGGAAACATTGTTCGTTTCAGCCACCTTTTTGATGACTTCGTTGTACTGGTCAATTTCTCTATTAGCTTTGGAAAATAGGTTTTCCCCGGCAATCGGGAGGGACAGCAAAGCGATGCGGGCAGACGTTTCCGTCTTCAAACGGCTCACGATCCGGGCAAGGTCTTGTTCATAGGCAATCAGCGGAGGCAATTCCTTTGGTTCATGATTCTGTTTCTTCGCCATATAAGGCGCTATTTTCACTGCCGCATCGTTCATACCGACCAGGATAATGGCGGCTTCAGGCTGAGCCATGATGACCGCATCCAAGCGCGCCAGCACATCGCGGACCGTGCTGCCATTGATGCCGGCGTTCATGAATTGATAGTGCTGGCAATCCTTCCTCCTGGCAGCGTCCTCGACAAAATTGTAGCTGATCGTTCCATGCACGAAATCTCCGCCAATAACCGCGACTAGCCTCTTCCCTTCCTGGCGGAGCCCATCCTGTAAAAAAGCTTCCGGATTAGTGGCTGTCAGCTCATTCATTCTTCTCTTCCGCTTGTGGAATAACCCTATGCCGGCCAGCATGACCAGCAAAAATACAGCGGACACGCCATAAAGCAGTTCCATACTCCAGCCCCCTTCCTTATTTTTGTCTCTGTTCAAAGGGGTTCCGCGACGGGCGTATCCCTTATGCTATAAAAAGGCTGCCATGCTCCTATAAAGGAGATTCGACGTTTACTAAAGAATATTCGACATTAACACATTAATTTCCTTTTCTGTTTTCCTGAAAAAACTTTTGTAAAGAGCCCAGTACTTATCATACGCCGCCAATTAGTGGGATGATACGAAAAATTCTAAAAATTGCTTTGCCACATGCCGTGATTTTAGGATAATATTAACGGTAGAGATTGGGAAAGGGGAATAAATACCTATGCTGAAAGCTAGGCTTTTTGATTTTTCATTGTTTTTCGCATCGATTGCTGTGGCTTTTGGATCAGGCGCTTTACCCATCGAGAAAAAAATCTTATTCACCGCTTTGTTCATCTATTGGTTCTTTTCATTGCTGTATAACCATTTGAGGATCACCGCGCAAAGCGGGACGGTGAAATTTGATTATGGAATCAATTACAGTTTGTCTTTTGGGATATTTGCCGGCCCTCTGGGGCTGTTTATTTTCGAGGCCGTTTTCCGTTTCATGGTTTATTTTTCACGGAAAAAGTCCAAAACAGCCGATAATGATGAATTTTTCGATACTTTTTATAATATAGGTGCCCATGCACTGATCTACTCTGCGGCGTTTTTCTTATACGGCCTGTTACACCCTTTTTTCGATCGCTTCCCTTTTGGATTCTGGGTGCTGATATTCCTGTTGGCTGTCGCCACGATGATGATTTCCTATACCTTCCTGTCCACAGCTTTTTACATCATGGGAGAAATCAAGACGGTCCGCCAGGCGATTCGGTTTTTCAAGGAAAGCAACAACATCCTTGACCTTGGCAAGACCGCTTTCACGAACGGCCTTCTTCTGCTTTTCCTCCAGGAGCAGAAATGGGAAATGATGATCAGCCTGTTCATCTTGAATTATCTCGTCAGCCGTTCCTTCCATTCTAAATCACAGTCTATCCAGCACAAAATCGAACGGGACAAGTTCGAGCAAATGGCCTATACAGACTTCCTGACAGGTGTCGCGAACCGAGCCCTCATGGACTTGAAAATGTCGGAACTGAATCAATCCGGCGAGAGACTCGGCATTGCCGTTATTGATATCGACGATTTCAAAAGCATCAATGATTCCTATAATCATGCTGTCGGCGACAGAGTGATCCAGCATTTCGCAGAAACCTTGAAGGCTTATTTATCAAAGGATGATTATATATTCCGCAGCGGAGGGGAAGAATTCACACTATTCCTTAGGAATAAGTCCGTCGATGAAACAATCGATCTCGTGGAAAGGATCCGCCTTGGAATCGAACAGAGCGCCGCTGTAGTGGATTATCAGTCAAGGAGCCACTCCGTATCGGTCACTGCCTCCTTCGGACTTTATTTCTTCAAAGTCAACGAGCAGATTACAATGGATAAAGGATATATCTATGCAGACCAGCTGCTGCTCCAATCGAAGGATCTGGGAAAGAACAAACTGACGTTCATAGAAGAAACAGCCATCCAGATTGGATAGACAGTCCCCTGTCTCTTCTTTTTATTGGGCTGTGTTCGATTTGATTGGTGATTTCTAGCGGTCGTTACAGGGAGTCTGCTGGGCGCTTGGAGCCTGCTGGGCGCTTGGCGCCTCCTAGGCCTCCCCGCTGCCTCTTACTTCCCCCCGGTGTCTTAGCCCCTTCCGCTCTAAACCAACAAATAGCCACAAATCAACACTGTTCTGTCAAGTAGCCTTTTATTAAAAATGCATGAACAAGTCTGCTGCCGCTGCTTCATTCAGGATCCATTTAGTTGGAACCTGTTCGGCAGGGTATAAAAAATCGATTGTGCCTTCCTTTTCAATGTCGACAGCATACAGCTCGACACCAAGCTCCACTGCCAGGCCAAGCATTTCATGGACAGTTGCGACCCCAAACTTCTCAAGGGCACCCGATAAGTATTCAATGTCCCTTGATGGGACGGGGACATACCTCCTATCCAGGATGTTTACCCCTTTGCCCGAGAATGCGAGGATGACTTCCGCCCCTGAGGATGCAGCGCCAACTGCAATATTCAGCGGAGGATACGCTGATTCCATTTCATCATGAAGAGCAAGGACAACCACTTTTCTTCCAGCCATGAACAAACCACCTCCATCAATAGCTTAAGACGGCATCTGCGCCATATGCTTCGGCCAGGAATGTCGCAACGCCTGCCAATTCCGCTCCTTCTACCATTTCAAGGCCATCAGCGATCAGGACATTCATCTGGCAGCCATAAAATCTGATGCCGATCTCGAGTGCCTTCCTCATCCATTCAGCCAGATCCATGTTATGGGTCCGCTCCATCACCTTCAAATACCTTTTATCGAGCACCCTTGCGCCGTCAAGGTCGAAGAAAATCGATACTTCCTCTTGCTGTTCGGCATTTTCGATCGCTTTTTTCAGCACGTATGGCACGTTGGAACTCAAGGTAACAAAATAGACGATCTTCTTTCTTGCCATTGCCATCCCTCCTTTTGCGAGGTATACAACTAAACAGTTTTTCCAGCACGGAATATATCCATTCCATTCTTCTTTCATTATATACCTATATGGGTATTTTTTAAAACAAAAAATAAACGGTTGAAATCTCAACCGCCACTCTCTTTTCCATTACATTTCAACCTGGGTCCCTGCTCCAGCTTTGACTGCTTTTTCATATACGGAAGCTGCCACAGCCAAGTCGAAATAAGCTGTTCCAACCGATTTAAAAAAGGTGATTTCCGTTTCATCCTCCCTGCCCGGAATTTGCCTGGATACCATTTCTCCAAGCTCTCCGTGCAGGCTGGAAAAATCCCACCTTCCAGCATTGGCTGGAACAAGGAGGTCACCTGCTTCTTCCTTTGCTCCCTGGACAGTATCCACAACAATCTTTCCAGCTTTCAACACTGTCGTTTCATCTACCTCTTGCATATGGGGCAAGTAGGATCCCACGCCGTTAATATGTGCACCTTGCTTCAGTGCTTCACCTGAGAAGACAGGAGTTTCCGAGCGTGTGCTGCAAATGACCATATCCGCTTTTGAAACAGCGTCATTCGCGTCCTTTTCAATTGTTATTTCCCCGCTGAATTCTGGATGCCATTGTCCAATTTTCCCAGCGAAGTTCCTTGCTTTTGCCTCTGTCCTGTTATAGAGCAAGATGGAATCGATTTTCCTCACCTCCATTACTCCCTTGAGCTGTTCCTCAGCCATGGCCCCGCAGCCAATCACCGCCACGGATGAAGCTGCTTTCCTTGCGAGATAGTCGGCCGCGATGGCGCTGGCTGCCCCGGTCCTCAGCCTCGTCAGGTAGGAAGCATTGATGCATGCGAGGTGGTCTCCATTTTCCGTATCCGTTAATAATATGACCCCCTGGGTTGTTTTCTTCCCATAAGAAGGGTTCTCTGGAAAAATCGTCACTACCTTGACGGCCGATTTCCGTATGGGTCCGATTGAGCTCGGCATGTATAAGGCCGAGGCTTTTTTCGCTGGATAATCGAAGACGGTACGGTGCGGATTGGCAATTTCCCCTTCAGTATTCCAAACAAGGGCTTTTTCCAAATCCTCGATTGCGTCCTTCATAGAGTAAATTTCTTTTATCTGGTTTTCTGATAGGATGATCATCATTTATTGCCTCCCGACAAAAAGGAATCGCAAGGCGCGATCCCTTTATTGGTTTCTTTCTTATTTCTTTCAGGCCGCTTCTGTATCAAGCTCCTCATTTTTACGATCGCGGACTGCTGCGACTGCAATCAACGATACAAAGGAGGTCAGGATGATATACAATGCCACCGGTACATAGGAATCATCATACGCGGTTAAAAGGGCCGTGGCGACTAGCGGTGCTGTTCCGCCTGCCAGGGCGGCGCCAATTTGATAGCCTAATGAAATTCCTGTATAGCGTACATTCGATTTGAAGATTTCCGAGAACATCGTTCCCAGAACGGCTGTAATCGGTGCCCAGATGATGCCGAGTCCAATGATCGTTGCCACAATCAGCAATGCTTCCGATTTTTGATCCAGCAGCCAGAAATAAGGGAAGGCATACAGGATCATCAGGAACGTGCCGCCGACATACAATTTTTTGCGGCCTATTTTGTCAGAAAGATTGCCCATGACGGGAATGAGAATGGTCGTGATGACCGTCGCAAGTGTGACGGCGTTCAATGTGACCGTCCGGGAGAAACCAAGCTGTGTCGTGGCATAGGAAACGATGAAGGTTGAAAATATGTAGAATGGTGCCGTCTCGACCACTTTCGCTCCCACGGCAATCAAGACTTCCTTCCAATGCGTCCGCATAGTTTCAAGGAAAGGAATTTTCGCGATTTCCCCTTTTTCCTGGGCTTTCTTGAAGGATGGGGTTTCGTCGATGCCTTTGCGGACCCATAATCCGAATAAAACCAGGAACGCGCTCAGGATGAATGGCACACGCCAGCCCCACGTCATGAATTGCTCATCCGGCAGCAGCGTCATGAGCGACAATGCCAGCGTCCCAAGCAGCATCCCAATGGTTACGCCCATTTGCGGGATGCTTCCAAATAAACCCCTCTTTTCCTTCGGAGCGTATTCAACCGCTAACAGAAGTGCCCCGCCCCATTCTCCGCCAAGCCCTACCCCCCTGGACCAGCCGCAACGTGATCAATAGGATAGGGGCAGCGATGCCAATCGCTTCATACGTAGGCAGGAAACCCATCAAGACAGTCGCTCCTCCCATGAGGGTCAAAGTGAGGACGAGTGTCTTCTTCCTGCCGATCCGATCCCCGATATGGCTGAAAATCACGCCGCCAATAGGACGGATGAAAAATGCCAATGCAAAAGAAGCATAGGCAAGCATCAGCCCGACTGCGGGATCATCACTAGGGAAAATAACCTGGTTGAATACTAACGCCGCCACAGTACCATAAAGGAAATAGTCGAACCATTCGATTGAACTTCCAATAAGGCTGGCAATAAGCACTTTTTTCGATAATTTCTCCATCATTCCCCCCCTTTGTCCTTGCCCCATATGATAGCAAACAAGGGAACAATCACACAATCATACTTTTTGATTATTTAGATATTTCTGCATAATCCGCACAAAAAAAAAGACAGGTATGTTTCTGCATCCCTGTCTGTCAGTCATTTTTTTACCCATTTGTGAAGCAATGGCCCATCTTCCCCATAGACAGGGTCAGTGTTCGGAACAGGTACATTCTGGATTTGATTCACTGCCTGTGCCCGCTTGCCAGGATCTTTTTCCTTCAAGTCTGGTGTCCTTCCATCCGGATAAGCCCCTACAACTTCGAAATCCTGGCTGCTATCAAGCTTTTTGTGTCCTGTTCCCGCAGGGAAGACAACAACGTCCCCGGCCCTCAGTTCTAACCGCTGTCCATCGTCCCCACCGACAAGGACCGTGACTGACCCTGCTTTTACACCCAAGACTTCATGGGTATTGGTGTGGTAATGGTGGTAGTCATAGATATCTCCCGTCCAGATTCCGGTCCAGTTGTGCTGCTCAAATTGCGGTTCCATATCCAGTTGATCTCTGAACACGCCTTCGTATACGATGACCGGCAAATCAGGATTATTCGGGATATCTCCTCTGTCATCAAGAAAAAATGATCGGATTTGCGTTCCCATTGCGAATCTGCTCCTTTCCTCTTGCATAATAGAAATGGTACCATCCCCAAATTCATTTAAGATGGCAAAGCCTAAAAGCTCCTACTTACCTGTACCTCAAAATCCGCTTGAATTAAACGTATCTCCCTCTTTTAAATTTCCGGCTTTAAATCCTTTGTAAAACCAGTTCTTCCTTTGTTCTGACGTTCCATGTGTAAAGCTTTCGGGCAAGACATAACCCTGGGTCCGTTTCTGGATTGTATCATCGCCTACAGCGCTCGCCGCATTCAAGGCCTCTTCAAGGTCTCCTTCTTCAACGACACCCATTCCCTGGGCATGATGCGCCCAGACACCGGCAAGGTAATCTGCCTGTAATTCGAAGCGCACCTGGTATTTATTGTATTCTGTTTCACTCAGCCGCTGCCTCATCGAGTGCAATTTATCGCTTGTCCCAAGCAACGTCTGCACGTGGTGGCCTACTTCATGCGCCACCACATACGCCATCGCAAAATCGCCTGGCGCCTTGAATTTATTTTTCAGCTCTTCATAGAAGCTTAAATCAATATAAAGCTTCTGGTCACCCGGGCAATAAAATGGACCGACCGACGATCCCGCAACCCCACAGGCCGATTGGACACTGCCAGAGTATAAAACAAGGGTTGGCTCTTTGTACTCCAGCCCTTCCTCCTCAAAGACCTTTGTCCAGACTTCCTCTGTATCCGCCAGGACAACTGACACAAATTCCGCAAGTTCTTTTTCCCGCCCGGTCTCTTCATAAGGAGCCACTGTCTCGCTGCCCATGTTTGACATATTATTCACTACATCCCCCAGGTCACCACCGCCAAGGAATGTCATAATCACAATCAAGAGGATCCCGCCAATTCCTCCGCCTGCAAGCATGCCCTTGCTCATCCCCCTGCGGTCTTCAACATTGCTGCTGCCTCTTCTTCCCTTCCATTGCATACTGGTTCCTCCCTGAAATATATTAAGCATAACACCAGCTGTTTCATGTTTAGTCTTATACCCATACATTCCGCTAAGCATGCCTCTAATATTTGTCAGGGAATCTTGCACTCTCCAGAAAAAAGTGCATGCTGTGAACTACAGCATGCACTTTCATTATCTATTACCTGGGAAATATCCCTTTCCGATTGCTTCTGTTACCTGATATAACGCTAGGTCGATGTCTGCTCCCTCGCCAAGAGCAAGCTTGGCGAGCTGCAAGCCAAGAAAAGGGCCTGCCGTCAATCCTGATGCCCCCAAACCATTTGCGAGAAAAAGATTTTCGAAGCCAGGGACGTGTCCAATGATTGGCAGGAAATTTGGAGCGACAGGGCGGAAGCCAGTCCGGGCTTCAATAAATGTGGCATCTGCCAAACCTGGAGCAACCTTTAACGCCTTGTCGAGTACTTCGTACAGACCGCCAGCTGTGATCCGCTGATCAAAACCTTTACCGTCCTCGTGTGTAGCGCCAATGACCACCCTGCCGCCCTCGAAGGCCACAATGTACTGGTTGCCAGGGGGCATGACGACAGGCCAGTTGTCCGTTTCCACCCCTTCAAGCTGGAGATGGGCGATTTGCGCTTTCTGGGGCACAATTTTCAGTTCAACGCCGAGGTGCGCAAGAAGTTCAGGCGCCCAGGCACCAGCCGTGACAAGGATGCAATCCGCCTGAAAAGTTGTTTCACCGGCCATTACAACAATAGGTATATTTTTTTCCTTCCCCAAATCATCACTGCTTTCATCCCCTGCCTCGGCACGGACTAGCCTTGCATCGCCATGAATCACTTTTGCGCCATGCCGCCTCGCCGCATTCAGGAGGGCAAGGCGCAGTTTTCGGCCGTTGACTCGTGCCGCCCCAGTGATATGAACCGAAGCAAACTCTTCCGCCAGCACAGGAAAGAGTTTGCGTGTCCCTGTTTCCGTCAATCTGCTGATCTCGCCAATCTCCGGAGCATCCTCAAGCCTCTGGAAAGCTCGTTCTTCCATTCTATTAAGCTTCAGTTCATCCGTTTGGAGGCTGATCGCTCCTACCTGCTGATAACCCGTGTCCCTTTCACCATCTTCTTCCAATTCCTTGATGAGCATGGGATAATATGCGGCTCCCCCCTTCGCGAGCGCATACCAGGCCTTATTCCTGCGCTGGCTCAGCCATGGGCCAATGATTCCCGCTGCCGCGTCAGTCGCCTGGCCCTTATCGTGGCGGTCGATGATGGCTACCTCAGCCCCGGACTTTGCCAAATGATAGGCGGCTGAAGCACCTAAAATACCAGCCCCGATCACAACGAACTTTTTCATGTAAACACCTTTTCCGCAAAAGATTTCTTGCTGTCTATTTTACCGAACTTCTGACGCAGACTCAAAAGAACAAAGAGCGCAATCGCCTTGATCAGCCCCGACAGGCATAAGGTGAACTGCTAGGAGGAGGGTCACCAGGCCGCCACAGCAGGACGGCTTATGACTCGAGGGGCCAGGCACTTTAACTTGATCAGGAAAACAGGGTCAGGTATCGACCCTTGGTTGACATTATAAACAGACACACCTAAGCCAAATCATCCATCATGGCATTTGGGTCGCCCGGCTTGGCCTGATGGATTTGCAGGAGGTGGTGTTTAATGAATCCCTCAACGCCCGTTGCCCAGTAAAAATCTCCCAACCAGCAGCTTGATGCCCCTGGATAGATCGGCCGGGTTCCAAGCAAGCCATAAAAATATCCTGCCAACGGCCAGCGTAATCGTGACACCAAAATGGAACATTCCATCACTTACGATTTGCCCGTCCCTGTCCGTCTGCATGATAACACTGTGCCATTGAAGCAGCCGATGGAAAATGATGCCGTCCATGGCGCCATGAAGCCGAATCCGAAAACAATGCTGCCTGTATTGACAAAATTCCGCTTTATTCCTGGACTCCTTTCAAAACTTCTCCCGCATTTCTATTATTTTTGAGTATTACCGCATCGATGGCACACTAAGCTTTTTAACGGGAATATAGGAGAAAAGCTTTAAGACAGTTTTTTTCAGGATTCTCTTTTAGGTATAAGGAGGAAGTTTCTGATATAATTTTTATTATTTAGTCAGAATCTGGAGTGAAAAAAATGGATAGAAAGAAGGCATTGCCTGTTTTATTTTTAGTCATGTTTCTTGTGATGGTTGGATTCGGGATCATCATCCCTGTCATGCCCTTTTACGCCGAGGAACTCGGAGCGTCCCCTACTGAATTAGGACTTTTAATGGCGGTATATTCCCTGATGCAGCTCTTATTCGCCCCAATGTGGGGACGTATTTCCGATCGGGTCGGCAGAAAACCGATCATCATGACCGGTATTTTGGGATTGGCCATCTCCTTTTTCCTGATGGCTATGTCTACAGAACTTTGGATGCTGTTCGCCGCAAGGGTCATTGGAGGATTCCTATCAGCTGCTAATATGCCTACCGTCATGGCATACGTGGCAGATATCACATCTGACGAAGATCGCGGGAAAGGAATGGGAATCATCGGAGCTTCCGTCGGACTCGGTTTTATTTTCGGTCCGGCGATTGGAGGGATCTTCGCCAAATCGAACTTGAACACACCATTCTATCTTGCCGGCGCAGTTTCCTTGATCACTTTTTTACTCGTCCTGTTCGTATTGAAGGAATCGCTTACTGCTGAACAACGTGGCGCCAGCCGCGGAGAAGGAAGCCCTTCTTTACTGAAAGCATTCAGCGGCCCTGTTACAGCCTTGTTCATCCTCCAATTATTCGTTTCACTGTCCCTCGCCGGACTTGAAGCAACCTTTGCCTATTTTGCGGCTGAAAAAGCACGTCTGGGCACCGTAGAGCTCGGCTATATCTTCATGATCATGGGGCTAGCTGGGGCTATTGTCCAAGGCGGACTTGTCGGCAGACTGACTCATAAATTGGGGGAAGGCGCCGTGATCCAGCTGGGCATTGTCATTTCGGCCATTGGCTTCGCTCTCATTTTAATGACCAGCGGGTTCACAACAGCCGCCTTATTCCTGACGGTCTTCGGGATAGGGAACGGCCTCATCAGGCCAAGCGTCTCTTCCCTATTAACGAAAAAATCGGCCGCTGGCCACGGAAGCACGACCGGTCTGCTGTCATCATTCGATTCCCTTGGCAGGATCGCCGGACCTCCGTTAGGCGGATGGCTGTTCTCGATTGCAATTGGGCTTCCGTACATTTCAGGAATCATCCTTTCAGGAATTGCCCTTATTTTGTATCGCGTCTATAGAGCACGTTCCTTCGAGACAGCCTAAATAGGATGGAACATCAGAAGACCAGGCTTTTCCTTATGCTTGTTGTGATCTTTTTAGTCACATGATAAAAGGAAAGTGGGTTAACGGTGCATTTGAACATATAGTTTTTATACAACATGAAAAGGCCCCTTGGAACTCCAAGGGGCCTTGTTTATGAATTGAGAAAGTTCGGCAGCAGGCGCCGCCAATTTCATGTTTGAAGTGTCAAGAACAATTATGCCTCAATCTTCGTATCCGGCTATCCAATCGGCTTATTTATTCATGCTAGCCAGGAAGTCGCCAAGAAGGCTGTCGAGATCCTCTTCTTTTTCTTCTTCCGGTCCTTCTCCTGCCATCGATTGTTTTGCTGATTCCCAGTCAAGTGAATCGAGGTCGTCGTCCAAGGACTGCGCTGCTGGTAGGACTGTCTCTTCAACCGGGTCATCTGCCTCCTGTAGGTCCATTCCTTCTCCTGGCAAGTCCTCTTGCAGGTACAGCGCGTCATCGATTTCAACTGCTTTGCTGTTTAGTGATGCAAGCAGCGCCGTCGAACGGATAGGGTCTGTCAGCAGATGATGGACAATGCTTCCGAGCAGTGCTTCGGAATGCTCATGCTTGAGCCAGTCACGCTGTGATTTTGTCAATTTATGCGGAAGGGGGATTGTGACGGTTTCCCGTTCCCTTTTATAGGAACTGCCCACGCCTTCCATCACGAATTCGGCTATCTTGCTGGAAAAATTCCTGCGCTCTGTTTCCTTGAGCTTTTGCAAGTGCTTTAAAATATGATCCGGTGTATCTGAAGGAACACGGAATGAAATCGCCTGCCCTCGCTTGATTCCACCTGTTTCCGATCTGCTCATATCATCACCTTAATCAGTTTTTGACAGGTTCTGCATTTGACTTTGGCTTCTCTGTTTTCTTCACATAATCCATGATCAGCTTGTAATATGCATTCGCCATCATCCAGATGCTCTCTTTTTCATCTTCAAAGAACTCGATATTGTACCCATCGAGATTATTGTTGATTGTCTTGATGTATTCCTTCAATACTGTAGATCCACCGCCGACAAAGTAGCAAATTTCTGTCTGGGAATTCTTCTGCCATACATTCCTTAGCAGCCTGTATTGCTTCTTGGCCAATTCGAGAAGGATACGGTCAGTGATATCATGGACGCTTGTCCTGCTTCCTTTGACCATGATATGGTTGCGGTCATTTTTACGAGTGATGACTTCCACGACATCCCGTCTGCTATCAAGCTCTACACCGTGTTTGCTGCGGATTTCTTCGCGGATCGCTTCAAGCGCTTCGGAAACTCCAAGATTGAAGCCTTGCGCCTTGTCATCATCCACATTCCGGTTTTTGATGACGGCAATATCGGTCGATAAGCCGCCAATATCCTGGATCAGGATTCGCCTATCAATTAAATCTTTATTAATGATTTTCAGGTTGTTATCCATTACCAGGTTGATGAATGCCGCAAAGCCTTCAGGATAGACTTTTACATCATCAAACTTGATGTTTACTTTCAAGCCTTGATATTTTGGTGTGACCAGGAATTCAACCTGATGGACAGACCCAATCAATTTTGAACGATAACCTGCATCTTTTCCTTCCTTCACTTCCCGAAGAGGGAGGCCAGTGCCAAGTGTGTAGTTCGCATCCACTACATTCTTCGATTTGGGAAAAAGTTTCGCATTCTTTTCATTAACGGCATCAAGCGCAAGGGTAGCGAAAAGCATGACCAATGTCTGGTCCTCTTCTGATTTGCTGCTTCCCGGATCCAACTCTGTCGCATGGTCGCTCTTTGTTGCCAGGCTTCCAATACGATAGATAACATTGTTCTCTTTTAATGCAGGGGAATGCACACGGACATGGATTCCATCAAGCGGATCTTTTTCATCCAACTCTTCAATTCCGATTACCGGGCGGTCCTCCGTATCCCGAGCAACGATATTCGGGATATTCAACTCGTTGTCCAATTCTCCAAATAAGGCTTTAACGGAATCGTTTCCTACATCAATTGCTGCGATTCTGGATTTCGTCATTATGTACCATCCTTTTCTCAAGTTTAATAGTATGTATTGCCGTTTCTTCTAATATAAGGTTAAAGGGGAATGAGAGATTCTTCAATAACCTAGCGTAAAAAAACATCAAACCGTAAATCTGTAAACAATTTGTAAACAAAATAAGGCTTGTAAACAAATCCGTTTACAACGATTACATTTTTGTTTACATTCCTATAATACAGCATGTGTACGAGTTTGTACACATGTATACATTTTTGTTTACAATCGTTTACAATTTGTAAACATGTAAACGAAAAATGTATACACAGTTTTTCGGAGTCTTTTTCTGGAAAAACCATTAGGCTTTTCTATCATTTATTCAAGACAAAAAATGGATTAGCAGGAGGAATATCGGGAATAAGAAAGCGAGAGGAGGCATAACATGAAACAACGTACTTATCCAGAAACCCATTCTCGTAAATGGGCAATTGGTTTGATGGGGGTTTTCCTGGCATTCATGACAATCGGAAAGCTGATTTCTGGTGTCCAACTGCCATTCGTAAATGAAGGATTGAGCCTCGCAGAGGATAGTATATTTACTTCCATTATCATTTTTGCAGGGGTGAATGTCGTCACCTTTGCTCTCATTTTAATTAAAAAGGTTAAAGATCGCGCTGTATCCGTTCTCCTTGTAACCTATATCGGACTGGTACTGGTCATTTTGCTAGTAGGAGAGTTAGCAGTCCCAAACTAAGGAAAACTGGATTTAAGAATTAAATCAAAAAAAGTTGGCCATCCCGAAGAATCGGGGATGGCCCTATCTATATGCTCGGATTCTTTTCAATGCTGAACTGCTGGGTGATTTTAGAGAGTGATTTCGCTAAAAGGTTTAAATGGAAACCTATTTCGTCAGTGGCTGCCATTTGCCTGCTTTGAATCTTGCTTACATCCATCATCTCTTCTGTGCTGGCCAGAGTTTCCTGGGATACAGAAGAAAATTGATCCGCACCCTGCTCTAGCAGAGGGAGGATCTGTTCAAGGCTAGTCAGTTCATCCTGCATGGAATGCAACTGATCGCTCACGATGGATATTTCGCCTTTCATCACATCGAACGAAATCTTTGCATTGTTCGCCATGGTCAAGTTTGCCTTGATTTTCGAATTCAGCTGTTCGAATTCATCGGCGGCTGCAGTTGAAATGCTCTCCATGTTCTTGATGGCGACAGTAATCTCTTCTGTTGTCTTTTCTGACTGTTCGGCAAGATTGCGCACTTCATTAGCGACGATATCGAATCCCTTCCCTGCTTCACCCGCGTGTGCAGCCTCAATCGAAGCATTCAGCGAGAGCAGCTTTGTCTGCTCGGCTATCACTTTTACCAATCCTGCAAGATTGGTGATTGACCTGGAAAAATCCTTCACATTTTGCATTGTATTTTTTAGATTTTCAAAATCCTTTCCGAGCAGATGGGTGGCTGCGATTAACTCCCCGATATTTTTATCCCCGTCAACTGTCGATTCATTCATGGTTGCAGAACTCTGAAAAACACTCTCCATATTTTCAAATATTCCTTCTGTCATCTTTTTCATATCTCTGAAGTTGTTCACGCTGACCTCCGAACTGGAAGCCGTCTGTTCAGCCCCTTCTTTAACAAGGCAAATGGCATCAACCAGCTGCTTGCTGCTGGCAAGCGCATTTTGCGAAGAAGCCTTTAAGGCATCTCCCCTAGTTTCCAATTCTCCCGTTGTAACAGCCATTTCATGCACGATCTTCATCATTTGTCCAATCATGCTATTATAGCTTTTATGCAAAGAGGAGATTTCAGGAATGCTTGTATTGATTTCCTGGGCATATTCAAGTCTTCCCTCGCGGACGTTCCTCATTGTATGGCGCAGGAGGTTCAACGGTTTCGTCACCTTCCCCACAAAATGGAGGATCAGGAATGCAGCGGCAATCATACTTATGACCATGACAAGAATCGTAAAATAGCCCATTTCGTCGATTGGCTGCAAATAGGATGAAGCAGGAACGAGAAGTAAATAAATCCCCTCCACCTCCTTCATTTCCTGGAAGGCAAACGTGTAATCCTTTCCCTCTATTGTTTGATGAATGACCCCCCTCTTTTTTTCCTTGATCGCTGAAATCGTTTTGCGGGGAACAGTGATGCCAGATTTCTTTGTTATGTTAAAAGGAATGGCCTGATTATTTTGTATGTAAAAAAAATGTGAAATGACCCCATCTTTCGAAAGCTTTCCATGCTGAGTGCGAACATTGGATTGCAGTTGCTGCATGAAATATTCATCATCACTCACATAGACAAATTTCAAATTTTCCGCTATGTATCCCATCAATTCAACTTCTCTTAATAATCTGTCCTCTATTGTTTGAACCGCCATTTCTTTCGCTTTCATATAAGAACTGGCTCCAACCGCAACAATTGATAAAACCAGCAAGGAAACAAATAATAGAAACAGCCTTGTGCCTAAATTAAACCTTCCTTGCATACTGATTCTTCCAAAAAAGCCTTTTAAAAGACGTAAAGAATACCTTTCATTCATGAAACACCAGTACCTCCATATCCTACTAATTACCTATACGATATATTATAGAGAAGAAATGTAAACTGGATGTTAACGTTCGGCAAATTTTTCAATATTCCCCTCCCCTTCTGAAGATTGTACACGCCGTCTTCATTCGCTACCAGGATTCACACTAAGACAAAAATTGTAAGAAAAAATGCCGATTCTTAGCTATATATAAGGGAATTTGATTGATGATTCTTTGAATATCAGGCTTTTCGCTATGTTAAAATGAATGCAAATCAGGAGCAATTATAGAGGAGTGGGTGCAATTGGTTATGAATGGATCTACGAAAAAGAGGTCAGGATTCAAAGTATTTTTCTATCTAACTGGAAGTCTCATCTTGCCTTATTCTGTTTTTGCCTATTCGAATGCCAATCTATGGATGATCGAGTTCAATCCGGTCGATTATGTCCTTAAGCCTTTCATGGCGATTCCTTTCGCTTTTCTCCTATTGAAGAGCCTCATAAGCTGGACAAGCTATGCCTGCAAACTGCTGCTACTAGCCCAACGGAACACGATATTCAGGTACATTGCTGCATCCTCTGTCTTGACCTTCTTGATTTACTCCTTAATGAACCATTATTATTATCATTTATCGTTCAACCCCGTCTACTTTATCATCAAGCCCTTTTTAATCATCCCGGCAGCATGCATGCTGCTGCCCTTACTAGCGGAATGGGCGGGTCTTGCCATCCATTATAGGAAAATGCTCCGGTTGAGGATCGAACACTCGGGCGGCAAATTGTCCCTCAAGCTGATTGAAAAGCCCTTGCCCATTTACATAGTCGATGAGGATCATTTTACTGGAGCGCACACGAATCATCGCCTCATTGTCGACATGCGGATAAAAGACCAACGCCATTTGCCCTTAGCTGAAACTATGGAAATCATCAAACTTACCCACTTTCAACATCCAGTCAATATCCCTGATCTGGCAGAGAAAGCGAATCAGATCATCAAAGATACCGCCATGAAAAATAAGCCCATTACCTTCATTGTCGACAGCCAGAAGAACAGGAGCAGGACAATTTCAAAAATATGGCTGAGGCTGATCCGCAATCCAAGGTCGAGGTCAGCAACCTCAGATATTGATGCTATTTTACAGCTTGTATATTGATGTTTCCGGCCGGAATCATTTTCTGTAAAGCGGAGACTGAGAAAAAGCCACCACCTCTATAACCCGAAAAGCATGTGTTTTCGGGGAAATGGAGATGAACACAAGTTTGAAATCCAAAAAACCCTGGAATCTTTTCCAGGGTTTGCTTTTTAACCTTTTGACAGAACGGTTACTGCTGAATCTTCCAGCATTGTCCCCTTTTCTGCCAAATTGATATGCCAGGAGAGCGCTTTTTCCAAGACATGCGGCGTTTGTCCGCCTCTCATTTTCGCTTCTTCGTAATAGGCCCTTAGCTGCCCGCGGTACATCGGATGGGCACAGTTTTCGATAATCTTCTCCACCCTTTCCCTTGGAGCCAAACCCCTTAAGTCGGCATATCCTTGTTCGGTCACGATCACATCGACATCGTGCTCCGTATGGTCTGTATGCGAAACGAATGGAACAACGCTTGAAATGCTGCCGCCTTTAGCAATCGACTTCGTAACAAATATCGCAAGCCTTGCATTCCTTGCAAAATCACCGGAACCGCCAATGCCATTCATCATCTTAGTACCTGACACATGGGTAGAATTGACATTCCCGTACAGATCAAGCTCCAGAGCTGTATTGATCGAAATCAGCCCGAGGCGGCGAATGATCTCTGGATGGTTTGAAATTTCCTGTGGACGCATGATCAATTTATCACGGTACTTCTCGAAGTTTGAAAAAACTTGAGTCATTTTTTCCTCCGAGAGCGTAATCGAGCAGCACGAAGCAAAACGCACTTTTCCCGCATCCATCAAATCAAACACGGCATCCTGCAGGACCTCGGAATACACCTCCAAATCTGTGAATTCCGAGTCCAGAAGCCCATGTAAAACAGCATTTGCGACAGAACCGATCCCTGACTGCAGCGGTGCCAGCCGCTCGGTCAATCTGCCTGCCTGCACTTCTTTTCGCAGGAAATCAAGGAGATGCTGGGCCATAAGGACGGTTTCTTCATCTGGCGAAACAATTGTCGATGGTGAATCGAGCTGGTCGGTAAAGACGATTCCCTTTACTTTTTCGATATCCACCGGTATCCCGATTGTCCCGATCCGGTCATCCGGTTTGACAAGCGGGATTGGCTGACGCTCACCCTGTTTACCAGGCTCATATAAGTCATGAAGCCCCTCCAGCTGCGGTGATTGCGCGCTATTCATTTCAATGATGATCGACTTTGCATTCAGCGCAAATGACAGGGAGTTCCCGATTGAAGTCGTAGGAATGACCATCCCGTCCTCTGTGATTGCAACCGCTTCCAAAATAGCGATGTCGATATCCATTACACCTGAACGGATCGATTCTGCTGTATGCGATAAATGCTGGTCAACGAACAAGAAATCCCCCTCGTTGATTCCTTTCCTCATGGTCGGATCAGCCTGGAACGGCAATCTTTTTGCTAGAATCCCCGCTTCCGCAAATAATTTATCTACGTCAGAACCTAAGGAAGCCCCAGTATAGACATTCACTTTAAAGGATTTGCCTTCTTTGACGCGATTAACCAGCGCGAATGGAACCGCTTTCACGTCGCCTGCGCGTGTAAAGCCGCTCAAGCCTAAAGTCATCCCGCTTTCAATCCAGGAAGCTGCTTCTTCGGGAGAGACAATCCGGTCCCTCAGACGGTGATCCCTGATACGGTCCAAATGATTTTCCATAACATGATCCCTCTCTTAACGAATGAATATAATCATTTTACCCATTACAAACATTAAGATAGGGTTTTTTGTGTACAAAACCGAAAATTCTGATAAGATAGCAAATTCAATGGCTAAAACAGAAACTTAGAACCCTAGCAGTTTGCGGAAATAACTCGAATACGACTGGCTGACCGGAACCTGTTCCCCATTATCCATCGACAGCAGAAAAGTTGAATGGGTATCAGGGTAAATCATCTGTATATGGTTAACGTTAACGATGAATGATCGGTGGCACCTGATGAACGAATCCTTTGGCAGCAAATATTCAAACTCCTGCAGGGTGTATTTATGCGTCCCTGAAGCTACTTCCGAGTAAACGTGCGTCTTCTTGTCCTTCGCCTCGATATAGATGACCTTTGAAAAGGGAATCGGGAGCCACCCATCCGTGGTTTTCAGCGTCACAACAGACTTTCCATCCGTCAAAGCGGGATAAATCGCAGTGACACACCCTTCAAGCTCTCCATTATGCATGAATGGAACCGACATTCCGTGATAAGGTATGCCAAAAACGTCACGGTTGATGAATTCGGACACCTTCTGTCTGGAATCAAGGGCTTTATATGCGATTGTCCCCTCCTTTACTGGATCGCCGACGCTGATTTTCAAATCCACCCGTTTACTTGGCCGGTAATACACATATTCTTTTGTATTTGAAACAGCGATTGATATCTCATCGGAAAATAGTTCTCCTATTACATCCAGGAGTGAGCCTAACGTAATATCCTCCATCAATTTAACACCTCAAAAATATTATACTACGATTGTAAAAATATAACCCGTTTTTAAAAAAGTATGCTTTACGAAAGGAAAAGAGCAATGGAATCAAGGGCAAGCCCGCGGACCATCCACGAGAACACGTTGTCAGTCAGGATGAGTCCAGCGATTTGCTGGCTTTGGAATCCTGCGGACGAAACACGGAGGAAAATGGTGAAAGAATCTGGGTTCCAAAAAAACTTGCGGCACTATTTTAGTGCCGATCATCCGATAAAAGGCAAGGAAACCCTAATTATACCGGGTTTCCTTGCCAATCCACATAAAACTAGTTTATCTTCTCTTGATTCTCGAGGATTTTTTTCAGTAATCTATTTGTTTCCGATGCATCGATTCCTCGTTTTACTGCTGTTTCTATGATGGCAAAAAGTATAAGGATTCCTATTATACAAAAAAATACAAGCGGGAATAGTTCCAAAAATCTTCATCTCCTGTAAATTCATCAACTGTCGGTAAAAACCAAGATCCTTCAGGCCCTTAAAAAACCATTGTTTATTTAGGCTGTTTTCGTTGCTCTTCAATAAACGGTTGATTTACAATCCAGGCTCCCTGCTTTCCGCGGGGCGCGAGTTGAGCCTTCTCGGCGCAAAAGTGCCTGTGGGGTCTCAACTTTCCCGCTGATCCCGCTGGCGTCTGCGTGCCTTCCACTCCAATCAACAGGTTTTAAAAACAACACTGGTCTTTAACATAGCCTAATGAAAAGAGGATATATGCTTAAATATTGAACCTGTATCCTCCGGCGTTTTTGTTTCCATCACTGCCGCACAATGATGCTGCTTCCTGTGAAAGGGAATCAGCTTTGGACCTCACTTTTGGCCGAGCCTACTGCCTTGCTTCTCATGATTGGCAGCAGGACAATGATCCCTATAACAAGGAGCAAGGCTGAAATCTCATATAAGTAAACGATCGATAAGTGGGTCTTCAACCAGCCGGCAGCCGACATCGTAATCACCATTGCTCCCATGAACAGCGGGTTCAAAATGCCATTCACCCTTCCAATGAATGATTCTTCTGTGTTTTGCAGGATCATGGTGTTGATGCCAATTTGGATGCTCGGCATGAACAGCCCGGAGAAGAACTCTGCAGCCAAAGT
Organism: Bacillus sp. REN3; assembly: GCF_017912555.1. Lineage (GTDB taxonomy): Bacteria > Bacillota > Bacilli > Bacillales > Cytobacillaceae > Mesobacillus. Next base: position 35,783 of record NZ_JAERSD010000003.1, on the reverse strand, counting down.
AAGCCAGAAGGCTGTCGACAGGCCCATCGTGACAAAACCGATGGCACTTGCTGCAAGGCCGGCAGCCAAGAGGACTTGCGGCGATATTTTTCTTGCCATCCCGACTGTCATTCCACCGCCAAGGATCATGCCGGCGCCGAATGCTGCCATCAGCCATTGTAAATCTTCCTTTGGCAGCCCGAGCCTTTCCGTGACCAGGAAGACTCCGAGAGGCTGTGTCAAGCCAATCGCCAGGCCGGCAGCCGCAAAGCAGCCTCCCAGCAATGACAAGATCCGGCTGTTCAACACATAGCGGAAGCCTTCCTTCATTTCATGGACCAGAGTCGTTGCAGGCCCTTCCGCTTCTGGTTCCGGATCCGCAGGGAGCATCAGCAGGACGGCAGCCGAACATATGAAAGCAACACCCATCACAGCAATCGCTGCCATGATGCCAAAGTGCTGGTAGACAAAGGTTCCTAGTACCGGCCCAAGGATCATGAAAAGGGCGAAAATCGTCTGGTACATGGACATCCCCATCTGGACAAGTTCAATCGGGACATGCAGCTTAAACAGCTTCATGCCAGATGGCTGCGAAAATTGAGAGAGAATCGCTGAAACGAGCGTTGCGAAGAAGATTACCTTCCAGCTGGCAAAAAACAACGTGATCAGCACGATAAAAACGGATACAGCACTTAAAACATCACACCATATCATGGTCTTCTTCGGCCGCCATCTGTCCGCGAACGTTCCCCCTATGAAAGAAAATAAAAAGATTGGAGCGAACTCGGCAACTGAAATCATCGACACAGCGACCGGATTCCCATCCGTTTTTTCAATAACGTATAACAAAATCGAAAAGTTCCTTACCCAGATCCCGACCTGAAGGAATAGAATTGAAAGCAAAATCGTCCGGATCACCTGGTTGCGGAACAATTCCCCTATCCCGCTATTTTTGGTTGACTCACCCATTTGATTGTCTCCTTTATAAGTCTTTTATAAAAACGAGGTTGTTTATCAGAGGATTTCTGATCAAGCCGCCTATTTTCCAGCCCTGCTTTAGCAGCAATCAGCTCAATTGCAAGCAAGCTTGCTGCCGCTTTTTCCTTTTAGCCCGGCTCCAAACGATTGCATCGGCGGCACAGCCTCTTGCTGGAAAATGACGATTCCTTTCCCTACGGTTTGTCGTACGTTCACCACCGGGGAATCTATACCTATTCATTTTATTTCAATGGCTTCCCAATTATTTCACGCAATCTCATTAAAACCATCTCCTTATAAGGCTTATAGGTTCTTTCTGATTTCTTGGCATACAAAAAGCACAGACCCCGCCTGTGCCGCAAAGTAAATGATGATGGCAAAATGGCCAAATTCCAGTTCCCGAGCGATTCCCGTTTCCTGAAAATAGCCAGTAAAAAAGAGGGCAGATTCGCCCCCTCATTTTTATATATCCGCAAAATAAAGGTTCCCTGATGGCAGGCAGCCAATCCCATTTACCCTGCACGGCGGCAGAGCCTTTGAACGTATTCAATTAACGGTTCAAAGTTTTGGATTGCATGAAAGGAAACCTCCATTTCCATAAAGTTGATTTCAATTTAGCATACAGATGAACCATATTCAAGGACTTTTTTCAAAAAATGGAACATCCCTGACCTACTTGCCTTCCACCCAGACAGAAAAAAGGCCATTTCTTCAATTGTCCTGATAAAGGTCGGCCATCTCCCAGTTGAAAACGCCTTAAGGATTGCTGAAGGTCTGATTGGCTTCAAGCAGGAGATCAAGTGGATGAGTGTAAGCAAATGGGCTCTTTCTTGCGGCAGCAATCATGATTGCCTATTATTTTGCAAAAATCGGATATCATTGCTTGACAAAGCAAATCGTTTTATATGATAATCAATATTGAATTATAATTATTATAGTTTAATAAATAGTTTTGTTTTTTCTTGAAACAAGCTATTTATACTATAAAATAATACATTTTAGGAGGAATTCGATTATGTCTCTAATCGGAAAAGAAGTACTACCATTCTCAGCTAAGGCCTACCATAACGGTGATTTTATCGATGTTAACGAAGAAAACTTCAAAGGCAAATGGAGCGTTGTTTGCTTCTACCCAGCAGACTTCACTTTCGTATGCCCTACTGAATTGGAAGATCTTCAAAATGAATATGCTACTTTAAAAGAGCTTGGAGCGGAAGTCTATTCTGTCTCTACCGACACTCATTTTACCCATAAAGCATGGCACGATCACTCTGAAGCCATCAGCAAAATCGAATATGTCATGATTGGCGACCCTTCACAGAGGCTTACCCGCAACTTCGACGTTCTCAACGAAGAAGAAGGACTTGCTGACCGCGGCACATTCATCATCGATCCAGACGGCATCATCCAGGCTGTTGAAATCAACGCAGGCGGCATCGGCCGTGACGCAAGCACAGTCGTAAGCAAACTTAAAGCTGCACAATATGTACGTAACAATCCTGGCGAGGTCTGCCCAGCAAAATGGCAGGAAGGTGCCGCAACACTTAAGCCAAGCCTTGACCTTGTAGGTAAAATCTAAGGAGCTGCCTAAATGATACTAGATGCAGAAATCAAGGCACAATTAGCCCAATACCTTCAATTGATGGAGGGCGATGTGCTGCTTAAAGTAAGTGCTGGATCAGATGAAGTATCCCGCGACACGCTGGCTTTAGTAGATGAACTAGCCAAGATGTCACAGAGAATCAAAGTAGAACATGCGGAATTGCAAAGAACGCCAAGCTTCAGCGTGAATCGGATCGGCGAAGATACAGGTGTCGTCTTTGCCGGTGTCCCTCTAGGCCATGAGTTCACATCTTTGGTGCTTGCCCTGCTCCAAGTGAGCGGACGGGCTCCGAAGGTTGACCAGAAAGTGATTGACCAGATCAAGAGCATCGAAGGGGAGTATCACTTTGAATCTTATATCAGCCTGACCTGCCACAACTGCCCTGATGTTGTCCAGGCGCTGAACTTGATGAGCATCCTGAACCCTGGCATTTCCCATACTATGATTGATGGCGCCGCTTTTAAAGAAGAAGTAGAGCAAAAAGAAGTCATGGCTGTGCCAACTGTATTCTTGAATGGCGAGCCTTTCAGCAGCGGCCGGATGTCGCTTGAGGAAATCCTCGCAAAGATGGGCAGCGCACCTGATGCTTCCGAGTTCTCCGATAAAGAACCTTTTGATGTCCTCGTTATCGGCGGCGGACCCGCTGGCGCCAGCGCGGCGATCTATGCTGCGCGCAAAGGCATCCGCACAGGAATCGTGGCAGAGCGCTTCGGCGGCCAGGTCATGGATACGATGGGCATTGAGAACTTCATCAGCGTGAAATACACGGAAGGTCCTAAGCTCGTTGCCAGCCTTGAGGAACATGTCAAGGAGTATGGCATCGATGTGATGAACCTCCAGCGTGCCAAACGGCTGGAGAAAAAGGACCTGATTGAAGTTGAACTCGAAAACGGCGCAGTGCTGAAGAGCAAGACCGTTATCCTTTCAACTGGTGCCCGCTGGCGGAACATCGGTGTCCCTGGAGAAGCCGAATTCAAGAACAAAGGTGTCGCCTACTGCCCTCACTGTGATGGCCCGATTTTTGAAGGGAAAGACATCGCGGTCATTGGCGGTGGCAACTCCGGCATCGAAGCGGCAATCGACCTTGCCGGCATCGTCAAGCATGTCACAGTGCTTGAGTTCATGCCTGAGCTGAAAGCCGATTCTGTCCTTCAGGAGCGTCTTTACAGCCTTCCGAACGTAACAGTGCTGAAGAACGTCCAGACAAAGGAAATCACCGGCACAGACAAGGTGGACGGCATTTCTTACATTGACCGTGAGACTGGCGAAGAACATCACGTTGAATTGCAGGGTGTATTCGTCCAGATCGGCCTTGTGCCGAACACCGACTGGCTCGGCGATACAATCGAACGCACCCGCTTCGGCGAAATCATCGTCGACAAGCACGGCGCGACCAGCATCCCTGGCGTATTCGCTGCAGGCGACTGCACCGACAGCGCCTATAAGCAAATCATCATTTCCATGGGATCCGGTGCGACCGCAGCGCTGGGCGCATTCGATTACCTTATCCGGAATTAACTTTTATAAAAAAGACCTGAATTCATTTTCGGATCTAGGCTTCATCAGACAAGACTGCAGGCAAATGCGATTGCCTGCAGTCTTTTTTTACACCGAATTGTTTAGGAATCTTTTTTAGCATTGCGGAACTGGTACCAGTTCGCTATGAGAATTAAAAATTCGTTATGAAAAAGAGATTCGCTCTGAAAACTGTAATTTCGCTATTAAAATGAATTTTTTCCTATGAAAAATTTTTCAAACAGATTTTTCCTGCTTGATGTGCCCCTGAGTGCTCCTGAAATTTGCAGTCATGTAATCCAAAGAAGATCTCTATTGATTTACGGAGAAGATTCAATTTAAGAATCTTGAGCCATTTTTATGCATCGACTCGAATGGACTCTCCCCGGAGTTTGAAAAAGATTATTTTCGCATCGTTTTCATCACATTGCCAAGCCTTTTGACTCCTTCGATGATCTCCTCTTTTTCCACATAGCTGAAAGAAATGCGCAGGAACTCGCTCCCTTTTGCCTGGTCCAGGAAAAAGTACTTGCCGGGGACATAGGAAACACCCAAATCAAGCGCTTTTTCCAGCATCTCCGCGGTATCCACTCCCGGAACCTTGAGCCAAACGAAATATCCCCCTTCCGGCATGTACCAGGAGACCTCTTCAGGAAGATTCTTTTTCATTGAAACGATCATCTCTTTTGCTTTTTGCCGATACGTATCCGTCAACAACTCCAGTCTTTTGCCAAAGTCAGTCCCCTCCAAAAAGGCAGCCATCGACGCTTGTGCAAACGGGTGGTCAAGATCTTTTTTAAACCATGCGGCTGCTTTGGTCACATCGCCCGGTCCAGCTAACCAGCCCACCCTAAGACCAGGAGCGACTACCTTTGAAAATGAACCGATATGGATGACCCGTCCCTCTTTGTCCAGCGCTTTTATAGGAACCGGCTTTTCTTTGAAACCCAACTCGCCATAGGCATCATCCTCAATGATCAGGAAATCGTATTTCGAAGCAAGGGACAGCAAATGCTCCCTCCGTTTTGCCGACATGGTTGTGCCTGTTGGATTTTGGAAGCTTGGAATCGTATAAAGGAACCGAGGCAAGGCTCTTCCCGTTTTTTTCCTTTCGGCGAGCGCCTTTTCAAACAAGGTGGTGTCGAGTCCGTGCTCATCGACCGCTAGGCTGATGAAACGTTCGGTGTAGTTTTTAAAGATCTCCAGCGCCTCCATATAAGTAGGCGATTCAAGCGCTACAACCGTATCGCGGTCAACGAGGACGCGCGCAAGCAGGTCGATTGCCTGGCAGGCACCGGACGTTATCAGCAGTTCCTCTTCCCCGACAGCCATACCTCGAACCGCCAGCCGCTCTCTGATTTGTTCCTTTAGCCTTGGAATCCCGGGGCTCCCAATATAGTGGAAGGGCAAATCCTCCTCCACATCAAGCATGCCAGCTATAGCGGCTTTGAACTCCTTCACTGGGACAAGATGCGGTGCCGGATAGCCGGAGCTCAAGCGGATGCACCCTGCTGGAATGTCCGGCAGCCATTCACCAGGAGGAGTGTTCTTCAATGCAGTTTTTATGTGTTCAGGAAAAAATGCAGTACCCTTCAAAACGTCTATGCTCCCCTCCTTTTTATCTGACTGTATTAAATGGTGTGTATATTCCCTTACCTTAACTTCCAAATCTTAGCCTGTCAAACAGGAGAGGGAATATTCAAATTATTTGTTTTGAGGATCATACCCATTGAAAAGAGACCATGAAACCCTGTCTAACAAGCATTATATTCTCTCCAACTAGCATCATATTCTCTCCAACTAGCATTATATTGCTTTCAACAAGCATTAAATTCTCTTCAGCCAAAAAATGGTCCAGCGGTAGATTCATTTGGCAGCATTTCTTTGAACCTTTGGAAAGTTCGCAAAAGTTCCTTCGAGCGATTCGTTCCTTCGAGCGATTCGTTCCTTCGATTCATTTCGACATTTCCCGGGGAATAAAATCCGTGCAGAGAGTCGGAGTGTTTGTCTTTCTGGCAACAAGTTATATATGATAGAAGTAGAATATTGAGAATTTGGAGGGATACCAGGATGGAATTGACCGTTTACTTAGCAGGACAAATTCATGATGACTGGAGAGAAGAATTCGCAAAAAAAGCAAAGGAGAAAAATCTCCCGCTAACATTTGTCGGTCCGCAAACGAACCACGACAAATCGGACAATATTGGCGAGGATATTTTAGGAAAACAGCCAGGGAACCTGTATAAGGACGACGCTGCTTCCGATATCAACAACTTCCGGACACAGGTTTTGATGCAAAAATCAGATATTGTCATTGCGTTATTCGGTGAAAAGTACAAACAATGGAATACGGCGATGGATGCAAGTGCGGCCATTACACTGAACAAACCAACAATCATCATCAGGCCTGAATCATTGATCCACCCATTAAAGGAACTCTCAAACAAGGCGAATGTAACGGTGGAAACGGTAGACCAGGCATTGGATGTCATCCGTTATATTTTTGAATAAGTTTTCCGAGGGGCCAGTGTGAGCGCGCATGGCCTCTTTTCTATTTTAGGCATGCGGCAAGCCACCCCCTCTGTCGGCATTGCCTCATGGGTCATAAATCCCGCTTCTTGCACCTGGAACATCCATCCAGGTCCACGGCTCCTTTCCTATTCTTCGTCCTGTTCAATCAATCTGTTTTTTGCCACACCACCGACGCCTGATTCCCCGTTTCCCCAGCAACATGGGCTATTTTCGGCACACTCTGGTTAACACGGATGCTATTGCCATGCCCTTACACTTTCGATCAGCAAATAGATTCCTGTAAATAGCAAAAGGATATACGTGAATAGGCGAAAAACGTGGTGGTTCATCCTTTTGAACAGAAGCTGGCCCAAATACAGGCCGATCAGCACCAGCGGCAACGCAGCCCCACTGAAAATCCAGACGGTCTTGCTTGTTCCCGCAAAAATCACCTGGATCAGTAAGCTGATGAAATAGATAACCAGATAGAATCCAAGTGTCGTGCCCCTGACCTTTTCCTTTTGCGCATCGGTTCCGGAAAAATATAGCAATAAAGGCGGCCCGGGCATCCCGATGCTTGTTGTAAGGGACCCCGAGAAGCCGCCAATCAGGAAATCCCGCCGTTTATTTTGCTTGATCCTGAATTTAAGGATCAGCATGATCGTCAGGCCGATGATGATCATGCTGATTGCCAGCTTTAGTTTCAATAGATCAATGAACAGGAAGATGGAGATGCCGATTGGGAGTCCTGCTATACTCCCTAAAAGGAATCTTTTCAGGACAGCATAATCAATATCTTTTCTGATGGTCCTTATCAATGCGATTGAAATGACAAGGGACAATACGAGATTAATTTGGATCGCCGCACGCGGTTCAAACAGCAAAAGAAGAAATGGGGTTGCCAAAATGGAAAAACCGAAGCCTGTACTCGTTTGAAGGATGGAAGCTGCCAAAATGATCACAATGAACAGAAAAATATCCATTACGAACCCCCTTTCCCGGCGTGAACAGGAATAACCGCTACGTGCACGAAAATGTCCTTATCCCTGTCCGAACTGCCAAAAGCATTGGATGACACTAGCACTTTAGCAAAAATGGCATCAAAAGTAAAAGGATACCCATAAAGATAGGTATCCTTCCATTACGCGCTATAAAAACGATCTTCCCAGGCTCCAGCCTGCGGGGCATCGGCTGGTGACAACGCCCCCTATCCACCGAGGATAACAACAATCCCAAGCGCGGATAGGATCAGGGACAGCAGGTAAATCCAATCCCTTGCAGCTACTTCCGTTGTTTGGTAATAAGTCCTGTCCCTTGTACCCGTGAATCCCCGGGCCTCCATCGCGACCGCAATCCGTTCTGATTTCCGGATTCCCTGGGTAAATAGCGGCAGCGAATACCTCATGAATGCTTTCCAGCTGTTCTTTTGCCTGTAGCCCCTGATTTTATGGGCCGTTTTCATCTGGCTTAGTTCGGTTTGGAATAACGGGATGAAGCGGATTCCGGCCAATAGTCCGTATGCCCATTTAGGCGAAAGCCGGCATTGGTGGACTAGACTCATAATGAAGGATGTCAAGTCAGTCGTGGAAGTGAATAATAATCCGTATGTGACAAACCCTAGCATCCGCAAAGCGATTGTGAGTCCATGATTGACACTCTCCTCTGTCACATGGAACCAGGCCCATTTCCAAATCGTTTCTTCCCCTTTTCCAAAGGCCGCCAACATCCAAAATACAAGCAGAAAAAATCCCAGATAAGGCAATAGCCTTTTCAAAAGATACGTCATTCTCCATCCGCCTAAAAAAATCCCAATGGACACAGCAAGCAGCCAGATGAACAAAGTCACCTTCGGATCCGATATGGCCATCAATAAAAACATCACCAAAAAGTGGGCGAACAGCTTGCAGGAAGGATTCAAGGCAGAAAGAAAGGAATGGTTAGCCTTCATACTACAACGCTCTCCTTCTGGCCATGCAGCAATTCGTAATGGAGCGGCGGGATCAACTTGCTTTCGCGCAAAAGCTTCCGGTCGGAAAATAATCCATATGGCGTCCCCTGATAAGCTGCCCTGCCCTTGCTGAAGAGTATGACCTGATCTGATAAATCATCCACCAAATCCATATCATGGGTAACCATGACTATTGTCGTTCCCTGTTCCTGTCTCTCTTTTAAACGTTTGATCAGTTCCCGGGCAGTTTTTTCATCCTGGCCGAATGTCGGTTCGTCAAGCAGCAATAAAGCCTGATCAAACAAGAGCATCGTCGCCACACTTAACCGCCGTTTTTGCCCTAAGCTTAATGTGAATGGATGGGTATCGCGATGAGCCTCCAATCCGAATTCCCGGAGCAATTGGTTTGTTTTCGTATCGATCTGCTTTTCTGGCCAATTTCTTTGCCGCCCGCCAAAAGCAATTTCTTCAAAAACCGTATTCGCGATGAATTGAAGCTCTGGATTCTGGAATACAAAGCCTGCTTCTTCATATAATTCCCGATCCGGCCATTTTCTTAGCTCAGTACCTTGGAAGTAGATCTTCCCTTTTTTTATCTGTTCGAGGCGGATCAGACTTTTCAGGAAGGTGCTTTTCCCGCTGCCATTCTCCCCGACGATGGATACCCATTCCCCTTTGTGGATCTTGATATCCAAGTTGGTCACGATCGGTTTCTTGCCATAGCCGATGTCTAGATTCTCGGTCCTGATCACGATGTCCCTGTCACTGTATCCTTCTGTTGCTGATTGCCGCTTCCCTTTGATCCTCTCGGAAAGCCTGACCGAGAGAGGGTGCGCAGGATTCCGGATGACATCCGACCATTTTTCGGGAAAGAGTTTCGGGCGCCAAATCCCGGCTTCTTCAAGTTCATGATGGAAGTACCTCAGGATGTCCTCCGGCTTCCCATCTCCGATGATGCTTCCCGTTTCGTTCATGACAATGACCCGGTCCATCCATTCAATACAGCCATCCAGGATATGTTCGACAAACACCATCGTCTGGTTTGTTTTTTCGGCAAGGTGATTCAATAACTCGAAGATCTCTTTCCGGCCAGCCGGATCCAGCTGGGCTGTAGGCTCATCGAAAAATAGCACTTCCGGCTCCAATGCTAATAAACAGGCTAACGCCAATCTCTGTTTCATGCCTCCTGACAGTGTTTCAATGGGCGTCCGCTTATCGACCTTCAGCCCTGCTTGATCCATGAAAGCAGAGATGAGGCTGTCCATATCGCTTCTCGGGATACATCGATTCTCAAGACTGAAGGCGATTTCCTCGTCCACATGCAGCATGCAGAATTGTGTATCAGGATCCTGGAACATGACTCCAGCGTTCTTATTCTTGAATACTTTCCCGCATACCTCTGCTTCGATATGCTCGGGGATGATGCCCGCGAGCACAGAAATGAGCGTGGACTTCCCGCTCCCGCTTGGGCCAAGGATCAGGACCTTCTCTCCTTTATTGATCGATAAAGAAATATTATTGAGTATTTTTTCGGAACGGTTGAAAAAACGTACTGAAAGATTTTCACATCCCAGTTGCATGTATGTTTTCCCTCTTCCTTTTTTCCTTCATGATTTCATATTGTTCCAACACACCTGTTTTAGCGAGTGAATCCACGATCACTTTCGCCAGCCAGCCGCCAAGGATGATCCCGCTTATGACATGGATGCCCAGCGTCATGTAAAATACTTCCTGCGTATAGTAACCAAACCCGTTTGCGATGAGGTTATATATCATCCCTCCAACCGCCGCCAGAGCCCCGGATAGCATCAATGTAAATAAGTTGTATTGTTTATACCTGAATAGGGCGAATGCGATTTCTGAACCAATCCCCTGGAAAACGCCAATCAAAAGTGCAGATAATCCAAAGTGGCTGCCAGTCAAAAGCTCTACGGCTGCCGCGACTACTTCTGCGATAAGTGCTGCTCCAGGTTTGCGGATAATATAGGCTACGATTGGACTGGCAATCACCCAAATGCCAAACATAAAGCCTGCACCCACCGGGCCGACAAGAGCGGAAATCGGGATCCAAAGCGTAGACCAGCCTAAATAGATCACTCCGCAAGCCACAGACAGGATCACGGCCAGGACTACTTCATTCATCTTCCAGTTCATCAGCGCACGACCTCCATGTTCACTGGCCAATCCTCGAGTCTATACGCCATATCCCAAAACATGTATTCAAGCTGGCAGCTTAATAAGAAATGTTCTTTCATCTTTTCCTTTTCTTTCTCTGTCGCATCCAGGGCCCACTGATCAAGACGCTCACAATAGTTGATTGTGATCGAGTCCGTGCGATTCCCATAAAAACAGATCCAGTCGAAAAATGGATGGATGCTCTCTATCTTCACTTCACTTAATATCTTTTTTCCGATTTCCCAATAGGTCCAGGGGCATGGCAATAAGACCGCTAAAATTTCACCCAGGGTTCCTTCGTGCGCAACGGTAAGCATATGGCGGATATACTGGTGGGCCGATGGGGATAATGGATAGCCCTGTAATTCTTCAAATCGAACCCCCGCAACCTGGCAAAAATTATGATGGGGGTGCGTTTCGCTGTTGATGATAAAGGAAATCTGCTGGTTGAACAGTTCCATATCATCCCGACTCTCACACTTTGAAATCGCTATTCCATAAATTCTGATGAATGAATTCAAATACTCAAAGTCCTGTTTCACATAGTGGATCAATTGTTCCCTTGTTAAATCTCCTTTGGCTATCCCCTGTACAAACGGATGCTCGAAAATCGCCTGGAAAATCGGGTCGGCTTCTTTCCTTAGTTCTGCTGAAAAACTCATCGTGATTCCTCCTCATTTGTTAAGATGGGAAGACACTGAATGGAGCGGCCCTTCCGTTAAAATGAAAAAACCGCCCCAAAAATGGAGCGGCAGAATAATCGTCAATCATATACCCATGCACAGACTCCACTTTCCTACGCTAGTATGAACTAGATCAGGTTCAAAGGGTCCAGGATCCTTCCTGTCTCAGCCATTCAATGGCTCCCCTAGTGGTCTTCCTATTAATTTACTATTTACTCTACACACGCTTTTCAATAAAGTCAATCAACTTTATATGCTTTCTATAAAGATAAACCGAAGGTACTACCCGGATTGTATCGACAAAATCCTTAAAAAGTTTCATGAATGACCTTTCCCGTCTGGGAAGTATCATAGTCGCCAATGGCGTTGATTTCTGATTGGAACTGCCCGGATGTCAAAATCTGTTTTACAGCACGGATGAACTTTTCATTTTCCTGTTTTTTGATGACGACTATGTCATAATGCTCCGTTATAAGCGGGATAAAATCGACACCAACAACCTTGGCTGCCTTTTCAATTCCCACGCCCACATCCGCCTTGCCTGCAAAAATAGCAGAGGCTACGCTTAGATGATTGCTTTCCTCTTGATGATATCCCTGGACTTGGCTTGAAGGGACGTCATGGATCCTCAACTGTTCATCGAGCAGAATCCTTGCGCCTGAACCTTTTTCCCGGTTGACGATCGAAACATCTTCCCTCGCCAAATCAGTCCACGATTGGATGTTCAGCGGATTTCCAGCTTTGACGTAGAGGCCTGCTTTTCTCAACAGCAGGTTCATTAAAATATATGGATACCCAACCAATATTTTTTTGATATAGGGAAGATTGTATTCGCCTGTATCCCCGTCAAACATATGGAGGCTGACGATATCGCACTCGCCGTTATACATGGAAATCAAGCCGTTCAAGCTTCCGGCATGCGACCTCAATGCCTTGAATGGATGATCCTTCTCCAAATATTTCCCAAGTATATCCAAAACCATGTCCTGGCCGCTGATGACCAGCCGTGACGGTTCCTTGCTGGCAGGCTGAGCAGGTTCTTCGATGACTGGAACATGCGAACCGGCCGTTTTATGATTGTTAATATATTGATCCAGATCTCTGGCATGCATCCTCATTTGCCTTCCCACCCGGAATACTGGAAGCTCGCCTTTTTTGACAAGATCGTATATGGTCAATTTTGATACTTTCAACAGCTGTGATACTTCTTCAATCGTATAGGAAAGCTCTTTTGGCATGATTGCATCCCTCCATCCTCAATTCTATCCCATAATCTCCAATAAAACATTGACATTTAGATGTGATATTTTTAACTTTATAACACGTTATAATTAGTTATAATCAATTATAATTAGATATAACATATTATATTTCAGGAGGATGAAAATGAGAAAGATTTGTTTTCTATTCATCACCATCATGATCCTATCAGCCATGACGGTTGGCTGTTCAAACAAAGAACAGGAGAAGGGGCCTGCCAAGGAGGCAGAATTGACTGTTTCCGCTGCTGCAAGCCTGAAGGATGCGTTGTCCGACATCACGGCTGACTTCAACAAGAAGCATCCAAACATAAAGATCCATTACAATTTCGGCGGATCGGGAGCCCTTCAACAACAAATCGCCCAAGGCGCTCCAGTCGATCTTTTCCTGTCAGCAGCCGAGGACAAATTCGATCAATTAGTCGCTGATGGCTTCATAGATAAAAATAATCAAATCGACCTCGTTGGCAATGAGATTGTCCTTGTTGTTCCTAAAGATGGAGATAAAGGGATCAATGGTTTTAAAGACCTGGCCAAAGCAGATAAAATTTCCATTGGCACCCCGGAAGCTGTCCCGGCGGGCAAGTATGCGAAGGAGACATTCGATCATCTGGATTTATGGAAAGCAATCGAAAGCAAAACGGTTTATGCGAAGGATGTCCGCCAAGTCCTTACATACGTGGAAACCGGCAATGTCGATGCGGGCGTCGTATATAAAACCGATGCCCAAGGTTCCCAAAAAGTGAAGATTGTCGAGACTGCGGACAAAGACAGCCACGGCCCCATCATCTATCCAGCAGGAATCGTCAAGAACAGTAAACAGATGGAAGAAGCCCAGTTATTCTATGAGTATCTTCAAAATGAAAAATCGATGGCGACCTTTGAAAAGTTTGGATTCAAAGGACTAAAGGAGTGACATGTCTACTGACTTCTGGTCCCCCATCAGACTGTCGGTCGAGGTCGCTTCATTATCCTGTCTCTTCGTCCTGGTCATCGGGGTCTGGCTGGGCAAGGCCATGGCCAATCGAAGCTTCAAAGGCAAAGCCATCGCAGAAACCATCTTTCTATTGCCTTTGGTTTTGCCTCCCACTGTTGTTGGCTTTTTATTGATTATCCTGTTTGGGAGCAGCAGTCCTGTAGGGCAATTCATCGAGTGGCTCTTCCATCAGCCTGTGATGTTCACGCCATGGGCAGCTGTCATTGCTTCCACCGTTGTCGCCTTCCCGCTTATGTATCAGTCCTCCAAGACCGGATTCGAAGCAATTGATGCGGATATCGAAAATGCCGCGCGCGTGGATGGCGCAAATGAATGGCGTGTGTTCCTTGCCGTATCTGTACCCCTTGCAGGCAAATCGTTGATCTCAGGAAGCATTTTAAGTTTTGCGCGGGCTTTAGGTGAATTCGGAGCCACCCTCATGTTCGCGGGGAATATTCCTGGCAAAACCCAGACTGCGCCTACGGCGATTTATGTTGCCATCGATTCAGGGGATATGGGGACTGCCTCCCTCCTGGCAGCAAGCATGGTCGGGATTTCCTTTTTCATGTTGCTGTTCCTCAATTCCTTGAAAAAATAAAATTTCCGCGCCAATGAGCAAAGAAGCTGTCCCATACCTCAAGGGACAGCTTCTCTCATTCTCCATCAAATCATTTTTGCCGACAGAAAAAGAACCTTCGATCCCGAATCAGATCAAAGGTTCCGAGGAATCATAGCTCATTGGTGAAAAGGCTGCTTAGCGTTTTCCTTTCCTGGATCCAAAGGATTAACTGTATGCCGGTGCTTTTTCCTCCAGACCAAGCGTCTGTGCAGTGGAAGAATGGATTTCCTGGAAAAGCTCCGGATTTTCCACTAATGAAACGCCATAGGATGGGATCATTTCATTGATTTTCGATTTCCATTCAAACATCCGCTCTGGGAAACATTTTTCCAATACCTCCAGCATGACATGGACAGCAGTAGATGCACCCGGAGATGCGCCGAGCAATGCGGCGATCGAACCGTCCGCTGCACTGACGACTTCCGTTCCAAATTGGAGTGTACCTTTGCCGCCGGCTTCGGTATCTTTGATCACTTGCACACGCTGGCCGGCTACTACTGTATCCCAATCCTCGCTTTTGGCGTTCGGGATGAACTCACGCAATTCCTCCATCCGCTTTTCGTGTGATAGCATCAGCTGCTCGATCAGGTATTTTGTCAATGCCATCTCTTTTACCCCTGCCGCAAGCATGGTGATGACGTTGTCCGGTTTTACAGACGTAATCAAATCCATATTCGAACCTGTTTTCAAGAACTTTGGCGAGAACCCGGCGAACGGTCCGAACAGAAGGGCTTTCCTGCCATCGATGTATCTTGTATCAAGGTGCGGCACAGACATTGGCGGAGCACCAACCTTCGCTTTGCCGTATACTTTTCCATGATGCTGCTCTACCACTTCAGGGTTGTTGCATACCATGAAGAGTCCGCTTACCGGGAATCCGCCAATATGCTTCGATTCAGGAATGCCGGTTTTTTGCAGTAAAGGCAGGCTTCCGCCCCCGCCGCCGATAAAGACGAATTTCGCAGTATGATACTCGATTTTACCGCCATCGAGGTCTCGCACCTTCACTTCCCATAATCCATCGCTTGTGCGTTTGATATCGTTGACACTGTGCTTATAGTTAATCTGGACGTTTTGATCCTTCAAATGATCAAACAACGTGCGTGTCAATGCGCCAAAGTTGACATCCGTTCCAGATTCAATTTTTGTTGCCGCAATCGGTTCATCGGAAGTACGGCCTTCCATGACCAACGGAATCCATTCTTTCAGTTTCACAGGATCTTCGGTATATTCCATCCCCTCGAACAGAGGATTAGTTGAAAGCGCTTTAAAACGTTTTTTCAAAAACTCAACATTTTGTTCACCCTGCACCAAGCTCATATGCGGGATTGGCCTGATGAATTCCTGAGGGTTGTGAATCAGTTTGCTCTTTACAAGATAAGACCAAAACTGTCTTGATAGTTGGAACTGTTCATTGATTGTTATCGCTTTCCTAACATCTATAGATCCGTCCGGTTTTTCTTTTGTGTAGTTCAGCTCGCAAAGTGCAGAATGGCCAGTCCCCGCATTATTCCACTCATTCGAGCTTTCCTCTCCTGGGCCAGCGAGCTTCTCGAACACTTTGATATCCCATTCTGGCGCTAATTGCTTCAATAAGGACCCCAAAGTCGCACTCATGATACCGGCACCAATTAATATAACGTCTGTTTTTTCCTGTACGCTGCTCATTATAACCATCCTTATCCCCTAAATTTGCAAAAAGGAGTAGGCTCCTGCTTAGGTGTCATAAAAAGCAAGGGGCGCTACCTAGGCACACCTTTTTTGATTTCTACCATTACCATACTATATTCTATTATAATGATTAATTGCCCAAAATATCTAGTAAAATGTACTAATTCTAAGCCTTTTACTTATGGTAAAAAATAGGGTATGCACTGCAGCATATGGGGGACATGATTTACCGGGATTTCACCTCCGCTAGTTTTGGAAAAAAGAACCTTCCATCAAAAAGATGGATATTCGGCAAAGTATGCCAAAAATTGTTCGCACCTACACAATATTCCTTTTTCAAGGAAAAATTGTCGTGTCTTCCTAGTCAGTGAGGGTCCAGAACCTTCCCCATCATTTCGGACGCTTCCCTTTTCTTTGGCCATGCCCAAAAACAGCCCTCCTTTATTCCTTGGGTCTACCCCATACGTCATTAGCCGGTTTGAATCATTAACGGCCAGATCCCGTTCTATCCTCACCCAAATCGCAAAGCTGAATAATGTGTCATTAGCAGAGAAATTGAGGAGTGAAGAGAATGACAAACCATCCACTAAGCATACATCCCTATTCTGTCCAACCAGGTGACAGCGTCTGGCAGCTGGCCCAGAGATTCGGGATTTCCTTGCACGACATTTTCGCCCTTAATCCGGGAATGGATCCAAACTGCCTTTATGTCGGCCAAAGGATTGCCATCCCGCTAAAAACAGAAGCCAGATCCACTAAATGCATCACCTCGCAAGAAGTTGAATTGAAAAGTGATATGCGCGGTTTATGGGAACAGCATATCGCCTGGACAAGGATGACCATCATCAGTTTGACCTTTAAATTGCCTGATGTCGATCCTGTGGTCACACGCCTGCTCCAAAATGCCACAGACATGGGGGATGTCCTGAAACCATGGTATGGAAATGAGTTGGGTGACATGTATGCCAGCTTAATAAGGGAGCATCTCACATTGGCTGCTGAGCTGGTGAAAGCTGCTCTCGCCGGGAATCAGCAGGCAGCAGCGGAAGCGGAGAGAAAATGGTATGCCAATGCCGACAAGATCTCAGTATTCCTTGGGAAGATAAATCCGTTCCTAACCGTTGAAGAGGTCCGGAAAATGTTCTACAAACATTTAGATTTAACAAAAACAGAGGCTGTCTTAATGATCAACATGGATTATCAAAAGGATATCCAAGTGTATGATGAAATACAGAAACAGGCCATCGGCATGTCAGACGCCATCACAGATGCTATCGTGAAACAATTTCAGACTAAGTTCCGGTAAGAGATGATCAAAGGGCAGGCTTTCCGAAAAAATCCAGGGCATTTCTTCAGGAATGCCCTGGATTTGCTTAAAAGCATGGAGCAGGAAGAAGAGTGACTGACATTCAGTCATTTTCCTTTGACTTTTATCCCTTCGTTCTGTAACATACTCACTAAGCAGTCAAAAAGTGAGGAAGGTCAAATGTCTAAGGAAGAAAAAATCATTCAAGCCGCTATTGAGGTGTTTTGTGAAAAGGGAATCGAAAAGACAAAAGTCTCCGATATCGTAAAGGCTGCCGGCATCGCACAAGGCACATTTTATCTTTATTTCCCATCCCGCCTGTCTGTATTTCCGGCTATCGCAAAAGTGATGGTCGAGAAAATCATTGAAACAATTGAAGACGGTGTCCCGGTTGGACTCCCATTTGAACAGCAGCTCGAAAAAGTAGTCGACATTGTTTTTTCTTTGACCGAACAATACCGTGATGTATTCGCGCTCATTTACGCCGGCATCACCCAGACAGAGCATATGAAAGAATGGGAAAGGATCTATGCTCCGTATTATAAGTGGATGAACCAGTTCCTATCAGAGGCACAGCAGCAAGGAACGATCCGCCCTTCTTTGAATACAATGCGTTCTTCAAAACTAATCATTGGTTTGGTGGAATCTGCGGCTGAACAAATTTACTTGTACGATGATAGTGAAGAAGAAGCCATCAGGCTTCAAAAACGGGAACTCCTCGATTTTTTACATCATGCACTCGGTTTGCGTCACTCATAAGTGGCGTTTTATTTCATTCAAGAAATGACTGATTGTCAGTCATGATAATCAACAAGAAAGGATTTTCGCTATGCAAAAAGATTGGATTTACGTTGGCCTGACAAGCCTGTTCGAATTGTTTTGGATTTACGGCTTCAATGTCGCCAATACATGGTGGCACTGGATCATCATCGTCCTCATGATCGCCACCGACTTTCATTTTTTATCAAAAGCTTGCAGGAACTTGCCTACTGGAACGGTTTACGCCATTTTTGCGGGCATCGGTACCATTGGCACGACCTTGATGGATATTTTCATTTTTGGCGGGGAATTCAATATGCTGAAAGCTGTTTTCATGTTTATTTTATTGCTTGGGGTAATCGGACTTAAGCTCGCCGATAACAATCCAGGAAGTGAAGGGAAAGAGAAAGGAGTTCATGCATAATGGGTTGGCTACTTGTTTTTTCCGCATCGGTAGCCGAAATTGTCGGTGTCATTGGATTGCGTTTTTACAGCCAGAAGAAAACAATCCGTGATTTTATCTTGTATGTAGGCGGTTTTGGATTGTCATTCGCTCTTTTATATGCCTCATTCAATTATTTGCAGTTAAGCATCGCCTATGTCGTATGGATTGGCATTGGTACAGTTGGTGCCGTACTCGTCAATATCATTTTCTTCGGAGAGGCGAAAAACCCCCTGAGAATCATCAGCATGATTGCCATCATCATTGGCGTCATGGGATTGAAGGCAGTGACGTGATTTTTGAAAAATGGAACAGCTTGCTGCCCCCGCAAGCTGTTCTTCTTCCTTCAGGAAAATGTTTCACATGGAACATCGAAGGAGAGAACATAGGGTCTAATCTTCCCATCCGGCCGTTTCATTTTCTGTGGCTCGTTTTTAAAACTTTTTTACCTCCTCCCTCCCCTCCTAGCGACCATTCCGAAAGATTCTTAACAACACTTTTGTAATGCCAATCCCAACTGAAGTTTGAACGCCCCACTGTGGAATTGAATTGGAAAGGTATGGATTGAACATTCGGATTATTTTATACTGTTAGTATACCTGTCCAAACAAGGATGGAACATTCATCAAGATAGCTTCGGAAGACGACTGTATGAATCGCTATCCTGAAATGTTTAGACAGGGAGGTGCATCAAAAAATCTGGACACAAGGTGGGATTAAGCTTGAAAAAATCGCTGCTGCCTTTCTTGATTGGACTAACGGCTATTTTATACATATTTTTCATTCCTGAAGAGCCGCTGGCATTAAAAATCATCTTCAAATTGCTTCCGATGATGCTGATCATCCTCTATGCCTATCGCCGGCTGGCTGTGAAACCATCCGCCGCCAGGCGCCTCATCCTCATTGGCCTCTTTTTCTGTATGCTAGGGGATGCGTTTATTGCTGTCTCCTTTATTGCTGGGCTCGGAGCGTTTCTGATTGGCCATCTTTTTTATCTCAGCGGTTTTTTCAAGTCATCCCGCAGCAGCATGATCCGCCTGGCTTCCATAATCCCTATAGCCCTTTACACCCTATTCTTTGGCCGCCAATTGCTTGCTTCCCTGCTGAACAGCGGAAATGATGCGCTGATGATCCCTGTTATAGCCTATATACTGATCATTTCCCTGATGGCCCTGTCTTCCATCTTGACAGGAAACAAGTGGGCAAGTATCGGCAGCATCCTGTTCGTCATTTCCGATTCCATTTTATCCTGGAATTTGTTTGTCTCTGACATTTCTTATTCGGATGCGCTGATCATGGGAACTTATTACACCGCCCAATTCCTGATCGCCACCAGTATTGCCACACTCGGTGCCCACTCAAGTCCTGGAATGGAATCGAAATATAGCATCTAGGAAAGAACCTCATCCGGCAAAAAGAGCGAGGCCCACGGAAACATGCGGACCTCGCTCTTTACAATTCATGCTTTAGTTTTGATTGGCTGAAAATCATAAAACAGAATCCTAAGTAAAGTCGCCAGTTTCAGAATGGGCAGACATTCCAGCTGGAAAACAGGCAGACATTCCCATTATCCATAATAGGGTCCAGCCTATAGCATTGTCTATTTAACCAGCCAGCCGCCGTCAATCGGCATTATAGCCCCATGGATAAAGTCTGAATCTTCACTCGCCAAAAACAGAGCTAGCTGTGCAACTTCCTCAGGTTGGCCATATCTGCCTGCAGGAACAGAATTAACTGCTTCCATCACCTCTGCCGATCCTTCTTCAAATATTTGTTTAGTCATACCAGTCTCAATAGCACCTGGAGCTATTGCGTTTACTTTGATTCCCTTATGTCCGTAATCAAAAGATAATTGTTTCGTATATCCAGCGATACCATGTTTAGCAGCAGTATACGCCGCACCGCCGCCTCCAGCAACAAAAGCAGCAATCGAAGCAATGTTAATGACAGTCCCTTTTCCTCTCTCTATCATTTGAGGAAGAACTTGATTTGTTACACGATAAACGCCTTTGAGGTTGACATTCATAATTCTATCCCATAACTCTTCGGACGTTTCAAGAGTGGGCGCATATGCGTCCAGGATACCTGCAGTATTACTCAAAATATCAATTTTACCATACTTGTCTAAACCGGCTTTAACAGCAGCCTTGACACTATCAAGATTTCCCACATCGATCTCAACACCGAAAACATCAAGATTTTGAGATGCAAGATTTTCAGTAACTCTGGTCACACCTTCAAAGTTGAGATCGGCTGCAATTACCTTCGCACCTTCTTTTGCGAAGAGTTCTGCTTGGGCTTGTCCCATTCCTGATGCAGCACCCGTAATAAACGCTACTTTACCATCCAGTTTTCCCATGATAAAATCGACCTCCAAAGTTTTTAATGTCTTTTTTAGATAAAACTGTGATGTTGGAACTAGGATAGAATATTCAAATTATATATAAATAGTATAACACTTTGTCTAATTAATCACAATTTATTGAATATACGGTGTTCCAGCCAAGGATGTATGGGCCTTTTTATTTAGCAGATTTTTATCCAGTTAGAAAAACCTAAAATGAAGCTTTTTCCGCCTGGAATGGCAGCCGGAATCATCTTAAAGGAGGCGCTGCTTACGTTTTGCCATCTTTCTTATTGCAAAGAAAATAACAATCACAGCAATCCCTGAGAGCAGCAGGATTGTATAAAAAATATAGGTTGGATTTTTATTGATATCTTCTGGAATCAATCGATTCGCAAGAGGTCCCAACGATATAAACAATGGAACTAAAATGGTAAACCAGGTTCTTGTATAGAGTGCAGAAGCAATAAAAATGACAATACAAATCAAGATGATCAAGTTATTTTGAAATGGCGTCGCCACATAAAAGGGCTTAAAACCTTGCTCTCTATACCAGAGTAGAACGACAACCCCTATTCCAGTAACGAAAAAACTTGTGCCAATGACCAGGGCGTAACTCCATTTTGACTGCAGGAATTTAGGCAATATTTTGAATAACAGGCAGCTATATATCAAGATTCCGATCAATCCCGCAATGGATGCTATCAATAGAATACCTTCCGACAATGAAAACTCACCTTCGATTGCGGGTCCAATGCTGAAATAGGAGGCCAATAAAAGGATCATCATTGGTACTAATCCTGCAAATTGGCGATAGTCGGTTTTCATTGATTCCCCGATACTCCTCATATATTGATCAGGACTTTCCCCAATTATATGTTTTACATCCTTCCCATCCGCCTCCGCTTCAAGTAAATGGACTTCAAGCTCTTCTGCAATTTCATTTATTTCTTTGTCATTCTTTCCTTTGGAAACTAAATACAATCGAAGTTCTGCCAGGAATTGTTGTGATTCTTTTGTTAGCATCCCTTATTACACCTCACTTTTATTCAACACATTATTAACCGTAAAACTTAACTGCTCCCAGCGTTCGATGAATAACTTCAGCTCATGTTCTCCTTTTTCAGTTAGCGAATAGTATTTTCTTTTAGGTCCTGCAGTTGACTTCCTTAAAGTAGCACTAATGAATCCTTCCTTTTGCATTCGAAGCAGCAATGGATAAATGGTGCCTTCACTAAACGAGTGAAATCCATAAGACTCAAGCCTTGCCGCTAATTCGTACCCGTAGATTTCCCCATCTTTGATGATTGCTAAAAGACATCCATCTAAAATTCCTTTTAGCATTTGAGTTGTATCTGCCATAGAATTAACTCCTTCCAATACCTTGTTATACAAGACAAACAAACAAAGAATACCTTGTTATACATGATATATGGTTATTATACAACCACCTATCTTGTATTGCAAGATAGTGTTAAAATTCCATTCTCCTTTCACAAGCCTTGAGGATCAATGATTGGGTCCCTATCCTCGAGGTCCCGTATTCATTTGCTTACTCTTTCCCAGTTTCACTATTAAGGCAAGGTAAAGAGGGAACTTCCAAAAGCATAGTTTCTGGAAGTTCCCCCCTTTTTAGCGAGAAAGATTTTTTGATACAGAGCCATTCTTCTGGATCATTTCACAGATCTTGTTTCAATCAGCACGCATCCAATTATGCTGGCGTATAAATAAGGCCAACCTTTAATTTTGAAACTTATTCAGCATGGCAAAAAATTCGAGAATAAACTCATAGAAGAGTTTCTCTGTCGGCAGCAGCTGGCGTTCGCTGGGAATGATGACACCGACCGTACGGGTCACCTGGGGCTGGGTTACAGGAATCCTTACTGTTGAGCGCGGCAGGCTGTCAACCAGCGTAGCTTCTGGAATAAGCGTCACACCCAAACCAGCAGAGACCAAGCCTTTGATCGCATCAATGTCATCCCCTTCAAACGACACAGCAGGATGGAAACCAAGCTGGCTGCAAGCTTGATCGACTATTTCGCGTAGGATGAACCCTTTTGGAAACAAGATGAATGAATCATCTTTCAATTGATTCAGGTTCAGTATTGGTTTATCCGCAAGAGGATGGCTATCCGGAAGCAATGCAACAATGTTTTCCGTAAATAAAATGACCCCTTTAACCTTCTTCTCATGCTTAGGCAGCGGACCAAGCAATGCCATATCGATATCTCCCTTTACCACTCCATTAATCAGATCGTGGTAGGAACTCTGTTTCAGTTCAAACTTCACGTGAGGATAGCGTTTGCGAAAGGCAGAAATGACAGCAGGCAGTGTATAGGCAGCAAGGCTGCTTGGATAGCCGATCCGGATCCTGCCATGCTCCGGATCCAAATATTCCTGGATTTCCCGTCTTGCGTTATCGATGACCTTCATCGCTTCTTCCATCTGTTCAAGAAACATTTTCCCAATTTGCGTTAATTTCACATTTCTTCCTTCCCGAATAAAAAGATTCACCCCCAGTTCCGCCTCCAGATTGAAAATCTGCCGACTCACCGCAGATTGTGCCACATGCAGCGCCAAAGCAGCTTCTGTCACATGTTCCCTCTTCGCTACTTCAATGAAATATTGTATCTGTCTTAATTCCAATTTCTCTCCCCCTCGCTCCATTCATCTCATATTGGCATTATTATAATCTAATTTTCATATTGTTTAGATTGTTTTTCAATTATAAAATTAGGGAATCTTACAATTATTAAAGCATTAAAGCCTACATATGCTATCTCATTAATTTTCCATATATTCAGTTTTATCAATAAAGGGGGGTAATAACAGCATGACTACATTACTAGAACGTGAAGAAGCGGGGACAAAAATGGCGATGGATTATGTAAATGAAGTATTTGAAATGGTGAAAATGCGGAACCCTGACGAAAGTGAATTCCATCAGGTCGTTAAAGAAATTTTCGAATCGCTTATACCTGTCATTGCAAAACACCCAGAATACAAGGATCATAGTATACTTGAAAGAATTGTGGAACCGGAAAGGCTCATTACCTTCAGGGTCCCTTGGGTGGATGACCAAGGAAAAGTCCAGGTGAATCGCGGATTCCGCGTACAATTCAACAGCGCACTCGGTCCATACAAAGGCGGCTTGCGATTCCATCCTTCCGTAAATGCCAGCATCATCAAATTCCTGGGCTTTGAGCAGATTTTCAAAAATGCCCTCACATGCCAGCCAATTGGCGGAGGCAAGGGCGGCGCCGATTTCGATCCGAAAGGGAAATCCGACGGGGAAATCATGAGATTCACTCAAAGCTTCATGACAGAGCTCAGCAGGCACATCGGACCTGATATGGACGTCCCGGCTGGTGATATTGGAGTGGGCAAAAGGGAAATCGGGTATATGTTTGGACAGTATAAGAGGATCCGTGGAGGTTATGAAGCCGGGGTCCTGACTGGAAAAGGGCTTGGGTACGGCGGAAGCTTAACCCGGACCGAAGCGACAGGCTATGGCACAGTCTATTTTGTGCAAGAAATGCTCAAGGATAACGGACTTAGCTTTGAAGGCAGCACAGTCGTTGTATCCGGATCGGGCAATGTTTCCATCTATGCGATTGAAAAAGCTGCGCAGTTAGGGGCCAAAGTTGTGGCCTGCAGCGATTCTGACGGCTATGTTTATGATCCAAACGGCATCGACCTAGATACATTAAAACAGCTGAAAGAAGTCGAAAGAAAAAGGATCTGTGAATATGTAAAAGAACATCCTCAGGCAAAATACGTCGAAGGATGCTCAAAGATTTGGTCCGTCCCATGCGACATCGCCCTGCCATGCGCAACGCAAAACGAATTGGGTGGAGCATCAGCAGAGATCCTGGTTGCCAATGGAGTGAAAGCGATTGGTGAAGGAGCGAATATGCCATCCTCACGGGAAGCCATTGGTGTATTTTTGAAAAACAATGTCCTCTTTGCCCCCGCAAAAGCCGCCAACGCAGGTGGTGTAGCTGTGTCAGCATTGGAAATGGCCCAAAACAGCGCCCGTTTATCCTGGACATTCGAAGAAGTGGACGCAAAATTACAGCAAATCATGACAAACATTTATCAAAACAGCGTCAAAGCTGCCGAAGAATACGGATATCCAGGCAATCTGCCAGTCGGTGCCAATATCGCAGGATTCGTAAAAGTAGCCAATGCAATGATTGAACAGGGAGTCATTTAGAAAAATATCGGGTAATCCAAAAGCAAAAGGGTGAAAGCCATCGACCGGCATCACCCTTTTGTTTTGGTCATGATGAAATAACCTTTATGATTCCCAGCTATTCAAATACGAATCAATAACGTTCACTCTCGTCCAAACCAAACTGAAACTCTTATCCTTACGATCGACAGCAATCCGTGTGCCATGGATGCCGCACTTTCCATTTGAAGAATCAAGGAGAAAAGAAGTGGTTCTTCCAACTGAAATCCTACTATTTTCAGTTTTTTATCAGCAAATATATTGGTAAAATTACCATTGAAGCCGGCGCAACCAGATTGATTCAATAAACATTCGATTTGATTCGAAAAGTGACGGAATAAATCCATTAGGAGGCAGAAAATGAAACCGCGAATTTCAGTTCTGACGTTAGGTGTAGATGATTTGGAAAGGTCTTTAGAATTCTATCGGGATGGCCTTGGACTGCCAACAGAAGGAATAGTTGGCCAAGAATTCGAGCATGGTGCTGTTGCATTTTTCGATTTACAATCAGGATTGAAACTCGCCATTTGGAAACGTAAAGATCTTGCACATGACACAGGTATCAATCAGACACCACTAAGTCCAACTGAATTTACGATTGGGCATAATGTTGGGAATAAACAAGAGGTCGATATGGTAATGGAACAGGCTGAAAAAGCAGGAGCAACGATTACAGTTCCCCCTCACGATACCTTTTGGGGAGGATACTCCGGATACTTCCAAGACCCAGACGGACATTTGTGGGAGGTAGTGTGGAATCCAGCCTGGGAAATGACTGAATAAGTCTCTTGCGACCTATTTCCATGCTGGTAGCAAACGGGGTGTTATGACGATCTGCCATGGTTTTAATGATGGAATCAGAACCTTTCTGTCCCAGCCTTACATTCGAGAGCCTCAAGAGATTGAGGCTCAAAGTTCTTTAATTTGCCCTTGTTATTTAATTCAAGTTAAATAGAATGACTAGAACGTAACCTAAAATCGATAAGAGTATTGAACCAACGAATCCTGCCGCAAATGCTTTCATCCCCAACCTTCTAAAGGTCTTGATTTCAACACTTAACCCAAGTCCAGCCATGGCCATTCCTATCAATAGATAGGCTATATCCACAGTGTTGGCAGCGATGCTTCCAGAAACAATCCCTAAAGTATTGATCCCGCTCATGGCAATGAACCCTAAAATGAACCAGGGAATGATCGATAAGGAGATTCCCTTTTCACTGCTTTCCTTCTCTTGCCTTTGAAATATATATCCAATGATAAGGGCAACAGGAACTAATAAGGCTACGCGAGTAAGCTTCACTATCACTGCCAGGTCAACTGCAGTATCCCCACTTGCAGCCGCCGCTGCAATAACATGCGCGATTTCATGGAGTGTTCCACCGGCAAATATACCGTATCCTTTTTCAGTTAAATTCAGAGCAGTATATATTCCTGTATAGACTAACGTGAAAATCGTTCCCAGAACAGCAACTGTTGCCGCTCCTACTGCTGTTTCTTCTTCTTTCGCCTTTATTTGAGGAGCAATCGCAACGACTGCAGCTGCCCCGCAAATTGCAGTTCCACATGCAGTAAGGATACCAAGTCTTTTCTCCACACCAAACAAGCGAGTCAAGCCATAGACTACTAAAAGAGCGAACGCGATATTTATGACAGCAATGATCAATACACTTGTTCCCGCATGATAGATATCTGCCAAATTCAGCCTCATTCCTAAAAGGATGATTCCTACTCTAAGCAGTTTTTTACTTGAGAAAGTTACCCCTGGCTGGATCTTCTCCTGAAGACCCAAAATGGATCTCCACGCCATTCCAATTAAAATGGCAATGACTAACTGCCCCATAATTGACAGGAACGGAAAGCCCGACAAATACCTGGCAATTAATGCGATGATGAATGTAATGCCGATCCCTTTTAAAAAGTCCATTGTCAATGGTCGTTTGGACCTTCTTCCAATTGCCGTATTCAATTGTGTCACTTCCCTATCCTATTTGTTACTTATACTTTATAAAGAACTCAACAATTAGTAAAATACATATAAGTGATTAATGTTATTAACATTATTAATGATTGGGAGAGGATTCTTTTGTACTACGATGCTTTGAAAACTTTTGTTACACTTGCCGAACTAAAGAATTTTACAAAGGCTGCTGAGGTACTGCATATTTCGCAGCCAAGTGTAAGTTTACATATCAAAAATTTAGAAAAGGAATTTCACACGGAACTTTTTTTACGTTCTCCCAAACATGTTCAAATCACGCCGACCGGGGAAATCTTGTACAATCGCGCGAAACAAATAATTTCCATTTATGAACAAACAAAAGAAGAAATTTTGGAGCACCATCATTCGGTGCAAGGAGAATTAGTAATCGGGGCAAGTTTTACAATCGGCGAGTACATATTGCCATCCTTCCTATTCAAGCTGCAAAAAGAATTTCCCTTACTTAAACTAAAAGTAATAATTGGAAACACCGAAGAAATCGTTCAAAATGTCCGCCTGTTTCAAGTAGACATTGGTTTAATCGAGGGGCAGACAAATGACAAGGAATTGTCCATCCATCCTTTTATGCAAGATGAGCTGTTTATTATTTCTGCCCCTGGTCATTTCAGGGGAGACATTACATTCGATGATCTTCAGAATCATACGTGGATAACTAGAGAGGAAGGTTCGGGAACACGTGAATATTTAAATCATGTCATTCGGTCAAATGGTTTAAAAGTGAAATCGCTCCTCACGATCAGCAGTAATCAGGGAATAAAGGAAAGCGTTATTCAAGGAGTGGGACTATCACTGCTCTCCCATAGTGCTATAGAGAGGGAAGTACAATATGGGGAACTATCATTGGTCCGTTTAAAAAACCAATCATTCACGCGGACTTTTTCCTATGTGTTCTCTCCCGTCATGAAAAGCAAAAGAAGCGTTGAGGCCTTCATTCATCTGATTCGTTCTGAATAACTTGATTATCCACTGGGATTCATTGTTTCATAGTGAAATGTAATGATATCTGTTCCTCGTTCATTTTCGAAGGATTAAAAATAGGGATAGATCTTACATTACGATCCATCCCTACGACAATTCAAACCTGGACTCAATAAGGATTATTATAGAAATATATCCATACCGCAATAATCAAAATCAAAACAATTGCGGAAAGGACCCCTAAAGGTTTATTTTTGTTCATTATTCCATAGATAAGGCCTATGATTGCTGCGATTGCAAGAGCAATACCAAGTACCATACACCAGCACTCCTTAATTTTAATGTTATCATTTCGTTACATCTTATGATACGCCTTAAATGCCAGCCTATAGCAACTGCATTGCCCTGCTGATGGCACGGTTCACCGATTGATAGCTGCCTAGATCCTTCCGCTTTTGCACAGGCTGCCAAGGCTATATAATCAAAATGCCTGTCACCCACCGGGTTTTATCGATTCGAATCCTGATTTATGGTCAGTCGATGGACAGGCTCTTTATTGTGCTGATCATATCATCTTTTTCTCAAGGATGATTTTCGGTTCTCCTTCGTGATCAGTATAGGTACCAATGATGTCGAAGCCACTCTTGATATTCAATAGCAGCATACCGCGCCACTTATTTTTCGTTTGTGTCTGGACTGCTTTGTACCCGCTGTCTTTTGCGTGCCGGTGCTGCTGCCCCATTAACATGGAAGCAATGCCTTGATTCCTGTATCCAGCATCCACTCCCCCTAGCCAGCTATAAAACTTCTCACGATTCAATGCGTATCCGATCTTATATCCAACTACTTTTCCCCCTTCAAGTGCAACGTCAATTCGAAGTTTAGGTTTTTCTTTCATCCTTCCTTCCAAGTCGTCGGAAAGGCCAAAAGTATTTGTATGCAGCTCGATAATGCCCTCTAATACGTCATTTTCAGGCAGTTCATTAAAGTAAGTGTAAGTTATCGCCAACTCTTTCCCTCCGTTCCTATTTAGCTCTCCCTTAAACTTAGCCTGCCCCTCCAACTCTTATCCATTAGAAAAGCTTACTTCGTAAAGAAAGCCGCCTGGTTGGGCAGCTAATCAAGTTTCAAATACGTTTCATCTTAGGAATGGACGATAAGAATTCATTTACATGACTGAATACTCCATCTGGTTGAATACTAAACTCTATTGTCTGGTAATTCGGTAACCAATGTACTCCGATTGTGTGTACATTTGCTTGTTTACCTGCCATTATGTCGGCGTCGCTGTCCCCCAGGAAAACCGCCTCATTCGGTGATAAGTTTAGATATTCTAATGCTTTATTTATTCCCTCGGGATGAGGTTTTGGGAACTCCACATCATCGCCAGTAACAATGACATCAAAAAAGTTATTTAAGCCAAGATGTTCCAAAGAGATATCGAGACTTCTTCTTGCTTTTCCAGTCACGATGCCAAGCTTGTATCCACCTGTCTTTAAATATCCAAGTAATGTATTTATTTCTTCATTATTCTGGACAGTAGATTCATGTCGCTCGTTATAGATGTCATAATACAACTCAATGGCTTTGTCATAATTCCTATTCTTTAGATTTTCACGGATAATACCCGTCTCGGAGGGACCAAACATTGCCTTGATTTCTTCTGCTGTAACCGTGCGATTATCATATTTTTCAAACACGGATTCAAATGCCAGGAAACACACTGGCAATGTATCAGCAAGTGTACCATCAAAGTCAAAAATAACTGCTTTCATCCCAATCACATCCTTTTCATTTGTCCTCATCCGTAACTCTTCTACACGATGTAATAATATCCCTTCCATGACGGGTTAAAATGAATCTATCTATTTCCGGATTCCCCCTCTTGCATTTTTATCCCTTCAAGCGGAAGAAAAAGAGGAGAAGCTCTCCTCTTTTCCGATCATTCCAACAATCCCTCTTTAAACTGTTATTCTCAATCTATAGCCTGCTATCTTAAATACACAAGAAAAACAATCGAAACCATTACATTCATGATCCCGTTCAGCGTGATAAACCTAAATCAGGGTCTGCTTTTGATCCCTTCCATCCTAGGCTGAATCGGATACTTCCTCTTTTTCTGCCAGCTTCCCTCGTACTCTCTGTTCTAGAGCAGGAGCTATAAACAAGAGCATCAATATGCCGATCCCGCCAAAACTTGTTATTAAGATAGTCGTTTCGAAATTTGAAAGGAATGCACTGGCAGCTACGGTGATTGAGCAAATCAAACGAGATAAGTTATGCCTCATTTCGCTCAATGCCAAATATGAACTGCGGGAATGGTCAGGAGGAAGATTAGCTAAGTAACTTTGTTCAATAGGTACACGCGTCAACTCGGCAATTGAGGCCACAAACATGGTAATAAATAAAAGCCAAAGGTGATTAGTATATGAAATGACAGCATACGCCCCTACAAATATAGACCAACTCGCAAATAGCAAATATCGATCATTAAATCGTGAAATCATTTTTGTTATAAATAGTGCAAATATAACAACAAGAATGGTATTTTCTGCTCTCAATATTCCCGTTATTCCAATGCCATCAATACTTAACCCAAGAATATTCTGTTCGGGGAATTCCTTGGCAAGCCGAATGCTTATGTAGTTGCCCAATTGAAACTCCATCGACAGAATCAGCACACCAGCCAGTAAATATACAATAAAAATTTTATCCCGAAAAACGGCCAGATAATTAGAAAACATTTGGAATGATTGCCCCAGGAGTGTTGTCTTTTTGGTGTTAGCGGGCACAAAGCTTTCCTCAATGAAGAAGGTGATTAACATCAAAGCGATTAACGAGGTAGCAGACAAGGCAATGAATAGCTCAAATAAATGCTCCTTAAAGAGGAGACCGCCTAAAATCCCTCCTAAAGCAATGGACATATTGTTTGCCCAGTACATAATCGTATACATAAGCTTCCGTTCATCCGGTTTGCTGACGTCAATAAGCATGGCTTGATTCGCAGGTCCAATAAGTGCAGAGCAAATCGTATGGATTGTAAACATCAAAAAGGTAATAAGGGGTGAATGAAACCAAGGGGAATTAAAAACCATCATCGTCATGAAAGCTAAAAAACGCAAAAGTTCTGCCACAACAATCAGTTTTTTCCTTCCAAAGCGATCTGAAAAATAACCGCCATAAAGGTTCATGGCAATTCCAATAAATCCATTTATCAATAATAATAAACCCGTTGTATTCACGCTAAAATAGCCCGAAAAATAAATGGCCATAAAGGGAAAAACCATACTTCCTATCGCCGTGCTCAAAAAGGATTCGATTATCCTTATTTTGATCGTTCTATGAAACTGTAAAAACCCCATTATGCTTCCCCCTTCATTGATCATCAAGATCTATCCAAAAAGAATGAGAGATGAACAATGTTAATTATTTCAAGCATAATGGGGAGATTTATATAAAACAAATATATCTTTCAAGCTATTTCATAAAATAAATTTATGATTTAAACATGATTAATCCTCCTTGATTTCATCCTATTACCGTCCTATATTTGTCTGAGGACACTTCCGCTTTTATAAATGAAATAAAGTTTGCCGCAGAAGATAGAGGCTCTTCTTGTTTTCTTTTACAAAGTTTGATGGGGTGCTTTATATGAATACCTTTGACATAAACCCTTCCAAGCTCTTTTTTAAAAAGTTCATTTTCTACCGCCAATGCAGGCACAAGCGCAACACCATAGCCCGCTTTTACTGCTTCAATCGATTCGTTCATCCCTTCCATACAGATTGGAGACTGCGGGATATCCATTCCAGCTGCCCTGCATAAAGAAAAGAGTTTCCTTCTTGTATAGCTTCCTTTTTCACGGACGACAAAAGGCTCCATCATAAGTTCCTCCAATGAAACCTCTTTCCCCTCATATTGATGATTCTTCGGAACGATAAAAATAAGCTCATCTTCAAGGAGAGTGTAATATTCAATTCCCTCTGCTTCTTGAACATCACCGCACACAAAGGCCACCTGAACAGAGTGATCCAGTAAACGCTGGAACGCCGTAGAAGAACTCCCCTTTGAAAGCTGGATATCTACAAAAGGATACAACTTCTTATATTGAACAATCCATTTCGGAAGCACCGTTTTCCCAGGGAGGTCTGTTGCACAAATCCGCAAACTTCCTTTGGCACCAGTCAATAAAGCATGCATTTCTTTTTCAATCTCAGCCTCCAGTGAAAAAAGCTGCTTTGAATACGTGGCCAGTATTTCACCGGCTTCAGTTAATTGAATCGATCGACCTTTTGCTGTAATTAATTTCAAACCAAATTCCTTTTCAAGGTTCCGAATCTGAGCCGTTACAGCAGGCTGACTGATTAACAGCTTTTTTGCCGAAAGAGTTACACTTCCACATTTGGCCACTTCCGTAAAAATACGCAGCGCATGCAGATTCAACATGATCCCCCCTTTAAAATTTTGGCGTTCTTAGTCCATATCATATCGGAAACACTGTTAAAAGGAATAGGATTATTGTTCATCCTTTTTCATTTTTGCGATATAAATGATTTGGCCTAAATGTTCAGAGTAATGTTCCAAACATCTTAGGATGATTTCCAAATTCGATTGGACTCTGTTTCCACTAAGGATTTGCGTATTCAACAGGTCTTTTTCTGATAAAGATTCAACAGCTTGTGAAAATCGTGAAAAGGAGGAATGGACAGTATCGATTATTTCTTCTTTTTCAACGTATAACTCCTGTGAAAATTCAGCATCCCGATCCCTATGATCTGTCTCGTTCATCATGCCTGCACCAATCCTTTGATGGATATGGCCTGACATATGCATGGCTAAGTTTGCAATGCTATTGCTCTCTTTGTTCGGTCTCCAATTAAGGTCTTCATCCTGTAAATCGATAATCACATTGGTCAACCGCTGGTCTAACTCGGTAATTTTAGTCTTTATATGCTCTTTTATTAAATCCATCATTCTGCCTTTGTCTCTCCCTTCCCTTTTATTATTATTGTATAGATTTCAGGTTTTTCTTTCTAATATCGTTTTGTTCCCCATTCATCAATTATTTTTATAAGTTATTAAATGATCGTTTACAATGATCAACATTCGTACATTATATCCAAATCCATATCCCATAAAAAACTCCTTTATTTATGGTAGGGTTCACCTTGAGATATTTATATGTGGTTATTTTTAAACTTCCATTCCTTTGATTTACTGGATTGATATTCATTCGCCTTTTTCTATGGCAACTTCTTAATAAACACAACCTTAAGATAGTTGCCCTCTGGGAATTCTTTTATTGTTTTAAAGTCCTTAGGAAGGGAAAATTCCTCAACGAGCTGATATTTTCTGTTTGTCTCTTTAAATGCCTGATCAATAAAACTTTTAAATTTTTTCATATTAAAAGAGCTGGAATTGGTGGACGCTACGATAATCCCCTCATCTTCTGTTATAGAAATAGCTTCTTTTAAAAGATTTTTGTAGTCCTTTTCAGCGCTGAATACCAATTTTTTTGACCTTGCGAAGCTTGGGGGATCCAGTATAACCAAATCAAACGTTAGCTGCTTTTTCACCGCAAACTTAAAGTAATGGAAAACGTCTTCAACAATTATATCCTGTGAGTCATGATCCAGCCCGTTCAAACTAAACTGCTCAATGGTTTTGTTTAAGCTTCTGTTTGCTAAATCCACACTTGTCGTTTTAACTGCGCCTCCCACAGCAGCAAATACTGAAAACGCGCCTGTGTAGGAAAAAGTGTTCAGTACGTTCTTTCCTTCCGCATAAGCATCCCGGATTGTTTTTCTTACATCTCTTTGATCTAAAAATACACCAACCATCGCACCTTCATTTAAGTAAACAGCGAAGCTCACTCCATTTTCCTTTACGATAATCGGGAAGGTTCCTCTTTCTCCCGCTACGAAATCATCTTCTTCAATATATTTCCCGCTGATATCAAATCTTTTCTTTTGATAAATGGCTTTAAACTCCACTAATTCCTTCAACGCATTTATAATATACTCTCGAAAGCGGTAAATCCCTTTGCTATACCAGTTGATTAAATAGTAGCCATCAAAATACTCGATGGTTAATCCACCTAAACCATCGCCTTCGCCATTTACGATTCTGAAGCAATTGGTATCCGGACTATTAAAAAAGAGTTCTCGATAGTTGATCGCATCTTTCAATTTATTTACAAAAAACCTTTGATCGATCTGTTGATTCTCGTTTCGGCTAAGAATCCACCCGTACCCTTTGTTTTGTTTGCCAAAATAGCCTTTTGCTATGAACTTATTCTTGTCATCAACGAGACGGATAATAGTTCCTTCTTTAATATCTTCGTTGAAATGAAGTATGGCTTCCTTTGAGATGAGCGGATAACCGCTTCTATATTTATTTGCAAACTTGCCCTTTACCGTTAAAGTAACCTCTTTTTTCATATTGTCATCCTATCAATAATTTTTTATCACACTCAATATTTTATACAATCATTTCGCGAGTCATCCATGCTGAACATACTAGATAATCATATCATTTATAGTATTCTAAATCATTTACCTATACATTTGTATGTATTTACCTACTTATAATTCTTTAAGCATAGTAACCATTTTTATTTTTTTCACTCTGCTATTTATGGTAATCCATTAACCAATGGATTGAGTGGAAAAAAGTGGACTGCCAACACTAAACTACACAGTTTTTTTAAGGTGTCCAAGTTTGTATTCTACTGGGCTTAAATAGCCAAGGGTTCCGTGAATTCGAATGTGGTTGAACCAATGAATATAGTCATTTAGTTCTCTCGTTAACTCTTCTCTTCTAAACTCGTAAAATGTCTTCCTCTGGCAAACTCTGTCTTGATGATTTTAAATGTTGCTTCAGCTACTGCATTATCATAGGGGCAGCCTTTCTTGCTTAAGGATCTATTGATATCAAAGGTCTTCAATGCTTCATCTATCAGCGTGTTCTTAAACTCGCTTCCACGATCGGTATGAAGATATTCAATTTTTCTCAGGTCCTTTTTAATGGACGCAAAAGCCCGATAGACCAATGCTGCATCTTTGTTTGGCCCTGTACTGGACCCAACAATTTCACGGTTGAAGAGATCGACAAAGACACATGTGTAATGCCATCTTCCTGGTCAAACTCACGGTTTAATTCGTTCCTTTGATTGGAATCGTTTCAGCCTTTTGACTGTGGCTTAAACTGAGCGACTGTATAACTTGACACCAATCCTTGTTCATTCATACACTAAGAAAAACATCAAGAAATTTCTGTAATTCATTATCTTTTGTAATATTTCTCTCAAAAGTAGCGGTATTACCATTTGCATCTTCCTCAAAGTACATCTTAAAGGTGTATATACGTTCTGAGTTCTGAGGAGTACTTATTAATAGATATTATAAAAGTATAACGCTCCACTGATGCTACCACTGAATCAAGTATGTCTGAAACGAAAAACAACTGGTCCTTCATTTAGATTATCCTCGCTCTCATTAGACTATTATTTTCTCATGAGTCTATTGGACAACCATTATATGATTCCTTTAATTCATGCCTTAATCTCCATAAATTCCCTAGAAGAGGATTAATTTTTGGTTTAAAAGATCGAATATAATCAAAATACTAAATTTCATAATATAATCGAGTAGGAGGGGATGACTAACCCCCGACCTCTCACACCACCGTACGTACCGTTCGGTATACGGCGGTTCAATTAAGTGTGACGTAGAAATTCATATCTTTGATATAGACTTTTGAGCCCTCGATGACTCCAATAGGAGTTATCGAGGGTTTTGTGTAAGATTGGACTTGAGGCGATTCTCCAAAATTTCTTTCTGGAATTTCCCCATTCGTATGCCTT
>NZ_JAERSD010000039.1 GCF_017912555.1 Bacillus sp. REN3 | reverse complement strand
GGGGACGTCTTTTCCTTTCCTAGAATTAAATATCGAAATGTTTCGAATTATATACGGACATTATAATCGACTAATTCGGGACAGGCAACACCGTCAACTTTCGGAAATATAAGGGTGTCAAAAACAGTAAATACCAATAGTTAAAACCTAAAGAGAGGGGTAATAAATATGGCAAAAGTTTTTGATGCTCGACGTGCAATTTTTGTACCTGCAACTGGAGGACATCCCTCAAATACAGAGTATCGTATTGCATGGGGGTATGAAAAATGGGATACTCTGTTCCAGTAACTAAAGTACAAATGGTGTACGATAACAAAGTTGCAGGAAGGTTAAGTCCGTCATATCCCGATGGAACTCCTGATGAAAGAGCAGTTATTCTTGCTTTAGACTTAGTTAAAAAGGGATATGGAACCAGTTCAAAGAAAAGTAAGGTTGTTTTAGTTCTTAAAGAGCTTTCTCCCGACAAAACACAAGATAATTTAGTTGAACAAGCTGAAGATGAATTATTTAATATGCACCTTGAGATAAATCAAAATACGGATTCTTCTATATCTTCTGTTGTTGATGTGAACTTAGACAAAAAATTGGAGTTAGAAGGAAATGTTATTGCTTTAATATTTAATGTTGACATTGCATAATAGTAGACAATATAAGTTACATTACAAAAAACCGAAGGCTTGCTAAAGTGATCAGCTTACCTTCGGTTTTCTTCCATACTATAAAAACTGTTTGTTATACTACTATACATTTCATCGAGAGCTTCTATTAATTTATCAAAAATGATTAGGAAATCACGTTCATTTATATTTAATCCTAACCTCTCACACCCAAAACTTATTAACTCCTCTTTTCTTTCCTCCGTCTGCAAATGTGCCATAGCGATTCTAAGATCATAAAGCACAAATAAAGGAGATATAATTTTTGAAGCATCCTGAATTTTCAACACATTTGTAAGCCATAACTCTAAAAGTTTTAACCCTTTTTTATCTTTTAAATCAATATTTTCAAACTGTTTTAGACTGCTTTTTAAAGGTTTATTATTAATAGACTCTACAAAAAGCATATTCATAGGAATAATTACTTCTGCAAACGCATCTTCGGAAGAAAATAAAGGCCTCTTTATTTTAGAAGCTATTCTAATGGTCTCTGGTTCTAATTGTGCAATTGATACATTTAACTGTGTTAATGCCAGTTCGTGAAAAACCATTCTATTTTTTAATAACTTCTTCTCATTTGAAAGATCTGCCCATATAGATTCAATTTCCGCCTCATAGAATTCAGAATAGATATTGTGATCAGATTGAATATTTTCGGATCTGAGATAATATTGTTCCTCAAATTCTAATTTACCTATATCTCCGAGCCACATAATAACCTTACCATTTGGATTTATGCCAAATTGTATCAAGTGTTCCTGATTCTTATAGATAGAACCCAATGTATTTGCACCCAATTCCAGTGCATAACATGGATGATATGCATACTTTAATAAAACTTCTATATTAAAAAAGACAGGTGTTAAAAATCCTGTATTCCATGATCGAATCAACCCTGGGATAAAATAATAATCATCTTTATCATATATAAATTCAACGTCTGTACTAATATAATCATCCTTTAAAAATGTACTTTTTATCTTTTCAAAATCATAATCGTAATGTTCTATTTTCTTCTTTTCGACATCTTCTAAGACTACTTCACAAAGCTGTTTAGCTGTATAAAAAACTTCTTGTTTATTGCATTCTACACATTCCAAAACATTGCAATTATGAAATCGGTATTCTTTTCCGCCTTTATTATATTGGTAGATATCTTTTTTTAGCACAAAATTACTACCGCAATCGCACTTCAGAGTATTCATCTCTGCCTCCTTGTCACACTAATCATATTTTCTAATCTTGGATTAACTAACATACACAGCAATTACTGAACGTTAGATATGAAATAATTATTGATAATAGCATTTTCATCAAAACGAATTTTTCTAGCATGTATAAATGCGATTATAAAGTATGCACTGTTTTCACGAATCCAATTGAGAATAGATCTTTCATTTGAGTTAGGATTGTCTATTAATTGATGAAATTTTTCGGTTAACTTCGTAAGCTGATCTATTTTTTGTAGATCGACTATATCCAAATGATTATTGGGAAACAGACTTTCATAGTGTCTTACTGCGGCTGGATATTCTCTGTACTTACTTCTCCTAACGACAAGATTCCCCGATCTATGAACAACCTCTTTTTCCTTTAAAAATTCCCATTCTTTCAATTCTTCTTTTGTTAGAACTGTAAAATCTCTTGAATAAATTTTCACATCATATTCCCCATCCAAATTTTCTTTCGATATTATAGAAAAAGAATCGGCATTACCGACTCTTTCCTTTAGTTATGGTTACGTTCAAAACCTTTTTTAACTTACCCCCAAAGCCTTAAATACCGCATCAATCGGATCCGCATAAAACACTGGCTGTACTTTGACTAATAAATCTGGGGGAACAGTTTGCAAATCCATGACTGATGATGCTGGTATCAACACCTTCTTCGCTCCTGCATCGACACATACTTGCAAGACGTTCGCAAATTCTTCTACTTTTGCAATTGTGCCTCCTACGGTCATGTTGCCAATAACAACGGTGCTTTCTTGTACAGGCTTGTCTAAAGCTCCTGAGCAAAGCCCAATCAACTCCGCTATCGCAAGCTCCCCTGATAAGCCAATCCCTTGCAAATCACTAACATGCATTAAGTAATCTTTTGTTTTTGTGCTAATCGTATTGCTTATTGCCTTACTATTTGCCGTAAAGAAGCGAAAAGCCGTATCTAAACTTTCCTTTGCACCTCGATGGGAGCCAAGTCCTGATTTATCAAACTTACCTATTCCGCTCACGACTTGGTTTTCAAGCTTGTAAACGCCGATCATGCCCGAATCACTTTGACCGACTACATACACATGCCCAGGCTTACCCATTCCCTCAGGAATCAGCTTACCGCCCCCTTGTTCGGGTACAGAGACATATTCCTCAGCCATCGTTTCTTTATCAAGATACGAGAACATGACATCATAGAACTCCATGCCCCCTATTTTCTTGAGCTGTTCCTTTACACGACGGCGACCTTCAAGAGCATATTGTAAAATTTCCTCGATATCTTCTTTCGTGTATTCACCATGAGGATAAATCAGTTTCACCATACCCGATACCGTTTTCCGCACAGCAACCGTATCCCGTTGATTCAAATTATTGCCAAGTTTGTAAAAGCGATCAATGGAATCGGCGAATGAGCGTTTTCGCATTTCCCTAAAGAATTCAGCGATATAATCTACAATAAACCCGTATTTATCTGTAAAGAAGTCGGGCCGCATTTTGGGAATTTCCCAACCTGGCATGTAGTAATGCATCCGATCAAAAAATGCGGTATCATTCGCCATTTCTTCGGGAAATGGAGCGAAAAGATGAGACGTCTTCAGCAATACATCGACACTCTGGTTAATATTCCCGACAAATACCATAGATGCCGAGGCGTTCTTCTCTTCCTTCCCTCTGGCAAAGGATCCTGATGCCATGTAGTCCTTCATAATTTGAATGCCATCTTTATCTTTAAAGCGAATACCTGCTACTTCATCAAACGCCACACAATCCCATAGTCCAACAAGGCCGATTTTACGGGTGGACATATTATAGAAAAGGTTCGCCACCGTTGATTGACCGCCTGACACAAGGATGGAATTTGGCGAGATTTCCTTGTATACATGCGATTTTCCCGTTCCTCTTGGTCCCAATTCACACATATTGTAATTATTTTCAACAAGTGGAACGAGACGTAGAAGTAGATGCCACTTTACTCTTTCTTCTAATTGCGTAGGCTCCATCCCTGTAGAACGGATAAGAACGTCAATCCACTCATCCTTTGTAAATTTCTTTCTGCCTTCAAAGACCTCATTGATGTCCATGTTCGGCATTTGAATCGGCTGTAGGCTACTTACACTGAATGGGTTCATAACCCTTACTTCTTCATCGTAAAAATAATCAATTTTGACCATACACCAAATTCCGCCCACCAAAAGCTTGTCATATTCTTTTACGAAGTTTGAAGCGATTGGCACTCCCTTTAACCCTAAGTTTGAAAATTCAGCCTCATAAGTATCAATTTTCGGATTCAGCGTAACCGTCACTTTATCTATTATTGAATACTGCCCAAGCTCTCGAATACATGATTTAATCTTTTCCGCTTCATCTGGGCGGACAAAATTATCAGAAAGGATTTTTTTAACCCGCTCAACACCTTCTCGAATACTTTCTTCATCATCAGTTGCACAGTACATCCCAAGCAAGTATTCAAGAACATAGACAGGAACGTTTGCCCCTTCTTTGATGAGCTTCGTCAAATCTTTACGAACAACTCGACCTGCAAAGACACTATTTAACTTTTTATCGAGATCAAGTGTCATATTCTCCTCTACTTTTTCATCCATTCTCATCCCTCCAATCATCACAGCTTAGAAGTCAAAATCACTGACAATTCCTAAGTTAATCGTAAACGGAACTTTTTCTGTAATTACGCCTGTCTCCGTGTCTTTAATGATTAAGTAATATGTTTTATTTCGATCGTACGGAAGACTTTTTAACACAAATTGTAGCTTGAATGTACGGTCTGCTGGATTATCAAATGAACGATCACCAATAATGGTTTCTTCATTTGAGAGTACGTTACCTTCTTCATCAGCCATATAAATGATAACTGTACGAGGTTTTGTTTTCTCCTCTACTTTTTCGGTTTGGAAGAAGTTTAAGTTAAAGATGCTATTTGTAATTTTTTGCGTCGTACTTGTCAGTTTAATATCGACTTTCGAAATAGCTTGAACTCCCTTTTGACCAGCACGTTTATTTTTAAATGATAGTAAAGGTACTACAATTTCTTGTAAACTTGCTCCACCATGATTGAAATTCACCCCAGATCCTTGCATACGATTACGAAGCGATCCGTTAGGAACATAAACGTTTAATTGCTGTTCATTTTTAATAACGGAAGCTAAATCAATTGTTAATTGTCCTGGAATGTCCTGCTTTTGATTAGATAAAGCGTAACGACGTTTTACTTCAATCGTTACCAACTGTACTTTCTCTATTTTATCGCTGTCCTCTAAAGGTTCTCTTTGATAAAGGAAGCCATGATCAGCAGTAATGTAAATGTTCGTTCCAGATAGGTCGTCTCGAATAATTTTTATTAACGTAGATATTTCATCCAGTGCCTTTTCTACTGCATTAAACGTATAAATTTCTGTTGATGCTTTATCACCCATTGCATCAATGCTGTCGTGGTAGATATAAATCAGTTTTTTTCCTTTAAATGTTTCACGTCTGCCTGCTTTGTTCATATTCAAAACATCTTGGAAACGTACTGCCATGCTATCCTCAACAGTCGACTCAATAATGACTTTTCGGTTGTCCAGCCCAGATGAATCCTTGTCGTTTACAAAAACTTGCCCCTTCGAATTAATATCAATAGATTTGTGTGGTAGCAATGATGCCATCCCTAACTTCGTAACAGAAGGGATGACTCCAAGCATGGATTGGATTTCACATGTACCAATCGTCTCAACGTTTAATCGTTCTGTCAGCTCTACCCCAATTTCATATCGAAATGCATCGGAAATAATGACGAATACTCGTTCACCTTTTCGAATGTGTGGAGCTACAACAGATGAATAAAATTGCTGTTGATTTAAAACACCTGGTAATGACCATTGTTCAGTCATTTCTGCCTTTACAGATTGCGACCAGTTCGCACTTAATTCGCCCATAAACCAATGCGTATATAAATGCTCCACCACTTCTTTTAATTTCTTAAGTATTTCATTATTGCTTTCTTCATCACACGCTACATAAAACTTACGATAATACGTATCCATCTGATAATACTTACTCTGATATGCTTCATAAATATCTATTGCTTGACCTGTTGGAATTCCTTGTTGGTATTCTTTATAGAATTCCTGCATTTTAACGGTATAAAAAAGTGCCTCATAAACATTTGCATATTGTTCATAAAAGTGTTTAGCCCGTCTTAGCTTTATTAATTTCGTGTACTCTTCATAATCTTCGAGTTTTTCAAGTAAACCATTGGCAATGTAAATGATAATTGCTCGATCAATATAAGGGAACGTTTCTGCTTTCTTTAACTCTTCGATTGGGACAGTTTGCAAAACTTGTGGAAGCTGTATTTCTTTCTCTGCCATTTCGACATACTCACCAAACACCCCATCATCGGTTTTATGATGCATCCAATGGTCGATGAACACAAGACAGTTCGTTCGATTACGGACAGCAATAAAGTCTTTTATACTCGTCAAATATTGCTCATTTACAGAATGGCTAAATGCCGTTACAGCCATATGTATAAACAATGTTTTTAATGTCTTAGTATCACGTTCATAGCCATACTGTTTGAACACATACTTCCAAAACACTTCTACATCGAAAAACTTGTCCATTTGAGTTAAAAACCTATTATCGCTATCTTCCAGCGTATCCATTAGTACCGTCTTTAACACTTCTTCAAAATCAGGAACCTTCACGTTACAAAGCACACTCATGATTGCAAGCTCAATCATTTCTTCACTGTATGATTCAATACCTAATGCTTGAAACTTACGGTAACGCTCTTTGTTATGGAAGAAACGTTCATATTTTTTTATAACTCCACGTAGAGATGGATCTATTTGAAGTTCACTTAAAATAAGCGAAATGCGATCTGCATAAAACATTTTCGAATAGAACACTGTATCCGCTAACCAGTTATCTTCTAAACCTAATTCTAACGTTGTATATATCAAATAATGAGAAGATGGATCTTCTTCCTCTAACAAATGTTTCATATAAAATTGATTGTTTTCCGATAATGTTTGGACTTTAATTCCATCCATTGTCAATTGATCAATTTCCTCAATAAACTCTTGATCCATATCCACCCAAAAGACAATTTTTCGCTCTTCCCCGTCTTTTAACGGTTCGCTAAAAATATCTTGTAAGGCAGAAACAATTTGGGTAATATTCATTTATTACACCCCCAACAACATTTTACTCTTTTTTTTACATCCTTTGGTAAATACTACTATAATTTTACACAATTAATCCCACTGTTCATTCTTAGAACAATAATATTATCTTTAGGATGATCCAGTGAAATAAATTTTGTACCATTTATCGGAAATAAATAATGTTAACGATAAAAGCGATGATATTAAAACATAGTTCTAAGTATCTGTATTAATACATTTGTAAAATGTAAATCTATGGTGCTTTAGTTTATTATAAAATCTTAAATTATGCCTTATATTTATCTTCTCTTTAAATTCATCCTCGGATAGATAATCTTTTAAGTATAGTTGGTAAACTAATATCCATGATTTAGCAGTAGCTGTTATTTTTGTGAGTATGACCTCTGTTATTGAGCTACAAAACTCCTCCATAATTATTATTATTGCTAATTCATTTCCACTATCAACTATGTGATTAATCGTTTCATGATTAATGCTTGTTATATCGAGATTTTTCAACAAATATACAAGCCATATTACTTCTAAATCCTTATGGGTATCAGAGTATTGTATTATTAATTTTTCAATTAATTCAACAAAATCATTGTTAATCTCCAAATTTTCTTTTTCATCAATTAATAACTCACAAACTTTAATTAATGAACGATTATCATTTACTAACACATTTATTAGAAAGGAAGAAAATAATTGAAAGTTTTCAGTTTCAAAGCTATCATCTATTGTTTTAACCAAATATTTTACAGCACCTTTAATACCCTCTTCTTCCATTTCAAAAAACTTATTAAAGAGTTCAATAATATCTGATGATTCGAGTGTATTTTCTGTAAAACTTTGATATATCTTTTCCAAGTTTTTTAATTTAAAATATGGATAATTTCGATATTCTGTTTTCTCGTTATTTAAACTTAAATAGTATTTCGAAAGAATTTTTGTTACTTGACTTTTTACTTTATCTATAGAAAATTCATCATAAATAAAAATCTCGTAATCATCCATATATCTAACAAATTTTAATCCTTGCTCATTTAATTCTTTGTCTATACGTGTAAGCAAAGCCTCTGCAATCATAAATGATACTTTAGGTCCAGTAAGTAACCCATTAGTTCTTCCACCATTTAACATCCGTATTTTCCCATCTAATCCAACATACTCTCTATATTTATCTGATATCTCACTGGATTGCTGATTCGATGAATAAATCTTATATTGTTCCATAGCTGATTCAAATCCTAACGGTATTGCAGGAAAGATATGTGTATATATACTTCCGTAGAAATTAGCTATATCAATAAAT
The DNA here is from genome assembly GCF_017912555.1 of Bacillus sp. REN3. Taxonomy (GTDB): domain Bacteria; phylum Bacillota; class Bacilli; order Bacillales; family Cytobacillaceae; genus Mesobacillus. The sequence continues at coordinate 11,178 of NZ_JAERSD010000039.1, read as the reverse complement.
AAAATCCCTTTTGCACCTTTAGCTCGATTAATTTTCTCTACTATATTATCTATATACGTTGATTTTACTGTATCATTTTCTCGACCAGTAGGCGGATAATTATAATTACTCTCATGTCTTAGCATTACACCATTCTGTTGCACAATTTTAGAGAATGAGTTTTCACTTTCTAAGGAAATTTCTATTAAACCGTTTATAATATTTTTTTGATTCATGTAATCTAATAAGGTCAAATAACCTGTTACCTCTGGTATGTAAATTAGTCTCCGTTGACCATCATTTGTAAATCTACTCATTGTAAATTGTATTGGTTCTATAAACTCACTTTTATCACGAATATCTATATCGAATATATCAATACTATCGCTTACTAAGTTAAAATTGGCAGGTAAATATTCTGAAAACAGTCCTCTATATTTTAAATCCTCTACCAATTGTTCATAGTCTCTAATCATAGTAACCTCCCTTACAATCTTCTTAACCAAGAAATTATCCGTCTTAAAAGGTAATTTTAGAAATGTTATACCATTATTAATCGTATGTTTGACTGTCAAAGTACAAACAATCCCCTCGTTCAGCTACATAACCTAATTGTCAAAATTTACGATTAGAAAATATTCGAACTTTCTTTATTATTATATTTCCTCAGTCTCATATGTTTTTACTATTTTTCTAATAATCCCCTTTAAGTCGTCTATTATTTCTTGGGATTTGAATATAATTTCTTCTCTCAGTTCGTACTTCAATAATTTTTGTTCATCCGCATTAAATGTTTCAAAAAAATCATAATGAATAGCAATATACTCCGCTGGTGACATAATTAATTCCTTTTTCAAAGGTGGGAACTTGTAACTTTCCCCATTAATAGTAGCCTTTAAAACCGAATCATAAATATGCACTAAATCCCCGTAAACAGGAACATAATTACTGTTTTCTCTATCTACACAAACCTCATAATCATACATCTCCTCTTTATTTAGAAGACTAATGATATCCTTCTCGAAATCTCCTCTTTGGATTAATTCGATTGGTAAAGCTATATGCTCTACCTCCCATTCGTTTCCTTCCCTATCCGTATGAATACTAACTCCTTCAACAATATTCCCAAATATTTCTTCATATCCTCTTTGAAAAATCATCATTATTTTATTGTGAGCAATTGAAACTAAATTGATTTTATTAAACTCTTCAATTTGTGAATATAAATCATTGCATTTTCCCTGTAACTCTTTTGAAAGACCATATTTATATTCATTTTTAACGATTTCCTTAAGAATAGGAACTTCTTGAGTAATCAAAACATTCCAATCAAATTGACTTAATGGAAGTAATTCATCCAACAAAGGTTGATAAATTTCATTTTTTCTCTCAATTCCTAATGATGACTTTTTCTTTCCTTGAAGGAAGCCCGTAATCCACCCTATTAATGCTCCGAATATTAGTACAGCAACACCAGAAAAAAATCTGTAAGAAATGTGTCCCACTCAATCTTTCCCAAATGTTATTCACCTACATCTCCCTAACAATACTCACTTTAAAAATAGGTAAAGAGAAGCAAGTATATAGAAATTGCTTCTCCTTATTAAATCAAATCTTCGCAACTAATCCCTTAAACTTCTCATAATTTACTTTCACACCGTCATCAAGGTCTATTTCAATTTGCATATCTGCCATATGATGCAATAGTTCATCATAAGCTTTTAATTCGTCAATTTTTTTGTCGAGGGCTTTTAACTCTTTCTTCGCATTGCTAATTTCTTTCGCAGTAAAATCGCCTTCTATGATGTCGAGTAAGTCTTTCTTCTCCGCATCCATACGTATTTGCACTTCATGTAAATAATCTGTACGAATACGAGAAAGCGTTGTTTTATCGTAACGATGCATATAAATTAGACAATTAAACGCCTTTTCTTTACCAGAAGTAAATAGCCAATAAATCGGTCGCTTCTTATAAACTTGGACATGATCCTTATAGAAATCATTTAGGAAATAACGACGCAATGTTTCCCTTGCTGTTTCATTAGCTTTACGCCCAATCGCATCGGCAATAAAATCCAGATTCTCCTCAAGCGTATCCTCACTAAACGTTACATGCACAAAATCAACAAATCTTGTCACTATATCATCTTCAAAATAAGCACCTGGTAATATTGGCAAAATGTTATCCTCATCGGCTGGGAATGTTCTATAGCAAGATGAATCAAATTCTCCACCTGCACAGATTAGACCTTCTTCATCAAGTGAATAGCGACCAAATGAACAACCGATTGCATATGAGATGAAGTATCTGATGTCCTTTTTTAACTCAGCTTTTCTTACTGTTACATCTGAATCTTCAATATCAGGTGAGATTTCATTTTCAAGACCATATATTTCACAAATAACTCGATTTAAACTCTCTTCATTAAACTTCAGTCTATTGAATTGTTCATGAGTGATAATTTCCCATTTTTCAAAGGCGTCTTTAAGTTTTTTAGTTTCCTTTGAATATTTGACTAATGGGTGAGAAATAAAATCAATGCTTGTTTCAAGACTATCCCAATCAGTTCTTGAAATAATTATGTTCTCTTCAACTATACTCTCTATTTTAGATCTTTTTTGTTCATCAATAATGATAGGAACTCGATTCACATCATTTAATTTATAATGGAATGTTGTGTTTAGTGTTTTAAAATATTCATTTGCAGTTTTGGAATTTAAGATACCCATTACATAATATAAGTTGTTATTTTCGAATAATATCCCAGGTCCAGACATATCAAATAACATATCACTTCTCAATAATCGACAACTAAAGTCCTTAGATGTTAAATCTGTATAGGTCAAACCTTTTTTAAACCAGTATTCCTTTTTAATAATATTCGAAGAATCATTTTCTTTATAAAATGTTTTAGCTTCTTCTGACCAATCAATAATATTTTCAATATTTCCATACCACTTTCTGAACTCTCCACCCTTAGCATAAGAGAACCATTTATCGTTTAATTTTGTAGATGAAACTTCCCAAATAAATCTTATATATTTTTCATTGTTTGCTGTTTTATTACCAGATGCCATTGCTGTTGATAGTTCATCTACTTTCTTACTATTAGCAAAGTTTTCAATGAAACGATCACTTACCCAATATGAAATTGGGTTTCCAGGGATTCTATTAAAGTTTGCTTGATTAAATAAATATAAAAAAGATACTTTTAGATTATTTACAGCTTCAATTGCTTTTTCCTTTTTTTCAATTGGTGTTTTAGCATCAACCAACCTCAGATATGTTCCAAAATTATCGGCTATTTTTATATTTCTTAATACAAATGCTGTAGATTGGACAACTTCCCCGCCAATTTCCTCAAATGCTCTCGGACCTAAATGTAACATTGTATCAATAAATTTTGTGTTAATTACTTTTTCTCGCAACTTCTCAAAACTTGATAAGAACATCCATGAATGCTGATTAATAGCAGAATAAAATCCATTTTCTTTTAAATAATGATCAACTTCCATAAAGGAAGCGAATAAGTCCGATTTAGAATCAGAATAATTTTTTCTAAGAAAATCAGATAACTCTTTATTCATATTTCCTGAACCCATATAAGGTGGATTCATGACGACAATATCATACTGCTGTCCCATAATTTTAGTTTGTTTAATAAGCATTGGAAGTAGTTCTAATACCTGCTGACGTTTTTCCTCTTGGAAGATATCTGTTACTGGATTTTCTTTTATTTCTTTTAATTTATTTTGTAAAAACGCTGTATCTGTTTCCGTTATTTTGATAAGTGAACCAAATGTCTTAGCATTTTTATATTGGTCGAAAAATGCTTTTGTTGTATTAAATTGTTCACCATTATCTTGACCAGCAATATAGGCGATTGCTTCATCTGTCCACCCGTTTGTTTCTTGTATGGAAGCTAAATTCATTGTCAATCCATCTCGTTCGATGCTTTGGAGGAATCTACGATTATATTGGAGAGCTTTCATTACAACCGAAAAACTTGCCAATTGATAAGCTCGATCGTCAATATCTAAGCCATACAGATTTTTCTCAATAATTAAGCGTGATATTTCTCTTTCCATATATCCACACTTACTATAAATTTCATAGAGGACATCAAACATATAAACTAAAATGTGTCCACTTCCCATAGCTGGATCGAAACATTTAATATCTTCTACATTCAACTCTCTATTTACATATGGAGCGATTTTTTCTTGAAAATCTTCTTGTTGATGTTTTAAGAAAAACTCCCATTTTGTAATTAAATCTTCATGCTCTGGATGTGCTTCAATCCAATATCGCCCAAGTGAATTTTGGACCATGTACTGAACAATCCAGTCGGGTGTAAAGAGTTGTGTTGCATAAGGAATCTCTTCCGCTTTATATTTTGTTTTCGCTTTAAATACACGATCTTTTTCATCAGCAATGTAATATTGATAAAGCCAGCCAATAACCTCAATTTTCTCCCAATTGTCCTCTGGAATTACTTCTGTATTAGTTAATTGACGTACAAACGAATCTGTACCAAGTAAGCCTTCTGGAAATAAGATTTCCTTATAATCTTCCAGGGTTTCAAACATGAATGGCATATATCGGTTCAAGTCATTACAGTGCATCTTAATGAGGTATTTGAAAAGTTCGTCTGTCTTGTTGTTCATTTTCAGTTCATATACGTACTCTTTGTCCAAGTCTAAATCAATAGATAGTGCCTCTTTCATCATATCTGGCTCTGCACTGTCGGCATTTGATGATGATAAAACACGTATCTTTGTTGGAAGATAATCATTCACTTCCATGAAACGTAATGCAATAAAACGGTTAAACCATGTGTATGCTGTTTCCTCCATAACTCGATTGAAACCAATTTCGTTAATTCGAGCGATAAGTTTATTACGCTGTCGTCTCTCCAAATCTGAAAGCTGTCTGCCGTCGATAAAGACGGCATCTGAGCTTTCTACATTTGCTTTTTGGATAGAATCCGCAGTAATCCCGATTTTTCTTGCTTGTAGCTCTACTCGTTCCAGCAACTCTTTTCGAGCTTCTGTTGCAAACTTTTTCAATGCACTTTTATTCATCTGTATCACCCTTATTCAATAAACTCAATCTGTTTATTTGCTTTAATGATTTGCTTTAGCTTGTGGGAAAGCGTATTGATGTATAAATCGACCTCTTCTTCTGTTGACAATGTTTTCACCGTCACAAGTTCTTTTACTTTCACCGTCTGTTTTTGAACTACTGGTTCAATTGGTGGCTCTACAACTGTGCCTGCAATTTTCTTTTGTTCTTCCGCTTTTTTTCGTTGCCATTCAATAATTTCTTGTCGTATTTCTTTCAGTGTCTTTTCTTTATAACTGTTACTTTGCGAAATCGTTGCATCCACCTTGAAAATATCGGTAAACTGCTCAATACTTCCTTTTAATCCTTGATAGTATTGTTCCACTCGTTGTTTCGTTTCATTTGAAACACCATACTGCGTAGCCTGTAGAACTAATTCATTATAATCGGCTTGTAGTTTTTCATTGGCATTTGCTTTTTTCTCTACTAATACAGCCTCTATTTGTTGCTCTAATTCGTGAAGTAAATCAGGGATGTCTTTAATGTTTTTATAAGGAATTGGATCTTCCACAATATTACGTAGTTGATGCATTGCTTTTTCTATTTCGTCACCTGATAAGTACGATTTATTTTCTTCGTACTTTACAAGTCCTGCTAATCCTCGATCAAAAATATCCTTTTGATTCGATCCGAAGAAGCTCTTTACATACACAATGTCTTCTTCCCAGTCAGCTAAGTCATCTTCCATTTCTTTTAGTTTTAAGAAGAAAGATGCGTTATCAAGCTGTTTGTTAAATTCTCCAAAGTATTCTAACCCTTTGTTTAAAAGACTTAAACCAGGATATCTTCGTCCTTCATAACGTGCTTTGAACGAGTTGATTTCATCTACTTGCTTGGCAATAAGCGAACGAATATCCTTCGCCAGACCGTCTTCATCATCTGCTAAATCCGTTGTATTAAATACTTCTTTGCAAATTCTTCTCGCAGTACGAAGAAGGGCTTCATCCACTTTCACTCGTTTTGTAATGATCCCTTTATCCGCTTCTGTTGTTTTTCCGAAAACCGTCAATAATTTGTTTGTGTCGATTTCTGGCTCTAAATACTCCGAATTATAACGAATGCGAATGCGTTGCTCTTTTAGCAATTGTGCAAGGAGACCTGCTATATCAAGCTGTTTCCAGCCATAAGGTTTGTCTACAAAACGATCATACACAAGTTTCACTCGGACTTGTTTATTCAATTGCTCCTGCAAGTCGATATATTCATAAACTTCACTTTTCGCAAGGGCATTCGGACTTTGAATCATTTGTTCGTCAAAGGAAATTTGTTGCTCATCCGAAGCTAACATAGAAATGAGTTCTCGTTCATTTTCCAAATGATCTTTCACATAGCCTAATTTCGTGTAGACGTTATCGACTAAATGCTTAAATGCCGTATTTATTTTTTCTTTTACGGAAGAGCCTTTAATATCCATTTTGTCGCCGTTAACGAAGAATGCACCATCTTTGATCGCTTCTTCTAACAATTCTCGCACTCGTCGTCTTCTTTCACGTGCTTCAGCTTGTTTGTTATTTAATATATTTTGGATGTTTTCAGGTAATTGTGTGATGTTCTTTTTCTTGCGATATTCTTCAATACGTAACGCTTCTTCCATTTCCTCAACATACGCTTCGTTGCCACCCAGTTTCAATATCGTTTCCCCATTGCCTGATGACATCATCATTAACTCTTGGTCAGACTTAGCATAATGGTCTGATAGTGGTGACAAGATTTGAATGCCGATGTTTGACGTTTGATTGCCATAAGGCTTTTCATCCATTACTTGATTGTAAGAGAAAGAATATTGTTTTGAATAAGTGAAACGTTTTTCTTCGTATAAATCATTAAAGATATATTGGGCTAATTCACGTTTTACCAAATTTTCATCAACATTCAACTGCTTGATTTCTCGGTTAATATCTTGTTCATCGTCAGTTAAGAATAGGTAGTTGTCCCCGTTCTTTCCGATCAATGTTTGTGACATTAACTTCCGTAGTGCCACTTTGATTTTTTCTTTTAACTCCAATTTATCTTCGTCAATATGTGTGACCATAAGAGTAGCGATATTATCAATGTTTGCTGGAAGTTCTTTAATGTACTTGATCATGAACAGCACTTTTAACAAATCAATGTTAAACGGATCATCTTTTAAAGCAGGATTCATGCTTGCCCCTTCGATTACCCTTGAAATAGAAGGATTTAAAAATTCTTTGATCGTATCGTAAAATGCATAGAACGGAATGAGAGAACCTTCTTCTGCATCCTTATATTGAAGTCCCGCTTCCTTAAATGCGGATAACATCGAACGTTCCCCTTCAGATAAGTGCTTTCCAGAAGAACCATGCTTTCGTACTTGTTCGAATACGTTTTGTAGTAGCTTAAATTGATACGGTACGAACGGATACACTTCGGCAAATTCCATATCATCTTCATAACCACGAAGATCTGCTGTACTTTCTTTAAAGCTAATTAAATTTTTCAAGATAGCACTTTTATTCGGATAATCGGCTCTTAACTTGTCCAACACATGTGGATATTTTTCTAAAATACGCTTTTTGATCACTTCATCAACTGAGATAGATGATAGGGATAATCGTGTGTCAAAACGACCTTGGATACGTGAAAAGTCATCCCCTTTGACTTTAATAATTGAGTCAATACTTTCTTGAGAAGTGACCATAATCCATACTTTACCTTGTGCATATGTCCCTAAATCTTCCGTTAATGTTTGTAAGTTCAGCATCAAGTTACGGTTATCCCCAATGTACTGTCCAATCTCGTCAACTAAAAACACCAGATGAAAATTTGGACCTTTACTATCAATGTATTCCTTTACATCTTTTGCGAATTTCTCAATGCTAATTTCAAAATTATTAACTCCACTTTCAAACCAATTACGTGCAGATTCTTCTGTCATATTTGTCGCTTTTACTAATGCTCCAATAACATAATCTGCATCAAAATAGAAGCTATTTCGGCGTTCTTCCCATGATTCACCTGCAAGAGCATGGAATTCGGTTTTAAATGTTTCGTAAACTCCCTGCTTATCTAAATACTTTTCCATCTCAGCAACACCAGGAATATCGCCGTAGTAGCCACGATGCTCGTAAAATACCTTCATGAACACACGTAAAATGGCATCTTCTTTTGATTTGTTATCTAATGAACTTTTGGAATCAATGTTAAATAGGATGACTTCTGTATCGACGTCTGCTGTTCGCTTCATATTGGCATACACAAGGGCGTCTTTTATTTTTTCTTCAAAGAAAGCAACAGGCTTCTTTCCTTGCACTGCTCTGTTTTCTAAAAGGTACGCAAGGATTTTAAGGAAGTGCGATTTACCTGAACCGAAGAATCCGCTGATCCAGACCCCCATCTTATCCGTATTACCTTGGACTCCTTTTAAATAGTTTTCATAGAACTTAGAAAAATGTTTATGTAATTCCTGTGTGACAACATACTCGTCTAATTCTTGATAAATATCCGCATCGCTTGTTTGGGCAACTTTAATAACCCCACGAATATCACGTTCAATATCTTTTAAAAACATCTCTTTAAGTAGCATCCAATTTCCCCCTCTTCCATTAATCTACTAAGCGGAATGCACGATAGTAGTTATCGTCTTTAATTTTGCTAAATAATTGAAGTGATTGACCGTCATATTGACCTGGAAAAAACATGATGACGGGTGTTTTATCCAATACCTCTTGAAGGTTATTCAAAATATTGTGTGACCGTACGAACGGGTATACTTTCCCTACTCCTGTCAAGAGGACAACATTATGGTCTTCAATCTGCTCCTTAATTTTTTGCAGAAAAACATCTGGCTTTGCAAAGGTTGTCATTGCTTTGAACAGTGCATCTTTTCCTTGCCTTTTCTCCATCTCAAATATCCGATCAAAAATTCTCTTTTCTTTTGTTATTTCATTGAGCATTTTGTATAGATCAAACTCAATTATTCGTCTGTTCGTACCTTCATAAGAAAATTCTTTTTTTATGTGCTTCACATAATCTCTGACTTTTAATTCATGTTCAGGTTCATAGTCAAAAACATAGAAGCTTATTTCATTGCCAAGTCCTCTTCCTTCAATGAACTTGTCCTCTCTTATTTTAGGAATAATTTTATCCAGTCTGGCATTGATGTTTGTCATATTCTACTCTCCCATCGCATGGACATACTGTGCATCACCAATATGGATTAGATGCTCTCTTAATTGCTGATCAATGATAAGGCGATCTAACTCGTTACCACGTCGTTCCTTCAATATCCCGCTTTCATAAAGCACTTGCATATATGCCCGTTTCAATTTTTCCGTATTAATGACACTCCAACTTGCAACCTTTTCACTTTGTTCAGCTTTTGCAGTGAAAAATACGTTCATATCTTTTTTCTCAATGAGGTAATCATTATGACGAAATTTCTCGCTTATGACTTCGTTCATAAATTCAAAGAACAGTAAATCTGTTTTCATAATGGCGTACAAATTAATCACTTTACTCATTTCAATTGAACCCTCTAACATAAGATCTGTTAATACAGGGTCTATTACTTCCAATCTCCTCATAATGGAGGGTAATGTCCGATTAATTCTTCCCATATTCTCAAATTGGAAAAGGTTTTCTTCAATCACTTTTGCTCTTATTTCTGGTGATGTTAAACCCATTCGCTTTAATTTAACAACCTGTTTTAGTTCAAATAATAAAGAGGACGCACCGTTTAAACTTGAAGAATACTCCAAATCTATTGTCATCTAATCATACCTTTCACACAAGACTATTAACCTATTTCCTTTTCTAAAATTTTCCCAACTACAGCTAATCGTCTTTTTCCACTTTGCTGTTGAACCACCTTGGTAAACTCATTATTCTTTATCAGCTTCTCCTGATTATGTTCATACATACTTTTAATGCCATCAATCAGCTTATCTTCTTTTATTTCTTCTTGCCAGTACGCATCAACCAATTGATTTAACGCAGTTGCTAAATCTCGCTGTGTACGATAAAAAAGTCTTACTTCCACGAAGTTCACCTCGTATATTCGAATTTCACTTAACTCTTATTTTACTCTTATTCGACTCTTAATTCAATTTTCCCTCGGTGTTCAAGGTACTATGAAAAATAACACATAAAGGCAAAATGGCTACTTATCCATCAAGAATCAGTAGACATTTTCATTATTTCTAATATGTTAATGTCTATACATCATATCACTCAGTTCTTCCGTCTTAATTCGATAGCTATCTTCCGTTTCATATGGTTCTTCTGGGTACATTTGTTCAGGGAAAAACATTAAATCCACAATTGTTTTATCATCTGCTTTTTTATCTACAATTCTAATTTCTTCCCTTCCATAAGTGTATGGACTAAAGAATTGAATAAACAGCTCAAATATCTCAGCAAGTTTTTCAAACGTTCCCTTATACGTTTCCAATGGTTGAAAATAAACACCGATTTTCCGATTTTTAACTGAATTTGCGGATGCACTTTCTGACGAATGGTTTGTTCCATCTTCGTAAATTCCTCATAATCATCTTCTCTCGATGAAACAAAATACAGCTCTACAAATGCTAATGATTTAGCATTTTTTGCCGAACAGCGATAAGAGATGTTGCTTCGACCAGATCCTATTGTAAGCACATGATCATGGAGATTTGCTTTTTTCCGATAGTGGAAGTTTAAGTAATACGGCATCCTCTTATTCAGTACGGACAAAAGCATTTTCTTAACATCATCTGATCTGGAGAAATCATAAATTGGAGGTTCAATCGGTACGCTTCCGCAATGGGTTTTGTGTAAATTTATCAGTTTATATTCCACCTGCAAAAGATTGTCTATGTCATTTAAAACGGGCATCTTGTTATACACATCAAGTTTATACAGTTGATTTAAACTATGCAGTTTGGTGCTAGACTAAAAAGTAGACACAGATTGTTATAATAAATATATCAACTAATAACGAGGTGTGTCGGTATGGCAAAAGGCAAGCGGTACGAGGAATCATTCAAAATCGAAACAGTGAAGTACATCAATGAACACAACAAATCAGTCGCTCAGACGGCTAGAGAAGTTGGGGTGAATGAGAACACGTTACATGG
>NZ_JAERSD010000038.1 GCF_017912555.1 Bacillus sp. REN3 | reverse complement strand
CATTTTGGACGGTAAATCCGTCAGTTTTAGGACAATTAATACCGACAATCTCTGGACATTGTAGAACGTCATTAACAATATTTAATCGAAAAGCGCGATCTAAAAGAACGTTTTTCGATGGCTGAATGGCCAAGCCCATTAAAAGTTTAAAAATAACACAAAGCCTTTGGTGAAAACCAAGGGCTTTTTTGATAGGGGGATCTTACCATGAGAAACGCCATTGAACTAGAAAAACCTCATGAAATAGAAAGAAGGAAAAAAACAATCCCGTATTCTTTTGTTATCATGTGGAGCAGTGGGGCTATTTTTGTTGAATTAGGACTTCGTTATGCTGATCCCTTTATTTTTCTGTTCCTGAGACTTTTTCTATCAGCGTTCATTTTTTGGGGAGTTGTTTTATATTTAAAAACAGAAATCCCTACAAAAAAGAATGAATGGGCTTATATTTTACTAACCGGATTATGCATGCAGGCAGGCTATCAGATTTTTTATTTCCTTGCCCTTGATAATCATATTTCCCCAGGCGTCTTGACCATATTTTTAGGAGCCCAGCCCATTATTACGACAATGGTTTCAAAAGAAAAAAGCAATGAGATTCAATGGATGGGATTATCTTTAGGAATTATTGGCCTTATTTTAGTTGTTGGGGATAGTATTGCGATCAATACGATCAGCTTTGTAGGTATTGTCAGCGCCTTCTTTTCACTTATAAGCATAACCATAGGAACTCTCTTACAAAAACATATACAGCTCAGTCAACCTTCGAACATGGCCATTCAATATAGCGGAGCGGCGATTGTCCTCTTTGTTCTCACAATTGTTACTAAACAATCCATCGAATGGACAGCCATGTTTACAGTATCACTAGGATGGATGGTGCTGGTAATATCTGTTGGGGCAACGATTCTTCTTTATTATATGATTCAAAACGGCAACCTCACTAACGTGACAAGTTTATTGTATTCTGTCCCACCAGTAACAGCAATTCTAGATTATTTTGTTTTTAAAAACACTCTAGAATTAATGACGATTTCTGGAATGATTCTTATTATAATTGGATTATTCCTTGTTAATAGAGAGGGAAAGTTCACCTGAAAATAGCACCGTACTAGAATTAAAATGGGTGAAAAATGAAAACCCATCTCTTAGATGGGTTTCAACAATTTTATAGTTATCGACAGAGATGCATTTGGGTGACTCCGATAATGTCTTGTTCATTCCCGTTTTCCATCATCTTTCCGTACATGAGGTTGAGTTCATACATAAATATATAGAAGTAATAGTCCTGTGGGCCAAAAAAGGCGCGTTCCACATGTTCCGGGTAAAACACATACCCCCTGAAATCTTGATCCCCTCGTTCAGCCATTGCTTTTACCCGCTTGTTCCCGTCGACGCAGATAAATGAGTCTTTAATTCCAAACAAACGAACAAAATAAGGGAATCGCTCGTCCTCCAATTTACCCTCGATAAGAGGGGTTTTGGGGTCAATACGTAAGGATGACCTCCCGATGACTTCTACGGGAACATTTAATTTTTCTTTTATTCTATTCATGGCTGGTATATCGAAATGGTACGTGAATGTTCCGAAATCGGTAATGTGCTCGGCTTGAAAGACTTCATATCGATCCAAACCCACAATGGGCTGCTGTGAAAGGCGCTGTATCACAGGGTTGGAACCCGGGAACCTCTTGATGTAATCCTTAATCTGGTCATCACATTCAAGAAAAGTCTTCATCCAGTATTGTCGCTATTCCTCAAAAAATGAATAACGGTCAAAAGTGGCGCTGAGTGATTTTGTGAATCCCTCAAAATCAAATGGTACATATGTGACAGGTGTCGTCGGTGTGAATTTCATCGGCATATTGATCTCTCCTTTTTATTAATCATCTATATAATTATCGGAGGCAGCCTATAATTCTTTTTGGATTTTTTCTGGAAACAAGAATATGAATCTTCCGATTTTTGTTAAAATAGTAAGTAAGTTCATGGAGAAAGGGGGATATAAGGTGAATAGAAAATGGGTTATCATGGGCGCGGTTTTGGTTGGCATCGTACTATTAGCACTTTTTATTTTTTTTAATCAGCTGCGTTACCCAGCCCTTCCGGCAGATATAGAATCCACCCCGAAAGAAGCTGTGCAGAAATTGAATGAATCGGATCAACCATTAGTCGAGATTTCAAAAGACAATGAGGCAACATGGTACATCATGAAGAATTCGGAAGACGTCAATAAACAGATTGAGGAGTTAGTAAGCAGCAAAAATTGGGTTTATAAAGAGGCGGATGGCAATAGTCTATTTTTTGATAAAGACGGTGATACATTAATCGTAAGCACAGAAATGTGGACCAAAAAATATCGTCTTGTTAAAGTCCCAGCTCAATTCTGAGAGTAATAAAAAACAGCCGGAGATTTCCTCATCGTAGGAGTCATCCGGCTTTTTATTTGAAATTTAATCCTCTTTATCCGCTCATTCATCTTCCAGGTATAAATCATCGAGTTTCGCCCCGACTTCCTGCAGATTCGGCGTGGTGTAGATCATCGTTGTCTTCGGATCATCGTGACCGGCCAGCTGCGTAAGGGTCGTAAGCGGAACTTTTTTGGCCGTTTGATAGAGAAACGAATGACGGAGGACGTGAGGATGGACGGTTCCTTTCCTGAACCCGCAGCGATCATTCAACCGGCTCAAGATGTCCTGGACATTCCGGACACTGATGCGCTGCCCCCGGTTCGATACAAACAGGGCAGGGTTGCTGTCCGTCCGTTCCCTCACGTCCAGATCATCCCAGTTCAGGTTCACAAGTTCCGAAACCCGGGTCCTGCCATCCATAATAGGTAAGAAAACTCAAAACAATCGAATACTCTTTTTGACGGATTGTGACCTCTTTATCTTCTTGATTTCGAAAATAATGATGTATGTAAAATTCTGTTAATGATTTCATATCGCCTCCACCATCTTCGATGATCGTCTGGAAGGTCTGGAGAATATCTTGAAAGGTTAGAATTGTTTCAGGACTTGTGAATTTTTTGCCTTCCAAAAACCCTCTGAGGGTTTAATCCATATTTTTCCTTCCCCATCAATATAGCGATTTAGATTCCACGCAGTTATTTTCCTTCGATGCGAAACAGCCGAAGGCGGGTTCACAAATAAGCCAAAATCACATAACTGCATAGAATCTAACGTTCTACGGAGTATTTTAAAATAAGGGTCAGCGCCCGCATTTGGGCGCCTGTTTTCTTTTTTTTCATAGTGGGGGTCACTCATGAAAAAGGGGTTGTGGGTTTATCTGGTTTTAATTAAAACATGCCTCGATCACAAAACAAGGGGAGATTGTCCTGTGCTGAAATCCATGCTCAATGGAGGACTTTCGAGTTTCTTCTATTATATATGTACTAACTAAAAACATATAAAAATATATGATGGACCCATATTGACATGGCTGGTAATAAAAGGGTGCGTTTTAGGTACAAACCGGAATGGGCAACAAAAGGAGGATTCACTATGTTTACCGGATTTAACTTGGAGGGATTGGACAATCAGTTTCTTTCGCACTATAAAGGCGCGGGGGAAGTGGCGTACAATCAACAGAAAAATCACATCCAAAAAGAATTGGATCGATTCGTACTGGATGACGGGAGCCTCGATGGATCGGCGCTGCAGGATGACTGGTTTCCAGATGTAAAGGCGGATATCTTCCTTTCTCACTCCCATGGTGATCAGAAACTCACCATGGCATTTGCGGCCATGTTGAAAGAGGAATTCGGATTGAAGGCCTTTATCGACTCCTGCGTGTGGGGATATGCAAACGATCTCCTGAAGAAAATCGATGATGTGTACTGCAGAAACAAAAAAGGGGATATGTACGATTACGACCAAAGAAATTTCTCTACCAGCCATGTACATATGATGCTGTCATCCGCTTTGACGAAAATGATGGATAAAACCGAGTGCCTTATCTTCGTCAATACTCCAAAGTCCCTCACGACCCGTGATGCCGTGGAGGACAAAACGAAATCGCCGTGGATATACAGTGAGATTGCGACATCCCTCGTTTTGCGTAAGAGGAAGCCGGACCGACATGACTTGTTGATTAAACATGCGAAATTTGAAGCGGCTGAAAAGAAGTCACAACTGGACGTCTCCTATAATGTAGACCTCAGTCATTTAACACCACTCTCTACATCAGACCTTTCAAAATGGCGCGACCAGGTCAAGGGAGAGATCAAGGGTTGGAAATCTCATCCGCTAGATCAACTTTACCTCATTAAGAGAGTGCTAGAAATCAAGACTGAGGCTTACCAGAGATAACAATCACAGGAGATGAATACAAATGGAAGAAAAAATGAGACACCTTGAAATGATTCAGAACGTCATATCCCGCATGGCGTCCAATTCATTCTTCCTGAAAGGATGGACGGTGACGCTGGTGGTGGGGTTGTTGGCTTTTGCCAACATCGAAGACATGAATGCTAATTTTATGTTCCTGGCCCTGATTCCTGCTCTTTTCTTTTGGGTACTGGACAGCTATTTTATCCATCAGGAACGGTTATACGTCAAATTGTACGAGCATGTGGCTGCGCTCA
Organism: Bacillus sp. REN3; assembly: GCF_017912555.1. Lineage (GTDB taxonomy): Bacteria > Bacillota > Bacilli > Bacillales > Cytobacillaceae > Mesobacillus. The sequence continues at coordinate 17,330 of NZ_JAERSD010000038.1, read as the reverse complement.
AGAACAACCAGATCGATTTTTCGTTGAAGGCTTCCCACTTTGAGAAGGAAACCGGAGGTATGGTGTCAGCGTTTCTGTCGTGCACCTTGGTGTTATTCTATTTCCCGACCCTGATTGTCGTCGCAGTAGCAATCGGGGCTTATCGCTAAGAAAAACTGGACATGTGTACGTAGGGCAACACTCAGCAATTTAAAATTAATTAGTTTTTTTTTGAAAAATCCTTTAGGTGCACTTTATAGTTTATTAAAATTTTTCGGGTGAAGGAGGATTTTTAACATAACCTCAAAACATGTTTAAATTTGATTTATATTCTTAAGATCAGAAATTATCTATCCACTTAACCACTTTATTATATTTTTTCCCGTTTCTTATAAATAATGAAAGTAACAGAGATATACTTAAAAGAAGTAAACTATAAATAATCCCTCCCATTGAAAAAGCATACAAAACAAAGAAACCCTTTGGTAAAAACAAAACTATTCCGATTGAGATAATTAATATGGGGGAGGCTAGAATAACCTTCTTAAATAATAAGGATTTAAAACTATATTTTTTTATAATCTTTTTTCGTAATAACCCGATTAAAAAGAGATATGCAAATGCCAAAAAAATATCTAATATTACTAATAACGAATCCATATAACCCTCTCCTCTAAAGAAATAAATTCTAATTAACATTATAATGGTAATCTTTATATTATACCTATAAAAAGACTAATCAGTTGGTTAGCCTTTGTATAAGCATTTCTCATCAAACAAGATGTGTTCTTGTCTTTTATTTATGAAACGCCGGGACGGGGGGTCGGGCTGTCGTCAAAACGGTTTTGACTCGTGTGTAGTGGGCAGGGATGTGCGAGCATTCCGGACAGCTGTTCGAACGCCGAAAAGAGGTCTTCATGACCTGTGTGGGCATGCGCACACAGGTCCGTATTTCGGACAGGCGTGCGTACAAATATTTTTCTGATGTGCGTACGAACGAAGCGAGAGCTTCGTGAAGGCAGTACATGGTTCATGAAATAGGTCTTCTACCGAAATGCACCCGGGGATCACGATTGATCGCCGGGGGAATGGAGGAGAGGGTTTTAAATTAGGAAGCGGCGATAGGCGCTTCGAATGAGCAGTCCGGAGCGTAGCGCAGGACCAAGAACAGGGACGCGTAAGCGTTCATGTTCGCAGTAAGGGGGACGGTCAGCTATGCTGACTGACAAATGAGCGAAGCGAGGCTTGTCATACGTCCCCCTTATGCTCTTTCCCCTACATGTCACGAAAATCCGTCAGGTACGCCGAATCCCGCGGCGAATCCCGGCGCGACAACAAATACGCCACTTGCGGCGATGCCATAGCAAAATCCGTGACGGATTCAGCCCTCGATAAACCGCGCCGTTAAGCGATTCGTAAAATCCGTCAGGCTCCATCAAAAAATCAGTAAAACCTCGGCTACTTTCTAGCTGAGGTTTACTTTGTACTAACGATGCAGCATTCCTGTAATGAAAGAAAATGGAGTTTGAACAAAAAAATAACCTCTTGGTAGAATGAGAGAGTCCTGACGCTGGCCAGCAAAAAGGACAAATATCTCAAACACCAGGAGGCTTTAAAATGAATTATAACCAGAATAAGAAGATTGCTCAAATAACTTCTCAGACTCTTATTATAGGAGTCGATATTGCAAAATTCAAGCATGTGGCACGTACCCAGGATTTCAGGGGAATAGAGTTTGGATCACCGTGTCAATTTGAAAATATTAAAGAGGGATCAAAAACTTATTATGGCGATCTTTGGGATATGACAGCCGGTCCTTTAGATGAAGAATTTATCGCTAAGGCTGATAGTCAATTAGGTAGTCCACCCGTTTATGAAGTGTACGATCCAAAATATAAGATAGATATAGGGGTTCCACATTTAGCCGCCACCCTGAATAGTATTTTACATCAGGGATCGATCAATCAGGTCTTTGTGGATGTAATTAAATCTCCGGCCCAACCAGCAACGGAAACGGCACTTTATTCACAGGGGAAAACAGCCTTTTTGGGGGGCTTTCGAGGAGTTTCTCATGGAGAACTTCGAGTATGACCCCACCGGACATAAGCTAGTGATTAACGGGGATGGTGCCAGATGGATCACATCTTGTACCGACCACTTTCAAAATAGGGCTTTCTTTTCTTTTGACCGTTTCCATGTGGCCCGTGACATCCGCAGGCTGTTCCGCAATCATCCTCGTTATCGTCGGATGCAAAAAGCATTATCCGCTATGACGGCCGTAAACTGATGACTGAATTAAACAGTGCAGTGTAGACACTGGAGACGGCTGAACAGGAGGCTTCCAGTTATATAAGGCACCAAAATCATTGCTGGTTTTTAAAAGGCTAGAATATACCAAAAATCAGAACCTAAATTCATGAATGCACTTACAGGATGAGGTGGTAAAAAAAACCGCCCACAAATTCTTGACTCAAACAAAAATTTGTTTGACAAATCAATTATCTCCTGATAATTTTATAATTAATAACTTTAGGAAAATAAAATCGATGACGAGAAGAGTAAGATGAGTGCCCTGTTCCACAGAGAGTCGGTAAATGGTGAAAGCCGATGTCCAGGACTGATCCGAAAATCATCTCCGAGATGCAATGCTGAACTTTTTCAGTAAGTGTTGCCGGGTGGTCCGCCGTTACAAGGAACGCGTATGATTGTACGTTGATTGAGTGCCGTAAGTGGGTTTTTCTTTCCCTTAACGGAACTAGGGTGGTATCGCGAGCCAACTCGTCCCTATTTTAGGGGCGAGTTTTTTTATTTTCCAAATTAAATTTAAAAAACATATGGAAATGAGGAATGGATGATGAAGGAGCAATTGATCTTTTTGAATGGCCAGTTTGTCAGTAAGAAAGACGCTGTTGTATCGGTGTATGATCATGGTTTTTTATACGGAGATGGTGTCTTCGAGGGAATTCGGGTGTATGAAGGCAATGTCTTTAGGCTTCAGGACCATATTAATCGGCTATATGACTCGGCGAAGTCCATTATGTTGTCCATTCCTTACAGCAAACATGAATTAAGCGATCTTGTGGTCGAGACTTTGAGAGTGAATGACCTGTTGAATGCTTATATTCGCGTGGTTGTCTCCAGAGGAGTAGGGAATTTAGGTCTCGACCCGGCCTCCTGTTCACGGCCGCAGGTCATTGTCATTGCGGAGGAGCTTGCACTATTCCCGAAAGAGTTATATGAGTCGGGAATCGAGATTGTCACGGTGGCTACGAGACGGAATCGCTCGGATGTGCTTTCACCGAAAGTGAAGTCGCTGAACTATTTGAATAACATCCTTGTCCGGATTGAGGCCGGCTTATCCGGGGTGAATGAAGCGCTGATGCTGAATGATCAAGGCTATGTGGCGGAGGGCTCTGCGGATAATGTTTTTATTGTGAAAAATGGCGAGATCCTGACCCCTCCTGGGTATGTGGGAGCACTGGAGGGGATCACTAGAAATGCCATCATTGAAATCGCCCATAATCTTGGCTTCACGATGAGGGAGGAAGTTTTCACAAGGCATGATGTCTATGTGGCTGATGAGGTCTTTTTAACCGGAACGGCGGCAGAGGTCATTGCGGTTGTGAAGGTGGATGGCCGGACGATCGGTGATGGAAAACCAGGTGCTGCCACAAATCAACTTTTAAAAGAGTTTAGAAAAACCGTTTTGGAAGACGGAGTCAAAGTTTATGAACAGCAAAGCGTATAGAGATGGATCTAGGGGGATATGGTATGCGCAGTGACATGATTAAAAAGGGAGTCGACCGTGCTCCGCACAGAAGTTTGCTTTATGCTACCGGGGTGAAATTAGAGGATCTTGATAAGCCTTTCATTGGCGTTTGCAATTCGTATATCGATATTATTCCGGGACATGTCCACCTGAGGCAGTTTGCCGATGTCGTCAAGGATGCAATCAGAGAGGCGGGCGGGATTCCGTTCGAGTTCAATACGATTGGCGTTGATGACGGGATTGCGATGGGGCATATCGGCATGAGGTATTCCCTGCCGAGCAGAGAGCTTATTGCTGATTCGGCCGAGACCGTCATTAATGCTCATTGGTTCGATGGAGTTTTCTACATCCCGAACTGCGACAAGATCACACCAGGAATGCTGATGGCGGCAGTGCGGACGAATGTTCCTTCGGTATTTGTTTCAGGCGGCCCGATGGAGGCTGGTGTATCGAGCACTGGACAGCCATTATCGCTGGTGTCCGTATTTGAAGGCGTTGGTGCCTATCAATCTGGGAGGATGTCGGAAGAGGAATTACTGGATATCGAGCAGAATGCGTGTCCAACCTGTGGCTCCTGCTCGGGTATGTTCACCGCTAACTCTATGAATTCGCTTATGGAAATGCTCGGTGTTGCGCTGCCGGGAAACGGAACGCTTGTTGCGACATCGGAGGAGCGCCATCAATTAATCTATGACGCAGCCCGTCATTTGGTAGAGATGATTAAAAAGGATATAAAGCCAAGAGACATTATCACCAAGGAAACGATTGATGATGCCTTTGCGCTCGATATGGCGATGGGCGGTTCGACGAATACGGTGCTTCACACGCTGGCCATCGCGAACGAAGCGGAAATTGACTATGATCTGAGCCGGATTAATAAAGTGGCGAAACGGATTCCTTATTTGTCTAAAATCAGCCCAGCTTCCCATTATTCGATGCAGGATGTCCATAATGCCGGCGGAGTCAGCGCAATTATCAAACAGCTATGTGAAATGGAAGGAGCTGTACACCCGGACCGAATCACCATTACGGGTAAATCGCTTTATGAAAATGTAAAGGATGTCGAGGTTCTAAATGGTGATGTAATCCGCAGCAAGGAAACGGCTTATAGTCCAGTTGGCGGTTTATCCATTCTGTTTGGAAATATCGCACCAGATGGGGGCGTCATCAAGGTAGGAGCAGTGGATCCTTCTATCAGGACTTTTAAGGGTGAAGCGATCGTCTATGAATCTCAGGATGAAGCTTTGGCTGGAATCGAAAGTGGCGATGTACGTGAGGGGCATGTGGTTGTCATCCGCTATGAAGGGCCAAAAGGCGGTCCCGGAATGCCGGAAATGCTTGCGCCAACAGCCGCGATTGCTGGAAGGGGCCTTGAGAAGAAGGTTGCCTTGATTACGGATGGCCGATTTTCTGGTGCCTCAAGGGGCATTTCCATTGGCCATATCTCACCGGAAGCAGCTGAGGGAGGGCCAATCGCGTTTGTTGAAAATGGAGATCCTATTTTCATCGATTTAGAGGAAAGAACGATTTCCCTGGAGGTTCCAGAAGCAGAACTTCAGGAGCGGAAAGCACAATGGAAACAGCCGGAGCCGAAAATCAAGAAAGGTTATCTGGCTCGATATTCAAAGCTCGTCACCTCAGCAAGCACGGGTGGCATCCTGAAAATTTAATAGGTAACTCGATGACGAGGTTTAGGGATTGGATTCCGTATTCACAGAGAGCTGGTCGCGCTGGAAGCCAGCAATACGCCAATTCCTTCATCCCCTCTGAGTGCTGTCCTGAAATAGCAGTAGGGACAGCCGGGTATACACGGGTATACTCGTTAGCAAAAACGAGACAGTCCAGAGCCCTTTTTTTAAAAAGTGATCTGAGCTGCCTTTTAAGGCTGTGTTTTGCAAGAGATGCAGCGAATGAGGGTGGTACCGTGGAATGCTATAAGCCTTTCACCCCTGCACAATGATTGATGTTGTGTGGGGTGAAAGGCTTTTTAATTTGCCCTGATTGGTCAATGGGAAGAAAAGGAGGAAATGGAGATGGAAGCAAAAGAGCCAATGGTAACTCTTGAAACAGAAGAAGTGAACATGAATGGGGCGGATCTCTTCATCCAGGCACTGAAAAGTGAGGGTGTAGAGCTATTGTTCGGCTATCCTGGCGGAGCTGTTTTGGGTATTTATGATGCTTTGCACCGGTCACCGATCAAGCATGTTCTTGCGCGTCATGAACAAGGAGCGATACATGCGGCGGAAGGCTATGCGCGTGTTTCGGGAAAGCCCGGGGTCGTGATCGCGACCTCGGGACCTGGCGCTACCAATGTCGTGACAGGAATCGCCGATGCAATGATGGATTCACTGCCGCTTGTCATTTTTACAGGACAGGTTGCTTCACAGGTTATCGGAACAGATGCTTTTCAAGAAGCAGATGTAGTCGGGATGACTGCGCCAATCACAAAGCAGAATTACCAGGTGAGAAGGATAGAGGATTTACCCAGGATTGTGAAGGAAGCCTTCCATCTGGCGACAACAGGACGGCCGGGGCCTGTCTTAGTCGATATACCTAAGGATCTCACAGCACTTCAGACTTCTTATTTGCCAGAGGCTGAGCTCCACCTGCCGGGATATCGGCCAAGAGTCCATCCTGATCCATTGCAGGTAGATCGCTTGCTTGAGGCAATTCAAGATTCCCGGAGGCCTGTCATCTTGGCCGGGGCAGGGGTTTTGCATGCTAAGGCTTCGGAAGAATTGCTAGCTTTTGCTGAACTGTATCAACTGCCTGTCGTCCATACTTTGTTGGGCCTCGGTGGATTTCCGGCACAGCACCCGCTGTTTTTGGGAATGGCGGGGATGCATGGCTGCTATACCGCGAACATGGCCCTTTATGAGTGCGATCTTTTAATCAATATTGGTGCCCGGTTTGATGATCGGCTGACAGGCAATTTGGCTGCCTTTGCACCAAATGCCAAAGTTGCCCATGCAGACATTGATCCGGCGGAAATTGGCAAGAATGTCGAGACGCATTTTCCAATCGTGGGAGATGCAAAAGCCGTCTTGCAGATGCTGTTAAATCATCCCGTTCAACGAGCAGATTCACAGCTTTGGCTCAATCAATTAGCGAAAAACAAACAAGAGTACCCGTACAGGTTCTCTGATAGTGAAGAATTCCTTGCTCCGCAACATGTAATAGAATTAGTTCACAAGCACACGAATGGAGAAGCAATTGTCACGACGGATGTCGGCCAGCACCAGATGTGGGCTGCCCAGTTCTACTCCTTTTCGCAGCCAAACTCCTGGGTCACATCGGGCGGACTGGGAACAATGGGATTTGGGTTTCCGGCTGCGATTGGAGCGCAGCTGGCAGAACCAGAAGCGACGGTCATTTCGCTCGTCGGGGACGGCGGATTTCAAATGACACTCCAGGAGCTGATCTTATTAAAAGAATGGAAGCTGCCAGTGAAAGTGTTGATTATCAATAATGGATCACTCGGAATGGTCCGCCAGTGGCAGGAAACCTTTTATGAAAAACGGTTTTCGCATTCGATTTTTTCGCTGCAGCCGGACTTCCTGAAGCTTGCGGAGTCTTATGGAATAAAGGCTTATAGGGTGAGCAGTACAGAAGAAGCAGAAAGAGTTTTCAGTGAAGTTTTAACAGACCGGGAGCCTGTCCTGATTGATTGCAGAGTGAATCCTGATGAAAAGGTCTATCCAATGGTCGCGCCGGGGAATGGGCTGCATGAAATGATTGGGGTGAAACCATGAATAAGCGGATGGTCACAGCATTAGTCCATAATCAAAACGGGATTTTCACCAGGCTTATGGGCATGTTCCACAAGCATCAATATAGAATTGAAAGCCTTGCGGTAGGGGTTGCATACCCGGAGCTGAAGGATGTCTCCAAAATGTCTGTCATTCTCGAGGTTGAAGATGACCATAAATTCCTGCAGCTGATGAAGCAGGTCAATAAACAGGTTGATGTCCTGTTTGTCACGGATGTGACAGACGAACTGGTTATCGAGAGGGAACTAGCGCTGATGAAGAAGGTATTAGTCTGAACAATTTTTAAAAAAGGGGCGAGGTTGGAATGGTTAAGGTTTATTATCAAGCAGATGTGAATGAGGAAGTTTTAAAAGGGAAGACGGTTGCTGTCATTGGGTATGGCTCACAGGGACATGCACATGCTCAAAATTTACGGGATAGCGGGCATCAGGTTGTCGTGGGATTGCGTCAGGGGAAATCATGGGCTCAGGCTGAGGAAGATGAATTCCGGGTATTGCCGGTCAGGGATGCGTGTGAAGCGGCAGAAGTGGTCATGGTGCTATTGCCTGATGAAGAGCAGCCAGCTGTGTATGAATCTGAAATCAAACCAGCTTTAACTGCTGGAAAGGCACTTGCTTTTGCCCACGGGTTCAATGTCCATTTTCATCAAATTGTCCCCCCTGAGGATGTGGATGTGTTCTTAGTCGCGCCAAAAGGACCGGGCCACCTGGTAAGGAGGACCTTTGAAGAAGGAGCAGGGGTTCCCGCATTGATTGGGGTGCACCAGGATGTGACTGGCCAGGCGAAGGAGCTGGCATTGGCCTATGCGAAAGGTGTAGGAGCTGCCAGGGCAGGAGTGCTGGAGACGAATTTTCAAGAAGAAACGGAAACTGATCTTTTCGGTGAGCAGGCTGTTTTATGTGGTGGCTTGACATCACTCGTTAAAGCTGGCTTCGAAACGTTGGTGGAAGCCGGTTATCAAAAAGAAGTCGCCTATTTTGAGTGCATGCATGAGCTTAAATTAATCGTTGACCTCATGTATGAACGAGGCCTGGAAGGCATGCGTCATTCTATTTCTGACACAGCTCAGTGGGGGGATTTTGTATCTGGCCCGCGGGTTATTAATGAAGAAACAAAGGAGCGCATGAAGGAAGTGTTGGAGGACATTCAATCAGGCAGTTTTGCGAAAGGCTGGATTCTGGAAAATCAGGCGAACCGGGCCGAATTCAATGCGATTAATAACCGGGAAAAGCAGCATCCAATCGAAGCGGTTGGGAAAGAGCTGAGAAGAATGATGCCATTCGTCCAGCAAAAGCAAAAGAGGGAATTAGTTAAATAATCATTTTGAGGTGAGCGTATTGGGAATTTGTTAAAGAGCGTTCAAATCGAGGAAGCGATGGAAAAGCTGAAGGATAAAGTGCACCAGACTCCTTTGAAGCAAAGTGCGACTTTAAATTACTTAAGTAATGCTGATGTTTATTTAAAACTGGAAAATCTGCAGAAAACGGGATCGTTTAAGCTAAGGGGAGCGATGAACAAAATTTTATCCCTGACCGACGAGGAACTGAAAAATGGCATTCTGGCTGCTTCTGCCGGTAATCATGCCCAGGGGGTAGCCATGGCATCTTCGTTAAGGGGCATCAAGTCGAAAATTTATATGCCGAAGCATACTCCTTTTTCCAAGGCTTCTGCCACAAAAGGATATGGTGCGGAAATTGTCCTGGTCGGCGAAACGTACGATGAATCCTGTCAAAAAGCGGTTGAAGAAATGAGCCTGAATGGAAGTACCTTTGTCCATGCGTTTGACGATGAAAAGGTAATTGCGGGGCAAGGGACGATCGGAATGGAAATGTTGCAGCAAAATGACCAATTGGATGTCATTTTTGTACCGATTGGCGGTGGCGGGCTAATCTCGGGAGTGGCACTCGCCATCAAAGCCTTCAAGCCAAGTGTTAAAATCATTGGTGTGCAGGCAGTTGGGGCGGCTGCAACCTACCATAAATTCACTGGACAAAAACTGATGTCATCACATGCTATTCACACGATCGCTGATGGAATCATGGTGAAGGAACCAGGAGTGATCACCTATCCCATCATCGAAAAGTATGTAGATGAAATCGTAACGGTAACCGATGAAGAAATTGCCCACGCTATTATGTTCATGCTTGAAAGAGAGAAAATGCTGGTCGAAGGGGCAGGCGCTGCAGCATTGGCAGCTATTTTATACAAAAAAGTTCAGGTTAACGGTAAGAAAATAGGCTGCCTCATCAGTGGCGGAAATATAGACCCGGATAAAATACAAACCTATAAGGAAATGACAAAAACAATGAAGAAAATTGGATAACGAATAGTTTTAAACGAACAGCTTTCCTTATACATAATGAGGAAAGCTGCTTCTATTTTAATTCTCTAATAACTAGAATTGAATGGCTGAATACATTGCTTCCCAAGTACATGATTAATTAATGCCATACGGATTTGATAAATTACTTTTTACTATGGTCATTCATTAGTACATAAAAGTATTATGGGGTTTGTTCATGAAAAAAGCTTAATGATTTAAACTTATCTTTAATATCGGAAACCTTCTCGTCCTTTAGAAATAGTTCACCGGTAAATTCACATAATCCCGATAAAACTCTGAGCAAGGTTGATTTACCAGAGCCATTTTCCCCTTTAATTACACAAACTTCTCCAAAATGGAATTTAAAGTGAACGTTCTCAATCATCTTCTCTTCTTTGGTATATCCAAATGATTTCAACCCCTAAGATTTCAAACGTGGATTTATAAAAAAAGGATTGCTTACATTCCTGATTCACCCTTACTATATAATGTTTTAACTGGGCGAGAAAATCTGAAGTTAATGGAGAACTTATGGTTAGTAAAAGATCATTCAGGTTTTTGGGAAAGGGCGAAACACTTGAGGGAAAAACTCAATATGATAGATCATCTTAATAAAACAGTGGAAAAATATTCACTCGGCATGCGACAGAGAGTATTTTTTTACTACCCCTTAAAGTAACCTTTCTGTTTGAATATAGCCATTGATTTGTACCACGCTTGCCATGTTTTTGGTCCACTTCTGACAAGTTATTGTTCCACCTCTGCCGTTCAGAGGACCACCCTTCTATATACATTCAATGCAGCCGCAGTTAAAAAAAGGTTAACCCTGATTCGGTATGATACATCGTAAAAAAGGGAACTATTTCCAATGAGAGTCACCGCAAAAAAGCGCGGATCCACTAAGGATCCACGCCCAAAATTTCCACTAGCTGCTATTTAATACACGGTATCCAACATCCGCGTTTTAAAGCTTTCATCGAAAATCCTGCTTAAATGTTCCGGTACAGTCAGGTAGACAAGTCCATTTCCCTCAAGCTTTGGTGAATTGCCAAGCGGGATGGTCCTTTTGATCAGTTGCGCATAGAGCTCAGGTTCGGAAAGCGACCGTTCAAACTGCCTAACAGAGTAATCCTTGATGAGTGCAAGGGCACCCGAAACATGCGGAGCGGACATCGATGTTCCGCTCAAAGTGGCATACTTCCCGTTTAGGTAAGTAGACAGGATTTTTTCGCCTGGCGCCACGACATCTACTTCATTATTTGAATTCGTGAAATCCGATGACCCTCTTTCCAGATTGATCGCTCCGACACTGATGACCTCGTTGTATGCACCGGGGTAAGCATACTCGTTCGTCGAGTCGTCCCCGTCACCCTCGTTCCCTGCAGCGCAAACGACCAGGATATTGTTTTCAACAGCGGTTTTAATCGCATCATGCAATTCAGGGACATCTGCAGGACCGCCAAGCGACATCGATATGATATCCGCCTTTTGTTCGATGGCATAATGAATGCCGTTGATGATCCACTCATATTGTCCTGATCCGGCTTTATTCAGAACCTTCACGATCAAGAGGTCAGCCTCCGGTGCAACGCCAATCACGCCAGTATCATTTTCCTGGGCTGCAATCGTCCCGCAGACATGGGTCCCATGACCGTTATAATCATGGAAGCGATCGGGATTGCCGCCATCATCGTCTGTAAAATTCTTGCCTCCGATAATCCGGTCCTGTAAATCAGGGTGTGCGGTATCGCAGCCTGTATCCAGGACAGCCACTTTCATTCCTTTTCCCTTTGTCTCGCTCCAGATCTCAGGAGCCTGGATTAACTCAACACCTCTAGGAACTTCCTTGATCCCTTCATTCTCCGCAATCACTTTGTAAGGAATAACATGAACATATTGCTTCATTTCTTTCCCTCCTTGGAGATTAAATTGAAGCCGGTTCTAGGTGTTAACCTAATTCTAACAATTCTGACTATTTAAAGGAAGTACCGATAGTAACAGAAAAATAAATACAGAAATGGTCTATTTCTCCTAATGTTTTATCCAGTAAACGTCAGAAAACTGGAAACGGAATCGTCGTTGTCAGCTGTATTACACACTCTGGCAGGTTGAACAATACACCTAAGGGGTGAGAATACATTGAATGTCGTCACGACTTTTATAGATAAAAGAAGGGAAAAGCAAATTAAATACGAGCGCTCCATGCTCAGGGAGTTAACTATCAATGCCCTACAAAACAGGGTAAAGCAACACTTCGCATCATCGAGGCTCGCCTCAAGCCTGATCATGAATTCGGGAATAGAGGAAGCATGCTATGATGTCGCCATTGAAGCCTATTTATTGGGATCGAGCTTTGGCCGTTTCGGGTATTATGGAGAATCGATCGATCTGGTTAAAAGCCGGAGCACAGTAGAAGAAAGGCATTTAATCGATACACTTTATCATTTTTTCCTTTTCTGGGGAAACGGGGAAGAAGGTACTGAATCAGAAGCGCTATACCACCAATGCGAACAGTATGTCGATAGCTGGTGGCGAGATGGCTTCGTGACCGGGAAGAAAAAATACAAGCTAAGGCTTCATTAGGGTGCGGACGGCCAGTTCTAAACCATATCCCTGTCCCATATAGTGTAATAACCGGGACTAGCAGGGAAGGATGGTTTGGAAATGAGACGAAGGTTAAAAATGATGTTGTTTGCAGCTGGCCTGGCTGTGCTGTTTCTAATATTGCAGTATGACTTTGCTGAGAATGATTCATGGGAATCCTGGAACCTTCCTTTGTCGGGAAAAATCATTTACCTGGACCCTGGCCATGGCGGTGAAGATCCAGGAGCCGTAAAGGAAGGAGCAATCGAAAAAGAAATCGCTCTGAAAATTTCGCTTATGATCCGGGATTATCTGCAGCAGCAGGGGGCGCTTGTCATCATGACGCGGGAAACGGACACCGATCTTGCTGATAAAGGTTTAAAGGGATATAGCAAGAGAAAGTCACAGGACTTGCACAGGCGTTTGGCAATGATCAATGAATCGGAAGCGGACTTTTTTGCCACGATCCATTTGAATGCCATCCCTTCATCCAGGTGGAAGGGGGCCCAAACATTTTATTCGACGAATTTAAAAGAAAACAAACGGGCGGCAAAATTGATCCAGGATCAGCTTCGCCATAACCTGGAGAATACGGACCGGCAGGCGAAGCCAGCCAACGGGATTTTTTTGCTGAAGAATTCAAATAAACCGGGTGTGCTGGTGGAGGCGGGTTTCCTGTCAAATCCTGAAGAGAAGGCAAACTTGAAACAGGAAGAATATCAGGAAAAGATCGCCGCTTCGGTGTACGAAGGAATACTCCGCTATTTCACAAGTGAGAAGAAGTTTTGGGAAGAATGAAGAAGGGTCCTCGACCCCTCTTTTTTCGTTATGGTGTGATTCCTTTAACAGTAAGTAATTTTGACAATGTGGTATACTGTTATAGGATGCAAAAAACATGGAGGAGGGTGTCATTATGTTGACAGAAGCCAAGGTACGCGAACTGCTAAAAGACCTTAAGGAACCATTTTTACATAAAACACTCGAAGAAATAAACGCAATTGAGGAAATCAAAATAAAAGAAGAGAAGAACCATGTAAGCGTTAAGGTAGCCATTGCCAAAACAGGAACGGCTGAACAGCTGCAGCTGCAGACGGAAATCGTCAATATCCTGAAAGGGGCAGGTGCAAATACGGTGGGATTAAGATTCTCTGAATTGCCTGCAGAGGTTCTCTCCCAATTCCAAACAGCAGCCCCAGAAGAGGAAGGCCTGCTGTCCCCGAACAGCAAAACGACTTTCATTGCCATTGCCAGTGGGAAAGGCGGCGTGGGGAAATCCACGGTATCCGTCAACCTGGCAGTATCCCTTGCCCGTCTCGGCAAGAAAGTTGGACTGGTCGACGCTGATATTTATGGCTTCAGTGTTCCTGACATGATGGGCATCACCAAACGGCCGGTCGTTAGAGGCGAAAAAATCATTCCTGTTGAAAGGCATGGGGTGAAGGTTATTTCGATGGGCTTTTTTGTTGAAGACAATGCACCGATCATTTGGCGCGGACCGATGCTTGGGAAAATGCTGAACAGCTTCTTCAATGAAGTGGAGTGGGGAGAGCTTGATTACCTGCTGCTGGACCTGCCGCCAGGGACCGGTGACGTTGCACTCGATATCCATAATATGCTTCCATCAACAAAAGAAATCATCGTCACGACCCCGCATCCGACAGCAGCATTCGTCGCAGCCCGCGCAGGTGCGATGGCGTTGAGGACTGAGCATGAAATCCTTGGGGTCATTGAAAATATGTCGTATTTCGAAAGCCAGCTGACAATGGAAAAAGAGTATGTTTTTGGACAAGGCGGTGGCGAAAAGCTTGCCGATGAGCTGAACACGAAGCTGCTAGGGAAGCTTCCGCTTGGCCAGCCAACGTGGAATGAAGAGGATTTTGCACCTTCTGTGTATCAGGAAAGCGATAAAATCGGCGCCATTTACATGAACATTGCCGAAGAAATCATTCAGATCCTTGATAAATAAAACGAAGCCTCTCCTTCTGGGAGAGGCTTCCATTATGATTTTTCTTATCCTCAGCCTGTACTGCCGCCGCCCGATTCCTGATCACCACCGCCCCCACCTTGATCGCCGCCTTCCTTTTTCTGCGGTGAAATTTCTTCGGCTGCCTTGACGATCAAAGCCTGCAATTTTGCTTTGAAAAGTGGGCTTTCAAAGGTTTCGGACATCACTTTTTGCAAGTGCTCCCGATATTCCTTGCTTTTCAGGACGTTGGTCAGTTCTTTCTCCAACTCGGGATCCTTCATGACATCAATCATCATGCCTTTGTATTCCGGATCCTTCATCAGGTTCTTCAACAGTTTTTCATTTTCGGCTTTCATGCTTTTGGCCATGCTTTCAGCGAACTTTGGATCTTCGAGGGATTTTTTCCAAAATTCCATACCTTTATCAGAAGTGAGGGATGTTTTTATTGTATCAGTAACGACCGTCTGGTCCATTATCAGCTTTTCTTTCATGCCATCGTCACCCATCACTTCCTGGATGGCTTTTTTTCCATCATCCGTTTTCAAGATGTCGACAACCATTTTCTTTGTCTCTTCATAATCAACCTGCCCCGCGCCCGTCTCGGCTGGAGCACAGCCGCCTGCTAAAAGCAATAAGGATACGGGGAGACCATATTTCATCAGCTTCATCAAAATCAATCCCCTTTCACATACAAAAGCCCTAATCTTAGGATGAGTAGGAAGCCAAATTGTTATGCAAGAATACAGGCACCTAGATTTTTCATATGGGCATTGGTACAATCAAGAAGTGAGTTTAATTCTATTGTGGGGGATCAAAACGTGACAAGCCGTAATTGGGTTCATTTATTTCTGACCACCCTTGTTGTCGGAGCTGTGACAACTGGCGTGGTTGGCTTTATCATTCGCTGGAACGAATTCCAGAAATTATTAAGTGATTTTAGTGTGATTGAGTTCTTGTCCATCCTGTTCTGGCTGGCAGGAGTCGGGCTGATTTTCAGTATTTTGAGCCAGATGGGGTTCTTTGCTTATTTAACCATTCACCGTTTTGGCCTTGGGATATTCAAATCACTGTGGAATCCTGTCCAAATCGTATTGATTGCGTTTGTACTATTTGACCTTGTATACCTTCGTTATAACGCTTTTGCGGAGAGCGGCGACAGCATCCTTCCTTATTTAGGCCTTGCGCTGATTGTTCTTGCGGCGGGCCTTATTGCAGCTTTCATCAAATCGAAACAAACGAATAAAGAAGCCTTCATACCAGCATTGTTTTTTATGACCGTGGTCACTGTACTGGAGTGGGTTCCAGTTTTGCGGGTGAACGAACATAGCTGGCTTTATCTGATGCTATTTCCTTTACTGGCATGCAATGCTTATCAGCTGCTCGTGCTCCATAAGCTTAACCGGAAATCGCAGGAAGAGCGCAATAAGCGGAATCAAGAACATGGAACAGGGAAGAAAACAGCTGCAAAAAAACCGTCCAAGGCATAAAAATGGACGGTTTTCTTTTTACTTTATCTCTTTCGAATTAGAGTCTCCGTTGGCAATCATTTCTGAAACTGTAACTAGCTTAAGGTTCTTTGCGCGAAGGTCTTTCAAAACAAGAGGCAATGCCTCCGCAGTCTGTTTTGCAGAGTCCGAGGCATGCATCAGCAGGATATCGCCTCGTTTCGCCTTTGAGGCGTTTTCGATAATCTTAGCTGTTCCAGGATTAGTCCAATCCTTTGTGTCGACGCTCCAGTGGACAACCGTATAGCCCATCCGCCCGGCAATTTTCAAAGTACGCTGGTCAAAGTGCCCTGTTGGAGCTCTCAATAATTCGATGTTTTTCACATTCAGCTTCCTGAAGACTTCCTGGGCCTTGGAAATATCCCTTCTGATTTTATCATCCTCTAGGTCGGTGTAATCCTTGTAATCATATCCAAGCATTCCGATTTCATAGCCTTCCTTGATCATCCTGTTGACAAGGTCAGGATGCCGTTCCGCCCATGACCCTGATAAGAAGAATGTAACAGAATGGACCTTTTCCTTTTTAAGCAGATCCAGAATCGGCTCTGCTTTTTCATCGCCCCAGCCGATGTTGAAGGTCAATGCAAGGTTCTTTTCTCCTTTGTATATAGCCTTGGGCCCGTCCTTTGTGGAGAAAGCGGGGATCTGCACAATGCTTTCCATGTAAAAGAACCATGCCGTGAAAAAAGCAGCAATCACAATCACCAATATTTGTTTTATTGACCTTCCATTCAACACAAAAAAGAAATTCATTTCCTCACCACCTCGTCCATACACCTCTTGTCTCATTTTTATTCTTCTTTTAAAAAGATATGATAATAAAAATAATGGATTATAAAATTCGCCGATAAAGATAAGACTACAAGCACCGTGTGAAATTTTTTACAAGAGGTGTTTGCATGCTGGGAATCCTGATCAATGGAAAGGAACTGAGGGAACTTGAATATATCGTCAAACGGGAGTTGGATGAAATCCTGTTTGATCTTGAGGACGAACGGATTGACCATATTGTGAAGCGGGCAATGAAGGAGAGGTACCAGATTCTTTTCTCGCTTTTCAAAAAGGTCGCTTCACCTGGGGAGTGCCTGAAATACATGCCGACAAAGAAAATGTCCAACAAAGCCTAGACGAGGGCAAAAGTTTTTTGGGGAAAGTAGTTGACCTGAGTCCGTAAACTTGTTATATTAGAAAACGTCGCTGCCAGGCAACCGAATGGATTGCCTTGGAGCGAAAATAGTGTTGACAACAAGTCGGCTCTATGATACATTAACCTAGTCGCTTCCGGGCGACACAGTGAAAGTTGCTCTTTGAAAACTAAACAAACAAGCGTCAACAAACAATAATCATCATGGCTTCTTATGAAGATCATGAGCCAACGTTTTTTATTATGAGCTAACTCATACTCTTTCTTGGAGAGTTTGATCCTGGCTCAGGA
>NZ_JAERSD010000037.1 GCF_017912555.1 Bacillus sp. REN3 | reverse complement strand
GTTTGATGAGGAGGGACTGAAAGTAAAAGAGGAAGCCAGGAAGGCTCCCTCTTTGAAATCAGTTTCTTACTCTACCAAATTTCTTATCATCTATTTTGGTAATTGAGAGAGGATTGGCAGGATGACCCGGACTCGTTGAATATGTTATGCGGGAAAGGTGAAGCCCTGCAGAGAGCGGGCAGCCCGGAGCGGGAATCAACCCGGGTTCGACTTCCATAATGTTAAAGGGCAATATTTGATTTTTGGAAGAAATTAGGCAAACGGGAGAATACAGCACCTGATTGGGAGAATATGCTGTCCGATTGGGAGAATCCGGCACTTCATGGGGAGAATACGCTGGTTGATTGGGAGAATCCGGCACTTCATTGGGAGAATACGCTGGTTGATTGGGAGAATCCAGCACTTGATTGGGAGAATGTGCTGGTTGATCGCATTTCGCCTGCAAATAAAAGCGGAATTTCGGGTTTTGACTGTAATTAGCTGGTCGGTTAGTGAACAATTTTCCAAAAAGGCAGCAGTTAAACAGACATCGTCAGTCAACAAGTCAGTTGTTTGGTGACCAAACATCTATTTTCCGCAATAAACTCCGGCTTTTGGCGGGTCTTGAGAGGACCATTTTGGAAGAAATTGGACAAACGGGAGAATACAGCACCTCATTGGGAGAATATGCTGTCTGATTGGGAGAATCCGGCATTCGATTGGGAGAATATGCTGTCTGATTGGGAGAATCCGGCATTCGATTGGGAGAATATGCTGATTGATTGGGAGAATCCAGCACTTGATTGGGAGAATGTGCTGGTTGATCGCATTTCGCCTGCAAATAAAAGCGGAATTTCGGGTTTTGACTGTAATTAGCTGGTCGGTTAGTGAACAATTTTCCAAAAAGGCAGCAGTTAAACAGACATCCTCCGTCAACAAGTTAGTTGTTTAGTGACCAAACATCTATTTTTCGCAATAAACTCCGGCTTTTTGCGGGTCTTGAGAGGATTATTTTGGAAGAAATTGGACAAACGGGAGAATACAGCACCTCATTGGGAGAATATGCTGTCTGATTGGGAGAATCCGGCATTCGATTGGGAGAATACGCTGGTTGATTGGGAGAATCCGGCACTTGATTGGGAGAATACGCTGGTTGATTGGGAGAATCCGGCACCTGATTGGGAGAATGTGCTGGTTGATCGCACTTCGCCTGCAAATAAAAGCGAAATTACGGGTTTTGCTTGTAATTAGCTGGTCGGTTAGTAAGCATTTTCCAAAAGGGCAGCAGTTAAACAGACATCCTCCGTCAACAAGTTAGTTGTTTAGTGACCAAACATCTATTTTCCGCAATAAACTCCGGCTTTTGGCGGGTCTTGAGAGGAGTATTTTGGAAGAAATTGGACAAACGAGAGAATACAGCACCTCATTGGGAGAATATGCTGTCTGATCGGGAGAATACGCCACCTCATTGGGAGAATATGCTGTCTGAATGGGAGAATACGCCACCTTATCGGGTGAATATGCTGTCTGAATGGGAGAATACAGCACCTTATCGGGTGAATATGCTGTCTGATTGGGAGAATCCGGCACATGATTGGGAGAATCCAGCACTTGATTGGGAGAATGTGCTGGTTGATCGCATTTCGCCTGCAAATAAAAGCGGAATTTCGGGTTTTGACTGTAATTAGCTGGTCGGTTAGTGAACAATTTTCCAAAAAGGCAGCAGTTAAACAGACATCCTCCGTCAACAAGTTAGTTGTTTAGTGACCAAACATCTATTTTTCGCAATAAACTCCGGCTTTTTGCGGGTCTTGAGAGGATTATTTTGGAAGAAATTGGACAAACGGGAGAATACAGCACCTGATTGGGAGAATATGCTGTCTGATCGGGAGAATACGCCACCTCATTGGGAGAATATGCTGTCTGATCGGGAGAATACGCCACCTGATTGGGAGAATATGCTGTCTGAATGGGAGAATACGCCACCTTATCGGGTGAATATGCTGTCTGATTGGGAGAATCCAGCACTTGATTGGGAGAATGTGCTGGTTGATCGCATTTCGCCTGCAAATAAAAGCGGAATTACGGGTTTTGCCTGTAGTTAGCTGATCGGTTAGTGAACAATTTTCCAAAAGGGCCATATTAAACATACGTCTTAGGTTAATTAGATAGTAATTTAGCTAGCAAACCTCGGTTCCGGCTACGATTTTGATGGGCTTTTAACTTTTCGGATGCCTTTTTGGCTTACCTCGTTTTCCTTCTTCCTTTGGGGAATCTGGTTGACTCTCTGAAAATCGGTCCTATTGATCGTACCAATAGTGGCGCAGTATCTGTATAACTTGCCAGGTTGGCTTCGTCGTTTTCGTTTGGATGTTAATGGTCTCACTGAGGGCAGAGTTAATCACCGCCAACCAAAGTTGGTTCCAAACTGCGTCTTATTTGCAGTTAAAGAGACTCACCACCTCGATGTGCTGTTCCATCCATTTAAACGAATGTTAGTAAGGTTGACGCTTCTTATGCCGGAGATCTTTTAAACCTATTTATCCAGGGAATCCACCTATTTGCAAATAGGCTGACGGCTGGTGAAAAACGGGTTATTTCGAGGAATTGCATTATTTTCTGGGAAATGAGTCGAACGAAACTTATCTGCTTGTCCCTATTTTTGACAAACTTTTGAAATTCACACTTCTATAATAATCAGCAACGATAAAAAAGCGGGGAGTGTATTGAATGCAAAAAGTAGAAAGGAACATGATGGAGCCGATCAGCGAGGTTCATTTCGAAGATTCCAGGTTCCGGTTGGAAAGAGGCATGGCAAAGCTGCAGTCCAAAATAGAATCGATTCTGGTCAAGAGGGGCTATCTTTTTCTTTTCATCGGGTTTTTGCTGGGAAGGGCGTTGATCCTGGCGAAACTGACCCCATTCAGTTTGCCGTTTTTTGCAGCTGTATATTTGATCAGGAAGGATCGCGCCCCCATTGCGCTATTTGGTCTGGTCGCGGGCGCTGCGACACTATCACTTGGCGATGCCGTGTACACTTTTGGTTCGCTCATCCTATTCCTACTGATCTATCGTTTGACAAAGAAATGGTTCAATAATGGCCTCAAGGTGTTACCTTTTTATATTTTTTTCACGATTTTTGCGGGTAAACTGCTGAAAGCATTGATTATGACAGGTACCATTTCGCTGTATGAAGGTATGATGGCAGGAGTGGAGGCTGGTCTCAGCCTTGTATTGACATTCATCTTCCTGCAAAGCATCCCGTTATTGATGACAAGCAAACGCAAGCAGTCCTTGAAAACAGAGGAAATTGTCTGTTTGATCATCATGCTAGCTTCGGTGATGACCGGCACGATCGGCTGGTCACTGTACGAATTGTCAATAGAGCATGTAATGTCCCGCTATCTGGTGCTCCTATTTGCATTTGTCGCGGGCGCCACGGTCGGATCGACAGTCGGGGTGGTAACCGGCTTGATTTTCAGCCTTGCGAACGTTTCGAGTTTTTTCCATATGAGCCTGCTCGCATTCTCGGGTTTGCTTGGCGGTTTGCTGAAGGAAGGCAAAAAGCCGGGGGTGGCTTTAGGACTCTTCATTGCTACGCTGCTGATCGGCATGTATGGAGAAGGAGGCGGGGCACTCAGCAAGACGATGATGGAATCGGCGGCAGCGGTGCTGTTGTTTTTCCTGACTCCTCAATCACTTACATCCAAAATGGCCAAATACATTCCTGGAACACCTGAATACACAGCAGAACAACAACAGTACATGAGAAAAATGCGGGATGTCACCGCCCAGCGTGTCGTCCAGTTCTCCAATGTGTTCGAAGCGCTGTCAAAAAGCTTCACTACCTTGCATAGCCAGGATGAGACGATTGAAACGGACCGGGATCTGGATTATTTCCTGAGCAATGTCACTGAGAAGACATGCCAGACCTGCTTCAAAAAGGATCATTGCTGGACAAGGAACTTTAATACAACATATGACTATATGAGCGAGATTATGCACGAAATGGACCAGCATTCAGGGAATGTCCATCCGAAGCTTTCAAGGGAGTGGGACAGGCATTGCACTCGTTCGAAAAAAGTGATGGAAATCATGCAGCAGCAATTGACGTATTATCAGGCTAACAAGAAGCTGAAGAAGCAGGTGCAGGAAAGCAGGCGCCTTGTTGCAGACCAGCTGCTTGGCGTCTCTGAGGTAATGGGCGATTTCGCGAAAGAAATCCAGCGCGAGCGAGAAAACCACCATAAACAGGAGGAACAGATCCTCGATGCCCTGCAGGGGTTCGGCATCCATATCGAGCACGTGGAAATTTACAGCCTTGAACAGGGAAATGTCGATATTGACATGACCATCCCTTATTGCCAGGGACATGGAGAGTGCGAAAAGCTGATCGCCCCGATGCTGTCCGATATCCTTCAGGAAAACATCCTTGTGGATTCCGAAGAATGCTCGACTTTTCCGAATGGCTTCTGCCATGTTACATTCCGCTCTGCCAAGGCTTATATCGTGACAACAGGTGTCGCCCACGCGGCAAAGGATGGCGACCTTGTTTCAGGGGACAGCTATTCAACGATTGAGCTGAGTGGGGGGAAGTATGCAATCGCGATCAGTGACGGGATGGGCAATGGCGAAAGGGCACATTCCGAAAGCAGGGATACCTTGCTGCTGCTCCAGCAAATCCTCCAATCAGGAATAGAGGAAAAGGTCGCGATCAAATCAGTGAATTCCATCCTGTCGCTCAGGACAACAGATGAGATTTTTTCGACCCTTGATCTCGTCGTGATCGATTTGCAAAACGCTTCCTCAAGGTTTTTGAAAATCGGGTCGACCCCAAGCTTTATCAAGCGTAACGGCAAAATCATCAAGGTCCAGGCGAGCAACCTGCCGATGGGCATCCTCCAGGAATTCGAGGTCGATGTCGTCGGCGAACAGCTGAAGGCGGGAGATTTGCTGATCATGATGAGCGATGGTGTCTTTGAAGGGCCGAAGCACGTCGAAAACTATGACCTCTGGATGAAACGGAAGATCAGCGAACTGGAGACCGATGATCCTCAGGCAATCGCTGATTTGATCATGGAGGAAGTCATCCGTTCGCGGGGCGGTTCGATAGAGGATGATATGACAGTCGTAGCTGCTAAAATCGACCATAACATCCCCAAGTGGGCATCGATTCCGGCTGCGAATCATCTGAAGAGGGCATAACCCATTACGATGAACCATTCTGGTTTCTTCTATGTATATTTCCCTGGTACTTCGTCGAAAATGGTTAACAAATGAAACGAAGAGAGGGGATTATCATGAAAACGGGTACCATCAAACAAATTTTGCTCATTACAGATGGCTGTTCAAATCAGGGGGAAGACCCTGTCGCGATGGCCGCCTTAGCAAAGGAACAAGGGATTACTGTGAATGTGATCGGTGTAATGGAGCAAGATGTCATCGATGACCAGGGGATGAGGGAAATTGAAGGGATTGCCATGTCAGGCGGGGGCGTCAGTCAGATTGTCTACGCCCAACAGCTCTCGCAAACTGTCCAGATGGTCACAAGGAAGGCAATGACACAGACGCTGCAGGGCGTCGTCAATAAGGAACTGCAGCAAATCCTTGGCGGGGGCAGGACAGTAGAGGACTTGCCGCCAGAACAGCGAGGCGAGGTCATGGAGGTTGTCGATGAGTTAGGGGAAACAGTGGAACTGGAAGTGTTGATTCTTGTCGATACGAGTGCCAGCATGAAGCATAAGCTCCCGACAGTTAAAGAAGCTTTGCTCGACCTGAGTTTGAGCCTGAATGCAAGGTCAGGCGATAATCGTTTTTCTGTCTTTGTATTTCCCGGGAAAAGGAAGGATGTCGAAAAACTGCTGGATTGGACGCCTAAACTGGAGTCACTGACGTCCATTTTCGCCAAGCTTACGACAGGGGGAATAACTCCGACAGGTCCGGCCATTCGCGAGGCGCTTACCTATTTCAATAAAAAAAGATCGTTAAGGAGCCTTCTCTCACGTGATGATGAATCCTTCTTTGAAGAATCTGTGTAAAGTCATTCCTGGCACGATCATAGACGGGAAATGGCATCACAATCGCTATACGATCATAAAGGAACTCGGTTTCGGAGCAAATGGAATTGTTTATCTCGCGAGGCACAATGATGCGCAGGTCGCATTGAAGATGAGCGATAATGGAATGTCGGTCACCTCAGAGGTCAATGTATTGAAATCTTTTGCCAAGGTCCAGGGATCTGCCCTCGGGCCTTGTTTGCTCGATGTCGATGATTGGGAGCGCCCGGGAAAGAAGGTCAGCTTTTACGTGATGGAATTCATTAAGGGGCCGGATCTTCTGACTTTCCTGCAGCAAAAAGGAGCGGATTGGACAGGAATCATGATCCTCCAGCTTTTGGCTGATTTACAGCTTTTACATGAAAGTGGCTGGGTGTTCGGTGATTTGAAGCCCGATAATCTGATTGTCACTGGTCCGCCTGCGCGGATCCGCTGCATTGATGTCGGCGGGACCACTATGCAGGGAAGGTCAATCAAGGAGTTTACGGAATTTTTCGACAGAGGGTACTGGGGGCTTGGAAGCAGGAAGGCAGAACCGGGTTATGACCTTTTCGCCGTCGGGATGATCATGGTCAATACCGCTTATCCGGGACGTTTTACGAAGAAATCCGGCGGTATTAACGAAATCATGGCAAAGGTCCGGCAAAGCCGCGATTTGCAATACTATGAATCAATCATCCAGAAAGCACTCACAGGTAAATACAGGGCGGCAAAGGAAATGCGCCAAGAGATCCTCGGGCTCCATCAGCCTGGCTCCCCACACGGGAGCCATACGCGCAGGCCTGTCCGGCCAGCTGGACAGAGCTCGCAAGCCGGCCCCGCTCTGGGAGCAAATAAAACGAGAGTAAGGTATAATAAGAGAAAGAAGAAGTCTTCCGTACTTGAAACGGTAACGATTATTCTTGTTATCTCACTATTGTATTTTATTTATATCTATAGCCAGATTACATAAAAATATTGAAACCTTTTTGGTGCTGGAACGTATGAAAGGAATCGATCATTATTTTTGATTATACCCTTTAAAAAGGGACACCTTAAAAAGTTTTAAATGGTGAAAAAGAACGATTAATCGGATGCCGGCAAGGGTAAAGACTTAAACCAGTACCGATCTGTAAGGAAGAGCGAGAATGATTGAATCGAAGGTCAACGCCTTTTTAAAAAGACACTTTTTTGAGTTGAATGACAAATCGATAGCTGTTGGCGTATCCGGAGGCCCTGACTCGCTCGCGCTGCTCCACTTTTTGTCGGAGCAGCGCGAAAGAAAGTCACTGAAGCTCGTCGCAGTCCATGTAGACCATATGTTTCGCGGCAAGGAGTCATACGAGGATGCGCTATTCGTTAAGGACTTTTGCGAGCAACAGGGCATTGCTTTCGAGATGGCCAGGGTCGATGTTCCGGATTACATGAGCAGGACCGGCCTGAGTTCCCAGCAGGCTGCCCGCGAATGCCGGTATCGATTCTATGAGGAAGTAATCGAAAAACACGAGCTTGGCTACCTGGCTCTTGGACATCATGGAGATGACCAAGTAGAAACCGTACTGATGCGGCTTACCCGCGGCAGTTCCGGGAAAGCCCGCGCCGGTATTCCTTTCATGCGGGAGTTTGGCAAGGCGAAGATTTTCCGGCCTTTTTTGTGTTTGTCACGGACGGAAATAGAACAATATTGTGCTGCCAATGGCCTTGAGCCGCGGATTGATCCCAGCAACAGCAGGGAATCCTACAGCAGGAACCGTTTCCGCAAAAGGGTCTTGCCTTTTTTGAAGGAAGAGAACCCTTCTGTCCATGAACATTTCCAGCGCTTCAGTGAAGAGCTTCAGCTTGATGAAGATTTTCTTGTTGAATTAACCCGTGATCAGTTGAATACAGTAATGAAGAAAGAAGATGGCCGGGCTACCATCGATATTAGTTCCTTTCTGCTAATGCCAATGCCTTTACAAAGAAGAGGGATTAAACTAATATTAAACTATCTTTACAAAGATCGACCTGCTTCTCTTTCCGCTATACATATTGAAAAGATTTTTTCAATAATGCGTAGTCCCCATCCATCTGGAACGCTTGATTTCCCCAGCGGTTTAAGAATCATACGATCGTATGGTAATTGCCACTTTCAATTGAATCCACCTGCAAGGCGAGAGTATTGTTTCGAGATTTCCGGAGCAGCCAAACTTTTTCTGCCGAATGGTGATGTAATTGAAGCGCAAACGGCGGCCGATGTTCCCGGCGATCCTGGCAGGGAGCACTTTATCGTCGATTTGCAGCAAACAGGCATGCCGCTGTTCATCCGGACGAGGCAAAAAGGAGACCGGATGACATTGAAAGGGATGAAGGGCTCGAAGAAGCTGAAGGATATTTTCATTGATGCGAAAATCCCGGTGGACGAGCGGGACGAATGGCCGGTAGTCACAGACCGCGAAGGCAGGATTTTATGGCTTCCGGGTCTGAAGAAGTCGAGCCATGAGGCAGTTCAAGGAAACCAGTTATTATTATTAACCTATATAAAGCATTGATATTTTCCAGGGGGCACTATAACCATGAAGAATGACATTAAAGAAGTACTGTTTACCGAAGAAGAAATCCAGGAAAAGACGAAAGTGCTTGCCGCACAGTTGACTGAAGACTACAAGGACCGCTTTCCGCTTGCGATTGGTGTCCTGAAGGGTGCAATGCCTTTCATGGGCGACTTGCTAAAGCGTGTCGATGCCTATCTTGAGATGGATTTCATGGATGTTTCAAGCTATGGCAATTCAACAGTATCATCCGGAGAGGTGAAGATCCTCAAGGACCTGGATACTTCTGTGGAAGGACGGGACATCCTGATCATCGAGGATATCATCGACAGCGGCCTGACTCTCAGTTACCTTGTTGAATTGTTCAGGTATCGCAAAGCGAATACAATCAAGATCGTCACGCTTTTGGATAAGCCGACAGGCAGAAAAGCCGATATCAAAGCTGATTATGTCGGATTTGTTGTCCCTGATGAGTTTGTGGTAGGGTATGGTCTTGACTATGCTGAAAAATACCGTAATCTTCCATATATTGGAGTGCTCAAACCTGAAGTTTATTCGAAGTAATCGACTGGTTTTGATTTCTGCTGGCCGATGCGCTCAACAAATGTTAATTTCTTGTATTTGGTTATTTTACTGTGATACTATTTAGTATAGTTTGTCTACCGTGGGAGGAGGTAAGGGATGAATCGGATCTTCCGTAATACCATCTTTTATTTATTGATATTTTTAGTCATTATTGGCGTCGTTAGCTTTTTTAATGGCAATAACGCACCAACAGAGCAAATCTCTTACGATAAATTCATGCAGCAGCTGGAATCCGGCAATGTGAAGAACGAGCTGACATTGCAGCCTGAACGCGGTGTGTTTGAAGTAAGGGGCCAGCTTGAAGGATATGAGGAAGGAAAGTTTTTTGTTACGTATGTATGGAATAACCCGGATACCCTGAACCGGATTGAAGAGGCTGCGAAAGAAGCAGACGTCACGATCAAGCCGGCGAAGGAAACAAGCGGTTGGGTCACATTTTTTACATCGATCATTCCATTCATCATCATTTTCATTCTGTTCTTCTTCCTTTTAAACCAGGCTCAGGGCGGCGGAAGCCGTGTCATGAACTTTGGGAAAAGCAAAGCGAAGCTTTACAATGAAGAAAAGAAAAAAGTCCGCTTCAAGGATGTCGCAGGTGCGGATGAAGAGAAGCAAGAGCTGGTGGAGGTCGTTGAGTTTCTGAAGGATCCCCGCAAGTTCTCAGAGCTTGGGGCCCGCATTCCAAAAGGTGTTCTTTTGGTCGGACCTCCAGGTACAGGTAAAACCTTGCTTGCGCGTGCTGTCGCTGGAGAAGCTGGCGTGCCGTTCTTCTCAATCAGCGGTTCCGACTTCGTGGAAATGTTCGTCGGTGTCGGTGCATCGCGTGTGCGTGACTTGTTCGAAACAGCAAAAAAGAATTCTCCATGTATCATTTTCATAGACGAAATCGATGCAGTCGGCCGCCAGCGTGGCGCTGGTCTTGGCGGAGGACATGATGAGCGTGAGCAAACGCTTAACCAATTGCTTGTTGAAATGGACGGCTTCGGAGCGAACGAAGGAATCATCATCATCGCCGCAACGAACCGCCCGGATATCCTTGACCCGGCATTGCTGCGTCCAGGACGTTTCGACCGCCAGATCACAGTTGACCGCCCGGATGTAAACGGCCGTGAAGCTGTCCTGAAGGTCCATGCAAGGAACAAGCCGCTTGATGAATCAGTGAACCTGAAAAACATCGCGGCAAGGACGCCCGGATTCTCGGGTGCCGATCTTGAAAACCTGCTGAACGAAGCTGCGCTTGTGGCTGCGCGCAGGAATAAAAAGAAAATCGATATGCTCGATCTTGATGAAGCGACCGACCGTGTCATTGCCGGTCCAGCAAAGAAAAGCCGTGTCATTTCCGAAAAGGAAAGAAAGATTGTTGCTTTCCATGAGGGCGGACATACAGTCATCGGCGTTGTCCTTGAGGATGCGGAAATGGTCCACAAGGTAACGATTGTCCCTCGCGGACAGGCGGGCGGCTATGCTGTCATGCTTCCAAAAGAAGACAGGTATTTCATGACGAAGCCAGAGCTTCTTGATAAGATCACAGGCCTGCTGGGCGGACGCGTAGCGGAAGAGATTGTCTTCGGCGAAGTCAGCACAGGTGCCCATAACGACTTCCAGCGCGCCACTGGCATCGCCAGAAGGATGGTAACGGAGTTCGGCATGAGCGACAAGCTTGGTCCGCTGCAATTTGGCCAGGCACAGGGGCAGGTATTCCTTGGCCGTGATTTGAACAATGATCAAAATTACTCCGATGCGATTGCCTATGAAATCGATCTTGAAATCCAGCGCATCATCAAAGACTGCTATGAACGCGCAAGAAACGTTCTGACCGAGCATCGCGACAAACTGGATTTGGTTGCGAATACTTTGCTGGATGTGGAAACACTTGATGCTGATCAAATCAAGCATTTGTTTGACCACGGAAAGCTTCCCGACCGCCCTGTGAGCAGTTCGAAGGACCTTGAGTCAAATGATGATATGAAAGTAACGATTAACACCAAGAAGGATGAACTGCCTGCAATCGAGGAATCTGACAAAAAGGTCGATGAAGTGATCCAGGATCCGCCAGCAATCGATGAAAAACCAAAAGAATAGATAGTTTGAACGAGGTCTCCAAAAAACAAAACTTTTTGGGGCCTCTTTTTCTTTGTCTTGTAAAGCAACAAATTGATTTGCCCTTCAGGCACTCCGATTTCGGCGGGCATGCCGGGGAGCATCCTCGGCGATATGTGTCTGCGGGGGGTCTCTTCATGCTCCGTCCTCCCGCAGGATACTGAATGTGAGATTCTAAGAATGCACCTGTTTACGAAAAATACAGTAGCATTTACGAGGTGTCGCCGTGCCTTCGCTCCAATCAACAGGATATTCGATTA
This sequence comes from Bacillus sp. REN3, assembly GCF_017912555.1. Classification (GTDB taxonomy): domain Bacteria; phylum Bacillota; class Bacilli; order Bacillales; family Cytobacillaceae; genus Mesobacillus. The sequence goes on along the minus strand of NZ_JAERSD010000037.1, from coordinate 12,711 downwards.
TCCTCCCAATCGACCTTGCGTTCATCATCCTGCTACACCATTTAAGCAGGATCGTTCAGAAAGCTGTAGAACAGCAAGACCTATTAAGCAGCCGGGATAAGGTCTTTCCGCCGTCCATCCGAAGCGCGGGAATGGTCCAGGCTCGATCCAGCTTCGACATTGCCGCCTGATTAGGGCTCGGCTTTGCCTTTCCGAGAGCCTGTTTGGGCCCAATCGGCCCTGGATCGTTCCCGTTTTGCCTTTCCGAGAACCCCGTTTGGCCCAATCAGCCTTTGATTGTTCTCATTTTGCTTTAACGAATCCGTTTGCGCACTACCTGTCCCCGATCGTTCCCGTTTTGCCTTTCCTTTCCAAGACCCGTTTGGGCCCAATCGGCCCTTGATTGTCCCCATTTTGCTTTAGCGCCCCCCGAATGCGCCCACAAGCTGTCCCCAATCGTTCCCATTTTTCCTTTGCAAAACCCCATTTGGACCCTATCTGGCCATGGCAGCTCCTGCAGCGCCATCTCCGATAATTAATACTTCTGCCTGTTTCATGGCTTGATAACCTCCTGGATTCACATGGGTCGTATTGATGATCCAAAAGACCGAAATTAATGGGTTTTTAGGAGGATATGGACAGCCTTGCCGAAGTTCCTTCGTGAATAGTACCTGGGCTCGCTTGTTTTATAAAAAGATTTTCTATTTAGTTGTTTTTTATTGATTGTGTTATGATATTTCCAGTATTGTTTCAGAAAACTAATAATAAGTTGGTGAGTAGCTTGATTTTTGTTTTTGATGTTGGGAATACCAATATTGTACTTGGTGTATATGAGCAGGATAGATTGAAACACCATTGGAGAGTTGAGACAAACCGCCACCGAACCGAAGACGAATTCGGGATGATCATCAAATCCCTTTTTGACCATGTCCAGCTGTCTTTTTCAGATATAGATGGAATTATCATATCCTCTGTTGTGCCGCCAATCATGTTCTCGCTTGAGAGGATGTGCCAAAAGTACTTCCATATCAAGCCGTTATTCGTCGGCCCTGGAATCAAGACGGGCCTCGATATTAAGTACGAAAATCCAAGGGAGGTCGGGGCGGACAGGATTGTCAATGCGGTAGCGGCGATCCACGAGTATGGCAGCCCGCTCATCATTGTTGATTTCGGGACAGCGACAACCTATTGCTATATCAATGACCATAGCCAGTATATGGGCGGGGCGATCGCTCCAGGGATCAATATATCGACTGAGGCACTATATTCGCGTGCAGCGAAATTGCCGAGGATTGAAATCGGCAGGCCGGATGATGTCCTCGGAAAGAACACCGTTTCCGCCATGCAGGCAGGCATTGTTTATGGATATGTAGGACAGGTTGAGGGTATCGTTAAACGAATAAAGGCTAAAAGCCCGGTGGAGCCAAAGGTCATTGCTACGGGCGGTATGGCTAACCTCATTGCGCAGGAATCCAATGCCATCGATGTCGTCGATCCTTTTTTGACTTTGAAAGGACTGCAGTTGATTTATAAACGCAATTTGGATCACTCAAAGCACAGTTAATGGAATTTGCAGCATGAAGGGAGAAGAAAGAATGAGCGATTATTTAGTAAAGGCTCTTGCATTCGATGGCCAGATAAGAGCGTATGCCGTGAAAAGCACGGAAACAGTTGGAGAAGCGCAGCGCCGCCATTACACATGGCCTGTTGCCTCTGCCGCGCTTGGCCGTGCGATGACAGCAGGCGTGATGATGGGCGCGATGCTGAAAGGTGAGGATAAATTGACAATCAAGATAGAGGGTGGCGGACCGCTTGGGCTGATCCTTGTTGACAGCAACGCCCGGGGCCAGGTAAGGGGCTATGTCTCCAACCCGCACGTCCATTTTGATTTGAATGAGCATGGGAAGCTTGACGTCAGGCGAGGCGTTGGAACAGATGGCACGCTCACCATAGTCAAAGACCTTGGAATGCGGGATTATTTCACAGGGCAGGTGCCAATCATTTCCGGTGAACTTGGCGAGGATTTCACCTATTATTTCGTGACGTCTGAACAGGTGCCTTCTTCTGTAGGAGTCGGGGTTCTCGTAAACCCGGACAATTCGATCAAGGCGGCGGGTGGATTCATCATCCAACTGATGCCGGGAACAGACGATGAGACGATTACCTACATCGAAAACCGGCTGAAGGAAATCCCACCAGTCTCGAAATTGATAGACAAGGGCTTGTCCCCGGAAGAATTGCTTACGGAATTGCTTGGCGAGGAGAATGTCAAAGTCCTTGAAACAATGGAGGTTGCCTTTGAGTGCAACTGTTCGAAGGACCGTTTCGGCAATGCGCTGATCAGCCTTGGTTCCGAAGAGATCAGGGATATGATTGATACTGAAGGCCAGGCAGAAGCACACTGCCATTTCTGTAATGAAAAATATCTTTTTTCAAGAGAAGAACTTGAAGAAATAGAGAAAGAAGCAAAATAATGCGGTTCTGGGGGAAATAGAGTGGACAAAAAGCAGCTGTGGCTGGTCATTGCCGGATTAGCGATCTTGAATGTCATTACGCTTACGTTGCTGCTGGTCAAGCCTTCCTTCCTTGATGGGAACAAGGAAGCTGTCGCGACGATTGGCAAAGAGGCCATTTCCCGGCAGGAGTGGCTGAATGAACTTGAAGAGCGGTATGGGGAAGAAACACTCCGGGATATGATCGACCAGAAAGTGGTCAAGCAGATGGCTAACGAATATGATCTGAAAATTTCCGACAAGGCGATCGAACGGGAACTGACGATCTATAAAGCGATGTACTCATCTGCCGGCGATGATCCCAAAAGCGAAGAAAAATGGAAAGAGCAAATCAAGGTCAGTCTCCTGCTTGAAGAACTATTGACGAAGGATGTAAAAGTGCCAGAGAAAGAGATGAGGGGATTTTACGAACAAAATAAAAGCATGTTCGAGATTCTCCCTTCCTATCACCTTTCACAAATCATCGTCGATTCAAAGAAAGAGGCAGATTCAGCGATCCAGGAGCTCAAGGACGGTTCCAGTTTCTCAGCGCTTGCAATGGAACGTTCGATTGATGAATTTTCCGCCAACAAGGGTGGGGACATTGGCTTTATCAATGAAGAGGATGAGCAGGTCGCCCCTCAGGTTATCAAGGCTGCAAAGGAGCTAAAACCAAAGGAATGGGCAGGCCCTGTGAAATTGGAGGCTGGCTATGCGATCGTGTATCTTCACGAAAAACTTGAGGGTAAGAAATATTCCTTCAAGGATGTGAAAAACCAGATACGCAGACAGATTGCACTCGAGCAGATGGATGTTCCTGTTTCTGCCCGCGCGTTTTGGAAGGAAGCAGACGTCAGCTGGTTTTACGGGGAAGCAGGAAAGAAATGATACAGCAGGAGGCACTGGATAACGTCCAGTGCCTTTTCCAATCCCTGTTTAGCCATCCTTGAAATAGGATAGTTTAAAAAGGTGGGCAAAAGGCTGAATTTTAGCCAGAGAGAGTTCGATCTGATTGACATAAGTCTAAAGACTTGGTACATTTTTTATAAAACCAATTAAAACAGTCGGATTAAAGGGGCGGATAAAATGGTAAGGATCGCAAATTCAATTACAGAGCTAGTCGGCAGGACACCAATCGTAAAATTGAGCAGGCTTGTGGATGAGCATAGTGCGGATGTCTATTTAAAGCTCGAATATATGAACCCGGGAAGCAGTGTCAAGGACAGGATCGCACTGTCCATGATTGAAGACGCTGAGGAAAAAAACGAGCTGAAGCCCGGGGACACGATCATTGAACCGACGAGCGGGAATACAGGGATTGGCCTTGCGATGGTCGCCGCGGCAAAAGGCTACAAAGCCATCCTTGTCATGCCGGAAACAATGAGCATGGAACGCAGGAACCTGCTGCGCGCCTATGGCGCGGAACTTGTTCTGACGCCTGGTCCTGAAGGGATGGGTGGTGCCATCCGCAAAGCGGAAGAACTGTCCAGGGAACATGGCTATTACATGCCGCAGCAATTCAAGAATGAAGCAAATCCAGCTGTCCACGAAAAAACCACTGGACCGGAAATCGTCGAGCAAATGGGCGATCAGCTTGATGCGTTCATTGCTGGCATCGGTACAGGGGGCACCATCACTGGCGCTGGAAAAGTGCTTCGCGAAAAATATGACGGAATCAAAATCATCGCAGTGGAGCCAACTGATTCACCAGTGCTTTCAGGCGGAAAGCCGGGTCCGCACAAGATCCAGGGAATTGGAGCCGGCTTCGTTCCAGATGTCCTCGATACAAAGGTTTACGATGAAATTTTCAAAGTCGAGAATGAACAGGCATTTGAATATGCGCGCCGCGCAGCAAAAGAAGAAGGCATCCTTGGCGGTATTTCTTCAGGTGCTGCTATCTATGCCGCACTCGAAACTGCGAAGAAACTTGGCAAAGGGAAAAAAGTGCTCGCCATCATCCCGAGCAATGGCGAACGCTACCTGAGCACGCCGCTGTATCAATTTGCAGATAAATAAACGATTCAAGAGGCAGAGCTGTTAGCTTGCCTCTTTTTTTATGGCCGTGAAGATTTGATCGAGATGTGTGTTGGTGTATTAGCCCGCTAAGGGTTGGGTGCGTGGAGCCGTCCGGGCAATCCCGGTCTCGTCAATGTTCGAAGAGCCAGATAGAAAAGAGAGCTATATCCAGATATTGCGGCAAATTGATAGAGGAGAAGGATTATGCTTCTCCGGACATGCAGTTTCTGCTGGGAAATCCAGTCCCTTTCTGCCCCCGGTCTAGTCTGGATGAAACGCTGCTTAAAATTAAATAGGAAAGCTGGGCCCTGATAATGTATGATGGAAAAAGAGAAAAAACCAGGGGTGAATCACTTGCCGCAGTACAGCATCCAATCTTCATCGATTTCATTTTCTGCTTCACAATTCTTTGAGCAATACGGTCTGATTGCATCACAATATAAAGAACATGTCATTCTGGAAAGCGGCAGAGGCGGCCGCTACAGCATTGCAGCCTTCGGCCCGGAGATGATTTTTTCCGGGAAGGACCATTTCCTTACGGTTTTACAAAAGGATGGTTCGGTAACATCCTATGAAGGAAATCCGCTCGAACGAATGGAGGAACTGCTCGATTGTTTCCGCGCTGAAGCAGTCAATGGACTGCCGGATTTCCAGGGCGGGGCAATCGGCTATATTAGCTATGATTATGCCCGCTATATCGAGAACCTGCCCTCGCTCGCAAAAAATGATTTGGGCGTTCCGGAGGTATATTTCCAGTTGTTTTTCGAATGGTCTGTATTCGATCATCATACAGAGCGGCTCTGGCTGATGGCCCTGGCAGCGCCGGGGGAGGAAGTACATGCACGCGGCAAGATTGCGGAATGGAAGGAACGCTGGGAAGCTGATTTGCATGGAGACCTTCAATCCAGGACAACTGAGGCTCCTGATGGGTTAGAAGTTTCTATGAATGAAGATGAGTTCATTCAGGCAGTCGAGCGAGTACAGCAATACATTTCACAGGGTGATGTTTTCCAGGTCAATCTGTCTGTCCGGCAATCAAAGCCAGCTGGTAAGGATGTATTCGCGATCTATAAGCAGCTGCGCAAGCTGAATCCATCCCCGTACATGGGCTATTTGCATACACCAGACTTCCAGCTTGTGAGCGGTTCTCCTGAATTGTTAGTAAAAGTGAAGGGGACGGAAGTCAGCACGAGGCCGATTGCCGGGACAAGGTCAAGGGGCAAGACGGCCGAGGAAGATCTGGAGCTCGCCGAGGAATTGATCGGCAATGAAAAGGAAAGAGCAGAACACGTCATGCTTGTGGATCTTGAACGGAATGATCTTGGGCGCGTCTGCAAATATGGGTCTGTCGAAGTCAATGAGTTCATGGCAATCGAAAAATACTCGCACGTCATGCATATCGTTTCAAATGTCCGGGGAGAGCTTGCGGAAGACGTGGGGTGGTTACGCGTCGTCAATGCCGTATTCCCCGGCGGTACGATCACCGGGGCGCCAAAAGTCCGGACGATGGAGATCATTGAAGAACTTGAACCAGTGAGGCGAGGACCTTACACCGGATCGCTTGGCTGGATCGGCTTCAACGGCAATATGGAGCTCAATATCATCATCAGGACGATGCTGGTCAAGGATGGCATCGCACATGTCCAGGCAGGTGCGGGAATCGTGATTGATTCCATACCGGTTAACGAGTACAAGGAATCTTTGAAGAAGGCAATCGCTCTTTGGAAAGCGAAAGAGATTGCAGAAGGTGGAAGCGATGATTTTAATGATTGATAATTACGATTCGTTCACTTACAATCTTGTTCAATACTTAGGGGAAATGGGCGAAGAGCTGCGTGTCATGCGGAATGATCAGATCACGGTCAGCGGGATTGCCGAGCTGCAGCCGCAGTTCCTGATGGTGTCACCGGGACCTTGCAGTCCGGATGAAGCAGGAATCAGCCTCCAGGCGATCAGGGCCTTCGCAGGGAAAACGCCGATATTCGGAGTCTGCCTTGGCCACCAGTCCATTGCACAGGTTTTTGGCGGCGAGGTCGTGCGGGCGGACAGGCTGATGCACGGGAAAACCTCGATGGTCCATCATGATGGCAAAACAATTTTTGCTGGCCTGGACAATCCGTTCCCTGCCGCAAGATACCATTCCTTGATTGTGAAAAAGGAAAGCCTGCCTGATTGCCTTGAGGTTTCTGCATGGACCGAAGAAGGAGAAATCATGGCAATCCGCCATACATCCTATCCGGTCGAGGGAGTCCAGTTCCACCCGGAATCGATCCTGACGACATCCGGCAAACAGCTGCTGAGGAACTTCATTTCTTTTTATGAAAAATCTCCTGTGGCACACGGTGAGGGAGAAACATAATGTACATTTACATCAACGGGAATTTCGTCAGGCAAGAAGAAGCGCGCATTTCGCCTCTCGACCACGGATTCTTATACGGACTCGGTGTCTTCGAGACATTCCGTGTTTACAACCGCCATCCGTTTTTACTAGACGATCATCTTGAACGCCTGAATGGAAGCCTGAAGGCATTGAATATCCATGCCGCCTTCAGCCGTGAGGACATTGTGAAGATTCTCGAGGGACTGTTCGAGAAAAATGGCTTCCGCCATGCATATATCCGTCTCAATGTTTCTGCGGGCAATGGCGGAGTCGGCTTGCAGACAGAACCCTATTCGGAACCAAACCTGATCGTTTTTTCGAAACCATTGCCGGCTGCCGCTGGGATGACAGAAAAGGAAGCGGTCATCCTCAATTTGCAGCGGAACACGCCCGAAGGAACAGAGCGGCTGAAATCCCATCACTACATGAACAATGTCTTTGCCAAACGGGAACTTGGCGGCAGGATGGATGCTGAAGGTGTATTCCTCACGAAAGAAGGCTTCCTGTCGGAAGGAATCGTCTCGAATTTGTTCTGGTATAAGGAAGGGGTCCTGTTCACGCCAGCTGTCGGAACGGGAATCTTGAACGGTGTCACACGCAGGTTTATCATGAGCCTTGCTGAAAAAAACGGGGTGGAGATGCGCGAAGGCTTTTACAAATTGGAAGACGTCGAAGCAGCCGAAGAAATCTTCTTTACGAACTCGATACAGGAAATCATTCCGGTCACTATTTTTAACGGAACAGACTTTCCAGGAAAAGCTGGCCGGTTTGTTGGAAATATGCATGGATTCTATCAGGTCCATCGCGAATCGCTATGGAGCCGAAATGACATAAATGGAGGGGTCGCCCGTGAATAAAGGAAATTCAACTATCATACAGGCAGGTCCTTATTCATTGGATTTTGCTGAGAAAACATTGATTATGGGAATATTGAATGTAACGCCCGATTCGTTCTCCGATGGTGGAAGGTATGACCGCTTGCAAAATGCGACTGTCCACGCCAGGCAAATGGTCGCGGATGGCGCCGATATCCTTGATATTGGCGGAGAATCGACAAGGCCAGGCCATGAGCCGGTTTCAGCTGAGGAGGAACTGGGCCGCGTCATCCCCGCGATCGAAGCAATCACACAGGAAATAAAAGTCCCGATTTCCATCGATACATACAAAGCGGTAGTCGCGGAACAGGCGGTCAAAGCGGGAGCGGCCATCATCAATGATGTCTGGGGAGCAAAGGCTGATCCGGAAATAGCCGATGTAGCAGCGGAAACGGGTGTTCCAATCATTTTGATGCACAACCGCGATAACCGGGATTATCAGAATTTTATCCGCGATGTGCTCAATGATTTGTATGAGAGCATCATGATCGCGAAAAAGGCAGGTGTCGCCGATAGCCAGATCATTTTGGACCCTGGCATCGGCTTTGCGAAGGACCTCGCGCAGAACCTGGAAATGATGCGCCATCTTGATACGCTTGTTTCACTCGGCTACCCTGTGTTGCTCGGGACCTCGAGAAAGTCGATGATTGGGAATGTCCTTGACCTGCCTGTGACGGAAAGAATGGAAGGCACCGGTGCTACCGTGTGCTACGGCATCCAGAAAGGCTGTCAGATTGTCAGGATCCATGATGTGAAAGAAATGCATCGGATGGCAAGGATGATGGACGCCATGATGGGAAAGGGTGAGTTTTGTGGATAAAATACATGTGGACGAGATGGAATTTTACGGCTATCATGGGGTTTTTCCGGAAGAAACAAGGCTAGGCCAGCGTTTCGTTGTCAATCTGACTGTTGAGACCGACCTTTCGAAAGCCGGCCGGAGCGATAGCCTGGAGGATTCGATCAACTATGCGGACCTATACCAGACTTGCAAGGAGATAGTGGAAGGCGAACCATATAAATTGGTCGAAGCGGTTGCTGAAAAAATTGCCGAGGCGGTTTTGGAGCGTTTTTCAACAGTTGAGCTTTGCCATATAAAAGTGATCAAGCCAGACCCGCCTATTCCAGGTCATTACAAGTCAGTGGCAGTTGAAATAACAAGGGGCAGATGAGAGTGGAAAATATAGCATATATAGCACTTGGTTCCAATATGGGCGACAGGTTCGGGTATTTGAAAAAATCGATCCTTCTCCTTGAACAGCACGAAAAGATAAAAGTGGTAAATACTTCTTCGATTTATGAGACAGATCCGGTCGGCTTTACAGACCAGGCCCAATTTTTAAATATGGTGATCCAGGTGGAAACGGACCTTGAACCGCTAGGATTGCTCGATGTATGCCTTGGAATCGAGTTGTATCTTGGAAGAAAAAGGGAGGTTCGCTGGGGACCGAGAACTTTGGACCTTGACATTTTGCTGTATAATCAAGAAAATGTTGAAACAGAGAAGCTTACCATTCCGCATCCGCGGATGAGCGAACGCGCGTTTGTCATCCTTCCGTTGCTTGAAATGGACCCGGACATTAAGCTGCCCACGATGGACCAGCCGCTGAAATCCTGTTTACAAAGTATACCTGATAAAGAAGGAGTACGAATATGGAAGCAGAAAAATGGGGAAGACGTATTCGCGCTTATCGGAAGCTGAAGGGATTCACGCAGGAAAGCTTCGCGAAGGAACTAGGCATATCCGTTTCGATTTTTGGAGAGATTGAACGAGGAAACAGGCTGCCTGACGAAAGCCTTGTTATGAAAATAGCCGATTGCCTTGACATCAGTATAGATGAATTAAGCCCGAAGGAAGATAAGGTACATTAAATAAGGAGGCGCAGCATGCTTAAGATTGGCGACATCGAAATGAAAAACCAGGTCGTGCTCGCACCGATGGCTGGCGTCTGCAATTCAGCATTCCGCCTGACGGTCAAGGAGTTCGGCGCAGGGCTTGTATGTGCCGAGATGGTCAGTGACAAAGGCATTGTTTTACAAAACGATAAAACGATGGACATGTTGTATATAGATGAACGGGAAAAACCGCTGAGCCTGCAAATTTTCGGAGGGGAAAAGGAAACCCTTGTCCAGGCAGCGCAATATGTTGATAAAAATACGAATGCGGATATCATTGATATCAATATGGGCTGCCCAGTCCCGAAAATCACGAAATGCGACGCCGGCGCCAAGTGGCTGCTCGACCCAAACAAAATTTATGAAATGGTTTCAGCAGTTGTCGATGCAGTTGAAAAGCCTGTAACGGTAAAAATGCGCATGGGCTGGGACGATGAGCATATCTTCGCGATCGAGAATGCGCAGGCAGTTGAACGTGCTGGCGGAAAGGCAGTTTCCCTCCATGGGCGCACAAGAGTGCAAATGTACGAGGGGAAAGCTAATTGGGAAATCATCCGCGATGTTAAAGAGGCTGTTTCGATTCCGGTTATCGGCAACGGCGATGTCCAGACGCCACAGGACGCAAAAAGAATGCTTGATGAAACAGGTGTCGATGGTGTCATGATTGGGAGAGCGGCACTAGGCAACCCGTGGATGATTTATCGTACGGTCAAATACCTGGAAACAGGAGAATTATTGGGTGAACCGACTCCGCGCGAAAAAATCGACGTCAGCATCCTTCATCTGGATCGCCTGATTGCACTGAAAAATGAATACATCGCTGTCCGGGAAATGCGCAAGCATGCAGCATGGTACCTGAAAGGCATCCGTGGCAATGCCCTTGTGCGGAATGCGATCAACGAATGCTCAACAAGGGAACAGCTGGTCAGCCTGCTGATGGAATTTGCCGACGAGGCGGAAGCAAACGAACAAACGCAGCATCAAGTAGGATGATTGACAATCCCCTATGCATTTTCTATAATCTTAGTATTCAATGCAACTGCCAGTGGTATCAAACTGGCAGTTTTTATTCTATTTAGCGTTTTATAATGTGTGAACGGTGTGGTTTGTGTAAAATAATTAAAGTATCCACAAACTTGCTCAGCATTACATAATAAATTTATTTTATATATTGGAGTGAAAGACATGAGTCACGAAGAATTGAATGATCAGCTCAGAGTCAGAAGAGACAAGATGAATGCTTTGCGCGAAAAAGGCCTGGATCCATTCGGCAAACGTTTTGAACGAACTCATCTAACAGATGAGCTGATTCGCGAATATGGTGAACTGGATAAAGAAGAAATCGAAACGAAGAATGTTTCGGTAAAGATAGCTGGACGGATCATGACCAAGCGCGGAAAGGGAAAAGCGGGTTTCGCCCATCTGCAGGATTTGACCGGACAAATCCAGATTTACGTGCGCCAGGATGCTGTAGGCGAAGAGCAATATGGAATTTTCAACACAGCTGACCTCGGTGACCTTGTAGGCGTTGAAGGAACGCTCTTTAAGACGAAGGTAGGAGAATTATCAATCAAGGCGCAAAACTTCGTATTTCTTACAAAGGCGCTTCGGCCGCTGCCGGAGAAGTTCCACGGCCTGAAGGACGTCGAACAGCGCTATCGCCAGCGTTACCTTGACCTTATCACAAGCAATGAAAGCAAAACGACATTCATCAACCGCAGCCGCATCATCCAATCGATGCGCCGTTATCTTGATGAGCACGGCTACCTTGAAGTCGAAACACCGTTGATGCATTCCATTGCCGGCGGAGCTTCTGCCCGTCCATTTGTCACTCACCATAATGCACTTGATATGCAGCTTTACATGAGAATCGCCATCGAGCTTCATTTGAAGCGCCTGATTGTTGGCGGCCTTGAAAAAGTATATGAAATCGGCCGTGTATTCCGCAATGAAGGAATTTCTACTAGGCATAATCCAGAGTTCACCATGCTTGAACTTTATGAAGCATATGCTGATTATCGTGACATCATGTCCCTTACTGAAAACATGATTGCTGCCATTGCTGAGGATGTCCTTGACACAACCACTGTCAAATACGGAGAATATGAAATCGACCTCAAGCCGGAATGGAAGAGGCTTCATATGGTCGATGCAATCAAAGAGTACACAGGAGTCGACTTCTGGAAGCAAATGAGCACCGAAGAAGCGCGCGAGCTGGCGAAAGAGCACGGTATTGAAATCACAGAGCATATGCAATATGGCCATATTGTCAATGAGTTCTTTGAACAGAAGGTGGAAGAACACCTGATCCAGCCGACATTCATTTATGGCCATCCGGTAGACATTTCCCCGCTTGCGAAAAAGAATGAAGACGACCCTAGATTTACTGATCGGTTCGAATTATTCATCGTTGCAAGGGAGCATGCAAATGCATTTACCGAGCTGAATGACCCAATCGATCAAAGGGAACGCTTCGAAGCCCAGCTGAAAGAAAAAGAACAAGGCAATGAGGAAGCTCACGAAATGGATGAAGACTTCATCGAGGCACTTGAGTATGGAATGCCGCCAACAGGCGGACTCGGAATCGGGATTGACCGATTGGTCATGCTGTTGACCAATTCCCCGTCGATCAGGGACGTCTTGCTGTTCCCATTAATGCGCCATCGTTGATGAATTGTGAAAGCAAAGCGGCTTAGCGCTTTGCTTTCGTTTTTTTTGATGGTAAATCGGTTTCTGAGTAAGAGGATAAATGCGAATTATCTTTCTTTTAATTTCATGAAAAAAATTGTTGCCTCGGAAATGTAAAGATGCTATATTAATATCTGTTGCTGCAAGCAAGTCAGCAAGCAATAAAAAAGAATTAGAAAAACTTATTGACATCGGGTTATTGCCCTGATAATATATAAGAGTTGCTTCTAACGGAGCGGCGAAATCAAAATTGCTCTTTGAAAACTAAACAAACAAGCGTCAACAAACAATAATCATCATGGCTTCTATATGAAGATCATGAGCCAACGTTTTTTTATTATGAGCTAACTCATACTCTTTCTTGGAGAGTTTGATCCTGGCTCAG
>NZ_JAERSD010000036.1 GCF_017912555.1 Bacillus sp. REN3 | reverse complement strand
TGTCAGCTACTGAGCGTCTTGGCACTTACTCAGATTGGACTTTCACCAACTAGCAATTAACGGCTTGCCTGGGCACGTGAAACACAAAAAACCCGGACAATGGTCCGGGTTATTTCAAGAGGGAAACATTCTTTCAATGGGATTTCAGGACGTTACTTAATACATATTTCATAAGCAAGGAATAAACAGCTACAGTAGATACAACAAACAACGAAACCATAGATTACACCATCCTTGGAATTCGATATTTACTGAGAATCATTTTCATCTCTAAGGAAATTGTACCACTGTTGATTATCATTTTCAATGCATGGCCATTAATTGTCATACTTCTTTAACAAATTCGGCACGAACCGCCCCTGTTGGGTGAATGTTGCTTCATATTCAGTAAGCTGTTTCAGAGCCTTTTCCTCAGCAGGAATCCTGATGGAAAGAATCAGGATGTTCAAAATCGTGAATAAAACGAATGTAAAAAAGGCATTGAACATCAACGGGATAATGATCAATTCTACAGTAACAATCAAATAGTTAGGATGCTTGATCATCCTGTAGGGCCCCTTCTTAACAACATTCGCTCCTGGCAGAATTATGATTTTTGTATTCCAGAATCTCCCGAGCGACATAAGTGACCACACCCTCATCGCCTGGGTGAGGAGAAAGACCATCATCAGCCAGGGCCAATAACGCGTAAGTGTTTTATCAAGCAATATCACTTCACTGATATAGCTGATGAAGAAGGCTGTATGAATCATTACCATCGCCGGGTAATGTCCTTGCCCTAATTCAATCGCTCCCTTGTTTTTCATCCACTTTTCGTTTCTTTTAGCAATTTTCAATTCAACGATCCTCTGAAAAATGATAAAGCCTGCAAAAAAGATGAACGCCATCCTAATCCCACCTCATCAGCAGCAATTCCGAACTGAAACCTGGCCCAAGAGCTGCCGCTAGACCATAATCCCCCTCTTTCGCTGACTGCATGAACCTTCTTAAGACATATAAAATCGTCGCGGATGACATATTTCCATATTCTTTTAATACATTCAGCGGAACCTCTATCATCGACTCAGGCAAGCCCAAAGCTGATACATACGCTTGAAGCACTTTTTTTCCGCCGGGATGGGCTATGAAATGGCTGATCTGTTCGATACCAGTCTCATGTTCCGCCAAAAAGCGAATTACATTAGGCTGCAGCCACTCCTCAATGATTGTCGGAATATCCTTGGAAAAAATGACATAAAGACCTTCATTCTTAATATCCCAGCCCATCACATCCAATGAATTGGGCATGGTTGTTGATTGGGTTCCGATGATCCTTGGTAAAGATTTCATTTTGCTTACCCGTTCGTAACCCGACTCCTCGCCGCATACAAGCGCGCAGGCGATCCCATCAGCAAATAGGGAGGTGCCAATAAGATTGCTCTTTGACCTGTCATTGCGCTGGAAGGTCAAGCTGCATAATTCGATTGTGAGGACAAGAACCTTGGCTTTTGGATAAGCAAGGCAATATTCATATGCCCTGGACAGTCCGGAAGCTCCTCCTGCGCACCCTAAGCCCCAAAGAGGAATCCTTTTCATATACTGGGAGGATGGCAGAACATTCATGATTCTCGCATCGAGACTTGGTGTTGAAAGGCCCGTGCTGCTGACAGTGAAGATGGCATCAATTTCTCCGAACGTTATTTCCCTCTCCAGGAATTCTTCATTCCTCAGGCACTTGATGATTGCTTCTGCCCCAAGCTTGACCGCTGATTCGATATAAGCATTGTTTTTCTCTTCAAATGTATGGTCCTTTTCGAACCAATCCAGGTCTTTTGCAAAATGTCGTTTCTCAATTTGTCCATTCTCGAAAACGGTCAATAGCCTCTTTATATCCTTGAAAGATTCACTGAACAGCTTTTCGGCAAAATCCATGACCTGTTCTTGTTCAATTGAAAAAGGCGGGATAGCCTCGGCCGCGGAAATGATTCTAGGCATACTTTACTCTCCTCACATGTATGTACGGTTACTTTTTCCATTTCCCTGAAGAGTATGCACCCAAACTAAAACTGGCTTGTTTAATTAATTGGACGCGTAAGCAATGTTGCCTTATTACAGATTATATTCGTAATCCAACCTTTAACGATTTACAGGAAAAACACCCCTTTTAGAAAAAAGCCAAGCACCCCTACCGATTTCGGCTCGGTAAAGACGTCCGCATGGCAACGGAATAATTAGACACCCGGAGGAAAAGTTGTTTTTGCCTTGCCTAAAAAATGACTCACGCATCTATCCCGCGTCCATATGTTTGAACCATTTTCAAGGTACACTTTTATTGCGACCAAAGAAAAAAAGACTTCCCCAGAAGGAGAAGTCCAAAGTTTTGAAGGAGTTGTCGTGCAATTCTATTATACAATGCCTGTCCGGTTATGGCATCATTAAATCTTTTCCAGCTGGAAAACGATTAAAATCCATGGATGGTCATCCCGCCGTCCACAAACAATGTCTGACCGGTCACATAACTGCCCGCATCGGAGCTAAGAAAAACTACCGGCCCTACAAGCTCAGGCAGCTCACCAATCCTTTTGAGCGGGGTAACGCCAAGGATATCCTTCACATAGGATTCATCGGCTAAAAGTTTCTCTGTCAGCGGAGTCTTAAAATACCACGGGCCAATCGAATTGACATTTATTCCATATTGCCCCCATTCCATCGCAAGGACCTTGGTCATCTGTATAAGCGCCGCTTTCGTCGCGGCATAGACTACCCCAGTCCTTAATGCAACATGTCCTGCAACTGATGAAATATTGATGATCCGTCCACCAGAAGACTGCTCTTTCATTACTTTTCCTGCTTCCTGGGACATCATGAATGCTGACTTAAGATTAGTATCGACAATTGTTTCCCACTCTTCATCAGTGACTTCGAGCGCCTTCGAACGGATATTCATGCCTGCGTTGTTGACAAGGATGTCGATTTTGCCGAAGTTTGCTTGTATTTCAGTAATAGCATTATGTACCTGATTCCTGTCGGTCACATTTGTTGGTTTGACAAGAGCCTCTCTTCCGAGTGCCCGAATGGCTTCGGCCGTTTCCTCCAAATCACTTTCTGTTCTAGACAGCAACGCGACATCCGCCCCGGCTTCTGAAAGACCAATGGCCAATGCCCGACCGATTCCACGTCCTGCACCTGTTACGATTGCCTTTTTCCCTTCCAGCTGAAACGATGGCAAAAACAATTCCATCACCCTTCTTTCATTGAAATATTCTTTATTTTATCACAATGAGTGTTAGAACAGTGCCGCCATGCTTGACGCAATGGGAAAAGCACCGTGAAACGGTGCTTGCATCTGACTTAGCTTATTTTTCCTCTGGCTGTTTTTGGATTTCAATCAATATTTTATTTTCTGCTGTACAGCCGCAATTCCTGCAAGTCATCATTTCTTCATAAAGGAGGCGGCAATATTCACAATAAAACCTTTCCATACACTCACTTCCCGAAAAATCCTTTTTCTAACAGTGTATTTTGAAAAAGGAAAAGGGTGCTCCTCCTCCGCACTTACCCAACCTCGTAAAAAGGAATTTTTTCAAGGGAAGGCAACTGAAAAAGTTTTTAAATCATTGGCTTTGGTGTTTTTTTGTGGTGGATTTCCTCTTTAGGATGCTTGCTTTTCGTATGGCGTTGCCACAAAGGTCCTCACCTTGGAAAAAAGGAAACACGCTTGACGAGTTTGTGCCCAAATTGGCCCCAGATATTGGTGATTGGGAACATTCTTGAAAGGATTGTTCCCAAACAGGTTCCTCATAAAGCCGAATGGGTCTATTTTCATCGTTTAGTCCAATACAGGTCACTGCCAAGGAAAAATGAGTACGGTCTTAATCAAGTTATGCCACCCAGCTTCTCCAAATGATTTTTATTAGAAGATTTCTTCAATTGATCCATGTTCGAAGAAATTCCGTTAGCAGTTTCAAGGAATTTCCTTTTCGATCCTGTATAAATCCTAAAGGGCTCTTATTTTCCACAGTTTAGCCCCATCACTTAAATCGATTTTTAAAATTGTCAACCGGTTTTGTCACATCTAAATTTGGCATCGTAACAAATTGCTCATACTCTCACAATCCTTTTTTCACAGATTAGTCACATTTACCCGCCCTCTCATGTGACTTAAATCACTGTGTTTATAAGTTTTCATCATTAACATAGTAAATATATCATGTATGAACAATTTGTGAACTGTGTGAAAGCATATTTACGTTTCGTGATTGTTTTGTATTATGAAATTGTACTTATTAATTTATTTACGAATTAGTGCGAAGGGAGTGGACCGGTATGGCACAGCCTGGATACGGTAAAAAAACGAATACGAAGGTCGAAGATCAATCCAGCTTGAAGGGGACTCTTGTATCCGTTTTCTTGTTAGGTTTCTTTTTGATCATTACTTGGGTAGGTGTATATTTTTTATTTCTAGATCGCTTTTAAGAGCGGTCAAAGGGGGAGAGAAACGTAATGCATATGCATAAGTTTGAAAAGATATGGCTAATTTTCGGGGTTACAACCCTGCTGGTTTTCCTTACAGTCATAGGAGTAAGCGCTTTTTACTTGGGCAACCAGCCTCCAAGCTGTCTTGCCACCATCAATCCGGAAAAAGTGGATACAACAGCACCATTCAATGAACCGGGTCTAAAGAAGGTCGAGGGAAAAGAATGGGATTATGAACTTGTTTTCGTTGCTTCTGCATTCGCATACAACCCGGGACAGATTGAAGTTCCGAAAGGTGCCAAGGTGAAAGTAATCGCAACGACGAAAGATGTCATACACGGATTCGAAGTGGCAGGCACAAATATCAATATGATGCTTGAGCCTGGATTCATCAGCGAGTATGTGACGACCTTCGACAAAGCTGGAGAGTATTTGATTGTATGTAATGAATATTGTGGTGTAGGCCACCATATGATGACGTCGAAAATTGAGGTGGTTGAATAATGATTACTAAAACTGCAAATGCAATTGTTGACCGCCGTGACGGCAAACTGGCCATGGCTCACTTTTATGTGGCCTTCATTGCCCTTGCAATCGGAGGTCTTGCTGGTCTTCTTCAAACTCTAGTCCGTTCAGGGAAATTCGATTTGCCTAGCTGGACAGGATATTATCAGATCCTAACAATCCATGGGGTTGTTTTAGGCCTTGTCTTGACTACCTTTTTTATCATGGGGTTTCAGCTCGCTGCCGTCAGCCGGACATCAGGCACACTGACTGCTAAACAGCGTCTTGTCGGCTGGATTGGTTTTTGGGTGATGACCGTCGGCACAATTTTGGCAGCTGCCATGATTTTGACTAACAACGCTTCTGTTCTATATACGTTCTATGCACCGCTGCAGGCACACGCACTTTATTATATCGGACTAACGCTTGTAATTGTAGGAAGCTGGTTTGATGGTGCCGCCCTGATCATGGCTTATACTTCATGGAGGAAGGCGAATCCTGGAAAGCCAAGTCCGTTGTTGTCTTTCATGGCAATTGTCAATACACTGCTTTGGATTATCGCAACTATAGGTGTTGCTACCACTGTATTGTTTCAATTGCTTCCTTGGTCGCTTGGTCTTGTGGATCGTGTTGATGTCCTTGTCAGCCGCACGCTATTCTGGTATTTCGGCCACCCGCTCGTATACTTCTGGCTGCTGCCCGCATATATGGCATGGTATGCAATCGTGCCGAAAATCATTGGCGGGAAAATATTCTCGGATTCGTTGGCAAGAATGTCATTCATTCTGTTCCTGCTATTCTCGGTTCCTGTTGGATTCCACCATCAGTTGATGGAGCCTGGAATTGATCCTGCATGGAAGTTCCTACAGGTCATCCTTACTTTCCTTGTTATCATTCCATCTTTGATGACCGCTTTTTCGCTGTTTGCTACATTCGAGAACTTCGGACGTTCAAAAGGCGCTACAGGATTATTCGGGTGGTTCAAAGAACTTCCATGGGGAGATGCTCGGTTCACCGTTCCTTTCATTGGAATGCTTGCCTTCATTCCTGCTGGTGCCGGCGGTATAGTCAACGCTTCCCTCCAGCTTAACCAAGTGGTCCACAATACAATCTGGGTAACCGGCCACTTCCATTTAACACTTGCAACATCTGTTATCTTGACGTTCTTTGGAATCTCTTACTGGCTGATTCCACATCTGACAGGAAGAGTATTGACAAAAGCAATGAATAAGCTGGCAATCATCCAGGGTGTTATCTGGGCCATCGGCATGACTTTCATGTCAGGCGGCATGCACGCTGCCGGTCTTCTTGGTGCTCCGCGCCGTTCCGCATTCTCGACTTATGGCGGTGCAGAACAAGCAGCTGAGTGGATTCCTTACCAGATTGCACAGGCAGTTGGAGGGTCTATCTTGTTCATTGGCATCATCCTGATGCTCTATATCTTCATCAACCTCGCATTCTTCGCGCCTAAGGGTCAAGAGGAATTCCCTGTTGGCGAAGTTGCTGACGAGGCAGAAAAAACACCATTGGTGTTCGAGAATTGGAAGCTTTGGCTTGGAATCACTGTTCTGCTGATCCTCTTTGCCTATACGATTCCATTCATCGATATGATTGAAAACGCGCCAATCGGCTCAAAAGGGTATAAACTTTTCTAACTGTCCATTTTGAATTTAATTTAAAGCACTTCACTATTCATACAGTGAAGTGCTTTCTTGTTTTTTTATTGGCCATTTGGCATTCACGACGATTACAGAAAAAATGATCATCATTGATCCAAGGAATTGGAGTACACTTAAACGGTCTCCATAGGCAAAGACGCCCAATAAGGTTGCTACAACCGGCTCAAGTGTCGCTACGATTGCCGCGGTACTGCTCTCCACTCTCTCAAGTCCCCAGGAATACGCAAAATAAGCAAGCACCGTTGGAAAAACGCCAAGCCCGGCCGCAAATAGCAGAGTTCTGCTTTCCATCATCATTTCACCTTTACCCAGGATTCCAGTGGATGGGAGCAAGACAGCAGAAGCGACGATGAATGTATACATGGTGACAGTAAATGGATGGTACGTCCTTAGTGCAATCTTTCCGAATATGCTGTAAAGGGCGTAGCCGAATCCTGCTCCCAGGCCTACCAGGATACTAGCAGCTGGGAATGAAGTTGAACTACCGTTCAAACCTGCGGCAAAGGTACATCCAATAACTGTAAGGATAATAGCTAGCAGCTTCTTCTTATTGATGCTTTCTTTCAAAAAGATGAAGGAAAGGACCGCAACAAAAGCAGGAGCAGTATATAGCAATGAGACAGCGACTGGGATATTCATGAGGTTGATTGCAGTAAAGTAACACCAATTGAAAAAGACAATGCTGAAAATTCCTGTACCGATAAATAGGTAAAGATCTTTCAGTCTGATCTTCATATAGCTGCGATAGAAAAGGAAACCAGCTAGCACCAGAATGACTGCAGCCGCAGTCACCCTGATTGTAACAATTTCCATTGCATTGAAGCCTTCAGCCGAGAGGGTTTTTACGAAAAAGCCAATCAGCCCCCACATGGAGGCAGCGAATGCAATCATCAAAAATGGCAGATTTTTATACATAAGTTCACCACACTATAAGAAACTTCTTTGCCCGCTTTCCTGTACCAGCCGCTGATGATAGGAAACTTCAGGCGAACTTGTAGACCTGGCTATATTTCCTGTATAAATAGTCGACTAAATATTTGGCATTCAGGCCTTCGCCAGTCACGTCCATCAAGATTTCCAATGGCTTTTTCATCTTTCCGTATTGATGGACTTTTTCGGTAAGCCACTCTTTCACTGGTAACAGGTTCCCATCTTCAAGAAATTCGTCTAATCCAGGCAGATCCCTAAGCATCGCGGCTTTGAATTGCGCGGCATACATATAGCCTAATGCATAGGATGGAAAATAGCCAAAGCTTCCTCCTGCCCAATGCACATCCTGAAGGACCCCTTCCCCATCATTCTTAGGCCTGATCCCAAGATATTGTTCATATTTTTCATTCCAGATCTGCGGGAGATCCTTCACTTCAATCTCATCATTGAACAAACCTTTTTCAATTTCATATCGAACCATTACATGGAGCGGATAAGTCAGTTCATCGGCCTCAATCCTGATCAGGCTCGGTCTTGATTCATTGATGGCTTGATAAAACTCTTTAAGCCCGATGCCTTCAAATTGGCCATCCGCATAATGCTGCAGTAAATCGTAGTTCTTCTTCCAGAAAGAGTAGCTGCGGCCGACAAAATTCTCATAAAACAATGATTGTGATTCATGGATGCCCATTGAAGTCCCGCCGCTGAGCGGGGTGCCAATGAGCTCGCCAGTAATATTTTGTTCGTATAGGGCATGCCCGCCTTCATGAATTGTTCCGAACACTGCTGTCCTGAAGTCAGATTCGTCATATCTCGTTGTCACCCTGACGTCACCTGGATTTAGTCCCATCGCAAAGGGATGGACTGTTTCATCAAGCCTTCCCGCTTCGAAATCGTAGCCCATCTGCTTAAGGATGTCCAGACTGAACGCGCGCTGCTTGTCTTTCGGGAAATTCTTGAACAGGAAATCCGTCCGCGGCTTTGGTGAATTGGCGATTTTCTGGACTAGCGGAACGATTTTTTCACGCAGTTCGCCGAATACCCGGTCCAGAACATCAACAGTAACTCCTGGTTCGTACATATCAAGAAGGGTGTTGTATTTGTTCCCTTCGTAACCCCAATACTGGATAAATTTCTTATTGGCCTCTACCAGTTTCTCAAGGTATGGTCTGAACTTCTCGAAGTCAGCCTTTTCCTTTGCTTCTTCCCACACACTTTCCGCCTTGGATTGCAGGATGACATATTCCCTGTACTCTTCCGCAGGGATTTTCTTGTTGCGATTATAATCCTTCATGCATTCTTCCAGCGCTTTTTTCGTGACCGGGGGCAGATTCTGTTCATTTGAAAGCTTTGATATGTATCCTGCCATCTCTTCAGAAGTGGACATATTGAATAATTCATAAGATAGGACGCCGATCACTTCTGAACGCTGCTCTACTCCTTTCTTAGGAGCCCCAGTTCTTAAATCCCAATAAATCAATGAAAGCGCCTCCGCATATGCTCCCATTTTCTTTATATATTCCAGGAACTGCTTTTCTGTCTGTACCGTATTATTCATCCATATCCCCCCATATTTTTCTATTCATTTCATCTTATCATATTTTTCTGAAAAATCCCTTTACCTGAAAAATAAAAAGCAACAGGTAAACCTGTTGCGGGAAGAAAAGAGGGTTGGTTTTTTTCTGGGTACAGCTTATTTGGTTTTTCCAATTGCTACACGCCATGTCTCTGGGCCTTCTTCAAGGTACTCCCATGAAAAAGCCTCAGGACGTTCCATCATGAATTGATATTGTAGCGGCCTTGGTTCATGGTCATTTACGATCTGCATGAATTCCCCCGGCTCGAGCGCGTCGAAATTTTTAAAGATTGTGGGATGTTTATCCCTCGGTTCATAGTCAGGGACGTTGATAATCACATTAAAAGTCATTTGTCTCTCTCCTTTTCGTTTTAGTTTGCACCTTAATTATAATTTCGAAATCCCATTCAAATAGTGAGCCTGGTCACATAAGCACTATGATATAGTTAATTTAATCAAAATCACATTCTAACAATTAAGGCGGTGGAGATCATGAAAGAACTAGTAGGAATCTGCCAGGCTTGCGGGAAGGATATTTACTGCCTTGACGGCTTCCTTAATGGTGTCCATTTGGACGGAAAAATCTATTGCTTCGATTGCTTTGAAAAAAACACCGAAAAAGATACCCCCGCAAGACGGTAGCCTTGCGGGAGCCTTTTCTTTAGTCTTCCTCATCAACCGCCAGATCCTTCACCGGAAGCGGTTCCTCTTCCTTATGGGTTACTTTGCGGAGATTGAACAATGCCTTGATACTGAATATCGCGAGTGCTGCAACTCCAATCAGGAAAATCGTATCAGGAACCGCTCTGATAGTAAGCAGCATTTCAACAGTATCTTTCTGCAGGAATGCCGATGAACGAGAAGCAGCATAGCCATTGAAAAATGCTTCCTTGATTTGCAGATAGCCTATTGGGAGCAACGAAATGAAAACCATTCCTGCTAATCCGGCATTCAGCATAATGACGATGAATTTAACCCATTTGTCACTCCATTTCTCAGGCTTGACAATATTCCGAAGGGAGTAAATAAGGACCGCCCCGGCAAACATTCCATATACCCCCATCATTGAAGCGTGGCCGTGGGTCGGAGTAAGGAACTGGCCGTGTTCAAAAAAGCTTACGGCCGGCAGGTTGATCAGGAATCCCAGCACACCCGCACCGACCAGATTCCAAATCGCGACTGAAATCAGGAACCAGAAGGTACCTTTATGAGGAAAATCCACTCCTCCGTCACGCATCATTTTATATTGCTCATACGCCTCAAGGATCAGCAAAGTCAACGGAATAACCTCCAAAGCAGAGAATACCGCACCTAAAGCGATCCATACTTCAGCTGAACCATTGTAATAATAATGATGGCCGATTCCGATAACGCCTGCGCCCATCAAGAGGATCAATTGGAAGTAAAGCGCTTTGACCGTTGATTTTTTCGTGACAAGCTTCATTTGAACCATCAGGAAACCGATGACTACGACTGCAAATACTTCGAAAATCCCTTCAACCCATAAGTGGATGATCCACCAGCGCCAGTAATCAGCGAAAGTATAATGCGTCCCAGGATTGATCATGAAGGCGAAAAGATAGAACGCCGGTACGGCAATCGCGGAATAGAACAACAGATGGATCAAGCCGCCCTTATCCGCTTCACGCTTCAGTCCGCTTTTGATTCCGCGGAACACAATGTACAACCAGATCAGCATTCCTGCAGCAAGGATGAATTGCCAAATCCTTCCTAGTTCGAGATACTCCCAGCCCTGGTGCCCTAACAGGAACCAGTTGTTTCCGAGATACCCATTGGCACCAAGCCATTGGCCGACCATGCTGCCCCCAACAAGGATGACCAGTGCCCAGAACAGGATATCAACGAGCAGTCCCTGGCGCTTTGGCTCATGTCCGCCGACAAGCGGCGCAATGAAGATTCCCATTCCCAGCCAGGCGGTGGCAATCCAGAAAATGGCTAACTGCAGATGAAAACCTTTTGTGATATTAAATGGCAGGATGTCGTGAATCCATCTCATCCCGAAAAAGCTGTCTGGCTCGATATAATAATGCGCCAGCAACGCCCCGAACATTGACTGGACGAAAAATAGCACAGAGACAATTACGAAGTATTTCCCTGTCTTCATTTGAGACGATGTCAAAGGCTGTTTTTCGAGATTGATTTCTGGAAAGTTGCCTTCCGAATATGCTTCCTGCATCCCAAGATGGTAACGATAGAATAGAAAAAGGATCAAACCAACGAACAGGATGAGGATTGTCACACTGGCACCGCTCCACCATACTGCCGAAAATGACATCGTATTGCCTGCATCTTCGTAATATGGCCAGTTGTTTGTATAGGTTATTTCATCATTGGGTCTCTCGGTGCTGGACAGCCATGCGGTCCAGAAAAAGAAATCAGAAATTTGTTCAATTTGATCGCCCTTTGATACCCATGCCCGGTCTCCATCAGGCATGTGCTTCTCCTTAATCAGTCCTGGCTTCAGTCCCCAGTGATCTCCCTCAGTGAAAATCACATGGTAATATTCCCTAACCTTCTTGTGTCCATATACTTGTGCGTCTGTCAAGATCAGCTTATCGGTATCTGGTGTATACCGGTTTCGACGGATTTCTTTTGTCACAGAATCCTTGATGATCGTCTGTTCTTCTTTGCCCAATCCCTTGAAATCCTTGCCATACTTTTCACGTGCCCTAAAATCCTGCATCCCTTCTGTATACACTTTCAATGCTTCAGCTGTGTAATCAGGGCCCATATAAGATCCATGGCCCAGTACTGTTCCATAATCCATTAGCCCGTATTTCTGGAAAACGGCTTGCCCTCCCATGATGCTTTCCTTCGTTAAGATGATATCCCCTTTCTCACTTGTTACTTCGAGCGGCCTGGGAGCCATCTCTTTGAAAATCCAGTATCCCCCAGTCAGAAGTACGGTGAAACTAAGCAATAATGTAATGATAAGTACGGATTTAAGCAGCGAATTCCTGTTTTTCTTCACGACTGCCCTGGTGGAAGCTCCTCGTTGAATTTCCATGTTCCATACCTCCCTTTCCTTTGGTTTACTCTTTTAGTTTATAAGCATCTTGAATTGAGAATTGTGAAGTACTTCATTTGTTCAGTGTGATTTTTCACACAGTGATGATCTATATTTTCAAAAAAATTTCAAAATATGATTCAGGTCACTTAGCTTCTAAAGATAGATTGATAAACTTTAAGCATAAACCACTACCGCAAAGCAGGGAGCGAATTATATGAATAGATCAGAAATCCAAAAACAATTGAAAGAAGTTCCGATTTTCAAAGAATTGTCCACTGAGGAGATTGACCCGATCATTGAAATCGCCCAGCCCAGGTTCTTCAAAAATAGGATGTATGCCTTCATGCAGGGTGATCCATTAGACAGAGTGTTCTTCATTCATTCCGGACGGGTCAAGATTTATAAGACGGACCCATCCGGCAGGGAGCAAATTGTTTCCATACTGGAGACTGGTGAAATGTTCCCCCATGCCGGATTTTTCAGGAAAGGCCTATACCCGGCACATGCAGAGATGATGGAGGATTCCAGTCTGATCGTCATCCCTATATCAAAATTTGAGGAAATCCTCATTTCCTACCCTGGATTATCGATTAAATTATTCAGGGTGTTGGGGGAGAAAATCGTCGATTTGCAAGAACGGCTCGAAGAACAGATCCTGCACAATTCTTATGAACAAATCATCATGCTCCTTCTCCGGCTATGCAGGACAAATGGCGAAAAGAAGGAAAATGGCTTCAGAATCACGGCCCATTTTACGAATAAAGAGCTTGCCAATATGATTGGTACATCGAGGGAGACGGTCAGCCGGACCATCAACTATTTAAAAAAGAAGGACTTTCTGCAATTGGATGAGGATGGCTGCTACCTAATCGACCATGAGAAACTTCATCAGGAGCTTTTTACTGTTAATTGATTTATCGTTGTAACCCACTGTAAGGACAATTGAGAGATTGCAGTGGACATATCTGGCTCAACGGGAATGGATATATTCCCCTATAGTTTTGTCTGACCGCGAAGAGGCTGGTGTTCTTGCCTGTAGGGGACCCAAAGGCTTTGCCACATGAAGGGGTGGTGATTCCGAAGCTGAAACAAGAATTTTGTTGTTCACATCAAATTGAATCGTTTAGGGAGTTGACTGTAATGGAGCACAAAACAATCGAGCTGGATGTAAGGGAAGATATCCAAAATAAGCTGGAACCTTTCGCAAAAATAATGAATGCGATTTCCTGCCTCTCAGCGAATGACATCTTCATCCTTCATGTCCCGTTCAAGCCTGTCCCGTTATACGGAGTCTTGAAGGCAAAAGGATTTGAATACGAGGCCGAAAAAATCGGAGCTAAACATTATAGAATCATATTCACAAAAAAAGGAGGGGAAAAGGATGATTCTCGATAACCGCGGGTTGGAACCTCCGCAGCCAATGATGAGGACGCTCGCTGCGATTGAGAGGCTGGACGATGGCCAACCCCTTGTGATTCTCAATGACCGCAGGCCGATGTTCCTCTTTGAGCAGCTTGATAAAATGGGTTATTCGTATTTTACAGAACAGCTGGAAGATGGAAGCTATAAAGTAACGATTTCCAGAAAAGCAGGGTGATTGGATGCTGCCGCAAACAAAAGGAAATGAAACGAACATAAAATTGCCGTTCGCATTTATCGGATTCAGCATGCCGGCCCTCATCCTTTCCCAGCTGCTGATGCTCCTTAATGGGGATCTGCTTGTTTCGGGTGCCTTCAGGACTCCAGCGATTTGGGCTTCAGCCCATTTATTCCTGCTTGGCTGGGCCTTGATGACAGTGATGGGAGCGATGTATCAACTGGTGCCAGTTGCTTTCCTGACTCCAATCTGGAATGAAAGATTCGGGTTTGTACAGTTCACGGTCACCGCCTCCGGCATTGGATCCTTTGCCTTGTTTCTGTACATCAATCCTGGTCACGCTCTTTTTCCCGGAATCCTGACACTGACAGGGATATTAATGTTCCTGGTCCAAATGTTCATGACTTTGAAATCCCAGGCAAAAGCCACCGTCCTGACCTTATTTATCTGTGCTGCCCTTTTCTCGCTGCTCGGAACAGTTTCGCTTGGTTTGACGCTTGTCATTAGTATGGCAACCGGTTTTGCTTCTGAGTATTTTCAGGCGATTTTCCACAGCCATATCCTCTTGGGGACGGCAGGATGGTTTTCGTTACTGATTTTTGGTTTTTCCTATAAAATGGTGCCAATGTTTTCACTCTCGCATGAATACACGATGAAGCCGGCCCCTTTCCTTTTTGCCATCTATGCTCTAGGTTTAATAACCACACTGTATTCGTTTATCGCAGACAGCAACTCATATTCCATTATGGGGACATTTTTGCTATTCGCCGGATTCGTCCTGTTCGCCTGGCATATAAAGCTGATCATTGATAGGCGTGTCAAGAGAAAACTCGACCGTCCCTTCCAGTTTGCCTTGCTTGCAATCGTTCTTGGTGTGTTCATCCACTTGATGGTTTTTGTCAGTGCAGCCGCCGGTGTGTTTTCAAAATTTGCTGGAGTTCTTATCTTCCTTTATCTTTTTGCCTGGATTGCCTTCAGCATCATTGGTTACTTATATAAAATCGTTCCTTTTTTATGGTGGACACACAAATACAGCAAGGAAATCGGCAAGCAAAAGGTGCCAGCGCTAAAGGAAATGATAGATGAGAAAATCGCTCTGCCGCTATTTTTATTATTCTGTTCAAGCGTTTTTATCATAGTCATCAGCTTAGGTTTGAAAATGCTGCAATTTTTTTATATCGGGCAGGGGCTCATGCTGGCCGCAGTGACCATTTTTAGTGGGGCGGTAGTAAAAGTAATTCGAAAATGAGGAGGAATTAAAATGAACCCTTTAATAGAAAAAATAAAAGAAAATTTGAAAACGGTTTACGACCCAGAACTGAATATCAACGTTGTCGACTTGGGGTTGATTTATGATATTGATATTCTGGAACCCGGAGCTGCAAGGATCCTGATGACACTGACAACACCTGGTTGTCCGTTGCATGACAGCATCCTCAGCGGAATCAAGTATTGTGTCGAGGGAATGGAAGAGTTTAGTGCTGTGGACGTCCAATTGACGTGGGAGCCTGCCTGGTCTCCTGAACGGATGACGGAGGAAGGTAGAAGGATGTTGCAGCAGCCATAATAACAGAATGAAGGATTGGGATTGGGATTGACTGACTGGACAGTAACAGACTTTCTCTCTCTTGGTATGAGGCTGATCTTCGATCTGCGACCTTAATTATTTAATGATACATGAGAAATGATTAGTTGAACCAGTTGTCAGCAAACTGAAGCGGCCGAAAATGCCGCAAAGAATGCTGTTGCAGTCCAACAGCATTCTTTGCGGCGTGTTTTTCCAATTGCATTGGAGTCGTTTGATATTATCTGGTAGTCGAAAGGCTAAATGACAATGCCTGCCGCAGATTCGCTTCCGCTTCACGCAAATGATCCAGCTGCACATCATCCGGCCGGAAGCTATCGGCTAATGCTTCCGAGCAGCTGGACAACGCTTGTGAAATTTTGTGAAAATCAATAAATGAATCGTTCATTGCCATCCCCCAGTCAGTTCAGTGATAAAGATATTTTATTCTCAGAAAGTCAATATTATTCCATGATAAAAAGCTCCCGTAACGATCGGGAGCTTTCCTGCAGTTTTCTTCCATCTATTTTTCAGCGAGCGGCGGGCGTTTACCCCAATACTGGTAAAAGTCCGTTCGAATGAAGCCGTTGAATAATTTCCTTTTTTTCGTTGCAGCCTTCCCATATACTTTTTCAAAGTTTTCATTAGATGTCAGGATGTAGATTGACCACGTATCAAGAGGGGCAAACGTCCTTCCCATTTCCCTGTACATGTCTTCCACAGCCTTCTTTTCCCCCAATCTTTCTCCATAGGGAGGGTTACCGACAATCACACCGTATTCTTTTCTTGTCGTAAAATCCTGAACACGCATCTGCTTAAAGGTGATAAGATCTCCAAGGCCAGCTTCAAAGGCATTTTCTTCTGCGATTTTTACCATCCTATGATCGACATCCATTCCTGCTATGTCCAGCGGCTGGTCGTATCTTGCCAAATCCTCGGCTTCAGTCCTCGCCTCATCCCATACAGACTCAGGAATCATCCCCCATTCTTCAGACAAAAATTCACGGTTGAATCCAGGGGCAATATTCTGTCCGATTAGAGCAGCTTCGATCGGAATCGTCCCTGATCCGCAAAAAGGATCAACAAAGGGCCTGTCAGGATTCCAATTCGTCAGCATAATCAGTGCCGCGGCAAGTGTTTCTTTCAATGGCGCTTCTCCCTGGCCAGTCCGATAGCCGCGTTTATGGAGGCCACTGCCGCTTGTATCGATCGTCAGCGTAGCGACATCTTTGTGAAGTGAGACTTCGATTTTGTATAGAGGTCCGTTTTCTTCAAACCATGTCGTCTTTCTATACGCTTTCTTCATCCGCTCAACAATCGCTTTTTTGACAATTGCCTGACAGTCAGATACACTGAAGAGCTTCGATTTTACCGATTTTCCCGAAACGGGGAACTCTGCATCCTCCGGTAAGAATTGTTCCCATGGAAGCGCCTTGGTTTTCTCGAACAATTCATCAAATGAGTATGCCTTGAATTCGCCGACTTTTATTTTTATCCGATCGGCTGTCCGCAACCATAGATTGCTTCTCGCGATTGCCATCGCATCGCCTTTATATGTAATCTTGCCGTTATCGACTTCACATTCGTATCCAAGGTTCCTTACTTCCTTTGCGACAATCGCTTCAAGTCCCATTGCGGAAGTGGCAACCAAATCGAAATTCTTCATCATTTCACCCTTACTCACTGAAATTTGTGTATAGTTATAATGCATTCCTAACCGCCACTAAAACAAATATACATAAGAAAAGCTCTCCTTGCAAAAGGAGAGCTTGGTCAATTACTCATTAATATCCATTAATAACGTTCTGTAAGCCATGTTTTGTACCATTGTACTGCAAACGACGTCAGTCTCGTACTCCGGTGGTAATCATCTATCTACAGACGCAAAGCATCTGTCCTTCCCTTTGTTCAGTTCCTCCAGGAAGATGCCCCTACCATCATTTGGGTTTCTCGCTCGTGGGGTTTACCTCGTTCCACCCTTCCCATTTCTGGGAAGGCTCCGTCACTGTGGCACTTTTACAGGTATTCACACCATATCGGAAACCGACTTAGGCGTTTTCCCGGCCGTCAACTGAGCAACTGCCCGGCTGCCCTGGCTTATGAATTGGCCAGGCACGAACACTACAGGCATCGCAGCCTGTGCGAGCATGGACTTTCCTCTGCAGCATAGCTGCAGCGATTACCCGAACGCTATTAAATGATACATATTGTATTATATGAAATTCCATATCGAAAAGCAATGGTAATTGATTTCAAAACATAGGAAAATATGGCTCAGTCGTACAATTTGTCACCAAATACATGCTTTTCGAGATTTGAGAGCCTTTTTAAAATGTCGAAATTTGTTGTGCCGGCTGCCTGTGTGCTTGGACGGCGCGATGCTTCGTCAAGCTGTTTTTTCAGACGGAGATTATCCTGCTGAAGTTCTTCTATTTCCTGTTGCATCACTTCATAGTCCTTGATGATCACATCAAGGAATTTATCCACCTCTTCTGGTTTATACCCACGCATGGCTGTTTTGAATTCTTTTTCCAAAATTTCTTTCGCAGTCAACTGTACTTTATCGGATAGCATTCCATTCACCTCAATACCCCAATCGTCCACTTTATTTTTTCAAAAACACAGCGATTTGTCAATTTTTCTTTCCACTGGATTAAAAACCTTGTTCTTTTAATTGTTCTTCTTCGACTATCATTTGCAGATCATAAAGAGTGATCAGCCTTATATCGTAGTTTTGTTTTTCTGCAAATAATTGCGCAGTCTCATACAGGTATTTCGGGCTGCCTTCCTTTTCAGGGTCATATAGAAGGAGCAACACGTCGCTTTTCTCAACAAAGAATTGATTTTTCAGCCTGAATTGCCAGGGGTTCTCATATCGTTTCCTGGTAATTGAATCAACGTGGTCGGCCGTGGCAAGGATGGAACCATACCATTCCTTGTTCGTGTCATTCCATGTTTCTTCCTGGTTGAGGAAAGGCGTGAAGACAGACAGTTTCAAATCAGGGTATTCCTCCCGGAGCTCCATCACAACTTCTCCCGCCCAAAGTTCCACCCCAAGCTGTCCGCTGATCATCACCCATTCAAGTCCTTCGTCAAGAAGAGCAAGCAAGCTTTTCCTGATTGCTGTTTTTATGTATTCTGCTGCCGGGTGATTTTGCTGGAAAATCCCTAATTCAAAAGGTTTATAGCCTGAAATTGCAACTATTTTCGCCATTAAATCCCACCAACTCGCTGTACCTTGATTACATATAGATTGTATTCCCTATTATGTGTGAATATTAATCCTCATTTTCAGTTTTAAAAAGGCTGCCTTGCATTTGTCTGCTGATTCCTGGACAAGGTACCGGCTATTTGGGAGATGCTCTGGTCAACTATAAACCACGGAATCATTTCCAGCAACCCATAAAAATCGCGCCATGAATAAACAGAATTTTAAAAAACAAGGGCTTCCCAGCCCTTGTTTCAAAAATGACTTATCGGCCGTATCCCATTCCTGGTCCGAAGCCGTATCCTGGACCTGGACCTGGTACAGGTCCAGGACCGCCGTAAAAGTTCTGGCTCGTAACCTGGTTCACTGTAGACTGGGTATGCGGGAAATAATGGACGTGATCATAATTGATGTGATTAATATTCGTTGTATGTGTAGGATGTACATGCGGTACCAGATTATTGACAAAATTGTGGTTTACGCATTGCTTCGTCGGATGGACCACTGTCGGGCAAACATGCGTTGGCTTGCAATACATAGTGCATAACTCCTTTCCTGATAGACTTATTGTATACATTAACAGCCTATGAAGAAGCGATGCATCTTGTACTAATGAAAATACCTATTTTTCATTCGTCAACCTTGCGTAATCCATTAAAAGAAAGCGTAAAAATTGTCCTTTAATCCATTAAGAATGATTGCGGTCAAACAGACAACAATAAAAAAGAGAACCAAAACTGCTTTGTACATTTCTACCAGCCCCGTAAAAAAAAAATAATGTATTTGTCCATACATTTTTACATTTTACAGTGTCGCAACCTTATATACAATAGGATTTCGATGGTTTCTGCCATAAAATTGTTAAGGATTTGTTACAATCCCCCGGTCCCTGTCGATAACTGCTGAAATAATGCTCACTCTGCAGAATTATGCGCTTTCCCGGGAAATGCCTTCCGGGAAATCCTTGCGATTCTTTTCGATAGCATTTCCGAAAAACGTCCATCTTTCTTTGTGTTTCCGCCACTATCCCCATGAAGATCCCTAGCTCTCATGCAATAATCCAGGGCAGACTTGAAATTCTTTTCCCTGTGCTCAAAATGCTTGGCCAGTTCGATGCACGCCTCTTTTCTTATTTGCAGTGAGCCCCTTTCAGCTGATTCTTTCCATAGGGGGATGGCTTTTTCCCACTCCTTGTTCCGTTTAAATTCAAATGCCAGAGCATGTTTTGCCTCAATTTCCTGGTCATTTCCCGATTCTGCCAGTCCGCTGAACGTTTCCCTTGCCTTACCTGACTCTCCAAGGTAGGAGTACCAGCGGCCAACCTCGAAAACCTCTCTTGAGGACTGGCTTGAATCCATGCCTAAAAGCTGAAAAGTGAGGTGGGTGTACAGGGTGATCAAAGACAGTATATCCATTTCATTATGCTTGATGACTCCCAATAATCCCTCAGGATTTTTCCGTTCGAGGAAATCAAAGTAAATCATTGGAGCAAGGAAGCCGGGAATGTCATCTTTCCTCTTAAGCCCAAGCACTTCTTCTTCGACGATGCTCAGTTTTATCCTTTCTATCTTATGCTTCCACATCCTTCTTGCAGCATGGTAAAGATCAAAGTGGCCAAAGGCTGGAAGCTGTGGGACATGATCACGGACCAAAGTATGCCTTGTCTTAACCTGCGGCCAATCAAATGCTTTTCCATTATATGTCACTAATGTTTTGTAGTCGGCATTTTGCAGGAAGCTCTGGTAAAGGGCCACTTCTTCTCCGGGCCCTGGAAGGATATGTTGCTTAAGTTGGATTGAATCCCCACGGACACTCGCATGGCCAAGAAGGAATATTGTATTTCCAGCCCCCCCTCCGAGGCCTGTCGTTTCCGTATCAAAAAACACCAGGTCTTCCGCACAGTGGCCCGCGGAAGAAAGCGGATGGCTGACTGATTCACTGTTCCATAGGGAGACGGCTTCCAAGAAGTCATGGAAGTGGTAGTGTCCATGACGGTGATCAAGCGGGTAGATGATT
Source organism: Bacillus sp. REN3 (assembly GCF_017912555.1). Taxonomy (GTDB): domain Bacteria; phylum Bacillota; class Bacilli; order Bacillales; family Cytobacillaceae; genus Mesobacillus. The sequence goes on along the minus strand of NZ_JAERSD010000036.1, from coordinate 3,914 downwards.
TCCCTCACGAAGCAGTACTGTCCATCGAAATAAAACGGGACGGTATTCTCCCGCTCCCAAATTTCAAGAAATGGTATTCCATGTTCAGTTCCCTGTTTTACGGCTTCCGGCATCTTCCTCCCAATCCCGCTTTTGATATGCGGTTTCAGGCGATTCAGCTTGTTCTTCAAACTCATCCCTTTCCCTCCCTCCTACCCAGCGGCTTTCATGAAAAGATCAAGGATTTTGACAACATCTTTCTTTGAATGAATCGAAAGGGCATCCGTTCCAATACATGAGGGACAGCCTGTTGCACAGTGGCAGTTTCCAACCATGGCCATTGCCTGGTTCAGGATTTCTTCCATGCCGGCATAGACCTTCTCACTGAGTCCAATCCCGCCTGGATAACGGTCATAAAAGAAAATCGTCGGTTTTTCATTGTGGGCGGCCTTTACTTGCGGGACGACATGCACATCAGAGGGATCGCACATTACAAACAATGGAGCGATATGCTTCAATGCCTGCGCAGTTCCAATAAGCCCCTGTTCCAGCCTGTCTTCTCCGAATTCGGATAAATCTTTATTGAGCGAAATCCATGCAGAGCTCGTATGCAGCTCTTGCTCAGGCAGGAAAATCGGCCCGGAGCCTATATTTTCATGGGTCTCGAACCTTATTTTCTTGAATATCGTCGCCATTGCTCGGACACTTACATCTCCATAGCCAATTTCAAATTCTTCTTTGCTGCGCCGCCTGTCTTCTTCCAATACACTGAGTTGAACTGCCAGGTTCGCATCGGTGAAATAATCCACATCGACTTCGCGGACATAGGCTTTCTTTTCTTCCCAATCAAGTTTTTCTACCTGGAACTGGATTCCCTGATGGAGATAAATAGCTTCTTCATGCAGCAATGTCATTGCTGAAAAAGTATCCATTTCTCCAATCACCCTGACATTTGCAACATCTGATTGGTCTACGATCACTACATTTTCCTGGGAGGCGGAACGAAGGCTGATATTGTGGGCAGGAAATGCCTCATTCATCCAATACCACTTGTCCCCATTTTGATGGAGGACCCGTTCCTCAACCAGGTATTCAAGTATCTCCTCTATCTCTGCGGATCCAAATCGTTCTCCCTTCTTGAAAGGAAGTTCATATGAGGCACATTTTATATGGTCAATCAATATAATCAAATTATCGGGATTGATCCTGGCCGTTTCAGGACTCCTGGTAAAAAAGTAATCCGGATTTTGGATGACATACTGATCAAGCGGGCTGGAGCTTGCGACCATGATGACGACAGACTCTCCATGCCTCCTTCCTGCCCTCCCAGCCTGCTGCCAGGCACTGGCGATCGTTCCAGGATAGCCGTTCATGATGCATACCTGAAGCTGCCCGATATCAACACCCAATTCGAGGGCGTTTGTACTGACAACTCCGTATATCTCCCCTGATCTCAATCCTCTTTCGATTTCACGCCTTTCAGTGGGAAGATACCCTCCCCTGTAACCCCTGATCGCTTTGGGACCTAATTTATGTTTCACCAGTTCCTGTAAATAGGTGAGCAGGATTTCGACCCGTACCCTGCTCCTTGCAAAAACGATCGTCTGGATTTTATTCTTCAAAAATTCACCTGCAAGGCGGCGGGTTTCAAGTGTGGCACTGCGCCGGACGTTCAGAGGGATGTTCACGACAGGAGGGTTGTAAAATAAAAAATGTTTCCTGCTGGATGGAGCACCGTTATTGTCAATCAGCACCATTTCTTTTTCCGTCAACCCTTCCGCCAATTCAAGGGGGTTGGCGATTGTGGCAGAAGTACAGATGAAGACAGGATCACTTCCATAGTATCTGCAAATCCGTTTCAGCCTTCTGATCACATTCGCTACATGGCTTCCAAAAACGCCTCGATAAATATGGAGCTCATCAACCACCACATATTTCAGATTCTCAAAAAGTGACACCCATTTCGTATGGTGGGGCAGGATCGCTGAATGAAGCATATCGGGATTCGTGATGACAATATGGCCTGCTCTCCTGACCTTCTGGCGGATATTGGATGGCGTATCCCCATCATATGTATAGCTATTGATCGTTAATTCTGCCTCCTGTATCAGTTCATTGATCTCGCTTTTTTGGTCCTGTGCGAGGGCTTTTGTCGGGAAAAGATAAAGGGCCCTTGTATTGGCATCATTGATGATCGACTGGAGGACAGGCAAATTGTAGCACAATGTCTTCCCGGAAGCAGTTGGGGTAACTGCCACTATGCTCTTCCCCGCCTTGATTTGCTCGTAGGACGATCTTTGATGTGTGTAAAGTCTGGATATCCCCCTTTTTTCCAGAGCCGTTTTTAAAATGTCACTTAAGTCTTCAGGCATTTCCTCCGTCCTGGCTTCTTTGTGTTCGATTGTATGCCAGTGGACAATATTTTTCTTTATTTGATCTGATACTTTTAATTCAGTCAAAATTTCTTGTAAGCTTTTGCGGACTTTCATTGCGTTCACCTCAATAACCTTATTTTAGCGAATAAACGTTCGTTGCAAAAGCAAAAAGAAATAATTTTTGCTGTTTCCGTAAACTTCTTTGTTTGTTAATAAATGGATTTACACTCCGGGTTGCTCGCTTTCCACGGGGAAATAGTTGAGCTTCCTCGGTGCAAAAGCGCGTGTAGGCTTTCAACTTTCCGCTGATTCCGCCGAATCCCGCACCTCTCGTTCCAAACAATCTTTTATAAAACAGCCTATATTGTTTACGGTTAGCGAAAGACAGCAAATGCCCAGTCCTATTTATTTCCTGTCTCAAGGAGCGGTTACAAGTACCCCAGTCCATGGATCTTCTCTGCTATTTTATCGGCTGATCGCCGCTTCGGAACGGTATTATTTTTATTTCCCTATCCCAGAAGGATTTTTTTGTTACAATTAAGAATGAGGTGTTGATAGTGAATAAAAAAGAAATAAAAAATGTCCTTTCCAAATTCACTCTTTTCCGTGGTCTTGATGACCGGGAACTTGATAAAATCCTGGAGATATCAATCTCCAGGAAGTGGAACAAAAACAGTCATGTTTTCTTGCAGGGAGATCCGCTGGAAAATGTTTATTTCATACACGAAGGCAAGATCAAAATTTATAAAAGCGATGCCAATGGCAAAGAGCAAATCGTCGCCATTCTTAAAAAAGGGGAAATGTTCCCTCATGTCGGTTTCTTCCGGCAAGGAGGTTATCCTGCTTTCGCTGAAGTGATTGAACCTTCTTCCCTTGTCGTTGTGCCGATTTCCCAATTTGAAAATGTTCTCGTTGAAAATCCCCAGCTCAGCATCAAAGTGTTTAAGGTGCTGGGAGAAAAGATTGTCGATTTGCAAGACCGGCTGGAAGCACAAATCCTCAACAATACATACGAACAAATCATCAAGCTGCTTGTCAGACTGGCCCAGCTCCATGGAGAAGAACTGCCCGATGGCAAAATCTTGCTAAAATCAGAGTTCACGAATAAGGACTTGGCAAATATGATTGGAACCACACGGGAAACCGTTAGCAGGACATTGACAAAGATGAAGAAGGATGGGCTGATCAAGTCCAATCTGGAAGGCGATATGATCCTTGATTCTGAAGAATTGCTGGATGAATTGATCTAGCCGGCCTCCGAAAAACCGGTTTAAAAGCCCGCTGCTCAGGCAGCGGGCTTTTTTTATGTGCGCCCGGCATGGGTGCAGTCTATAGGGTGTAAGTCCCGAGCCATGAAGGCAGTAGTAGTGGTTAGCTTAACGCAAGGGTGTCCGCGGTGACGCGGAATCTGAAGGAAGCGAGCGGCAAACCTCCGGTCTGAGGAACACGAACTTCATATAAGGCTAGGTACCATTGGATGAGTTTGCATAACAAAACAAAGTCCTTACTGCCGAAGGTGGTACAGAGTAAATGAAGCAGATAGATGGAGGGAAAGACTGT
>NZ_JAERSD010000035.1 GCF_017912555.1 Bacillus sp. REN3 | reverse complement strand
ATCAACAGCCCCCATTCCAGCACAAACCAAAAAAACTGTAGACAAGCTCGATTCCATCGAGTTTGTCTACAGTCTGAAATCCCTCATTAAATTGAGGGATTTTTTATTACCAGGCTAAGCACAGGGTTCCAATGAGCCTGCAGTCTAGCATGAAAAATTCCCCTCGTGCAGAGATATTGACGATTCGGCATGCCAATCGAAGCCAAAAGACATTAATAGCCAGTATACACTGCAAAGGCAAGCAGCCGCAGAGAAAGCCACCCACTGTTCACCGGTATTTTTGTTGGATTGATAAGTTATAAAACTATTCTACATCTCCTTACATACCGGAAAAACGAAGCATGATTAGAGCGAAATCGCTCCGCAACGGCTCCCAAGTCTAGTTTGAACGCAAAAAAGCTCAAAAAAAAAAGAAAAGTTTCCTTTCTTATGTAATGTTTAATCTCCAAACCAAACAAATACAATAGAAAGAAACTTTTCACTATGATTATAACACAAATCCAGAAAAAAATGTGTCACACCTATCTCCTGTGCCGCCCCTTTCCTGTCTCCTGATTTTAAACCATGGGAAATGAAGCATGAGAGCCGACCCCGTGCCCCACAAAAATGAAGCACGAGAACCGTCCCTCTGCTCCACAAAAACGAAGCACGAGAACCGTCCCCGTGCTTCGTCTTTTTATTGGAGTTCGCGTTGGATGTATTTGTTGTTTGTCCAGCCTTTTGTGCCGTTGGGCAATTTTACTTGGTACCAGGTTTTGTCGCTGTTGGTGATGATGGTGCCGTCTGGATTCAATGCGAGTTCGATGTATTCGTTCAGTGTGTATGATCCGATGATGCTGTAGCTTGTCCCTGCTCCGGCTCGGATGTTCAGGGATGTGGCTGTACTGCGGCCAAGGTTCCTGACGGAGATATAGCTTGCGTATACATCGAAACGGATATCATTGGTCCAGTATTCCTTGCCATCAGCCTTCACTCGTACCCAGTAATCGTTCGTTTTTTCAAGGAAGGTGAAAGCAGTCCCTTTTTTAATCGTTTTCACCCCATCATTTGCACCCCTTGTACTATCAAGGACTAAATCCTTTTTCGCCACCGCGACTGTTCCTGCGGGGAAGAAGTCGCTGCCGGCTGGGGTCGCAGGCTTGGTAGGTACTATCGTGTTGATGGCGGCTGTTTGATAATATGCTTTGTCATAAGGAAGAATGTTAGCCATATGCCTGGCAATGGTTTTGCCCCAATTCTCATCACTTGCATAATAAAAATTCATTCCTTCGCTATTCGCATCAATCCGGGCGCCGCTAAGGGTTTTCGTACTGAAGCCAAGATACGCGCCTTTATACTTCCAGCTTAACGGATTCAAATAAGTCGACTTCATTTCCCGCGCGATATAATCAATCGATGAATCGATGGAAGAAAAGCGGACCGCTCCTACAAATGGTGTGGCATCGAACGCGCCGAAACCAAACAGGTTGAATTTCCCCAATGAAATGAGCGATGTTCCATAGCCGCTTTCGTGGATGGCGTGCGCTGCCAGGTACAAAGCATTCACACCATGCCTCCTGCCAGCATCAACGATCACCTGGCCTTTGTTGCTAAGCACGCTTGCCTTTCCCGTCCGTTGACTATAAGCAGCGATATAATTGTTGATTTGTGCGGCAGTGACAGGCGCCTGTGTGCGCAGGTCAATAAACTGGTAGCTGTCGCGGCTGTAGATTGGGTCCCCGGTTTTCACCTGTTCAACATAGGTCCCGGAAATATAGCCTGTCTTCCCTTCGTAGGCAACTTTGTACCAGTTGTTCGATGTTTTATGTGTCGGAATGACGATCTTTCCCTGAGGGATGGTAACAAGGATCGTTGTTGAAGCATCAGGCTTCAGCCTGACATTCAAATTCGCTTTTATTAGATAGGTCTGCCCGTTCAAGGCTGCTTCCGTAAAAGCTTCGCCAGCCTCTGGCTTTGCTGGCGGCTCGGCTGTTACTTCCTGGAGATACAATCCAGAGACATACCCTGTCTTCCCATTAAAAGTTACCTTGTACCAGCCATTATCCGTTTTATGGGTTGGCGAGACAACTGTCCGGTCGGGAATGACCGCCAGAACTGCAGATTCCAGCCCCGGCTTCTCCCTAAGGTTCAAGTTCATTGTCACCACGAAAGTCTGGGTAACCTCCTTCTCAACTATAACCTCCTCCTTTGCCGGCTCTTCCCTTAAACTACTGACAGGAAGATAGCCAATTTTGCCCCCGAAATTCACCTTATACCAGCCATTAGATGTAATATGGGTTGGCGAGACTTTCGCATTTTCCGGAATGGTTAAAAGAGTTGCAGAACCACTGTCAGCAAGCTCAGCCAACTTAACGTCCGAAATCGCAAGGTAGGTTTTCAGAATGCTGATCGCTGTTTCGGCGGGGGCATTGTATCTTGAAAAATCTCCCGCAAACACGTAACCAGCCTTGCCATTGTAGCTGACTTTCAACCAATTCCCAATCCTTTCTTTTGAAGAGAGAATGGTGCCTGCAGGCAGTGAAGTTAATTTCGGATAACTAGTCCCAAACGAAGCATACAGATTTGTCGTTTTTATCGCTTTATACTTCGTTGCCGCAAATGAATTGAATGTTTGTTGTGTGACTTCGCTGCTGTTGACATAATAGTATTTTCCATTGTAATGAACCCGGTACCAGGTCTTTCCAATGCTGTTTACCACTTTTCCGGTCGAAGTAAATCCATTGCCCCCGGCAATTGTGTAGGAGGCAGGATTTTTTGTGTTCGGAGTTAAGGATAGTTTTGCTTGAGTCTTCGTGAAAAAGTAAGTTGTTTTGATTGATGTAAATTGATCATATTCTTTTAGATAACTTCCGCTGACCCAGCCTGCCTTGGTAACTTTTTTGCCGCCAGAAGCATAAGTGTAGGACACCTTATACCAGGATCCCAGTTTTTCCGAGCTTGTCACTGTCTTCCCTTTCGGAATCGTCAGCAGGATCTTGTATTGGCTCCCTGCTCCTGTCCTCATGTTCAACCCCGATGTTACCTGGAATGTAGTCTTCGTGAACTTTTGCGCAGTGCTCACAGAATCAGCTGCAGGCTTTGGCTTGAGGTATGTTCCGCTGACCCAGCCTGTTTTTGCCGCTTGCTTCCCTTTTGCTTTATAGTTATAGGTCACTTTGTACCAATTACCCAATCTTTCAGATGATGTAACAACCGCACCTTTCGGAAGGGTCATGACGACTTTGTACTTCGTACCCGCTCCGCTTCTCATATTAAGATTCGAGGTTGTAAGATAAGTAGTTTTCGTGAACTTCACCGTCGCGCTCGCCGCTTCGGCATATCCTCCCCCAATAGGCGCAATCGAAACACTGGCACCCGCAAACAAAATCCCTGTTGATAAAACAACAGCCTTCCCCATTTTCCTCATCTAAACCCGCCCTTTTTCTATATCTATCTACCATACTTCTAAAACCAACACTAAAAAAGACCTACAACTTTATTATCGAAAAAAACCCAAACAAATTAAGCACCCCAACACTAGAAAATTTTGGGCGAAGCAAGGGGACGGTTCTCGTGCTTCGCCCCCGAAGCACGAGAACCGTCCCCCTGTTTTTCCCCTGTTTTTTTGGTTAAATTGACCCATTCGGGGAGGTTTTTTGATAGAATGATGGTGATGTGTTGGCTGTTTTGCTTGCTGGCTGACTGTCATTATTTTTTCAATACTTAGGAGGTTTTATATGAAAATCCGGTCCAGGTTTAATCGCAAGTTTTTATCTGTAGCTGCTGCGGCGGCACTGTTGGCTGCTTCCATTGCGCCTGCTGCGTCTGCTGCGAATTTGAAGGGTGCGAAACCAAGCAAGTCCCCTCAACCTTTTGAATTAACCATTATGCATTCGAATGATTCTCATGCCCACCTTGAAAATGCCGCGAGAAAAGTGACGGCCATCAAGCAGGTGCGGGAGCATAGCCCGAATGCCCTATTACTGGATGCAGGCGATGTGTTCTCCGGGACTTTGTATTTCAATGAATACCTTGGCCTTGCCGACCTGGAGTTCATGAACCTGGCTGGCTATGACGCCATGACCTTCGGCAACCACGAGTTTGATAAAGGGACTGGCACCCTAGCCAATTTTGTAAAACAAGCCGATTTCCCTTTTGTAAGCGCTAACGTGAATTTTAAAAAAGATAAAAACCTTAAAAAGCATGACCGCAATATGATTGCCATGAATCCTTTTGATGGAACGATCTACAACGGGATTGTCAAAGTCGTGAATGGAGAGAAGGTCGGCATTTTCGGCTTGACCACCGCTGAAACAAAAGACATCTCCAGCCCTGGAGAAGATGTCAATTTCACTGATTATATCGAAGAGGCAAAGCTAGCTGTGCAAGCCTTTGAGGAAAAAGGAATCAATAAAATCATTGCGCTGACCCATATCGGCTATGATGATGGAGGCGGGGACAACGACCTAACATTGGCCAAGGAAGTTGAAGGCATCGACATCATTGTGGGAGGACATACACACACCAAGCTTCCAGCACCTGTATTGGATCAGACGGGTGAAGAACCGACCGTCATCGTACAGGCCAATGAATACAGCAAATTCCTTGGTGCCCTCGATGTTCAATTCGATAAAAAAGGAAGAGTAATTGAGCACGAAGGCAAACTGATCGACCTGGACCAAAAGGTGGATGGCCAATTCGTTATTCAGGATGACCCTGAAGCGGCAAAGATTTTAGCAGAAACATACAAGCCTGCTGTTGAACAAAAGCAACAGACCGTGATCGGGAACACGACTGTGGATTTAACCGGCGGAAACCCAGCTGCACGTACAGGTGAAACAAACCTTGGTAACCTCATCACCGACGGCATGCTGGCAAAAGCTAAAACAATCAATCCTAATACCGTTATCGCACTGCAAAATGGCGGAGGAATCCGGACATCGGTGGCTGCAGGGGACATTACCCTGGCAAAAGTCCTGGAAGTCATGCCGTTCGGGAACTCTTTAGGCATCATGCAGCTGACAGGAGCTGAAATCAAAGAAGCACTGGAAATCAGCGTAAAAGATGCTCCGAAGGCATTCGGCGGCTTCCTGCAAGTCTCTGGATTGAAATTCACTTACGACAGCACCCTCCCTGCTGGACAAAGAGTCCAGTCCATTGAGGTCAAAGAAGATGGCGTCCAGTATGTTGCCATCGATCCTGCAAAGACATACGGAGTAGCGACAAACACCTTCACAGCAAAAGGCGGGGATGGATACACAGTCTTCGGCAAAGCATACAGCGAAGGACGTGTCAGCGAACCAGGCTTTGTCGACTGGGAAATCTTCACCGAATATGTAGAATCACAAGAAAACAAAACAGTCAGCCCACAAATAGAAGGCCGAATCATAGACCTCGCAAACTAAAATCACCAAAAAGCCCAGCAACAAATCCAGTTGCTGGGCTGAAGCATGGGGACGGTTCTCGTGCTTCATTCCTCATACCCAGGAATGAAGCACCAGAACCGTCATTTCCACCACGATGAATCTCATGGCGGCCATTGCAAGGGCTAATCGAATTAACAGACAAAACACAGCCACAAGCCGCAAACAGAATTACCCAACACAGCAGCAAAAGGCTGACGACGATCTTACATCGCCTCCGTCTGTAGCCTAATGGACATGGATTTTACAGTACCAACCTCTGCCCCTTCGCTTTCCATGCCTGCCCTCTCCAGCCAATCCTAACTGCAAAAGTCTCCTCCCTTCCCAATCCTCATTCACCCAACGCAATCCCCCAAATAGATGTTTGGTAATCTGATAGAAGCAACAAAAAACCACATTCCGTTCGGCAAACTTCCCCCGCCTTACCCTCATTCGAAGACTTGAGGTAATTAATAGAGGAATGCAAAGATATGAAGCCCTCCTCCTAACGATTTTATTTATTTTTTTTATCCCCAAAATTCGACACAAATAAAATTATCTACTATTTATAATTTTCTATGTACAAAGACCTATTTTTCAATCAGTAACTTAGAACCATTAAGGGGATGAGAAAATGAAAAAAATCATTAGCGTTTTCACGGCCGTTTTCCTATTGTTTATGCCACTATCCGTATTCGCAGAAGAGAATCCATCAGAAAGAGGGACCATGCGCCTCACGACGGACTTGAAAACTGGCAAACTGCCAAAAGAAGAAAGGAACGGGGATAAGAGTTTTTCTTACTTGGATCCAGCATCCTATCCACTTAAATCAGACGGAGAGTTTGCCGGCAACCTTTTTGATGGCAGTTCTCATCACGGAATCACTTTTAAAACAATAACAGAAGATTCCTTGGATAAAATGGAAATTCAATTGCTCTATGATTCAGAGTACAGCTATATTAAAGATCAATATCTTACAGTAGAGTTCCTTACAGACAATAACAGCAAGTTATCTTACATTGGCAGTGCAGACTTTGACACGTACGGATATAACAAATTGGGACTCGGGATTACTATTGGGAAGAATGAATATTCGGGAAAAGAATTCATTTATATGAGAGCGGGGGTTTCTGAGAGTCTATTTGATTCCTATTATGCTGATACGCTCCTTTTCAAAGTCCGGAATCCTTTCTATACCCCTGAAGGCAGCACTCCTGCCCAAACTGGTTACGGAATCATCAGCAATGAGTCTATTTTTGGGGACCAACAACAAAGTTCAGGCCAATTCAAAATCAATAACAGCAAATATTCTTTCAATAAAATGCTGGATCAAAGCTCATATCGCCTTGATGTAAAGCGCCCGTTTGATTCGCAAACAAATAAAGATAAAAGGTTGAATTTGTTCACGAAGAAAGCTGTCTATCAGGTAGGGCAGACTAAATCCTTCTGGGTATACAATTTTTCAAGGAATACTGATGAGCAGATCAATGCAACCCTGTTATACACAGGTACAAAAACGAATGTATGGGTGCACAACAACCAGATCACTCTAACCGACGCTCAAAAGCTTGGCAAGGAATTCGACCAGAACATCCACCCTGCCATCACTAGCAACTTTGCGAAAGAGTCGGATGTGAACGGGGATGGAAAAATCAATATCCTCACTTATGATATCCAGGATGGCTTTTCGGGGTATGGGGGGTTCATCGGCGGCTATTTTTATGCAGGTGACCTACATAATATTAACTATTCCAACAAATCGGAAATCTTCTATATTGATACGTATCCATTAATGGGCACTTCAGCTTATAAGGATGTAACTGAATCCTATACAACTCTTGCCCATGAATTCCAGCATATGGTCAACTACAATCAGAATGTCTTCGTTGAGGGCGGCAAAGATATGGATGTTTGGCTGGATGAAGCCTTGGCTATGGCGGCTGAGCAAGTCTATACGAACCAGGCCTTAACTGACAGGATCGACTACTATAACCAATCGAATTCAATTGCCAACGGCCATTCATTGCTCTACTGGGACTATAATGGTGATACACTGGCCAACTACTCCCTCTCATATTTATTTGGCCAGTATGTTAAGCAGCAATCCACCCAAGGCAACGCAATCTTCGGCGAAATCCTGAAAAGTTATGACAACGACTACAAAGCAGTAGAAAATGCGGTAAAAAAATATATTAGTCCAGGTCTTTCGTTTGGCAAGTTCATGACGAATTTCCGCGCCGCCCTGCTGCTTAAGAACAAAACCGGACTCCATGGATTTAAAGGCGCCGAAGAGTTCAACTCACTCAAACCAAGGTTGTACTATGGGCCTCCCCTTGCTTTGAGAGGCGGCGGCTCAGTTGTTAAAAGCATTTCCAATAGGGAAGATTTTTCAATCCCAGCTGACAAAGGCACCGATGTTACCTACACATTCGTGAGTGAAGATCAAGCCGATACATTTCCGCCAGCAAAACCGACGGTGAATCCGGTCAGCGATCTGGACACTCAAATAAAGGGAAAAGCCGAACCTGGCAGCAAAGTTTCCGCCGAGGTCAACAATGTTAAAATCGGCCAGGCCGTTACAACCGCGGAGGGAAATTTCACGATTGCCATACCTAAACAAAAAGCTGGGACAATTATCAAAATCCATGCAGTCGATTCAGCTGGGAATCAGAGTGAAAAGGCAACGATAAAGGTACTGGATAAAACTGCGCCAGGTGCACCTGTTGTCAATCAAGTAAGAGATTATGACAAGAAGGTCAGCGGGAAGGCTGAAGCAGGAAGCACAGTAATAGTAAATGCAGGGAGCACAAAATTAGGCACTGCACTAGCAGATAAGTATGGCAGCTTCTCTGTTACTTTAAAATCAGCCCAGAAAGCCGGAACAACTTTATCGGTTACAGCTAAAGACGCTGCCGGAAACACGAGCAAAGCAACCACTGTAACAGTAGTGGATAAAACTGCGCCTCTTGTTCCGACAGTCAACCAGGTAAAAGATTACGATAAAAAAGTGACTGGAAAGGCTGAACCATATTCAAAGGTAACAGTTAAAAAAGGAAAGACAACATTGGGTTATGCTAATACAAACAAAAGCGGGAATTTTTCTGTTACTTTAAAATCAGCCCAGAAAGCGGGAACGGTCCTAACGGTATACGCCGCAGATAAAGCTGGAAATGTAAGCAAGACGATCCAAGTGACTGTAGTCGATAAAACTGCGCCACTAAAACCGACGATTCATACTGTGAAAGATTATGATAAAAAGGTATCCGGAAAATCAGAGGCAGGCTCCCGGGTCAAAATCAAGGCAGGAAAAACAACGCTAGGCTATGCAACGGCCGATAAATACGGAAACTTTTCCCTGAAGATAAAGAATAGCCTTAAAGCAGGAACCGTTGTTTACGCTACGGCAAATGACAAGGCAGGGAACTACAGCCCTTCCGCAAAAACGGTTGTAATCGACAAAACTGCGCCGAGAGCTCCTTCAATCCAGACTGTGACCAGCCGTTCAACAAAGATTACCGGTAAATCAGAAGCCTACTCAAAAGTTTTCGTAAAATCCGGAAGCAAGGTAATCGGAACAACAACAGCCAGCAAATCCGGAAGCTTCTCAATCAAAATCGCCAAGCAGAAAAAAGGCAAAGTCCTATACGCATACTCAAAAGACAAAGCAGGAAACACAAGCAAAGCCACCAAAATCACAATAAAATAAAGTTAAGCTGAAGCATGGGGACGGTTCTCGTGCTTCATTCCTTATATCAAGGAATGAAGCACAAGAACCGTCATTTTTTCCAGGTATTTCAGTATGATGACCGCCGATTTGTTTTATCTAGCCATTAATGCAATGACTTGTATCGCTATCGATCGTTATTTAGAGCACTCCAAGGTTGAATTCGGAATTTTTCGACCGATATATATAATGAATTAACCTCAAAGGAGTTTGTCTTTATGGCTAAAATAGAGAATGTCTCACTTAGTTACATAAAAGGTAGGATTAAAGTTGAAGTACTATTTAAAGAGATGACTTTCCACCAATTAAAAGACATAGAATTGGACCAGTACTATTTTTTTGAGGCAAACATGGATAACAAAAAAAATGATGTTCAATTGGATGTGAAAGTTTGCTTGCCGATCAACGCAGTGAATCGGATGAACCTCAAGAACAATAGCGGCAAGATTGGAAGCGTTTCCTACAATGTAACTTCAAACGGAATGATAGTATTGAAGACGATACACATGCTTTCACCTGATATGGTAAAAAAAAGAGAGAACAAGTATGCCTTAAATATTGTCAGTGATTCCAAATCCATCGTTAACATAAGTTATACCTTGCCTTTTGAACTGTATCATCAGGTGATTCCTCACAATCTCTTAACAAAAGAAGAAGCCAGAATCAAGGCATCCCAAATAACCGACGATATATTAAACGGAAACTTTCCAAAAGAGTTTGGCCCTAAAAATAAAAAGAGAAAAGAAAGTATAAATAAAACAAATACAAAAAATCCTCAAAGATCAATTAAAATTTGGGTAGCGCGGGATCAAGCCTTTAAAAGGTGTGAACATTGCATAAACTTACACACTAATAATTATTGTGTAGTAAATAAGCAAGTTGTTCAATCAAACAACGCTTGTTCGAGGTTCTTCACTCCTAAAGTCTATCTTGGTGGCAGTGTATCACCAAGATAGGTGCATTTCCCCGCCAGTAGGAGGAGAAAATAATATCAATCAACCAACTCAAAAAGAAGAAGAGGCTTTTTACACACACTGTAAAAGTTTGAACTTACCTCCGAAATCAATTCATGCTATTTTAAATGCAGTTCAATCCCAAAATGCCATCTTTTTTTTGACTGAAAGCATTCGTCACAGGGAAACTACCATGACAATTGTTGTAACTGAGTCCGGTAATATCAAAGCAGCCACCACTGTCTATTCAGATGTAGGTAACAAGGTCATTCTAAGAGAGACCAAGTCAGAAATGTTGCCTCTGCTGTTAACTAAATAGAGAGGGGAACACGATGAAAACAGTTAAAACTCGGTTTGTATATACAAACCCTAAAGAAATGCGAAAAAACATCAGATTCGTGACTATAGCTTTCTTCATGATCAGCCTGTTTATTACACTAATAAATATACAGTCCTTCTCAGTCCTTCTCAGTCCTTCCAAGTTGGTTAAATATAAGTTTTATCATTTTACTAATTTTTTCGATTGTTCTCTTTGGTTATGGATTTTTACTATCTAAAAAGTATGAAACTTGGGTTAAGCTAGGGCGCTATATATTCTTTTTCCTGCTAGTAATGAGCATTCAACTCCTCCTAACATCAAATGGGATGTTTACGATTGGAGTTAGGGATGGGCGGATTATTGAGCAAGTAAACTACTTTCAGCTAACCTTTCTCCTATATCTGGCAGCTTCTGTCATTCTTCTTGTATTGTCTTTATTCATCTCTTCACCAAAATTCAGGGGAGTGAACAGTCGAAAGGCATATGTGATAGGGTCTATTTCAGCTGTAGGAATTAGTGCTCTAATATTTGCTGTTTTAATAATTATAAGAGAGGCAACCTTCATCCATCCGGATACTGTAAAGCCATCTTATCAGTTCTTTATTGGATCTATACTGGCGCTTTTTCCAGCTACAGTATTAGGAATTAGTATGTTACGCGCAAGGTAGGGCGTGGAAATAATGAAGAAATATTTGCCAATTGGTTCAATTGTATTGCTTAAGGGCGGGACAAAAAGAATCATGATTTATGGAAGGCAGCAAAAGGAAATAAAATCCGATAAAATATGGGATTATATTGCTTGCCTCTACCCAGAAGGAAATTTAAACGAAGATTATATGTTTCTATTTAATCATGACCAAATTGAAAAGGTCTTTTTCATCGGCTTCCAGGATGAAGAAGAAATAGAGTTTGTAAATGAAATTCTAAAATCAAAGGAAGCTTAGATACATACATAGGCAGCATAGGAACGTACCTTGAGTATCGCCCAATGCTTCCTTCATTTTCCATCATAACAATTTATTAATACTTCATGTTCATTTTTCTCCGTAATTTACCATTTCAGTGACCTTTCCTCTTCTTTCCCCCTTTTGATCTCTTTTTAAGGAAAATCTATCCTTTGGAGCGATTTGTGAATTCATGGCTTTTGAGAGTGCTCTTCCAAACAGGAATGCTCATATTTATGAACTTTGTTTATAACAAACTCTTTTTCTAAGGCTCCCTGGCACTGCGCTTTCCACTGGCGTGCCGGGAGGCTCCTCGGTGCTTTGCGGCCTCAGGGGGTCTCCCCCCCTGCCCCGAACTACCGCTAATGTCTACATGATGCCTTCCGCACCAACCAACAAATATTAAAAATCAACACTGGTCTTTAACATAGCCTTCTTAAAAAAGTGGTTCATATCTGGTGTATAAATATTGCAGCTCTTAACGTCATTTCCGAAACTATAACGAAAATAAACAGGCAGCACTTTTAATGGAAAACGGAAGTGCTGCCTGTTCTTCTTGTTTATTGAATTTTCCCTTTTAAATAACTTATGTCATTCAGCAATTGTTCTTTTACAGTAAGGCTTTCCCTGGCATCCAATTTGACAATCAATTCTTCCATCTTATTTAAATGATGGCTGGATTGGTCTATTGAACCTTTTTGGTAATGGTATTCCGCCTCGTGCAAGTGGTTGAGTAGCTGTTGGTTCAGACTTAAAGGGATTGCTTCATTGGCTGTTTGTTTTTGAATCCAGTTTTTTATCGATTCGAACGTTGCGTCAACTTTCACTTCAACTTCATTGGAAGTCACTGTTTTCCCTCTCCAGACAACCTTTGCATGGATTTTTGCGGTCCCAGGGTCATTCGCTAACAAGGAATCGCGCTCCACCTGAACGACTGATGGATCTGAGGAAATGATTTCACTTTCCTTGAGGTCCACAGCCTCCCCGTCACCTTTTGTGCCAATAACTTTGAACTTTGTGGCATTTCCTCTTGTTAAAGTTGTTGTTTCAACCTCCAGCTCTACTTTTTGCAGGACTTCAGAAGGTTTAACCCTTTCATATAAACCGAATTGGTCAAAATACGCATCGGCCATAGCATATGATGTGCTTAAGGCAAACAACCTGGCAACGGAAGCTTCCTTTGGCGCCCTGATTGGCACTTCGACCTTCTGCCATTCACCATATCCTGATCTCACTTGGACATATTCTTCATGAAGCTGTTTCCCATTCTTGTCATACATTCGCACAAGCAGACTCGGTGTTCCTGATGCGACGTTCATCATCGCCGTGCCTTTATAGACTTCACCAGGAACGACGGTGATTGCTTCACTGTATACGGCGACTGAATTCTCTCTCGTCTGGTCGAGGATCTTCAAGCTTTTTGAACCTGAGTATGGCCTATCAGCCGATACTTCGTAATGATGGTCGGGAGCTGTCCCGAACATCGAAGTCCAGCCTTCAAAATCATCTTCAAAACCGGGATTCCGGACCTCCATTTCCTCCCATGAATACTCTCCATCCTCGATTACTTCAATTTTTGATACAAGGGTCCTGTTGTCCAGACGGGCAAAATAAATATCGCCGTCTTCCCCAATATCATACGATACCGTATTCGTGATAAAGCGATGCTGCAAGGTTTCAGGATCAACTACATACAATTTGCTGCCGATATTGGCATAAAGGAGCCCTGTTTCCGACCATTCGAGGTGGATTGCGTTCCATGCTCCCTGCTCCGGCACCTTATCCACTTCCACACTTTTCACGACATCCAATGAGTTAGGATCCAATGCAAAAACAAAGCCTTTGGAAGCTCCCCAGATCAAACCATCCTCCGGGCCAACTTTCAATTCGCCAATATGCTCCGGTTTATCCAGACCTTCAAGCTTCAGGCTGGCCATTTTTAAAACGGATTCAGTGTTAGGATCCCAAACAAAAATTTTCGCCTCGTCTTCTGTTGGTGTGCTGCCAAGGCCGCCGTAAATGCCAGTTGACCCATAGACTAATCCATCCTTATAGGCCAATCCCTGAATGCTTTGGTTAGGAACAATATTCCTGAATACCTTATGTGTCTTCGTCCCAGGGTTGTAAACTGTCAGCGCGCCTCCGAGTTTTCCATAAGTGGGAATACTTCCAATGAACAGATTCCCGCCGCCATGAGCCATACTATGAAGACGATCCTGCTCATTGCCTACAACGAATAACTTCTCAGCAGGACCTGTCGGGTTTTTCGCGGGATCCACTACATGGACGCTTCCTTCCGGATAAACCCCGAAATAGACCTTCCTATCCATCTCATGGATGGTATCCGCCTGCCCCAAAGACATTTTGCTGAACTCCCCTGTCTTTGGATTCAATACGGCACCTGTTGCACCTGTCATGCCGCTGATATAGATAGAGTCATCGGAATAGCTCATGATTTTATTGGTGACATTCGGTGTTGGAGGTACGACAGATGGATATTGAACCATGGTTTCTGTCTCGATGTTAAAAAAAATGACCTTGCCATCAAAAGTGATTGTCGCAAGGCTCTTGCCAGGCAATCTTTCATCACCCTCAATTTCAACCCAGTCAGCACCCCTTAAGCCACTGCCATAGGAGATGTTCGTCTCACCGATTTCCAGGGTTGTGAGATCAACGAATTTCAGTTTTTTGCCGCTGATTAAATATACTTTATTATTTAGAGAATCTGCTACATGCAGGCCATTCACATCCGGAATGACAATATCTGCCCATTTTTCCTGCTCCAGGTCATAAATGTACATCTTTTTTGAATCAGAGTAACGGGCAAACAGATATTTTCCATCGACAACATTCAGGTCATATACAAAACCGCTTTCATCCAAGCTTCCGGCAATATCCACTTTTTCGCCAGTCTCAACGTTCAACTTCATGATTTTCTTATGAGCGGTACCAGCATAGATAAAACCTTCATGGTAATCCATGGACCTTACATATTCCTGTGAGATTTCCCCGATCATTTTTCCGTAGTCACGGAGAACATCGGTTTGTTTGTCATATTTGAATACCTTGCCACTTGGGTAGGTGCCAATATAAGCATTGCTCTTTTCATCCACCGCAAGTGCCCATAGAGATGCTTCCGGTATTTGGACAAGTGCTTCCACCTGCTTAGTCACAGGTGAATACCTCCATAAAAATTTCCCAGCAGCGATATAAACCGTGCCGTCTGGGGCGACTTCGTGCTGCCAGGAATCTGCTGCTCCCCCTAAAGGAAGGCTTCTCAGCAGCTTGTTATTATCGAGATCGATGACATTGAACATCGCTGGAACACTTTTGGAAGTCGTGTAAAGGACATCAACCCCATCCTCTTTTCCAGCGGCGCCATCATATATGGTTGGTGAGCTATTGAGCGGAGCCCCCAATTCGATAGGCGGGGAAAATTCGGGGAAAGGATCTGAATTAGAGCCTTCCGCATTAGCTGCAGGCATGTATGGCATGAAAAGAACCAGGCACAAAAAGAATCCAAGCATCCTGCTCAATGATTGTTTATTCACTGAAAAACCTCCTATCCTGATATTGAAGGCTCTTTCCGCATCTGGTTGTGAAAAGAGCCTCAATCCATGATTCTTTATCTGTCAAATCTCAATAGCTCTGAACCTCGCGCAAAGTAAAGGTCACCCTGCATGTCTTTGGCAAAAAGTGCAGCATTCGTCTCAAGTATCTCGACTTCCCATGAGTCAGGATTAAACTTGAACAGCTTTCCAGTAGATGTTCCGTAAAAATGACCATCTGCATCAAAGCTTAAGAATGCCCCCCTCCAGTAGTGGCCGACTTTGGTCCAGTCGAAGGGAAATAATTCTTTGGATGCGATGACTTCGCGCTTTTCAATATCAAATTTAAAGATTTTTCCCGGGCTCATTCCCCATAAGTATCCCTCATCATCAAATGCGAGCGCGCCAATCGCTTTTTCTCCTGGCAGCGGTGTTCCTTCATAAACCTTTTCCTTAGTAGCAGGGTCAAAAATGAACAGTTTCGCCTCCTGGGCGACAGGGCTGATTCCGAGGCCGCCAGAAACGCTTGTGCCGCCGAATACTAACCCATTTCGATACTGCAGTGAGATGACACTCTGATCCTGAACCACATTGCGGAATACTTGATATTGATGCGAAGCTTCATCAAGAATCGTCAAGGCTCCTCCCAGTTTGCCATAGTCAGGGACAGTGCCGATAAATACTTTGCCGTCACCTTGCGCAAAGCCAAATGGACGGTCCTGGCCATAAGGCCGTAATGAAAATAGCCGTTTTGGATTAGTAGCTTCAGTTACATTTGTCGGATCATGATCATAAGGCAAGTCCGGATTGTACTGATAAATATCTGCCCCCGCATATACACCGAGATATAAATACTTATCAGTCGAAATCATATTCTCAGCCTGGCCAAATCCTGTGAATCTCGTAATCTTGTTATCTGTTGGGGAATATTTCGAAAATCCTCCTGCAAGGTAGCCGCTTGTATAGATGTTGCCATCTGGCCCTGTACCGATTGATTGGATCGTTGTCGGCTGGCCTTCCATATCCGCCTGCATAAACTTATGCTGTCCAGACTTTGGATTGTAAATCCAATACCTTCCGTTGAACAACACACTGACAAGACTTGGGCCGGTAAAACCCGGTTCGCCAAGATGGACCCAGCCAAATCCCTTATTGCTCCATGCATCCTTGAATCCCAACGCCTTAACTGTATGGTCTAGTAAACTATAAGAATGCAACTCATTATCCTTGTTGAAATAAACAAGATTTTGCGGCCCTGCAGGTGAAACCTTGACCCCTTTTACCCCGCTTACTTCATTCACCCATTCTCCTTTTTTCAAATCGTAAACTAAAAGAGTGGAGGAATCTGTAATTCTCGCAAACAGCAGGTGTTTGGCAATATCAAGGTCGTAGACCATTTTCTCACTCTTGTATTTTTCCGGGAGTGCAATTTCACGTTTTTCACGGGTATTGACATCAAATTCGATTAGATGTGCCTTAGTGCCAATCCCCACGAATGCTTTATCCTTGTAGATGGCAATACTCCGGGAATATTGTTCCCCCTCAACCATCGAGCCGAAATCAGTGAACTGGTTCGTTGCTGGATCATACATAAACAGCTTCCCATTCGGGAATGTCCCGCCAAAGATCCTGCCTTCCTCATCAGATTTAATATGCCAAAGAGTGGTTTCCGAAGAAGTAGCCCTCCCCAGGTCATCCACAATGTCCGAGGATGGAATATACCTGAATAATTTCGACCCTCCAGCTATGTAAACGTTTCCAAAAGGGTCCTTGGCAGTTCCCCATGCCTGCGACGCTCCAGGAAGAGGGTGGGTTGAAATATTTTCACCGGTCTTAGCATCAATGACGTTCAACATTGCGGGGCTTCCATTGGAAATAGCGAAAATCGCTTCACCACCATGTGGACCTGTCCCCACTTCCGAATTGAGAATACCAACTGTGTAATTCATGGTGCCAAGGTTTTCAACTGCTTCCTGGGCGTGAGCTTCACTATCGGGGTAAGTCGTGATGAAGGGGAAAATTAAGATGAGTGAAAGCATACTGAATAGAACTGTTTTCTTCATTCCTTAAACCTCCTTCTGACATCTGAACCAAATCTATAACCAACTGGTTCATAACTGGTTCACCTAAAAGTTTACAGGATAGAAAACGTTTAATTCAATAGAATTTTCTGAAATTTATGAAATTGGGTGCTTTTGGCCTACTTTTTCCAAATGGACAATAAATGCTCCAATATAAACTTGGAGTGATGACCGTGGTTTGACCTCCAATCCGAAGGTAGCATTTTCCAGCGAAGGAACTGTCCCCTATCTAGTTCCTGCCTTCCTCTCTCTTCATTATTCCTTCTAAAATTAAAATTTCTGAATTTCGTAACATTTATTGTCATAAAGTGTATCGAAGCTATAAACAAGTTAATAAAGGGGGAAACAGTGAATGGCTGAAACGAAGAAGAATCGCTGGTTGATTGCTGCTGCCGCTGTGGGGATTCATATCTCGATTGGTTCTGTTTACGCTTGGAGTAATTTTACGAACCCGTTAAAAGATTTGTTTGGCTGGTCAGATTCTGAAGTGGCCCTTTCCTTCAGTATCGCAATTTTGTTCCTGGGTCTTGCGGCGGCATTTTTGGGCCATTTTGTGGAAAAGCATGGTCCGAAGAAGTCAGGGTTACTGGCGGCGACCTTTTTTGGAATCGGGATTGCTGGTTCTGGTATTGCCGTCTTGCTAGGTTCAAAGATTCTTCTTTATCTCTTTTACGGAGTTTTAGGCGGTATTGGCCTTGGTGTTGGCTATATTGCACCGGTGTCAACGCTCGTAAAATGGTTCCCTGACCGGCGCGGGCTTGCCACGGGGCTCGCAATCATGGGATTCGGCTTTGCTGCAGCCGTTTCCAGCCCGATCATGAACAGTTTGATTGAAAGTGTTGGCGTCACAAACACGTTTTTCATTCTAGGAAGTGTTTACTTCATTTTAATGACCGCATCGTCTTTGTATTTGGAAAAGCCACCTGAGGGATGGATGCCGGAGGGCTTTAAGGAGAAGGTCGAGTCCGGTGCCGCAAAACCAGTAATGGATCTTTCACAGCTCACGGCGAACGAAGCGGTAAAAACAACCCGTTTCTGGTATTTATGGCTGATGCTGTTCATCAATGTCACCTGCGGCATTGCGATTTTGGCGGTGGCTAAACCCCTCGCGATGGAGTCGATTGGAATTGGAACTGCCGCCGCTGCCGCTATGGTTGGCGCAATCGGGATTTTCAATGGCCTGGGCCGGATTGGCTGGGCATCCATTTCAGATTTCATTGGACGGCCGAATACGTATACAACCTTCTTCGTCTTGCAAATCGGATTGTTTTTCATGCTTCCGCACACGACGAATGCCCTTCTTTTCCAGGTGATGCTTGCGGTCATTTATACGTGCTATGGCGGGGGATTCGCGTCGATTCCAGCCTATATTGGTGATTTATTTGGCACAAAACAGCTTGGCGCCATCCATGGCTACATTTTGACAGCGTGGGCAGCTGCCGGCCTGGTCGGACCCATGTTTGCCGCCTATATAAAGGATACGACCGGTTCGTATGCCGGCAGCTTATCGGTGTTTGCCGGCTTATTTGTCGCTGCCTTCATTATTTCCCTGCTGATCAGAGTCGATATGGCTAAACTTCGAAAACAAAATGAATCAGAAATAACAGCTTAGATTTACGTTCTTCCTATTTTGTTTTTGGACGGGGAGGAAACAAGAATCGTGAAAATGACGAGAACGAAACGAACCATTACCCATTATGAAAATGGGAACGTTGAAACAATAGACGACGATATTGCGACCGAAAAGCCGTATACGATTAAATTGAATGAAAAAGAGTTTGCTACTCTGGTCTGTACACCTGAAGACATTGAGGAGATGGTTATCGGTTTTTTAGCTTCAGAAGGTGTGATCAGAAAATTCGCCGACATCGAAGATTTATGGGTTCAGGAAAAAGAAGGTTTTATCCATGTGAAGACAAGTTACAGCAATCCTTTTTATGAAAAGTTTCACTCGAAGCGGTATATCACCTCCTGCTGCGGCAAAAACAGACAGGGCTTTGTCTTCTTTAACGATGCGAGATTATCGCACCATTTCAAACAGGTGAATGTTCGATTAACCTATCAGGATTGTTTTCGATTAATGGAAGAGATGCAAAATCGTTCAGCTATTTTCCAGGAAACAGGCGGGGTCCACAATGCGGCATTGTGCACGAGAAACGGTGTCTTGCTGTCCCGCCTGGATATCGGACGCCATAACGCCCTGGATAAAATATATGGCTACTGTCTGCGTCATCAAATTTCATTGGAAGATAAAATCATCGTGTTCAGCGGGCGGATCTCGTCTGAAATCGTCACAAAGGTTGCCAAAATCGGCTGTGAGGTGGTGTTATCGAAATCCGCACCGACAGAAATGGCACTCGAGCTTGCAGAGGAATTGGGAATGACGACTGTTGGCTTTATTCGGAAAAATTCATTGAATGTGTATACAAGGCCAGATCGAATTGTAGAAGAAATAGATTAAGGGGGTATAAAACCGGCATGCATGCGCAACCAAATCAAGTGGAAACGATATGCGGTTTTTGCGGGACAGGATGCGGTCTTGTCGTCGAAACGGAAGATAACAAGATTAGCAAAGTAAAAGGATATAAGGAAAACCCTTCAAGCCATGGGGAAACCTGTGTAAAAGGCGCACTGGGATGGGGATATCTCCATAGCGACCGGAGGCTGACCCAGCCGCTGATCCGGAAAAATGGAGAGCTGACACCTGCGAGCTGGGAAGAAGCATTGACTCTGATTGCCGATAAATTTGCGGATATCAAAGAAAAACATGGCCCAGATGCCTTTGGCTGCTTCAGTTCTTCAAGATCGACCAATGAATTGAATTATTTAGCCGGAAAATTCATGCGGACGGTCATCGGTACTAATAATATCGACAGCTGCAACCGAACCTGACACGCTCCAAGCGTCACCGGTCTGGTGACTGTGTTCGGTATGGGTGCTGCAACGGGGTCTTATGACGAACTCGAGAACACCGATGTGATTCTTGTCTGGGGAAGCAACACCCAGGAATGTCACCCGATTATTTTTAACCATATGCGCCGCGGCTTCAAGAATGGGACAAAAATGGTCGTCATAGACCCCCGCCAAATTGACCAAACGAAACTGGCTTACAAATGGCTGCCGGTCCGGGTTGGAACCGATATTGCGCTGGCGAATGCGATGGGTCATGTCATCATCGAAGAGGACTTAGTGAATAAAGAATTCCTCCAAAAGGCTACAGCACAGTTCGAGAAGTATAAGGAAGAGGTCAAAAACTACACCCCGGAATTCGCGGAGCATGTCACTGGCATTCCTGCGGATGATATCCGGGACATCGCCAGGCTTTACGCAAATGCGGATAAAGCAACGATCTGCTGGACATTGGGGATTACAGAACATCATAACGGAACCGAAAATGTCTTTGCTTTAATTAACTTAGCATTATTGACCGGCCATATCGGGAAGTATGGCTCCGGGCTCAATCCACTCCGGGGACAAAATAATGTCCAGGGCGGCGGCGATATGGGAGCCCTGCCGAACAGGCTCGTTGGCGGTTGGAATTACGACGATCCTGAAGGAAGAAAATTGCATGAACAAGTATGGGGTGCTCCAGTTCCTGAAAAGATCGGCAAGCATCAAACATTGATGCTCGAGGCAATGGAGAAAAATGAAATTAAGGCGGTCTATGTAATCGGCGAAAACCCGGTCCAATCCGATGCCAACGGAAACCAGGTGGAAAAGATATTTAAAGACCTCGATTTTCTCGTAGTCCAGGACATTTTAATGACAAGAACGGCGATGCTTGCCGATGTCGTCCTTCCGGCAACAGGCTGGGCTGAAAATGATGGGACACTGGTCAACTCCGAACGCCGGGTTCAACGCGTCCGCCCTGCTTTAAAAGGACCAGGAGTTTCCCGGCATGATCATGATATCATCCAGGATATCGCCAATAAAATGGGAGCGAAGTGGAACTATCAGTCTGCGGAAGAAATCTGGGAAGAAATTCGCAAGCTTGCGCCAAATTTTGCCGGGATCACATACCAACGTATTGACAAAGAAGGCGGCCTGCAATGGCCGTGTCCAGATGAAAACCATCCAGGAACCCCATTCCTTTACAGCCGACTCTGGTCAAAAGACATAGGAATGAAAGCGAAATTTATGCCAACCCACTACCAGCCCCCTGCAGAGGAGCCGGATGAAGAATTCCCTTTGATGCTGACGACCGGGCGCAGACTGCAATTTTACAATACAGGTGTGCAAACAAGATATTATAAAAAAGTGAAAAATGCGGAAGAATCATTAGAGATTCATGCTGAGGATGCTGCAAAATATGGATTCAAAGACGGAGATCAAGTAAAGGTAAGCTCCAGAAGAGGAAGTGTCGTGACCAAAATCAACATCAGCAAAAAGCAGCCAAAAGGCTTAGTCTTCATGTCCTTCCACTTCCCTGATCAGGCAAGCACGAATGTCTTAACGAATTCTGCTACTGACCCACTTGCTGGGACTGCGGAGTTTAAGGCATGTGCTGTGAGGATTGAGCCCGTAGAGTGAAATGAGGATGGTTTTACCCGCACAAAACTCTGATTAAGGATGTGGTGGAACAGTTCCCCATGTCTTTAATTAAAAGCAAGTATAATCTTAACTGATCAAAACACAGATAAAACAAATGCTACTATCTATTTAGATTATGATTGAATAAAAACCACCAGTGAGATAACGGGTGGTTTTCCCTGCGGCTGAAAGCCTTTGTTACTGACCAAACCCTAAAGGGCTATTGAAGGGTTCGCCAATTGTACTACTTCTACTGGCCAGACCTCAAAGGCCTTCTCCCCTTCTAATTTCGTTTCTTTTTCTAAAGCATCATCCAATGCAAAGTTAAATTTCTAACAAAAAACAAAAACACCTGTTACCTAATAAGGCAATCAAGTGCAATATAAAATACTTCATTACTATTTGATTGAAATGTAATCACGTCTAATTATAGTACAATTTTCCAAAAATAAAACATCATTATAAAAACTCTTGATGGTACACCATCAAGAGTTCTTGGTTTTCTTTAATCTCATTTATAATTTCTTTCTATTTTTCTATCTTAAAAATCTTCTTCCCAAGCTTCTTTTGCATCCAACAACCTTTGTGATAAAAACTCATAAAAATTTTCGGCCGTATTGTAGTCATCAAGTCCTCCTTGTTTATTCCACGCTATTACTGGGCACTCATTATTCACCATATTGCTTGTATCTAAACAATAGGCATATTCATCTATATCTTGAATAACTATTAAATTCTCACTCATTCCTAAATCCCTATAACTCTCCGTTTCAATAACAACAGTAGCAATATTAGACTTAGCCACTCCTAAAATATCTACACCATATAAACCACCAGACCCATAATTATATAAAAACCACTTATAACTTTCTGGCAATTTTAACTTTAGGGTATCTTGAACATAATCAATTTGTTTTACATCTACTCCTCCAGTAAAATCATCTGGTTCCATATTTCTGTTTATAAAATCAGTTAATTCCTCTTTATTCATTTAGAATTTCTCCTTTTACAATTCACCTTTATCTATTTGTTTAGCTCTCCATCTCCAATATTTCGATCTAAAGTTTTCATATTGCTTTTTCAAAACAGGGTCATTTCTAAAGCTTCCACCATTTTCCACTAAACCATGCAGTATTCTATCATATTCTTTATGCATACTACTCGGGAGCTCCACCATTGATTCAGGTTCTCTTTGGATTAGATGATGAAGTTCTATTTTCGTCCCATCTTTCCAAATTGGAGGTCTTCCACTTTTCATTAATTGATAATTTGTCTTACCAGTTTTAGGGTCCACTCTCTCATAATTAATATCTATCCTTTGAAAAACTCGTCTGCTAGTATCCCTTACTTCTCCATTAATTTTAGCAGTACCATTATACTCTACAGCCTTATTGTTTTTATATTCTTTACCCGCACCCTTACCAACCTCATCACTCTTCCCCGCCACAATCCTCGAAATCTGTTCCTTCGCTTCCTGGAAAGCTTCCCGGACGGTTGTGCGGTAGGCACCCACTCCAACGAGTTGGACTTGGAGGTTCATCGGGATAGGCACGTCGCCGATCTTCTTGACGACGTTGTCGAACCAGACTTTGGTTGCGGCGAGCGGGCCGACGACGACGTCATCGTAGACTTTCTTGAAGGTCTGGCGGACCTTTCCTGTGTCGAGGACGTTCTTGACCGACATGAAAACCTTCGAGTCCTTGGCGAGAATCGGGAAATCGACCTTGGATCCCGCCTTGCCTGCCTTCGCTCCGGCAACGGCGACTTTCCCTCCCACTCCGACTGCTTTTGCCGGTGGAAAAATCGACAGCCCCAGCATGATGGAGGCTAGTGTCTTGTCCCCGGCTGAGAGTTTCTCCCCTGTCACCGGGTCGTATTCGCCAGTGAGACGCAGGAGGTCGTACCAGCCCAGCATCTCAAGCAGGAAGTTGCCGGCTTTCCCGGACATCTTCCGGTCTGCCTCTGCCATTTTCGCTGCCGTCAGCTTGATCAGCCGCTGCGCATCGTCGAGCTTGCTTTTATATCGCTTAACGGAATACTTGAAATCCGCCTCGAGGTTATGTATATAGCCTGGCACCGCTCCGGGGAAATTGGCGAGCAGGGAATTGAAGTGCCAGTTGATCGCATTCAGCGCCTGGTCGCACTCCTGTTCCGCCTTCCCGATTTGCCAGGCGAATTCCTCCAGCTCATCCACCTTGATCTGCACCCGGCTCATCGCAGCGCCTCCGCCTTGTCCTGCAACCTGCGGATTTCCCTGGTAATAGCATTCATTAAATCGTTACCTACAGTATAGGACTTGTTCCCGTCTACCATCAGCTCTCCCGCAATCCGCTCGTATGCAAATCTGAAATTTCTACACCTCCTAAGACAGCATATAAAATTTCATTGTATAGATTACCATACTTATCAAATTTATAGTTGTCCATTCCATCATAGATGCCAATCGATTCTATTAAACGCTTTATCGGTCGTCCATCATTTTCCATGCTCTCATATCTGAATCTAGATCCAATATAATAAGTGGCACCAATATGTCTCTCATACGGATTGATTCCCCCTCCTGGCTCCAGCAAAGGCAGGGAGCATTCCTCGATATTCATATATTATCGTTCATGTGCTCCTCCGCTATCGGTTCGTATACCTGCCGCTCCATCTCCTGCCTTACATTCCTTCTGTATTCTTCAATTTCGTCTTCATCTACCAAACATGAAACCAAAGTATGGGTAAAGGGTAATCCAACCGAAGGAACAAAAAACCGTTTTCCATTCGACAAACTTCGGTGATATTATAGAAAAAAAGCGAAGGATAGGCCCCACCGCTTTGGAGCACGAGAACCGTCCCTTTGCTCCTCCAAAATGATATCATTTGACGAAGCACTATGAATATTAGATATTAATAATTAATTACCTTTATTTTCTAAAATTTTAGGAGGTCTTTCGGACATTGCAGTCAATAAAATTTAAGGGTGGGTTTGTTCATAGCTTAAATCCTGAAGTCAAGCAGCTTGCTTCTAAAGTTGGTATCATACAAGATGATGTGTATCAAGTGAAAGAGAGTTTAGATGCCAGGATTTCTGGACGACGTTCGATTGGAGCCAACCTTGCAAAAGCAGGCAATTCAATATCGAGGTTAGAACAACGTCTGGATGAGTTGTATGGTTTTATAAATAAATCTGTAGAGGGATATACCGCTGCAGAGAATTCGGTGAATAAGAAGGCCGAATCTCTCGTGGTTTCATGGAATCGAGCATTCGGAGCTGAGCATTGTACCAAGGAGATGTTGCATCAAAGGTCTAAGCCTAAAGGTGAAGGTTTAGACAAAAAGTCCTCATCAATTTATGACATACTAAAATATTTTGAAGCAATGAATCAAAAGATGAGCTTATTTGATATAGCTCTTATAGGGAGCCAGACAACTGGTGTTGGAGCGGCTCTGGCAATTTCTCGCAGATTGGATATTGACTATATTGATGGCAGGCCTTCTTTATGGCAACGATTAAAGGGTGGATATAAGTTCTCTGTTTCGGCAGATGCATCCTGGACCAGTAAAGGGCGTTATAGCAGCAAGACGGCTAAGTTGATCTACGATTTTTCGAAGTCCACTCCTTCGAACCTTATTGCTAAACAGCTGCATAAGTTTGTTACCTCCTATACCAGTCCGGCTTCCCTTCTAAAACATGCAGCTGGTTTTCCGAAAAATGCTACTATGATGAAAGCGTCAACTTTAACGAAAGCTTTTGAAAAACGAATTACGCTTGGAGCAAAGGAGGTTGCCCGAACAGTTGCTGAAGCGAAAGGTTTCACTACTGTAGGTAAAAGAATCCCGCTAGTGGGCTCTCTTATTAGTGTGGCTGCTGGTTTCGGTGAACTTGTAAACCCTGAAAACGCCGGAAAGACCAGGGTCGAGAAAATTGGAAGAGCTACAGCTTCTATAGCAGGAGACCTTGGTGCAATCGCAGTTGGCGCAAAAGCTGGAGCCATGATTGGCAGTTTAGGAGGACCTCTTGGAGTTGTGGTAGGCGGAGCTGTCGGTGGACTAGTTGGCGGAGTCGCCAGCACAATGTTAGGAGATGAGATCAAGGACCTGGGTGAAAAAGGCGCCAATGGTGTGGGGAATGTCTATAAGTCAGTCAAAAGCTGGTTTAAATAAAATAGAATGTAATATAAGGTGGAAATGTGTATGGAGGAAGTTCTTTTTTATCTAGATAATGCTATTGTGATGTGGTTTATTGTTCAAATTACGTATAGTTTTTTGCTGTTAATGCTTGGAAACGTGATGATGGAATATTATGAATGGGGTACTTATGAAAACCCGGCCACCGCCTACCAGAAAACAGTGAATTTCATTATGGGCTTTCTAATTGGAGTCGGTCCATATATATATAAGAAATTGTTAAAACATCCGTGGTGGAAGAGGAAACTGTATATGCTTGGATCTGTTTTGGCCATGTTCATTGGGAGCATTATTTTTTATGAGATGTTCATGGGAATCGTACGTAAAATTTTCTAAAGGGTAATATTTTGTATTTTGTTAGATATAGCAACTAGATAATTGGGAGAGAAAGAGTAGATTGGTTGAAAGGAAGATGTAAAAAATGAAACCTGTGCTTACATGCACCACGGAGGAGTTGGCATTATTAGTGACATTCAGTGGTTATCCTGAAGTGGGGAAGGGAATAGCCGAATCTTCATTGGGAACTCGGAGTCCGGAAGTTTGGGACAGTGTCATGCAAGCAACTATACACCAGCTGATTCTCAAACAACTTTGGGATTATGAGAGAGAAGCTATAAACGAGGCACCTATAAGTGTAGAAATGGAAAACTTCATCAAATCCTATGTTGAATCTAAATGGATGATCCGTTGTTCGCATCAACCAGAACAACATATAATGATGATCCATAAAGTTGATGGTGATACATGGCTGTCTCATTTAATCGACAGGGATATCATGCATGAATTTGCCTATATAACAAGCGATGAATTGGCTGGACATATAGCAGATTATTATTCATTCAAGGATATTCAGTTTAAGGAAGACTTGGCTTTCCACCTTACTGAAGGCGATTTCGATCAGCTGAGCAATCCAGAAAATGTAGAAAAACTAGCTGTGGATACTTACTTTTTGCCTGAAGAAAAAGCAGCCTTTAGTCAATTTTTAAAAGCATTGAATGCCCATAACTGGTCACTGAATAACATTTCTATTTTCAATCTGCCAGACTTGGAAGCGGACCCTTTGCTCGCGAATATTCTGTTCTTTTTACCCTCCAACAACGGCATATGGATCGCAGAATATACAGAAGCTGAAGATACACCTGTTCACCTGCAACTTCATCCCCGCGAGAGATGGGAGGAAATGCTGGAAACGATTCATTTCGTTACAGGTGAGTAAAAAGCACAGGGACAAACTCGATACTTTTTCTGTATTGTTTTAAAAAAGATAATTTCTCCATCCGAAGTCACTCCTTTTTATTTACCTAATTAAATTCATTTTATTGTCGTGCGAAAGGATTCAAACTAATCCATCGTGTTCTCGACATTGCAGCCTGCCATTAAAATAAGAAAGAACCAAAAAGTTCCTTTGCTTCTTATGAATATCCTATTTTAGCACTCATTGACAGAGGAAAATTTGAGAATCCAATGGTTGAGGCTGTAAGGAACCAGCCTCCGTATACTAGAAAGTCAAATAAACCTAGAAATTTCACAAGTAAAGTTCGTAATGAGGATGCGAACTACAACTTTGAAAACTTATTCATCCAATGTCGTCCAAAGTTAAAATTTCTAACAAAAAACAAAAACACCTGTTGCCCAATAAGGCAATCAAGTGCTTATAGTTAATTCTGTAACATACTCTTGAACATTACTGAACTGGTCCCATAAATTCAGTAATCATAAGAATATGTTCCTTCAATTTAACCTTTTTTAAGTTCTCTACTTTTTCTGCTCCCCCTAGACCTAATAGAGGTGTATAACCGAAGCATTCATCATAAGATACTTCTCCATATATTTCTACCGCTTCAGGATATGGTTGCCACTTTAAATATTCAACTCTAAATTTTTCCGACTCCAAACTTTTAAAAAAGTATAAAAAATTGGGCA
The DNA here is from genome assembly GCF_017912555.1 of Bacillus sp. REN3. GTDB lineage: Bacteria > Bacillota > Bacilli > Bacillales > Cytobacillaceae > Mesobacillus. The sequence continues at coordinate 515 of NZ_JAERSD010000035.1, read as the reverse complement.
TAACAGTTTTAAGTACACCTAATCTATAGTTCAGCAACCTTACATAACCATCAGCCCAAATCACTAAATCTCCCATACCTGTTGAAAATAATACTACTGAATCAGTATATCTTTGACTACTCTCATGTAAGATATCAACGTACTCCTCTGGGTTAACGCTTTTTAAATAGCCTTGCATAAATAATCCAAATCCATAATCTTGCCATAGATTTATAATTTCTAGAGGAACTACATTTTTGTAATTTTCAATTACCGCATCAGGAACCTTACTATTCAACCTAAAATCCTTCAAGATATTATCCATCCATACAATCTCCTTAGTTTGTTAATTGTCTAATAACTTATATATTTTTACCTTTGGTATTATGAGCTTTGTCATTCTTGTTTATGGCAGACTAGAAATGTAGGAAACGGCAGCTAATTTATGTACATAAAAAGGGCCACTTGCCAACATCCGAAAAAATACATACACTCCTGTTTGGGCATATCTTTACGGGAGGTAGTATAGGAGATGT
>NZ_JAERSD010000034.1 GCF_017912555.1 Bacillus sp. REN3 | reverse complement strand
ATATACGGACATTATAATCGACTAATTCTGGACAGGCAACACCGTCAACTTTCGGAAATATAAGGGTGTCAAAAACAACTTATAAAGACTACTGTACGTATGCACCACTATTGTCCTAGTTCTTATTAAATTTACTCTGCCTTATCTATTGTGATTTACCATTAATCATTTTGTACCGGTCACATATCACATTCCACTCTTAGATATATTTAATGGATGAATGTATTAATAATGTAAGGCGGGTTAATTGACGAACAAAGAATACACTCCAATCCTAATATCTGTTAATATTATACAAAGCTATTCTTTGTTTAAACAAAGTAAGAAAAAAATATTTTCTTTCAACCGAGATATTAGTACTTCAAGAAGAAGCAAAAAACATTTAGCAAATTCGAATGAAGATAATACTAAGCTAGCAAATCAAAGTAATTAGACCAACTTCTTCAAATGGTATTACAAGTACATATTCCGTAACCTTCTAGCTACTGCTAAAACCCTTGGTCTATTAGATTAAGTTTCTACGAAAACTAAAAGCAATCTCCCAACGACATGAAACATCAGGGTATTCAATTTCCACAAAAAAGCTCTTATAAGAGAAGTTTGGGATGGAATCTAACATCTTTTGTATAAAAAAGTTACCATGCAAGTGGGATTAACTACCTATAAATGAGTTTAAGGTTGTCGGGGAGTATGGGATCAGGCAAAAACTACATGCTCCAAATATAAAAAATATCTCAAGGGGAGGAAGTATTATGAGAAACGACTGTAAATGGTGTGAAGAAGAAAAAGATGACTTAGTTTATATGAAATATGAATTCGAGGAAGGAGCTTATTGCCAAGAGTGTAGAAAAAAAATTTCTAATGGTGAAATGGACGAATATTACGAGGGTTTAAAAAATGAGGATTATTTTATTAATCAAGATTTTCCCGAAGAACCATGGGAAAGCAGGGTTCGGAGGCAAACTCAAGATTGTTATGGAATTTGTAATATATGTGGAAAAAACAGGAATTACGGAAATTGTTCTTGTGTCTGAATTTAATGGCAGCAGATTTTTATAAAGAGGAGACTTTGCCATTAATCAACAAAGATTCAAGACTTACCAAACATACCTTTCAATAGGTATGTTTGCATTATTGCATTTTTTTTCGCTCTGTTTATATTCACACAGTGGATGTTTGGTGGTAAGGATGCCAAATGAACACGCCTTACAATTATGTGATCCAAAAGAAACTAAACGCCTTAAACTATAAATTGAATAGAAAAATATCAAGATGTATTACGAAACTAAATATAGAATAACTTTTTTTGATTACGCCCTTGTCATAATGAGCAAAAAGAAGAATTAAAAGGGCTTTTCAAAAATAAAAATAAACTTCTGAGAAACCTAATTTTTATAGTTATTCTTAAATACTAGATTATTAAAATAAACCAATCAATTCACTTCTTAAATAAATGATGTTTCACATAAATCAAAATATATCGTTACTCTTAAATTTTATTATTTAAGCGATGCAATTCTTTGCATCGCTTCTTTTTCTAATTTTAACTTTCTTGTATTTTTATTCTATTCAGTGAACAATTGGGTGAAATTATAACTCTGTTTTTTAACCAACTAGTTTATACACTAATACCTGCTAGCTCACACATTTTGTCAATTGCTTCGTTAAATTCGGTTGGTACAGCTATGATGTTTTCATCAGCATCGTAGACAGTGAATTGTTCTTCATTAAAGTCAAGAGTGTAGCCACCATGATCAAGCACCACGTATTTTTCATTATAAGCACCGACGGAATCAATATAATTACAGTCTACTCCTTTTTGTTTCAATGCGGCATAAATGGCATAGCTATAATATTCCTGACAATAACCGCTCGTCATAGTCGTATCAAGCAGTAAAATATTTTTCTCATCATGGAAACGAATCAGACGCTTGTTTCCACACTGCCTCTTTAAAATAATAGGATACTCGATAAAGTATTTTCGCCAGTCAGTTATTTTGCTGTTATCAATGATTTGCTGTAAATCTGCCTCCACTGTATCTGGAGTTACTTTATCAAGTAGTAGCTTCAAATACTTTACATGATCATGCCGTAAGTAACGTTTCCAGCTAATATCACGATCAAACCCTTCAATGAGGAAACTATAGTTTTGCCCAGTTTTAATTAAGTAATCACCAAATGTAAGAAGTGCTCTTGATAATAAATCATTTGATAACCTCAGATTCGTTTTTCCGAAGATTGAAATAGCTTTCTCGTAATACGAAATAAAGGAAGCTAGTTTTTGTTTGTGCTCTTCATCAGTCCATTTATTAAAATCATCAGCATTGATAAAGGATAGTAAAAAGCCAATCTCTCCTTCAAAGTAATGATAGTCCTCTGCCGTATAAATATGTTTTTTCCAATCTTCATCAGCGAGTACCAAATTAGCTTTTAATTTTTCCTGGGTAAGCTGGAAGCCTAAAAAGCCAGACAGTTTTACATTTGGATCTGCTAGATATTCATCTAGATTTTCAGCATGAGTAACTAGTCTATCAATTGCTTGGATGGATTGCATATAATCCTCGACTCGATTGTAAATCGTATTTACTGTAACATTACGAACAAATCGCATCCAACGGCCAAACGCTGAAAAATCACCATTAAAATGACAAATATAGGCTACAATCGCATAGAGTTGAACACGATCCTCATAATTGATACCCTCGGTCATCGCCTCATCTATCACTTTTTTTATATCAATAACTGATGCTTGATTATCTAGTATTTCCTTCGAAAGCATATCTAGCGTTACTTCAATATCCTTTACCCACTGATCGTCCTCAATTGTCAGCTTCGCTAAATCATCAATACGAACTACTTCTCCACCATTAATGGCAGCAAATAGACGATTACGGTTTTGCTGATGACGTGCTAGCTGGTTGTGTAGAAGTGTATAGAGAAATTGCAGAAACGACTCGTCAAAATTTTCTTTTCGATGCTTTCAGAAAAAATCTGACCAAGAAGTATCTGTCTTATATAATATTTCCTCGCTATCTACTTTATCTACACCTTCTAAATATTGTTGAAAACGTGCCTTGAAGTTCTCGAATGGTGTCAGCGGTTTCCCGCGAGCATTCATTTTAATATAAAGCGTGTCTTCTAGTTGAAAGGAATCTAAGTCAATGAACTGAAAAGTAATTGGTGCATTCACCTTAAGAGTGTCAAATAATCGATTAGGTAAATCATATTCCTTTGAATAGGTATGAATAGAATCAATCATTGTAAGCATTGAGTCAACAGTCGGGTCGTAAGCCCATCCATAATAAAAGTCTGACACATTGTAAATTTGTTCCGATAAAGAGTCCGCTTCAAAATCCAAATCTGTCAGCTGAACAAGAAGCTTGCAAAACAGCTTACTACTCAATCGTGTTTCATAGGAAAAATGTTGAAATGCATCTTTATTTTCAGCAAGCTTCCCTTCCTTCACAGCAAAATACCAATGCATTAAAAATAACGTCGTCAGCCTTTGTTGCCCATCTAGTGGAGCAAAATGCTTCGCTTCATTTACCGTGCCATAGATAAAATCTAACTCAATTGGCTCACTAGTTTGCAGGGTCTTAAACAAGACCCGTAAAAATTCATGACGTACATGCTGAACGTCTTTATCCTTTCTTCCTTGAGCATAATCTCGTTGAATAATCGGAATGGTAATATGGTAATTCTCCATTAGCTGCCAAAAGGTAAATACTTTTGATTCTGCCATCTTACCCCACCTCCATTTCTTGGTGCTTAGTGATAACTGGCTCCAAAACCTCGAGCATATTTTCCATATAAGCCTCGCGATCTTCCTGATTCCAATGGTGAATTTGCTTCGTTTGCTTACTGTAATACTTTAAAAAGACATTCTTAGTGCCAATTGGAATATATACACCCATTTGGTCACGAGAAATTATCTCTTCACGTTTTTTGGGAAAAATCGCATTTTTATATGCACGGTTCGTTTTAGCATCTAGTAGTGTACAGTTTGAAATATGATTTGAATATCCTTTTCCGAAATAATCCACAATCTTTTGCTGTATTTTTTCAAACTGCTCTGCTTCCATTGCTTCTATTAAAATAGCCTGCTCCTTTTCCACAAGCTCAGCACAAAAGTAAGAATCTTCCACATATGCTAAAGCATCTTGAATAAAGGTAAGCTGCTCTTCCTGATTAATGAGAACCTGACTTTGCAGAGAATGGATATGCTCAATATCCCACTTCTCATTTTTAAACCGATCAAAATCAAAGCGTTGCTTCGAATGCTGGTCCTGCTGAAGAGTCAAAATATTAAATAAAAGTAATATATCCTTCACCTCTCGACGATTGGAATCATAGCTAAGTTCAGTAATGTCCCAATTTCGCAAACGGTTCCTAATACTATGGTATAAGGAATCGATAAAATCATTTTTTTTCATCGATTTAGCATTTTTTAGAACGCCTTGTATTGGGTATTTTGTTGCCAGCAAATAACCAATTAAATGATACAACTCTCGGTTATCAAACCATTCATTAAACTGATAGTATAGCTTCTGAATTTCCGCCCAAAGCTCCTCCACTATTTGATGCCTTACCTTACCCTGCTCCGTCTGACGTTCTATTTCTTCATGAAAGGCATGGAACGTCCTATAAGCGGTATGTACATCTAATTCCTGTGGAAAATTAGCTGTTACTAGTTCAAATAGCCATTCAATATGATTTTCATAATTTTCCTGGGTTGACTGAAGGAAATACCAAAAGTCAGGATCCTGTAAACGTGTTTCCATTGTATCCCATTGAGTTGCTAGCTCAATCTGCTTCATTTTCAGATAATCATGCTGATCCTTATCATGACCTAAATTATTTTTACTTAAAAATAAAGCTTTAATTAGTTCGGCATTTGTCAGAGGAATTTTCCCAATATTAATCCGTGTAAATAAATTTATGCCATCATAATTCTGATCCAGTTCATACCAAAGTACCTTCACTTGATCCGTTAAACGTTGCCAGATATGAATAGGAATATTTTTATCCGCTTGCTGTTCAAACCATTTTTTAATTGTTTCATAGGCATTATACATATGATAGAAATCAATATTGTCATTCTGCCTACTTTCTCCGTTTTTTATATCATTAATAAATGTTTCACTACTAGTCCGAGTTTCATAACTTAATGTATATCCAATACCTTTATAAAAAGGAATAATAGACTGAATATATTTGACAATTAATAATACGGTCGTCAGTCGCTGTTGCCCATCAATAACTTCTATTCCTTTTTCATGCTGCTTAAGGACGATTGGTTGCAGCCAGTAAACATCATCTTTTTTTGGATCCATGTTATGAAACTCCCATATATCCTCTAGGAGCTCTGTAATTTGAATGTATGTCCAACGATAGCCGCGTTGATATCTAGGAATCCAAAAGTGGATACCTTCCTTCATGATTTGGCCAATACTTTTTGGATCTAATCTTGTCAAATTTAACACTCCTTTTAGACTGCCCTATCAATAATTTGCGGTTCTTTAAATTTTTGTGAAATTGAACAATCCCTATGTAAGATTAAACCTATTACCTTTCTAGCCAGAAGATAATATAGGAGTAAAAGTTATGTAATTTTTTTATCTTTAATTCCTCTAAAGAATTTATCTCATCCCCTTGATTGAATCTTACTTTGAGGTTGTAGTCTGTTAAATTACCAGGTTCAAGCCAATTTATACTAATTCTCTCTTATCTGAAATTCCTCCAAAAGTATTACAGGAATATGATTACTCTCTTTGAGAAGAGCAGCTGATAATAACCTTTCCCCCGGTTTAGATTGGAATTAAAATATCACTAGAATGGCAACATACAAACTTTCTTCTAATTGCTAATTCGGAATATTGAACAGCATTATCGAAAAAAAAGTATCTTTCAATTTATTAAGAGGGGTCAAAGTTAAATAAATCATCAATTTCTTCAAATCCCTCGATACCATCGTCCTCATTCAAACCCTTTATTCCAATTTTACATTCGTCATTTTGCGATTCCCTAACTCCAATTTTCCCTATGATCGGGGTTTGCTCTCCCACAGGCTTAAAATCAAATTCTTCAAGTAAATACGAGAGTTCACTTTCAATATCAATTTCTTCTTTTTGAGCAGTCTTTTTCAATCGCTCTCGTTTGTTAATTATTTCCTGCCATTTAGATAGGATAGCTTCCCTTTCTTTATCGGGTAATTGAACGATACAATTTTCAACATTTTTTCTTGAATAGAGATTTTCCCATTTAAATAAAACCATGAAGAGTTCTGACATCAGCCCTCTTTTATACAAGTGTGTCACAATATTCACAGCTTGAGCCAAGGACCACCTCTTCAAACAAAGTCCCCCTACTATATCAAGAAATTTAATGGGATTTTTATTGTTTATGGCATTTCGAATAAAGTATCCCAAGGTTTGATTCATTATTGTATTGTTAGGAAGCTCAAGATTTTTATTATTTAAATGATAGATGTCATTCACCTGATCGATAATGTCTTTGCATGCTATGTTTATACTCTGTTTTTTAGTGGATTGTTTTCCTCTACCTTCCAAAAACTTTTCCCCACCAGAGAAAAATATGGAAATTTTTACATCATATCTACGGTGATGTGCAGGACCTGATGTAACCAGTTTTGCCTTAGTCTCCATGTTTAGACCTTGGGTAATGATTTGAAGATAGCTACGGTAATCAACTGATTCCGAATCTTCCACAAAAGAAGAAATAATAAAAGTATTTACAAAAGACTTTATATTATTGAATAACTTCTCATTTTCTTGGTTCAAATTTTGAAGAAACATCGCCCCTACTAATGATTGTATGATATCAGCCCTAAGTGAAGCAGCACTCAAATCACCTTTATTAGGAATTCTAACCGACCTATATATAGAGTTAGGTAGACAGGCACTTAAGTGCCTTTTGGACACCAGGCTACTTGTTAATTCCATCATGCGACTATACTTACCACTAGCTCTAAGCTGGAAGTCTTGTAAGATAAATTCACCTATAATAAAAGGAATTACTATAGCCCCATACCAAGCGTACAGTGAGAATATTTCCACAGTATTAAGCCTTTTCTCATTTGCAAAAGATTTATGGGTAAAGCATATATCTAACTTTTTTAAAGACAAGTCTTTTGTAGTTAACTGTAGTATTTTATATTGCCGCTTTAGTTCAGCTTCTCTACTGCTCGTTAAACCTGAAGTTTCCTTTTTAACAGAAAGAGCAGGTTTATCACTTTGTTTTATTAGGATAGATAATTGATTGTTTTCAAACCAATTTTGAGCCGCTTTTTGTTGTGCCTTTTTCTTAGAACACTCAGTTCCAATTCCACTTAATCCATTAGCACTAACTTTTTCAGTATAAGAACAATTATGTGGGGGACCATCGACACTTACTGTCTCATATTGAATGCTATCAGAATTCATTTTTATTTTTTGAATATACTCTTGTAAGGCGGATTTATAATCTATCTGTTTTTCAACCTTTTTGCCCTTTTTGTATAGAGGAAAAAGAATGTCTATTAATCTATAAAAACCATTTCCTTTATAAATATGATAGAAAACAATGAGACAATGATCTAAATAGCGATCCTTTCTAAAGTTCAATTCACCTTTGCCAATATATAGATATTCATCAAACTTGTATTCATCATAAAACTGAACAAGAATCTCATCCTTATATTGTGTTAGTTTTTCGGATATCTCTTTATGATTCTTAGTACCCTCTTCTGTAATCATGGTTACAATAGCTAAATGGTACAGTAGCTTACCTAAATGTATGTATGATTTTTGCATTTCAATTTCATTGGATCGTTTTTTCTCATTTAAGTAACTTGAGTGATACAAAGCCTCTTGCAAGATTTGAGTATCAATGTCAATCTTTAATTGTTTTTTCAGCTTTTCAACAATCATAAGCTAATTCACCTCTTAACTTTTTTCACATAGTTATTTATTTTCAAAAGCCTAATAATGCTTATTGTTAATTAACTTTTTTATAAAACAAGTTAGCGCAATTTTAGGTTGATATAACAAAACTTCAATTTACCGAGAATCTCCTTACCAGGAAATACTTATTTTAAGAATTTTAAATATTCGAACTAATATTATGCCTTATATTTAAAACAGAAAGTGTGGATCAACTTTTTTATTACTAATCAAAGCCTAATCCACACTATCTTCTTATTAATTTTTCATATTTTACTCGGTGCTTATCTACGAACTATTCAGCACTCCAATACTTAGATACTCCGAGAATATTAAGTGTAATTAATGAATTAATTCCTTGTGGGCTTGTTATCGAACTCTACAAAGACTTCAATATCTTCTTCATCAAAGCCAAACATAACATCATCTTCTGAATCTGCCTTAATCTCCTCTTTAACAGAAGCTTTACTCACCTTCTCTAATAATTCATTACGTTCTTGTTCTACAATTTCTAAATCATTCTTCATTGAAGTAAGCTCTTTATTAGTCTTTTCAAGAGTATATGATAATTCACTTTTTTTATCTTTTTCTTCCTCAAGTAGGCGTTGTAATTCCCCAAACTGCTTTCCCAATTGGAGTTTTCTTTCATCATAGTCATCTACCATTTGTAGTGCTTTCTTATCAAAATCTTTCTTTAGTTCCTTCTGAACCTTTTCAGTAATTGCACCTAGATCCTTTTCAAGAGTACTTACACGACGTTCTAAGTTCGCTTTATCTTTCTCTAACTCCTCTTTTTCCTTGCGAATCTCACCAAGCGCTCCACCCAAGCGACCTGACTCTTTTTGCTGCTGTTCAAGTCTGCTATTAAGTGAATCTACTAATTTGGTTAATTTACGATTGTCTTTTGAAAGAGTTTGCACTTGTGATTCCCTTGATTTCAACTCTTGTATTAACTCGTCTAACTTCTCTTTAAAACTTACCACTTGTTCTTTTTCAGACTCATATAATTTCTTATATTTTTCAGCTGTTTCAAGATTTGAAACCCTTTCGGATACATCTAAGATCATCTTCGCTGCCATTTTAAGTGCCTCTTCAGGAGAGCGGTTGATTAATTTCTCTTCTACCAATGAGTTTTCCTCCAGTTCATCCTCAACTTCAAATAATTCTTCTATCTCCTCATCAACAATTCCGTCCCAATCAATGTCAATGCCTTGTCCTTCAATTTTAATGCCAGTTTCATAGTAAAATTTCATGACATATTCCTTATTTTGTAACAGAGGCTTAATCAATTCTTTTATTTCACCATTCTTATAGAAACGCATATTATTTATCGCTGCATAAATTGGCATTTTTTCTTCGTCAATCAGATTTCTTATCTGGTCGTTCCAGTCATCTAGTGTAAAATTAACATAATTGTTTTCAAAGTAGTGATTAATCGTCTTATGTAATATCTTATCCCACATATTTGCTAGAAAGTTATAATAATTATAACTTTCCAACAAGTGTGGTGAAACTAACGCAATCAACTCTTCAAGGCTTCGCTCTTTTCGTTTTAATTCTTGTGTTGTTATACCCGCCAGTTTAATTAATTTAAATTCATCGGATAAGGAGTGTTCTAAGATTCCATCTCCGCAGGCTTTCAATAAGGCAGCATCCAGGTAACGGCTCTCTACTCCTTCTACCTCGATATAAGAGAATCGCTTTTGTCTACTCCCCTTATTCCTTCCTGTTTTCCCTGCCATTTATCTCCATCTCCTATTCTTCTTCCCTAATTGTTGAAATGCGACCTTTTTCTTTTCTCATGTTATTAATAATCTGGTCTAGCTCTCGAACTACTCGAGGGTTTGTCTCTTCCTGTCTAGCTTTATATAAAATATCCTGCGATAAGAGTTCACGCTTTTTATTTACGTGTTTTCCGATAAGTCGGAAAATTTCAAGTTTTAGTGCTGGAATAGGTTGTTGGTCTAGCTTCTTTTGTAGAATTGGTCCAACTTCTTGAGGAATAATGTTTCCATTTTGTAATGCTGATACTAGCAAGATTGCTTTATCATCAGGACAATTAAGCATTTTTTGAGCCAATTTAACAATTATCTTGAACGACATTTTAGGCACATGCTTTTGAAGAACGTATTGTTCTCCCTCATCTCCATTGATTAACAAATTCACAAATTTATCAAATGATTCTCGGTCACCCAGACGAACCATACAATTAAGTGCATCTAGATATAGTTTATTACGTCGCTCATTAAGATAAGGTTTAACGACAGGAATGAGACTCATATCGTTATCAGCAAGATAAGCAATAGCTCCCAAACACTCTTGTTTTAATCGGATGTCTTCAGTTGATTTTAATTCTTCTACAAGTAACGGTAGTACTGACTGGTCTCTGGTGTAACTCAAACCACGAATGATTGCCTTTCTCTTAACAGGGTACTTTCTAAAAGAATCTAATAATAAGTTTGTCGAGTAAGACATTTTTAATGCTCCAAGAGTCATACAAATCGGGATGAGTTTATTTTCATCTGTTTCTTTCTCTAGCACCTCAGATAATACAGGAATAGCATCCTCTTTAAATGAGCGAAGTGCAATAGTCAAAATAGGACGGATTGATTTCTTTTGATTGTTTATATAAGCAATAAAAAATGGTTTTACAGCTTCAGGTCCAAAATCTGCGAATCTAGGAGCTATTTGGATAGCATGGTCAATCATGTCATTACGGTTACTATCTAAATCATTAAGTCTTTTAATTATAGGTTCAACTGAATTCTTATCCCTAATCTTTATTAAAGCTTCTAATCCGATAGCAAAGAAATCTGGAGATAACATGTGATTTAGAATTCCAGGAACTGCTTCTTGCTCACGTACAGCACCAGAGCCTAAAATAGCTAAGGCGATATGCTGAGTACTATTTGCTTTTTCAAGAACTGCTTTCAGGATTTTTCGACCTTTTAGACTTCTAGATGTAAGACGGCTTAATAGATGTACTAGCTCGTTTTTTCGTTTTTCATCAGATAAATCAAACTTACGGCATTCTCTAAAGATGACAGTTATAGCTTTTTCACCGTACTTTTCTACTTCTTTTGAAGCTTCTTTACGCTTTAATAGAGCATCACCAAATGCCATTACTTCCAGAGCATCAAGTATATTTCTGTATTCTTTCTCATCCATGTCCTCATCGAGATTTTCAAATGAAATATCTACATATCCAATTCGACCAAGGTACTCAACCTCCACTAGTTTTTCATTTCCGTCTTCTTGGGATGGAGCAGACAATGACGTAAAGAAGTCATCGTCTATCCCATCACCTTCATCCTCTTGTTCTGCTTGCCTTAATAATTCTTGTTTTATTTGCTCTTCTTCTTCTTCATTTAACACGTCTTTTTCAGTCAATTCTTCCTTCGGTAAATCTTTTTTCATGTCGGTTAGTTTTTGAAGGATACTCGCTGACATACGATCTTGTAATGACATTGAATCAACCCCTTTAATTACTTAATTTTATTAATATTAGCTTGTTTTACTTTCAAGTTTTCGATTTCTTCTTCAGTAAATTCATGAGAACCAATATTCACATCAACCACTTCCGTTTCATCAGATTCTAGCCAAGCTTTAATTGATACTTCACGTTCTTGATTACATTCCACTTTTAATACTAATTTAGAATCAACAGGGACTGGCTTTTTAAAATTAACCGTAGCTGACTTCAATTGTTTAGTATGAATTGATTTAGCTGATGTAGCTGTAAATAACTCTAATTGCATTGCATTAACAGTCTTAGATGTACTTGGTCCAGTTACAATGAATCTATCCTCGATGATACGCTCAAATGGTAGTTTTGTTCCCTTCTCTAGTAACGCTACTGGATCTGCACCAATAACATCTATATAGACGTTATTTGGAATTGTGTTAGTAAAAACAACAGATTGACTGGAAATATCAGTGTCTGCAACTGAAATTTGGTCACTTGATTTAAAGTTGATACGATCAATTTGGTGGTGATAAACAGCAGCTCCACGACTTACCGCAAACATTGGATTGATAGACTTAATAGGTTTAATTCGACGGCCAAAAATTTCATAGATTCGTTCTTGAATCGTATGGTAAAAGGTCATTCCACCTACAAGGAATACCGCATCAATATCTTCTACTGACATATTACCGATTTTTGCATGTTCTAGAGCGTTTAGTATTGGTTCTTCTATGTTGGTTCCTTTTTTGCTCTTTCCTTTATAAAGCAACTCTTCGATTACGTCGTCATACTCTTTCTTTGAAATAGACAGTGTAGTTACAAGCTCTGTTGGCAATTGATCTGAAAGCATTTCGCGATATGTTAGGTTGTTAAACTGTTCTTTGCTCTCATAATAGTCAGATTGCGAAGTACGTAGTTGATTTTCAATTCTCGTACTAAAGAATTTTTTTGCCTTCTCAGCAAAATCAAGCAGGTTTTCCCAAAGACGTAAAATATCCTTTTTATCATACTTGTTCTTTAACTGATTAAAGTTCAAACCTACATGCTTAAGTAATTTTTTCATTAGTTCATTAACGACTTTTCTATCAAAGTCAATTCCACCTAATTCAGTATATTGGGATATTGATAGCTCTTGAATATCAATCCCTCCATTTTCGGTGTCCCTAACTTGAAGAATTGAAACGTCACACGTTCCTCCACCAAGGTCAAACACCATTAAGTTCTTTTTTCCACCATCTAGCTTTAAACGACGAACAGATGGATCTAATTTCTTCTCCTCGTTCAGAAAGTCAATCAATGCAGCAGTTGGCTCAGGTATCATATGGATGTTATTTTTATCAAAACCACTCAACACACCTGCAGCCTTGGTAGCTTGTTGTTGCTGGAAGTTAAAGTTAGCAGGAGTAGTAATAACTACACTATCGATTTTTTCTCCAGAGTAATATTCTTCCGCTTGAGCTTTTAGTATCTTTAACACATAAGATGACACCATTTCAGGACGTATAGTTTCTCCATCAATTTCCCAAGAAACATCCTGTCCAATAAAACGTTTTGCTTCTTTGATAACCCTTTGAGGATACACGCCATTCATGCGTTTAGCGAATCGACCAACGTATGGATGCCCTTGATCATCTATATATAAGACAGAAGGAAGAGTTTGGTCCGTTACAATGGCGTTTCCGCTTTCATCTACCTGCGCCACTTCTAAAGCTTGAGCTTCAACGTCACCCCGCATGGTGAGGTTCGCCACACTTACAGTTGAATTTGTTGTTCCGAGGTCTATACCGATATATCTTTTTGACATATTAAACTTCCTCCTTAACTTCAGTTACTAAAGGCTGTACAACAACCTTGCCATTGAGCGTCCAACCGTATTTCAAGAGTTTTACTTGGATAAAATCGTTTTGGCTAACAACCGGTCCATCGATTCTATAATTTTTAATTAGTTCATCTTTCTGAACCGCAAAAACACTACCTAGTTCATAGTTGTTGCTGTGTTCTTCTAATCCAATTGCCAAACTTAAACTTGAAAACAAATTGATTAGTCTCCCTGCACTAATGTTAGGGTTACTCGGCGCTTTCCCTTGACTCTCTTCAAGTAAGTCAGATAATAAATAATTGCTACTCTCACCACCAATAGCATTTAGTACTTTTACAAATGCTTTCTCTTCAGCTAGCGCTACCTTTTCCTTCTCCTGTTGCAATGCTTGTTTCAATCTATCAATTTCTTCTTCAGCGACTTTCAGTTGGTTTTGGCCTGAATCTTGAGCAACCGAACTTTGTGTATTTTGTAGTTCTGAAGCCTTAACAATTGCGGACTTAACAGCAGATAAAGCATCTTCTAAGGCTCCAACAATTTCATTATGAGGCTCGTCTTTAAGGTCTTGAACTAGAACAGGTAATTCCTCTTTAGTATTCATATCAAGTACACCACCTGCAAATACCGGTTCACCAAGTGATGCTTCAGTTTGTTCCTCTATGTCGTCAGATCTTAGAATCTCCTCATTAACCACACGAGATTCACTATCTTTAACAACTTCATTAGCAGATACCACTTTAATTTTAGGGTCTAATGAGTCTGGTTTATTTACTTCCGGAGTGTGCTTATCCATTAAATCTTCCACTCCAAAGTCTTCATCAGATTTGTTTTGTTCCTCAATTTCATCAACTGAATTCAATCTGTATTTTAACGCGTTTAATGCTTCTGATTCTTCTTTATCATTCAATGCACCTAATAAAATAGATTTCATTCCTTCTGCATAGACAAGATTATTCACATTAAAAATTTTCCTGTAGGCGTTCATCTTTCCAAAATTGAGTCCTTTTTTGTGTTGGAAACCAACTCTAACAACAGATTCACGGTAGTCCGCTTTAGAAGTACCTTCAAAAAGTATTGGCATTATCTGTTCAACGGTAGGCATCACATGGGTATACTGCTTGTTCACAAAAACACAGGTTAAGAAACGAATTAACAGGTCATTGAATAATCTTGGTTTGCTGCTGTTAAAAGTTTTGTAGCTTCGAAAATCTCCATCACATATTGAAATGAACGCCTTTCGAGTATTAGGATATTTAAGGTTTATTAAATAAATAAAGCTAAGTGCAAGAGACTGATTTATTTTAGGTTGATGTGTTTCATTCCACACCTCTACAACCATTTCTGCTAGACGTTCATTATCATCAGTACCGCCCTGCTCAAATACACATTTTTCAACCACTAATTGCAATTCCCAAAAAAACAAATCACGTTTTGTGTAGTCAGAAAGATTTAGTTCTTTCAATTTTTCTTTAAATTCATTTTCACTTATATTTTCTACGCTAGAATAAAGCTCTTTATCGGACTTTGTGTATTTTCGTAACACAAGATCTAATATCTGAGTATTAATATCCATATGTACTCCTATCCTCTCTGTCTAAAAAATATATTTCACCGTTAAAGGCAGGTGTGACTTCAATCTCACCTTTTAAATAACTTAGTAAGTCAATCAATGTAGGATAAATTTTTTCTCCACCTACTATCGAATGTGTTGGTGCAAATTTTTTATCATGTTCACCATGCATAAGGAAAACCTTTCTAGGTTGCAATTTCGAAATAAGTTGTACAATTTGTTCTCGACTTGCATGAGCTGATAGACGGAATGATTCAATTCTTGCATGAACTTCTTTCTCAATACCATTCACTCTTATTTTTTCATTAGAACCTTTTTTAGCTGTTTTTAAAACATGGTGACCTGGGCTTTCTTCATCCATATAACCTGTAAAGGAAATAGCATTACGTTCATCCTCTATCAAGTGTTCAGCATAACGTGCTGATGCGCTGTTTTCTGTAAGCATTCCGGAACTAGCAACAATACAGTTATTTCCTGAGGAAATGTAATCTTCCATAAAATCAGTGAATGTAAAATCACTATTTCTACGATTGGAATATACATCTTGTGCTGATTGAACACCCCCTCCAAAAAATAACGACTCCTTATTCTCATCTTGATAGAAATCAGGATTAATATATCGACGCTGTTCTGAATATCTTTGATAAATACGGCATACATCAGTAACTCTTCCGTCTAGGTAAAGATTGAACGGCAAATATTTTTCCTCTTTAAAAGCATCTTTTAGAATAAGGATGATTTCTTGCGCCCTCCCTAATGCAAAAGCAGGGATTAACATGGAACCACCTTTATCCATTGTTAGTTTTAAAGATTCAATGAATAATTTCTCTTGCCTTATACGGTCTATAGAAGCGTTAGTTGGTAAGAAACCGTATGTAGATTCAGTGATTAGAACATCCACTTTTAAATCTTCAGGAAGAGCCAATCCTTTAATTGTTTTTTGATCGTCAATTGAATAATCACCTGTAAATAATATAGAAACACCTTCAAATTCTATGTAAATTGCACCCGCGCCCATGATGTGACCTGAAGGATAATACGTTATCTTCCATTCACTTTCTTTTGACGGAATTGAAAATGTTTTATGGAAATCTATAGGCTTAATAGACAAAAGAGTGTTTTGTACATCTTCTTCACTATACATATCCACTTTGGTATCTTTACTAATTCGAACTGTATCTGCTAGTAATATCTTCATTAATCCTATAGTTGCTTCCGTTGCATATATTGACATGTCTGGACGCTGTTTATGAACGAAAGGCACCGCTCCTGTATGGTCCATGTGAGCATGGGTAATCAATAAAGCATCTATATCCTCGAAGGAAAGCCCTTTATCGTAAAGTGGGGTGTAATCTGGATAATATTTCTCTTCGTGCAAATGCATGCCAGCATCTAATAGTAGATGATGTCCTTTTACACTTATCAAAATAGAAGTACCACCTATTTTTTCGCCTCCGCCAAAAAATGTAACTGAACAGTCTTCAAAATTTTGCTCACCTGTACTTACTTTTTTGCTACTATTCCAATAGGCCTTAATTGCTTCAATTCTATCAGCATGTTTTGGAAATTCCGTCTCCCAAAAAGCTTTCAATTCCTCTGAATTTGTAGACTTTAAATAATCTGCATATAAAAGAGTTGTTAACAGATCATCTGGAGCACTTGTTTTATCTTCTTCTACTCCTACAAACCAATTAGAATCGCCTTTCAACCTCATAATAAGTCGAAGATATGACTTCCTCTTAGCTTCCAAAATTTTATCTTTAAATGGTGTATTTTTAAATTGCTCTTCTGTCTGTTTAGTTAAAGAATGTTTAGATAACTGACTATAAAAGCGGGCAATAACATATACATCCCCTGTTAGTTCTCCTTCAATTTCAGCCCAATCGGGCCGAACAACAAAATTCGCTATCTCATCTAAAACAGCTGCCCAGTAAGCAACATCCTGTGTTCTAGTTAATCGCTCCTTGGTAAGGTACATTAATTTCCTTAAGTGAAACCTAGCTTGAGTGAAATTTTTAAAAGTGAACTCTAATTCCACTAGATTTAAAACAGCATGTGTGTAGAATTCATAGACACTTGGATTTTCACGGAATTCTCTTTCCATCCTCTCAGCAACCTCTAGTGAAATCATATATGCTTTATCTATTTTTCCGAAAGTGAATAAATGCCTTGCTATCACCAACCGCTCTACCGCAAGATGGTCAATACCCGGTTGCTTTAACAACCACTCCAACTCACTAATTTCTTGACTTACATTTTCCCATGCATATAAAAACAATGGGGCTAGTTCACGAATATTTCCTAGCTTTTTTATTCCTAGTTTACTTGCCTTATAGACAACATTTAATTCACTTAATGATTCATAAAATTTTCCAATAAGAGTTAATTCATCACAATCTAGTTCGTTGAGATGGTTTTTTATTTGATCATAATGACGTTTAGCTTCTTTTTTAAATCCTCTATTTTCAAAGAACAATGCCTCTTTTAAATGATTTTTAATTACTTGATTCATCTAACCACCTTCTTTCTATTGCAACCATAAATTAAACTTTATGTAAGTTTTTAGAAGATACATAAGTTGATTGTACTATATTGCATTTATTGATGGTATTCTTATCGCAAATTTTGTCAAAAAAATCTAATTTTTGCCGAAAATTTTTAAGCTTCTTTAATTTGTAAATAGTTGAAGGGAATATTATATAAGATCCTTATGAGGATTGGATACGGTGATTGGAACAGAAAATTCAAATATATCAATAAATAATTACCTTATCTCTAAAACCTTTGTAACTACTTTCATCAATTACTACTAGCATTCGTTTAATTTCTTCGGGATAAAATGATTCTAGTGTGGCCTCTTTGGTTTTAACTGGTTTAAAATGCTCATGTATAGGTTCTTTAATATAGCCATTTAAATAACAGTATCTTACGTCCTAATTCTAATATTAGCCGTTACTGGACTTAAGCCCTTTTCATGTAACATATAGGCAATATAGCTTTTAAAAAATTCTCTTGTAAACTGTGTATTTAGAATGTTTTCCCCATAAAATGCATTAAGTAATCAAAATGTATATTATAGTCGTGAAGAGTTCTTTCTGAATGATCCTTAATATTTTTTTCAGTAAGGAACATTTCGAACAATGTTCTTATTGTCATTTCTTCATTACTACTTTTCGTTGGTAGATTACTACTCTTACTTGAATACATTCTAATCTTTTTAGACATAATAAAAACCCCCTACATTATTAATAGTAGAAGGCTATGGACTCTAATCACGCAAACGGTCTGGCTATACGGTCTACAACGGACTAGCCAATAAGCACAATTAATCCGTTGGAAAGCTCAGCAGACCATTATGTAAGAACTGTATTTTGGCGGGACCGCCTGGGAATCGAACCCAGCTAACCTGGCACGCAGGTCACAAGCGGTTATGAAGTTTGCTAGCATATGTTTTGCTAGTACCTTAATGTACCCCGAAGTACTGATAAATTAAGTCTTCTTGTTTTATGATGATTCTCTGTGATTTGTAATTACATTGGATTTGTATAGTCATGTGATTCCTTCTCTTCAGGAACAAGCGATAGAGGTTTTTGATGACGAAGAAGATAACGAATAGCCAAGGTACTCTTTCCGGCACCAAGATGGCACCTAGAGTGTTGTATAGGACTTAATCAAGGCTTGTTGCTTAATTTGTAAAAAGACTCACTCCCTTGCTATGTAAGGGTTGGCGGGACTGCGTGGGAATCGAACCCACCTGCCCTGGCACGCAGGACACAAGCGGTTTTGAAGACCGTGGAGGACACCAGTACCCCATTCAGCCCCGTAATTTCAGACAAGCTTAATTATACTCGGGGTTTTCCATTTTTACAAGGGTGTTACGCATTTTGTCACAGGTCTTGTCTTTCCTGGGGGGGAGATACTATAATAAGGGAAGAAATTTGTATTGTGTGGGTGAGGGTTATGCAGCTTGAAGGCTGGTTTTTATGGTTCATTCTGTTCTGGATTGTTGTGTTGATCGGTTTGTTTGCGATTGGCGGTTATTTCATGTTCCGCAAGTTTCTGAAGAAGCTCCCCAAAAATGACGGTAAGTCCGATATGGATTGGGAAGAATATTATGTGAATGAGACGCGCCATCTTTGGCCGGATGAGCAAAAGGCTTTGCTGGAGGATCTTGTCAGTCCTGTTCCAGAATTGTTCAGGGATGTGGCCCGCCACAAGATAGCGGGTAAGATCGGCGAATTGGCATTGAAGGAAAATGCGGGATGCATCACAGAAGAGCTTGTGATCCGTGGGTACATCCTCGCTACTCCGAAACGCGACCACAAATTTTTACGGAAACGGCTTGCTGAAAAGCAGATCAGTACAGCTCCATATGAAAGTTTATTTTAAAGGGAACCTGTTGCAGGCTCCCTTTTCCTGTTTTATCTCGCTGTCGGGAAGACTCTTTGGACCGTCTCGGTGAACTCGTCATAAATGCCTCGGATTGGGTGTCCGCTTCTGATTTTATCACCATAGTCGCTCATTCGGTCCACAAAATCAGGGTTGCTTGAAACATATACCCGGTCAATGCTCTTATCTGTTGATTTAACACGATCAGAGATTTTGTTTTCAAGGTCTTTCCTGACATTCCCTGTTTCATTGTCCCTTAAAACCACTGCGACATATGCGGTGCTGTCAGTCACAATGACTGTAGCGTTCCTTACTTCTTTCAGGTCGTCCACTTTGTCTGCGACATCATCTGCTTGTCTCATCAGATTGTCATTGTCCGCATTCTGAACTCTGGCGCCTCGATTGTTCACATCCCAATCCTTATCATAGTTCTGGATTCTTACATTGTCGCGATCATTGGCATCCTCGCGCGCTCCATTGTTCATGGCGCAGCCAGTGAAGAAGGTGACAGCCAGCAATAACATTGTTATACGTTGAATATGCTTCATGGAATTCCCTCCTAATTTCTGAATCAAGTATAGAATTGCCAATCCGCTTGTTTTTATGTATGCAAAAACAAGAAAATAGCATGCCATACTGACCATCTTAAGAGGGGTCAACCTTTATCTTGAAGGCTTCCTGAAAGTCTTGAAAATATCTTTGTTTTTCGTCAGAATAATGACTTTGTCGTTATGTTTTTTCAGCATTTTGACCGCCTGGACAAGATCCTTGCTGTCATACCGATGATTCCACTTCAGTAGTTCCCTTAAGTTCTTGAATGATTCTCTCCGGGGGGCGGGAGCGAGCTTCAGCTTTCTCATGAAGAACCTCTTGATGATCCTCCAATCACGCACCCCCACATTTGTTTTTAGGACAAAAATGTAATCCGCGCCCCTGAAACTTTCCTCCAGCCAGCTAAAATAAACCCCTTCTATAATCCAGCTGTCCTTTTCAAGGATTTTGCTGACTATTTCCGTTCTTCTGTCCGGATGATTCTGGGAGCCATAGTAAGAAGAAATTTTATCCCAAAAAACATCATCCAAATCATATACAGGCAAACCGAACTTCTTTGCCAGCACTTTTGCTACATATGATTTCCCGCTCCCTGGCGCTCCTAATATGTGAATTTTCATCAAATTTGTCACCTGGCTCTTGCCTAATCCTCATTTTTTAAAATACTACACCATTAGGAAAAGGTGTGTTATAGAAACTTTTGCACTTTTAGGCCGTCGATTTGACCTATTAGTTTCCTTTCCTCCTCTGAGCGTATTGAAAAGCCGCTATTTTCCTCATGTGTTGTTGACGTAAACAAAATTGTGTTATTTTTCATGAATGTCAAGTCTTCTGGCAATTTTGGAGCGACCCAATCGTATAAAGAATTGGCAGCTTGTTTCAACAATATGCATGTTTCTTTGTTAGCTGCAAACACGTACACTTGAGCGGCAGGGCCTTTGGTAATTGTATTGGCCCATTTCTTTGTTTTAAAAGTTTGGATCATGAAAGGCATGAATAATCCTAATGTACCCTGGTTGTATGATAATTCTTTCCTGGTCACAAAATAAAACTGATCTGAGCATCGGCACAACACGTTCATTAACTGTTCGTATGTCTTATCCGTTGGATTTTGAAGTATTTTCCAATATTCCATTTTGAATCCTCTTTTTTTCATAACTGTTCATATCTCTTATTGTAATTCCAAATAAAGATTTTGGAAATATTTATATAATGGCTTAACATCAACTGTTTCAGGGTGTCTTTTTTAAACGCTAAAATGAATGCTTTCCCCATTATTTTTAGGGAATCATGCAACAAACCCAGGCTGCAGCCTGGGTTTATCTGTGGCCATTCAGTTTTTCATCCGTCCGCAATGCCTTGGCCTCCATGACATTCCCGGTGATCAGCAGCACTGTTCCAATGCTAATCACGATGATGACTCCGGTTTGTGATAGTCCTACGTGAGCATCCATGCCCCTCAAGAAGAGCGGCACAAGAAACGCTATGAGACCGGCAAATTTTAATAGAACAGCATAATGTTTCAATGACATCCCTTCTCCTCCTGCTCGAATTCAGAGTGGTTTTGCCATTATATTGGTGAAAACCTGGTTTTATTCCAGGAAAATAAAAATGGGCAATGGCCCCTCCTTCGCCAATTGCCCTGATAGCCACGCTTGCTATCCTGCCTATTATTTATTATAAAAGATGAATATGAATGCTAATGGCTTATTTTGTTAATCTTGTTGGCTATTCTTTAAAGAAATGTTAAAGGAAATAGAAATGGGTAATTAGCAGCAAGAAATTGACGATGACTTTATAGAACATCTTCCACACTCCCTATCTAAAGTGAGTTTTGAGTTGCTTCCCATTACATTTTTACTATACCACGGGAATGTAAATCTGGCGTGAAAGAAGTTCAACAATTTTGTAAACTTGTTAAAGGTGTTTTTAAGACCTGTGTGTTGCCATCACCAAGCGGATCTATTGAGAAATTATTCTTTTGGAAGTAACCCCCTTACTACCCTCTTTCTGGCTATGTATTTTAACTTTTTGGCCGGCTTTTGCGCCTATTGAAATTCTCGAACAATTCTTGCTCGGCATGGATAGATGGTCCCCTGAGTTCCATATCCCTTCCTCCTCAAAAAGGCGACGTATATTTTATACGCCGCCTACCTTACACTGAATCACCGCTTCATTCTTCAGAGCCTTCAGGAAGGCTCATTTCCCAATGGGAGCTTGATTGTCACGGTTGTTCCTTTGCCTATTTTACTGTTGAAGCTGATTGTTCCCCCGTGGTCGTGGACGATTTTCCTGCACCTCATCAACCCTAGGCCAGTCCCTTTTTCCCTTAAGGAATAGAAGGGCTCGCCAAGATGCTTAAGCCGTTCAGGACTCATTCCTTTGCCGTTATCGGTTACGTATATGATGACCATGTCTTTGTCTTTTTGCGCTTTGATGTTCAGCCCCCCTCCATGGGGCATGGCCTCAATCGAGTTTTTGAATAAATGGATGAACAGCTGTTTCAGTTGGACTTCGATCCCCTGCACCATTACTTCTTCTCTGCATTCTAGGGATTTCTGGATGTTGTTGATGGCGATGTCGCTTTCAAGGAATGCCAAAGCTTCCTTGACGATTTCGCTCAACCTTGTAACTGCCCATCCATCCTTTTTTGAATCGGACAGCTCGATGAATTCCTCGGTGATTTGATTGATCTGGTCCAATTCCTTCCTGATGACCGGCAAGTATTCATGCAGCTTTTCCGCATCAGGATTTTCATCAAGCAGCTTCATGAAGCCAATGATCCCAGTCAAAGGGTTGCGGATTTCATGCGCAACTCCGGAAGCGAGCTGCCCGATGACTGCCAGCTTTTCAGACTCCTTAAGCAGATGATCCATTTCCTTTTTTTCCGTGATATCATGGAAGGTTGAAAGTACATAATCGATTTTGCCTGAGCCATCAAGAGCATAAATCGGTGTCGTATCAACGAGAATCCAGCGTTTCCCGCTCTTTTCGGGATTGAATACAGCCATTTCCACATTGTGATGTTCTTCACCTGTCCTGAGCGTCTTCATCGCAGGGTGCTCTTCTCCGTGAAGCCTTTCACCAGAGCTGTTCAATGCATCCCACTCCTTATTCATCGAGGACATATTGATTAACTTCTCCTCGCTGTAACCTAGGATACTGCATGCATTTTGATTCGCGCTGACAATTCTCCCCGTATGATCCTGGACGATGATTCCGCTAGTCACTGCTTCATATATACGGTTATGATGCTCTTCGAGAATTTTTTGGTCTGTAATGTCGCGGGTAACTCCGACGATTTCCTTGATTTCGTTATTTTTCAAAACAATCGGTGACAAGATCGAGTGAAAATAATGCTTTTTCCCATTAAAAACAAATTGCCATTCAAAATCCGTTGAATATCCAGCCAACGCCTTCTTGCATTGCTGAGTCTGAAGCAATGAAGAAGGAAAAACATCTCCTACGGACTTTCCTTCAAAAATTTCTTTCGTGAAGCCATTTATCTCGAGCCACCTGCCATACACGCTTTTTATTGCCAGGCTGCTATCAATGGTAAACACAAGGTCATCCATTGAGGAAACAAGGGTTTTGTACTTTTCCTTGCTTCTTTCTAGCGCGTTCATCGACCTTACCTGGTCGGTGATATCTACCCCCGTTGCAATGACGTAGAGGCTCTCTCCATTCTGATCCGTGACGACGGTACTCTTCCACTTTAAAAAACGCTTTTCCCCATTTTTCATGATCCAATAATTTTCGTAATCGGTTGGAATTTTACCAGACAAATAATTGTTGATAATCATCTTTTTTTCTTCAGGCTCTATGAAAAGATCCCAAAATTTTATGTTTTGGACTTCCTGAAGCGTGTACCCAGTAAGGCATTCGGTGAATTGGTTCCAGTAAAACACATATCCTTCCTTATTGAGGATGATCACAACCGACTGGATCGTATTGATGATCTTATAAAGATGAGCATTTTCTTCTTTAAGCTGATCTTGATGGCAGCAAGGTTCTTTTTGGAGTTTTAGCAAGCAAAAAACCAGGAGCTTCTCTCCTTCCCTGATAAGGGATGCATTCATCTCCACGGTGACCATTTGATTATCTGCATCAGGGAGGTCAAGTATGGAGGAAATCTCGCCTTTTTTCACCAACAGGTTTTTGATTTTGGATCGGACCCCCGCACCAATCCTGTCGAATAGGAAACCTGCATTTCTGTCCATCAGCTCATCTCTAGAGTATTTCAGGAGCGAACAGGCTGCATCATTGACATCATAAAACCTGTATTGATCCTTTTTAGCATTGAGCACCTCGATGATCATCACCGGGTAAGAGAGCTTCATGAAAACATTCTTATAAAACGGCGAGTCATTTAAGAGAATCTCCATGGGACACCTCCGACCTTGTTCATCTTATCGCAATACATAAACTGTAATATTTGGCATAAATATACTATTTACTTTAACAAAATTCAATTATTGAAACAAAAATGATTTTTGCTCATGTGGTTGCTTTTTCCTGCTCCTGGGCTTCGTCATACAACTGCTTTCAGATGGCTGACTGATCAGAGCTTTTCGACAGTACATAGACCCTTCCTCCCTGAACTAAAGCCTTATACAACTCCTAAATAGTAGATTCTTCACTACCCTTCCTTTTTCCTTCTTGCCGTCCCTTTAAGAATGTGTGAATCGGTATTCCAATATACGGAAGAACCAAACGAAAAAGAAGCACTCCTAGAGTGCTTATGATGATGGTTCCTTCCCCTTGATTTTTTGACGGATCATTTCAAGGTCTTCCAGGCTAAGTTTCCCTAATGATTCCTTTATTTCCTTCTCAATCCGCTGCCTGTTCAGCTCGCGATACCCCTCCCACCATTCCCGCAACCCTTCGGTATTCTCAAGAAGATACTCAATATCAATCACCTCAACCTCATCATCCGACAAATACTCCAGCACAGCCCCCAACAACCGATCTGAATCAGGGGGACGGTTCTCTTGCTTCGTTTTACCCGGACTGTCTTTTACCTCTGCCACTGTTTCTGAAGACTTTTTCGGCAAGGACAACCACTCCTATGCAATATTCTCTGTTTAGTATGGCCAAAATCGGCTTCTTTTCACCCAAAATATTATACCTTTGGATATGGAAGGGGTATGAAATCATGATGTGAAATCGCCCAGCAGTATGAGCCGGCAGATCGAAAAATAATAAGCTGCTTCCAATACAACCGAGCATTCGTAATCATCACTTGGTTACAGTTTGAAAGGGTGTGGAGATAAAATAAGGAAGTGATGCTGAAACGGTGTGGTCAACAAACTTGAGGGATCTTATAATGGAGAGGGATCTTATAATGGAGTGGAATCTGGTAGAGGCGTTTTGCTTAAATGGCAGCCTGATGCAGATTCCGGCTTTGAAGGGAGTATCCATCAATCGGTCACCTTGGAACAATGAGAACGAGCTGAACTTTTATCCTTCACCTTTATAATATGCAGGTTTCGAAGATGAACATTAAAAGAAGCGTACAATAAAAGCAGGATTCCTATTAATTAGGGATCCTGCTTTTATAATCTTAACGAGCGATTTCTTTACCATCTTTTGCGTGGATAACGATTTTATAAGTATCGTCGGTTATCTTGGCTTTTATCTCTCCGTTTTCAAGGAATTGGACGATTTCATTCCGGATTTTATCCGCCATTTCTGATGCATTTGGATCAGATGGATTGATGGACGTCTTGATGATGAGTTCCATATGATTTTTATTGTAGAAATACCCGTAGCTGTTGACTTTGTAGTCCTTCTTCAATGCCAAGCCTTCGTAGATAGTGCTTAAATAATCATGCCATTGGCTTTCACGCTTTCTCTCTTCTAGATCGATTTTTGAAATGCTTACCTTTTCTTGTTCCAGACCATGCTGCTTCGCAAGCTTAAGAGTAGCGTTTTTGATTTCATTTTCACGCATTTCGGTTATTGGAATGTCGACTTCGATGATATCTTTGTATTGCTTCACATATAGGACGTTGAACCCCTGGTCCTTCAGGCCTTTGTCCATTGCCTGGATTGATTCCATCATTCTTTTATCATTCTCGGAAAGAGGTTTGACTTCTGGAGAATAGGCCGATACATTGATCATAAAATTATCATAACCCTTCCCTTTCAGGACATCCTCGACTATTTTCGTAATTTTTTCTCTATCGCGGTCTGCATCTTGATCGGAACCCTGGATACTGATGTCAAATGAAGCTTTCTCACCTGGAGTCATGCCGAACGATACGTCTTTATACCCTTCTTTCTCCAGCGCTTCATGGAGCATTTCATGGACAGGTTTTGTCTTGAATACCTGGCCAAGATAAGGAATCTTCGCTGCCATTTCTGCAATTGCCGGGTTCATGAATGCCGACCCTGCCAGAATACTGAGCGTTGCGACGACAGCTGCTGCGATAGGATATCTTTTTTTCGTTTTTTTCCTGCCGACTGGGGTTCCATTCACTTCCTTGGATTCTGACTCCGCTCTGATATTTTCCGCAAAATTATACAAGGATGAAGGAACCTGGATTTTTTTCATATCCTCTTCAATCTCCTTTTTTACCATCTCATCAACCCTCATCATGAATTCACCTCTATGATCGAATTTTTGGTCAGTCTTGTTTTCAAAGCATTTCTTGCTCTGCGAAGATGCGATTTCACCGTTGAAGCTTTCATTCCAAGCAAGTCAGAGACCTCTTGAATTGAAAGCTCTTGATAATAATAGAGCAATAGAACATTGCGATAGTCAGTGTTCGCCAGCGAGAGGATTCCTTCTTTGATTTCTTTTTCCGTTTCCTGCTTGATGACACTTTCCACCACGCCCTGCCTGTCTTTCAAATATTCCAGTTCAATGTGAGTCTCTTTTAATCTTGCGTTCTTTCTCAAAACATCAATGGAACGATGTGAGACGAGTTTATAAAACCAGGTTGTGAAATAGTTGATTTCCTTCCCGTTCATGATATTTTGGTAGGCTTCAATCATCGCATTCTGGATAACCTCCTCGGCCTGTTCCTTTGAACGGAGAATTGAAAAGCTGGTGCGATAACTCTTTTCAATCAAAGGATTGACCAGTTCGGCAAACGCCTCATCTTCTCCCTTCCTGATCCGTTCCATCAGTCTTTTCTGTTCCATGCTGTAAGCACCTCCTTTTTCCCTACATCTATTAGGCGAGCGAACGGCCTGATTGGATGCAATAAGCGTAAGAAAAACCGGGTAAAAACTACCCGGTCCTTCTTGGTTTGGCTGATAAACTGGGGCTGTTGTGTCCCGCTCCAGTCCCTTGCTTTCCGTGGGGCTAGCGGTGAGCCCCCTACCCTCTTGCAGTACCATTCGGCTCTTGCGCTACCTCAAAAGGGAGCGCGTTCGGCTCTTGCGCTACCTTTTAACCCTTCAGCCTTACCCAAAAGGGAGCGCATTCCGTTCTTGCGCTACCTTTTACCCCTTCCGCTGACTCAAAAGGGAGTGCATACGGCTCTTGCGCTACCTTTTAACCCTTCCGCTGACTCAAAAGTGAGTGCATACCGATCTTGCGCTACCTTTTAACCCTTCCGCTGACTCAAAAGGGAGTGCATGCCGATTTTGCGCTACCTTTTAACCCTTCTGCTGACTCAAAAGGGAGTGCATACCGATCTTGCGCTACCTTTTAACCCTTCCGCTGACTCAAAAGGGAGTGCATTCCGTGCTTGCGCTACCTTTTAACCCTTCTGCTGACTCAAAAGGGAGTGCATTCCGTGCTTGCGCTACCTTTTAACCCTTCCGCTGACTCAAAAGGGAGTGCATACCGATCTTGCGCTACCTTTTAACCCTTCCGCTGACTCAAAAGGGAGTGCATGCCGATCTTGCGCTACCTTTTAACCCTTCCGCTGACTCAAAAGGGAGTGCATTCCGTTCTTGCGCTACCTTTTAACCCTTCCGCTGACTCAAAAGGGAGCGCGTACGGCTCTTGCGCTACCTTTTATCCCTTCCGCTACCTCAAAAGGGAGTGCATACGGCTCTTGCCCTACCTTTTACCCCCTCCGCTGACTCAAAAGGGAGCGCGTACGGCTCTTGCGCTACCTTTTACCCCCTCCGCTGACTCAAAAGGGAGTGCATACGGCTCTTGCGCTACCTTTTACCCCCTCCGCTGACTCAAAAGGGAGCGCGTACGGCTCTTGCGCTACCTTTTACCCCCACCGCTGACTCAAAAGGGAGCGCGTACGGCTCTTGCGCTACCTTTTAACCCTTCCGCTGACTCAAAAGGGATCGCGTACGGCTCTTGCGCTACCTTTTATCCCTTCCGCTACCTCAAAAGGGAGTGCATACGGCTCTTGCGCTACCTTTTAACCCTTCCACTGACTCAAAAGGGGGTGCATACGGCTCTTGCGCTACCTTTTACCCCTTCTGCTGACTCAAAAGGGAGCGCGTACGGCTCTTGCGCTACCTTTTAACCCTTTCCCTGACTCAAAAGGGAGCGCATTCCGTTCTTGCGCTACCTTTTAACCCTTCCGCTACCTCAAAAGGGAGTGCGTACGGCTCTTGCGCTACCTTTTAACCCTTCTGCTGCCTCAAAAGGGAGTGCATACGGCTCTTGCGCTACCTTTTAAC
>NZ_JAERSD010000033.1 GCF_017912555.1 Bacillus sp. REN3 | reverse complement strand
TCGGATGTTGGCAAGTGGCCTTTTTTATGTACATAAATTAGCTGCCGTTTCCTACATTTCTAGTCTGCCATAAACAATATCATAAAGCTCTTCAAAATAGCGCTCCTGGAACTTCTTCACCCTTTATATATGGATGAAAGGGTGGATAGGACAGAGTGGGATAGGGATGATTGTGGCGGTTTTGTGAGCAGTTAGATAGGAGCTATTGGAGGGAAAGTTGGCTAGATTGGGTAAAAAAATACGATAGCAGCGTGAACTGCTCATCGCTCTCTTTAGATTTTTAACTAATAATTGCCATCGACTAGTTCAATCTCTGATCCGTTTGACCACAATTCCTTTTGACCTTTGAATGAGACGCTATCACCCCTATCGCTCAAACAATTCTAACGGTTTCGCAGTAGTCGAAACGGTATACGTTTTAAGCTTTTATGAGACACTAGAACCGTCCTCATAGTGAACTATCACTATGTCTCATCTTCATTTCTCTTGGGTATGAGCGAAGAAGATTAGTAACCCTCATTAGTAATGGAGCTAACAGGTCATTACCCCAGTCTCTAATTATTTTACGCTGGAATAGACCAAAAATATTAGGATGAATTTGTTAGCAATAGGACATAAATAAAGGGCCTCGGTGCAATACCTTAGGCCCCATTCACGTTATCAAATACTTAATTAACTAAATTATTGTATTTTTTCTCTAGCTGCTTAAAATTTTTATCAAATGATTTTCGATCAAGAAAAAATTTTAATACTTCTTTAGCTTTCTCTTTTTCATTACATTTAATATAGGAATCAATTACCTTATGAAATTCCTTTTTATAATGGAAGTTTTCATTAAAATCTTGAAAAGCGTCTTCATAATAACGAATTGCTTTTGAGCAGTTATTATTGTTGGCATACCAGGTACCTACTATAAACATTAAGTCTCTTCTTTCATTTTCGGATAAACTTATGTTTTCAAGAGCGTTCAAATACACCTGCTTTTCTTTACCCTTCATTCCAATCAACCTGTTGAAGAAACCTCTCGCTACCACATTTTCATAGGTTTTAACTGGTTTTAAATAAAATTTATAAACCAAGAAAAGAATCCATCCTAAACCTAATATATATAATAGTTCCAAGTATAGTTTTCCTCCCGCTATATTAGATTCTTCTAAGCAGATAATTTTTTGCTCTGCGCAAACCGTTATCTATCTTTTTTCCAAGCCAGTTCCTATCAAACCAATTTTCATACTTCCATAGTTTAGAAGTCCAATATTGCGCAATAGATGCAGCTTTAGAGAACCAATTTCCTGCGATATATGATGTTATCCCCCCTGTGACAAAACCTATAATTGCCTTTTTATTTGGGGAGCGCCTCAACATCGTAAATCCCTTCATTGCCAATTTCCTAGCTGTCCATGCTCCAATACCTCCACCACCAATTATCATTACGGCGTTTGTGAGGGTATTTTCAATAAAATCATCAAAGATTTTTGTAATAAAGTATCTTAGTGCTGATTTTAACTTTTTAGGGACAGAAAACATCCCGTTAGGATCTACATTCATTACAGGGTTATTATCTGCATAAGCATAGCCGTTTTGACTAATAGGTAATTCTTTTGCACCTAAAACCGGATCAGTAGTTATAAACCTACCTATCTCAGGATTGTAATATCTTTGTTGTAAATAGTACAATTTTGTTTCAGCATCGTAACGATAACCAGCATAACGGAATGGGATATCCGCAGCAGCTATACCACTTTCATTAAGAATGTTTCCCCAAGAATCATACTCGAATGACGCAACTATTGTACCTGTTTGGTCTGTTACTTTTGTTATATCACCATGGCCATTTGCGTGGAAAGTAAATGTTTTTCCACCTTGGGACATAGTTACCGGCTTATTCTCCTTGTCATAAATATAAGAAGCTAATATTGTCCCTGTTTTATCCGTTTCTAAAACCACATTATTATTCTCGTCATAACTATAATAAATAGTTGTTGAACCTGTAGTTTTACTTATCCTCAGACCAGCTGAATTATATTCATACTTAGAAAGTGAAACGGTTCCCTCTTTTACCTCAATCAATCTATCTTCAGCATCATAAATATAGGTTTTTTTTTCATCACCGGAAAGATTCCCATTATTATCATGCATCGTTGCATTTCCATTTATGGAAACCAGTTGATTAGCTGCGTCGTAGGTATAATTTATTGAAGATACGTCTGTTCCCTTAATTGTCTTTTTACTAATTCGATTACCTGCCGCATCATAAGAATATTCATAGATGTCACCATTTTGCAACACTTCTTTAGTTAATTGTTCCTTTTTGTCATAAAAAAATTGTTTCGTTCCTTCTTTTGCTTTTTCTTTTATAATATTCCCCTTTTCATTAAAAGTATAATCATAGGAACTAATCAAGCTACCATTAGCATCTTGTGTAATCACACTTGTTAACTGGCCAGCACCGTCATGGTTTAAGAATGTATTGGTTCCATTTTTATTATTAATTCCAACTACTTTATCATTTTCAGAATAAGTAAAATTTGTAGAGCTATTCCCACCCGAAATATTCGTAAGTTGATTATTTTTATCATACTTATAATTAGTGACAATTAAGGATGTACCGGAAGCTAAGGTGCTACTTGAAACATTTCCGTTTGGGTCATAAGTATAAGTAACTTGAGTCTTGCAAAAATCTTGTCGTAAACATTGTCTAGTTTTGTCTAACCTTGAAAACTTCATAAAAACAAGAATGACATCCCTTTAATCGTGGGAAATGGAAGGTACCACCCAATCCAAATTCCAGAAAAAAGGAGATGTCTAAGGTTATGGTAACTATCCATTCTGCTATCGTCAAGTTCATTGTCACTCTTGGTCTATGCTTATCCAAGCCCCAGCTTAATCACTTGATTACCATCATGCATGGCATCATCCTGACCGCAGGCAGAAAAACGATGACGCAGATACGGAACCATTCCGGGAAAGACCGTGACCTTAGCTGTTTGACACGTTTCCTGAAGGAATCCCCATGGTGTGCCAAGCGTGTACAGTCCAAAAGAATGAATCACCTGATGAATTCCATTCGTCGGGCTCGGCATAAACAGGGTGACGACAGGCCGATTATTTTCCTGATCGTCGATGACACCGGGTGCCATAAGGATAACTCAACACGAAAGATGGAGGCATTGGATTTCCACTTCTCCCATTCTGAAGGGAAAAGTGTCTGGTCGCACTGCCTGGTGACAACCCATTTGGTAGATGAAGGTTATTCCTTCGCATGGGATTTCCGAACGTATTTCAGGCAGGAATACTGCAAAGAACATCATCGATCTTTCAAAAGCAAGAACGACCTGGCCATAGAAATGATTCAGACGTTTCCTGCCTCTGATGAGGAACAGGTCTATGTCCTGATGGACAGGATGGCATAGACAATCCCTTTGGCCGTTTTGACCGGATGGGTTACGGTGTTCCAAATACCTTCAACTGTTGAAAAAAGAGCCTCTGCAACTCCCTTCCGGAATCCTTTCCTCATATCATTCGCTGTCTTAAAACCGTCTGCGATTTTCTCCCAAATCGATTTCTTTTCCGGCTCCCGGAATCGGTCAGAGTCGGTCTCCAATTCGACATTGTCATTTTTGTCATACGTCATACGTATAGTAGACAGTAGTGGATCCTGTTGTCTTGCTGACACGGTGGCCTTCTGAATTACTTTCCTAAAGAAGTGGTTACTTCCTTGACTTCAATCAAACGGTCATCGGCTTCATAAATGAAAGTTTTCTTTCCATCACTTGTCATGTTGCCGGATTGATCATGGGTCACAGCCGTTCCATTAATGGTGGAAAGCTGGTTGGCTGCATCATACGTATAAGTGTCAGTAGTAATGGTGGTTCTCTTTGTCACTTTCTTGGTCAGGCGTTCCCCACTGCATCATACATATACTCCAGGATGTCCCCGTTCGGTCAGATTTCCTTCGTCAGCTGCCCGCTCTTGTCATATGTGAACTGTGCGGTGCCGCTGGATGTTTTCTCAGAAACCCGGTTCCCTTTGGTATCATACGTGTAATCAAAGGATTCTATCACTGCGCTCAGGGAATTGGTCGTCAGAAGTCAACACTGACAGAATGCAAAAAACACATATAAAAAAGAGGAAGGATTCAAACCTTCCCCTTAGTGTTCCGATTCTACAGCAAGCTAATTAAGCTTGTATAATATTTTCAATCCTTTCTTCAAGCTTTTATAGTGCCAATTTATATGATCTAGTTCAATCTCAATTTCAGTTAACTTGTCCATAAGTGTCTGCTTGTCTTGTATTGATTTTATTTCTTCCATTAATGTCCCTAGATTAACACAACTTTCCTGAATATCATGTAAGTCAATGGCTGCTTCAACCGGTTCATTTGATTGAGATAACAAGGACAAAGCTTTTTTAATTTCGTCTAATTTTATACCTTCCATAGTGTTATTCACTTCCCTCATTTTAAACGTTTCACACTCTGGACTGAGGTGTAAATTTTCCGGACCATGTTTGTCATGTTCATGCCTGGTTTGCGATGATGCCTATCTGGAACAAATCTACTCCACCAAAAGATCCGGCCCATATCTTTAATGCTCATGGCCTTACACAGCCAAGCGAGCAAAATTGGTTAAGTAAGACTTTCTCAGGGAGCTATGTGAATGGGTCTGATTATGTTATTGACCCTGGTCATCCTGATGCTGTCAATTACACTAGGGATGTCATCATGCATGTAGTCCATAATTATGACATCTTCCACAGCCTACCGATTCTTATCCCGCGATAGTCCATTAATTACTTCTGATAAATGTACCTCCTTGAGTTTTTCATGGTTAAAAAATAATGTTAGCAAAAATGGTTTCCCACTTATTTCTTGTGTATCTTTTAATAAATAATTATTATCAACTATTCCTCCCTTGTACAAAGGAGTTTTCATAAAAGTCTCAGAAGACATTCCTGAGCTAAAAACTATATTTCCATTATCCAATATTATTGAACCGGTTATATTATCAAGCATTCTTTATCTCTCCATTTTTGCTCCAGCAATTCAACAAATAAAGACTTGTTAAATATAGGGACATAAAACGCGTCCTCAGGTCTCTTTAATACATTCAAGGACAAAACTAGAATAGCAATTATTATTTAGGTATTTCCCTATCCCATACTCTCTTTCCGTCAGTTAATAATACGGAACTTGGTGGGTCGTCATAGAGAGAAATTTCAACCAATGAACTTTTTTCTTGTTTCAACCAATCATATACACTACCTTCGTTAGTAGAAGGATGGGATAAAATATGATTTACTTGAAATGCAGTTGCATAATACTCTGCGTACTCGGGATCATCATCATCTAATCCATTGTCTGTCTCAAAAAATGTGTCTGTTTTTCCTACAATTCTTAATCCACTGTTCCACTCTAATATGATTTCTACACCTTCATACTCTAATAATGTTTTAAATAAAGAATCTGCTTCCATAAACATCCTCTTTCTTATTTTATTCTGATGGTTTTGCTGGTACTATATGAGCACCATCTTTTCCATAGTGTATCATTCCTCTACTAGTCTCTATATATTGTCCAGTCACAGTATCATAGTATTTACCTATTGGTTCACCAAAGTCCACTCTCTCTTTATTTTTGGTAACAGTGGTTCCATTTCCTGCAAACTTATCAAGCAATTCTTGTGTTGTTTTATTATCGCCATAGATGATACTTTTGTTTTTCCCACTCGCTATCTCTTGTTTGTAATTCGGAGTATTTGGAATATGTTTCTCCTGAGCACCTGGTTTCACTTTTACTGGATAACCATTTACTTCACGGTAAGGCCCTATAGGGACTGACTTTCTTCCATAAGGAGGTACATCATTACCCGGACCCTTATTGATATTATCCCCAATTCCGCCATTCCCGTCTATGATCCGAGGAATCTCCCGCTTTTCCACCCTATCTCCGCTGTATTTCCTCTCAGGAGCCACACGTTTTCCATCCCTATCCCCGCCATCCTTCTTCTCAATAGTCTCCGGCCTAACAACCCTAACTCCTCCACCCTCCTTCACAACCCTGGCCCCTTTGGCCACCTTTACAGCCTTGTCGACGCCTTTGGTCCCGATAATCGCAAGGGCGGCTTCACCGACGGCTCGGCCGAACCATTCAGAACGGCTTTTGGCATCGCCGTTTATAACATCGTTCTTCCAGGAGTCTGAGATGGAGTTCCAAATACTTTTGGCGGTTTCCAGAGGATAGCCGATTGCATAGACGATTCCTTTGGCGGTTTTGACCGGATGGGTGACGGCATTCCAAATACCTTCAACGGTTGAAAAAAAGGCCTCTGCCACTCCCTTCCTGAATCCCTTCCTTATATCATTCGCAGTCTTAAAACCGTCTGTGATCTTCTCCCAGATCGATTTCTTATCCGGCTCCCGGAATCGGTCCGCCTTCTAATCGGCCTTCACATACAAATCCATCGAGGCATCAACGAATTGATGGAGTTTACCCAGCTTCTTTTCAATTGCCCTCGCCTTTGCAGCTGCCTCACTCAAGTTCCTTCCGATGTTCCGGCGGCTGGCGATCCGGCCATCAACCTGCCCCCTAAGGGAAGAAATCCGGTTCTCCTCATTCTCCACTCGAGAGGATAGATTGACTAAATCCCTGTTCGCCGCCTTGACCTGATTTATTTTAACCTCAATCTTTGACACCCGTCGACCTCCTAATCAAACATTGTCCTTAACTCATCAACCGATTCACGGAAATAAAATGGCCTGGTGTGCCCGACAATGGAGGTTGCCAGCGGGAACGACTCGTCGAGAATCATGACTTCGACCTGCGGCTCTGCATGATGATTGATAGCGTTAAAAAGTTCTCCGACCAGACCTTCTTCCACAGCTTCCACCTCCACTGCCAGCAGCGGGAACGCCTCATCAGCCGCCGTAGGATCAAACAGGTTTACCAGGTAGGCTTTTTTAACAGTAGGGAACTGCTTGAGACATGTTCGCAGTACATCCATTGCCTCTTCAGGCAGTTCTTCCATTAGCTCAGTCAGGATCCGTTCTTTCTCCTCGTCACTAAGCTGTTCGAAAAAATAGTTCAGGATCCGGCCATCCTTCAAGGTTTCAAGCTCCTCCCGGATGATTTTCTTGCTTAACCCTGTAAAAGGATTCACCAGCCATGGAATGTCCGTTCCTGCCATCTCCAACAGCAATTCCGCCTGAATCCTTACATATGGATACTCAGACTTGAAAATCTCATCGAACTTCTCCCGGCTCGTAAAAACAGGCAGCACAAGCTCCCCATCCTCCTCGATGTACCTCAAGCTCAAAGTTTCATCATCCGCCACCGAACCAATGACGAACAACTCAAGCTCCACCAACGCCCTATAAAAAAGAAAACGACCAGAAGGCCCCTCAACAGCCGCAGCCAAAAGCTCATCAAAAGAAACACTCATAAAATATAACCACTCCCTGGATTTTCATGAGTTTTCATGGGGACGGTTCTCGTGACAACCAGCAGTTCCCTTTAGTCAACCGCACAGCAAGGCTTGCTATCCCAAATAGGGCTAGCAAGCATTAAATAACATTTACTGAGCTACTTAAATATGAATAAGATTTTCTTAGCAAAACGTTCCTAATCCTCTATATGTTAATAAAAAGATAAATCTGCTATCTTATGTTGGTCAGTAACCAAAATCTAACCTTTGTTTCTTCCTCCCGGAATAAAGTTGCCCTTACACCATTTAATAAAGTTCCCTGAGTGAAGAAGATAAGTATCTGCAGTACTTTTTGTTATCAAACCTTCTTTAGAACGTTCCTTTACCTCTTTTTCATATAATTGATATAAATCTTCTAATTGATTAATAAAATCCTTATTGGCCTTCATTTCTTCATCCCCTTACCATTCTCTATAATCCGTTCTATGATAGATAGGCCCATAAACTTCCATCCGGACCCGATCCTTCCTAAAAGGCAGTGAGAAAGAACTTGCCAAGATTCTTTTGACAAGTGCCTTTCCCGCTAAAAATTTACTCATTCTCCTCCATATCATCCGGGAAAACAATCTGGTCCATTTCCTCGCCAGTCGCCTGGTCCTTCACAAAAATCGTCACTTTATAATCATCCTTTCCAGCCCCATTGAACAGCTGATAATATGCGCCTGAGATCCCCAATCCAAATACAGCGAATCCATCCATGCTATTTTCATAGGCATGTTTATCAACTTCCAAAGTGAACTCTGAGAAAGATTTGTTGTGGGTTATATCCTTGATTGAAACAAAATCCCCGCTTGTCTTCATCTCTTCCACTGATTCCTGGATGCTTGTTTCAAGCTCATTCATCATTTTCTTATGCTCCGACTTGGACATCTTGCAGGTGACGGAACCATCATCATTCTTGATCACTTCCTTAACGCCTTCAGTGTTTGCCTCTTCGATAGCTTTATCAATATCCTCACCCTCAAATAAGGATGCCGGCAGCGTCACTTCCACGTTAAAAAGGCCCTTATCGACTTCCACAGCACCTTCATCATCCGACTTGGCTTGTTCCTCCTGGCCGGCTCGTTAGATCCTTTAATAAAATTTTCTTACCGTTGTTAAAAATGGGGGGGAATCTTCTCGAAAATGGGCGTAGCGTTGTATATCCGCATTTTCCTGACGCTACCCCTTTCTGGGACTTCAACTTTTAGAAAATAAAAAAATCCTCACTTCAAATGTGAAGATTTTCTTATTTTGTTACTGTAGAAGGTGTTTCATTGAAGATAAAAATAATTTTAGAGATTTAAGATTTTAAAAAATGAAATTTTTAAAATTGATCTTAATGTTAGTACTATTATTAGCACAATAATACTGATAATTTTAAAAGTATAGTCGTTAATAACATTTAAAGAATATCTTAAAAAGAACAAAGACAAAGCCACTACTATTACAGAAATTTAAAATATAATATTTTTCATTTGTTCTCCCTCCATTTGGTATTATTCACCAAATTGTTTATTTACTATAGGATTCATGGTTTCGTTCTTTTGATCCCATTCTAACTGACGCTATTACAACTATCCTAGTATTAGCCTATTATTAAGAAGAGGACACTAGCATTAGTGTCTTCTCCCTCTTTTGCCCATCTACGCCTTTTCCTCTTTCCTCTTATCAGGAATGATAAAGCTGATTAACACGCTAACAACGATGACCACCAATGCACCTTTCTCAACAGCCTGGTTGTCCCCCAGAGAAGTGAATTGGCAGATAAAATAAACAACAGCCGCAATAATTCCTATCCCACGTATGCCATTAATCATCATATTCCTCCATTATTAAGGATGTTGTTATTTTATCATAAAAATGGTTATATATGGTATTTATTCACTTGTTTTTATTTGAGAGGTTTTCACGTGAGTTTTCACGGGGACGGTTCTTGTGCTCACCCGTAGTTTCCCTTAATCACGGCTAAAAGCGAGGTTGCCACGATAAACGTCCCCATGCTCACTGATCTAAAATTATAAAAACCTTGACCGGCATTGGCTAGTCAAGGTCATTGTTGGTATGATAGATTTTTAATACCGGTTTTCTTTGTTGAAAAAGTCATTACCTTAATTAATAATTATCTGCATTGGGATCATAATCTATCTCTACTTTATTAATTCCATTAATAACATTATTTTTTCTTGTAAAAAGATCCTCAATCTCTTCAGGTGCCAATTCATTCTCCAAATGTTCTATATTGGTGTGCCCCAGTGCTTTTTTAATAGAGTCAACTACCCCTACAAAGACTTTTGGATGTGCTAATACAATCTCTCCTATAGCTAAATGAACTAATAGGTTTTCTGTTTCCCCTTCATTGCATACAGTTTCAAATTCATAAAATGTCCTGGCAATAGCGTATTTATATCCTCTTTTTTCATTCAACAAATCAAGGTATACATCATTAACACTTTCAAGCAATTCATTGTATTCCCATTCTTCCATATATACCCTCTCCTATAAAGCTAAGGTTTAATTCTTTTTCCATCATTATGGACAACTTCTAACTCAATGTTTTTGAATTTCACAGAAAATTCCGCTATGACTTTACTACAACTATTACAAGTATCTAATTCTGTAAACAGCTTTATCTTACCTGTAGCTTCAGTATTATGTCCAAGACTATGAGCAATATCGTTTAGAATTTTGTATTCTGTATCACTGTCTCTTAAATATTCAATTCCATTTTTATCTGCTGCATATGAAGCTTTAAATGTTGGGTTGATAGGTTTTAATGAAATATCCGGAACACGTTCTTCTAAAGTACCGTTTAAATCATTTATACTACTCTGAGCATAAAATTCTTTCCTCAACCCCTTGACGTATACCTCTGCTATAGCAAAATTTCCTGACTTTTTGTATCCAGCAGTTAAGTTTCCTCTAAGCTCTTTCACCCTATCAATTATATGGATTTCTTTTATAGGATCTATTTGTCTTGTAGGGTACACTTTAACCGTACTCTTACCACCATTATCCCCAATTCCGCCATCCCCGTCTATCCTCTGAGGAACCTCCCTTGTTCCAACACCTTTTCCGCTATTTCTCCTCTCAGGCGCCACAGGTTTCCCATCCCTGCCCCCGCCATCCTTCTTCTCAATAGTACTCATTCGCAAAAAAAACCATGGGATAGTGTCCCATGGTTTAGAAAGATTATAGTTTGTGAATTTTTAAATCACATTTATCTTCTTCTGCTACCTCAATTGCTGTACGTAGTACTTCAAAAAATGTTTTCCCATCAGATGTTGCAAAATAATTTGCTAGACTAGTTACTTTTGGGCTTATTTTATCTCCCCACGGTGGTACTTGTGATAAGTCATCAATATCCCATATAACTTGTTCCGGCGAGTAATTTGATAATTCCTGTTCAATTTTAATTAAATTAGCTTTTACAACAGGAACATCATTCCAGTCTAGTTGGTCATTATACAATCCATTCATCAATAAAGGGTATTTTGTACCCCAGCCTTCTTTTTCTAAATGATAGGATATTGTTGAAAAAAAAGAATGTACAAAATCGCTATGACCTAATTCATAATAAAAACAATCTACTAATAATCCTACTGCCATGTAACTTTCACTCTAATCCATTTTTTTGTCCTCGAATATACCAAAATAGCTGTATTAATCCTCATTAAACATTTGCTCATCAACTTCTTCCAGATACCTTTCTGTATCTAAATGAGATTCTATAAGATTATCTAAGAACTCAATGCTAACCTCTCTATTCTCTTCAAATATGTGGACTTCAGCACCAGCCCCTAATAATAAACTTACTATTTTTTTCATTTCCAACAATTCATCAATTTCTAAGAGATTATACGATAAGACGAAATCATTATTATTTAGTAACGCTTTTAATTCAGATATACTCTTATTAGTATTTTTTCTTAAAATAGAAATGTACTTGACCTCATTAGTATCTTTTTCTATTTGTATATTCATTTTAGCCATTTGAATGTCTCCCTCCATGAATTAGAAATCATCAATAGGATTAATTGGTTTACCTGGCAGACTATTTTTCCAATTACCTCCATGCCAACCTTTGAAATGCTCGTTTGGTGTAGCTGGATATATAATTTCCCCTTTATTCGCTAAGTGCGGATATTGTGAAGCACTGTAGGAATGGTGCCCCTGTACTATTTCTCCATCTACTTTAGGTTTCTTACCATTCAAAATATCATTTAATTGTTCTTGATTCCAGTCTCTGGTTGGAGTTTCGTTATTTAATATTCTTTGACGTTCTTGATACCAGAAATCGGTTACACCTGAAGCCCTATGTTTAACAAATTTTTTATTCCATATATATTGTTCATACTCAGCTTTTGTAATAGTCCTATTCTCTATTTTCACTCTCAGGTCTTTCATCTTTTTAGCACTCAATTGTTTTTGCTGAATAGGATGTGGGTTTAAATCCAATCCCTTAGTTCTATCTGATATTATTTGCTCTGCTGTCCTTGGCTGGCTGGTTTCCTTATTACCATTGTCTATACCATTACCCGTATCATTCCTCCCATTATCCC
The DNA here is from genome assembly GCF_017912555.1 of Bacillus sp. REN3. Lineage (GTDB taxonomy): Bacteria > Bacillota > Bacilli > Bacillales > Cytobacillaceae > Mesobacillus. The sequence goes on along the minus strand of NZ_JAERSD010000033.1, from coordinate 18,090 downwards.
CAATTCCGCCATTCCCGTCTATGATCCGAGGAATCTCCCGCTTTTCCACCCTATCTCCGCTGTATTTCCTCTCAGGAGCCACACGTTTTCCATCCCTATCCCCGCCATCCTTCTTCTCAATAGTCTCCGGCCTAACAACCCTAACTCCTCCACCCTCCTTCACAACCCTGGCCCCTTTGGCCACCTTTACAGCCTTGTCGACGCCTTTGGTCCCGATAATCGCAAGGGCGGCTTCACCGACGGCTCGGCCGAACCATTCAGAACGGCTTTTGGCATCGCCGTTTATAACATCGTTCTTCCAGGAGTCTGAGATGGAGTTCCAAATACTTTTGGCGGTTTCCAGAGGATAGCCGATTGCATAGACGATTCCTTTGGCGGTTTTGACCGGATGGGTGACGGCATTCCAAATACCTTCAACGGTTGAAAAAAGGGCCTCTGCCACTCCCTTGCGGAATCCTTTCCTTATATCATTCGCTGTCTTAAAACCGTCTGCGAACTTCTCCCAGATCGATTTCTTTTCTGGCTCCCGGAATCGGTCCGCCTTCTTATCCGCCTTCATATACAAATCCATCGATGCATCAATGAATTGATGGAGTTTACCCAGCTTCTTTTCAATTGTCCTCGCCTTTGCCGCTGCCTCACTCAAGTTCCTTCCGATGTTCCGGCGGCTGGCGATCCTGCCATCAACCTGCCCCCTAAGGGAAGAAATCCGGTTCTCCTCATTCTCCACGCGAGATGACAGATTGACTAAATCCCTGTTCGCCGCCTTGACTTGATTTATTTTAATATCAATCTTTGACACCCGTCGACCTCCTAATCAAACAAGGTCCTTAACTCATCAACCGACTCACGAAAATAAAATGGCCTGGTGTGCTCGACAATGGATCTGGCCAGCGGGAACCCCTCGTCGAGAATCATGACTTCGATCTGCAGCTCTGCCTGATGATTGATAGCGCCGAAAAGTTCACCGACCAGACCTTCTTCCACAGCTTCCACCTCCACTGCCAGCAACGGAAAAGCCGGATCAGCAACCACAGGATCAAACAAGTTCACCAGGTAGGCTTTTTTAACAGTAGGGAAATTCCTGAGACATGTACGAAGCACATCCATTGCCTCTTCAGGCAGTTCTTCCATTTGCTCAGTCAGGATCTTCTCCTTCTCATCATCCCGAAGCTGTTCGAAAAAATAGTTCAGTATCCGGCCATCCTTCAAGGTTTCAAGCTCCTCCCGGATGATTTTCTTGCTTAACCCGGTAAAAGGATTCACCAGCCATGGAATGGCCGTCCCTGCCATCTCCAGCAGCATCGCCGCAGGAATCCTTACATATGGATACTCTGACTCAAAAATCTCATCGAACTTATCCCGGCTCGTAAAAACAGGCAGCACCAGCTCCCCATCCTCCTCGATGTACTTCAAGTTCAAAGACTCATCATCCTCCACCGAACCAATCACGAAAAGTTCAAGCTCCACCAACGCCCTATAAAAAAGAAAACGACCAGAAGGCCCCTCAATAGCCGCAGCCAAAAGCTCATCAAAAGAAACACTCATAAATCATAACCACTCCTAGGTTTTCATGGGGACGGTTCTCGTGACAACCGTCAGTTTCCTTTAGCCAACCGCAATTGCAAGGTTGTCAGGAGAACAGTCCCTCTGGTCACCGCTATACTATACCTTTATTGTAATTCCTGTACGTTTTTTGCCTTTAATGCTTGGTATCTCTGACTTGCCATTTTGAATGCTAAATAGGCGAACAATATGGATAGTGGTGCAAAGATTAATACACCAAATATCCTATCCTCCTCTAAACTTGCAATTATTGAAGTACCGATTCAACTACTATGTAACTAGAAACTATACAACCGAAAAAAACGAAAAACAACATAATAATACTTAGCAAGTTTAAAATCTGTTTGGTTATTTCTATGCTTTTTCTTCATATTTATCCCATCTTCCTAAAAACACCAACACTATATAAAATATACCATCTGGATGGCTCCTCAATAACAGCAGACTGAAAATCGTCAAAAGAAGCATTCTTAAGTCTATTGATAACCACTCCTGCATACCTAGACACAACCGTTATATAATTCCACAAATATCCAAATAAACCTCTTTATTTTTAATAGGATAAAAGACTTAAAAAATGAAAAATAAGGGGCTTTCATAGGGACGGTTCTTGTGACAACCCACATCAGTTACCCTTACCCAACCGCAACATGAAGGTTGCCAGCAGAACCGTCCCCATGGAACACAATTTATTTATTAAGCTCCATGATAATCGGCATGTGATCACTATATTTAATCCAATCTTCATATGAGCCTATCTCGAACTTGCTCATCTGTTTCAGAATCGAGTCGGATGCAAATATAAAATCGATATGAAAAGGTCTTGCTTTTTCCTTTCTAAAATAATGCGTTGGCCAGGTTTCAAGTCCGTGTTCCTCATTAAACGACTTATGATAGGCACTTCTGATCGACACTTTTTCCAAAATATCAACAACTATTGAATGATTACCCACCCGTTTAATATTGTCGAATATTTTATTACTGTTCCAGTCACCTGCAATAATACATGGTTCTTTCAATAATGCCTCATAATACTTCAAAGCCAAATAAATTTGACCTATATAACTATAAAATTTGCTTTTTGAAAGTTGAGACCAAACTGCAATCAGAATGAAATTTTGCTTCCCGGTAACTATTAGAGGAATAATATAACGAAATTCCTTATTATAAGATGGGTGTAATTTAATATGAAAGGCATCATTAAAAGTCAGTATTCCAATTCCCTTATTCAGATTTTCACCGAACCAGAGAAATTGATTAATTTCTTGAAGATGTTTGTTTGCTTTCCATTTTTTAAGAGCTTCACATTCAGGGATGACTAATAGATCAGCAGTGGAAGGGAGTAAATTTTCAATTTTATCTCTAAATCGCATTGAAGCATTCCAGGTAATTAACTTCATGTAATAGCTCCTCTTCTTATAAACTTTATCGTTATCATCTAAGTTCATTCCTGGGTTACCTCTAATTAAAAGGGACTGTTCTCGTGGTCACCACATGTTTCCCACAATCCGCGTGAAAAAATGAGGTTGCCACGAGAACCGTCCCCATGCTCACGCGCTGCATCACCCCTATTTAGAATTTCTCTTAACTTCCTCTAAAATCGGCGTGATTTTTGCTTCGGCTTCTTTGTGCCGAACAAGCATATCATCATTATCAAAATATCCTTCCTTTGAGAAAATAAAGGTCCAATCTTCTCTGTAACTTGATGGATCGATTGCACCCACGAATCTCAAATACCCTTCCTGGGCAGCGAGCAGGGCGATTTCTCTCATTACCTCGTCATTCTCGAGCAAGGGGTCCAGATTAGCAACATGAATATTAATCTCATAACCATCCGCCTCGTAACTCTTAATAGCTTTGTACTCTCTTTCCATCTATGTCCCTCCTCATCATTACTTCCTGATATTCACTTGCTTTAGCAAGCTTCTGAGCGTATGATTCCTGAAACCATATAGCTCTTTAAGTGCAAGCCCAAGCGCCAACCAAAGAGTTGTACCCTCTGAATTCATTTCGAACGGTCCAATCGTTTCTTCGAATAAAGGGAAAAGCTCACTGGTTTGTTCAAAGCGACATCGATAGTTGTATTCTTGCAGGTTTTTTAAGGCTTTTAAAAAGTAAATAAGCTTTTCATCTTTTGGAAGATTACGAGCACCTTTCAAGTCCGACTGTTCATACACCAAATCAAAAATAAGGTTCAGCAATTTTCCATCAAGATAAGGCAATCCCTTTTCGTTTAATCTTCTTTTGGATGCTTTTTCAAAAGAATACGGCTCCAATTCCTTATGTGATTCAACGAATAAAGGATGTCTGGGAAAACCATCTTTCGTTATTCCTAAACACATGAGTTCATGGCCTGAAAATAGCTCCTTCAATTCTTCAGCAGCGCTCTTTTTAAAATGGATCTTCACATTTTCACCCCAGGCAGCAACAGTTACAGCTGCGTCTGCCAAGGCCCTTTTAATATACTGTCTGTTTTCTGGTCCAATCGCTTCTTCTTTAGTTTTCTCTTTTAATTTCTTATAATCGGTTGATTGGAGCGCGAAAATATTCACGATTTCAAGGGAACCACATTCCCAATTCTTCGCAAACGAAATACATCGATTTGTCGTGCGGTCATCACTTGTACAATCAGCCGTGCTAGGATTCAGCATGATAAAAACAGCTTTTTTAGGATTTGCAGTATCCCATACACGTTTCAAAGAATACCTATAATGTCCATTAATAACTGCCTCTTTTTGCATTTCGTTCCTCCTCAAAGAATTTTTCCTTGGCCTCTAATGGAATGTAATTGTCATGTTGAATGGTGTTGGGGGTAATGTGACATTTGTACTGAGGGATTGCCAGTGAGATTGACAGATTCTATGGTGCAGGTTAATGTGAATTACATAATTCATTTTACTACATATTTCCATCCAACCTTTACCCAAAAAGGGGATGGTACTAAAAAAGCACCTGCAATCATTGCAAGTGCTACATCTTATCCGCTTCCGCTTTGGCCTTAAAAAATCAACCCTCTATAGAAAAATCGCTTCCCTTAACGTTTAGATTCTTGGAAGTATTCAAGCGCATTTGCAAAAGGATGCCTGACCCTACAGCTAACACAAACGAAAATCCTGCTAAAACGAACATTCCAGTAGCTCTTTCAGCATTGATGATGTAATTATAGGCGTCTCCCCCAACATAGGCATTCACCATATCCTCATCATCAGCAAACAACTCTTCATCAGGGTTAGGGTTTGAGTAATTAGTAAGCTTGTCATATCCCTGAAAAATAAAAATCATCCCGGCCAATAACAAAATGCCAATCATAACTTTCAAGAAAGCATCCATTCTGAACTCCCCCTTTGCTTATAATAGTCTATTTAACAATTTCCGGATGATACCCTTAAGTTACTCCATAACACATTGCTGCCAAAGTATTATTGCTCGTTTTCACCCGAAATCGCCGAACAACCCAAAGCTGCCTATTCCTCCACCTTAGCACTCCAAGCCCCATCAGCCCTGATCACCAAACCATAGTAACCATCAGTGCCAAGATTTTGCCGTGCGGAGCCATTATAAGGACCAATTTCATTCACCATTAAACCTTCACCATTTAACATGACGATGAAATTCGCCTGGCCCTGATGCGTAAAAGTAAACTTGTAGGTTCCGCTTTTTGCATTGAAGAAAACAACATCATCACCATTCCCTTGAAGCGTTACAGGTGCATCTGCCACATCAACTGGCGGCGATTGATAAATACTGAAATTCCAGGCACCATCTGCCTTGATATTTAAAAAGTACTCTCCATCCGCTGGAATCTGGGCGAAAGTTTTGCCCTTATAACCGCCAATCGTATTGACCAGCAATTCAATGTCATTTCCATTTGGATCCTGAAGCTGGACAATGAAGTTCGCTCCTCCATTATGAGAACCTTCAAAAATAGCCCAGCCCGCCTTTAGTTTCAAACCATCAGAAGCTGTATCGCCTCTTCCGCTCATAGCAATTTTAGAAGCCTCTCGTTCTTTTTTGGCCTCTTCTTTCTTTTTCGCTTCAGCCTTAGCAACGCTCTCTTTTTCAAATTTATCAACTTCATCCATTGTCTTGAATTGGACAACATCGGAAATCTTCTTGCCATCCGTACTCGCTACTACAATCCCATCCGTTGCCTGAAGGACATAGCCAACATTCCCATTCCCAACCGATATGCTTTTAGGCTGTTCCACATTCAATTTGTCTTTTTTTGCTTTCTTAAAATCTTGATCAGACATATCTTTTTTAACAACCGTCAATACATCCGCTAATGTGGACGGAGCCTTTTTCTCTTCGGCTTTCTCCTCTTTTTGCTTCTTTTCTTCCTTAGGCTCTTCTTCCTGATCGTCCTTAGATACTTCCTCTTTTGTTTGAGGTTCCGTCGACACTTCTTCAGAATCTGAATTGACTGCGCCAATAATAAATAGAACAAAGAGGCCTGCAGCTATCCCGAAATTCTTCTTCGCTCTTCCATTCCTTTTAAAAAGTGAAACAACTCCCATGACAATAAAAACTATGAATCCTAAGAAACCTACACCTGCTAAGAAACCCATTATTCTCTCCCCTTTTTTTAAAAAAAATTTAAAATTGAAAGCCGATTAAGTCCTCCTTACTTGATCGGTAAATTGTTTTATAGGGCAATTGTACCTGGATTCCTTTTCCGACCCTTTCCAAAAATGGGAACGGTATTAGGCATAAAAAAATAACACCTGCATAAGCACAGGTGTTACTCGTAAACTCTATAAAACTTCTCAGCTTCTTCTTTGATCCTTTCCACTAATGATGGAGGGGTCAGCACTTTCGCATCACTGCCCCAGGTCATCAGCCATCTGACCAGCCCGTCACTGAGGATGGCCTGCGTGGAAATCCGAAACTTCTCTTCCCCAATTGGCCGGATGTTCACTCCCCGTCCAAACCGGTCAATCACGACATTGATTAAATCCGCGTTGAATTCAATTTCAACCAGCGCCTCTTCCCCCGAATACATGTGAAACAGCTTCTCTGTATACTTCGAGACATCAAACCCTGGATCACGGACAAAAGTTTCGTCAAGAGCCGCAACATCCCTCATCCGGTCAACCCGATAATGGCGGATTTCCTCCGTCGGCAGGTATTCACCAATCAAATAATAGAAGTTATTATGCCATACCAAGGCATACGGCTTCAGCTGATAGAAATCCCCATTATGGCTCAACTTGAACTCCTTCTGCAAGTTATACCGGCCATATTTGAACTGGATATACTGGCTGGAGAGGATCGCCGTGTGCAACGTATGGATTGAATACTTGATTTTCGTATTTTCATTCTTCGAACTTTCAGATAGGATCATCCGGTTCCCCAGCTGCTTCGCCTGATGGATACTCGTCAGCTGCTTGATCTTGTCCACCAAGTCCTCCGTTTCCTTCGTCGAAATAAACTTGGCAGACGAAACCGCATCAATCAGCAAGCGAAGTTCATGAATCTCAAACATCCGCTGCTGGTGGCTATAATACTTCTCCACCCCATCCTTCTCCTGGTTGACCGTCACATCAAAAATCTCCGACTCCTCCAGCGCCTTCAAATCATCCCGGATCGCTTTCTTACCAGCATGGATTTTATATTCCTCGTAAAAAAGATCAAGAATTTCATCCAGTTTAAACTGGTTATCTTCATCCGTGTGTTTTCTTAGAAGTTCTTGTAATTTGATTAGGCGTTCTTTGGAGGAGGGTTTGGGATTGCTGGTGTTTTCCTGGTTATGGTTCAATGGTGGGTCACCTTCCTTTGGATTGATTTTCATGAGGTGCTGTCCCTTTCTTTCAAGACACATCTATCTCTCAAATTGGCTCTTCTATAAATACTCCCTAAAGTAATCTCCAACAGTAATTATACCAAAATCAGTAAATACATTGTCGATGATTTCAGCAGAGGGACGGTTCTTGTGCACACCTAAAATTCCTGCCACCACGATAAAAGCTGGGTTGCCATGAGAACCGTCCCCATGCTCACACCCATGCTCACAATTAATTTCACCCACTGAAGTAAAGTATTTAAGGTTAGATTTAACAAAATTACATAATCCCCTTCTAACTGTTCAGAAAAATAAAACCCTGAAAGACTATTCAATGCCTTTCAAGGTTGTTGAAGAGAAAAATATTAATTGTACCTTAGAATAATCGAACTCACACAATAAAACCTTGAAAGACTCAAGGTTAATACTAATATAGATAATCTTGTATTTGTTCTATTCGTATTTTATTTAAGCGATTCTAAGTACCTTTCTAAATATTTTCTTCCCGATTTACTTTTAGGCATAAGACCGAGATATCTATATTTCCAAATTGTTTTTCTTTCATGTAAGTCTATATTTGATAAATCATCATAATTATAATCGATTTTAAACCTGCCTTCATTGTCCAATATCAATGTGAAATTCGTCCAAGGCTCTTGTTCGTTATCCTTGAATTCATTCCATAAGTCTTGAATGTAATTTACTAACGTATTCCACTTTTCAGTGTAATCGGCTTCCCTGAATGTAAATAATTCTGGAATATCATGGCTGTATACTAGTTGGTCACTGCTTTCTGAATTATAATAAAAGTAAGCAGTCTGAGAACCTTCAACAATTTCACCATATAGGAAAACCTTGGACCATTCTTCAGGTATAGTATCTATTAACGCCTCTGCTATACTCTGATAATATCTGTCTAACTGTTCTTCATTCATTTTTCTTTCCTCCTCGCACATTATCAAATCTCCTAATTTCCCAGTCATCATCACCAATTTTATACTTAATATTAAAGCTTACTGGACGTTTAGAATCCCCCGAATAGTTGGGGGTAATTTTGACTTTCACTTCATCGCCTTCTTTAAGCGCATTAGACCATGTATTTTCGAGCTTCTTCCATATTTAGGTTTCCGTTTCCTCCTTAACCAATAAAAAATGACCTTGATATAATTTCAAGATCATCATTGGAAGAAAATTATTTATATACTTTCTATAAAAACATCCGAATTAGTTTTTTGTCCCTTTTCTAATGCTTTCATTAATATATCTATTAAGTCCTCGCCCTCACTTGTTATAAAATAATTAGATAAGTTTGTAATATCTTTACTAATATTATCTCCCCAAGGCGGTCTCTTAGATAAGTCTTCAATATCCCATACTACTTGTGATGGACTAAATTTCTGTAATTCCTTTTTAATTGCTTCTAATTCGCATATAGCGCTATCAATATTCTTATTCTCAAGTTTCCCATTATACAGTTCATTTAACAAAAAAGGATATTCAGTGCCCCATCCATTTTGTTCTAAATGATAGCTTATTGTAGAGAAAAAAGAGTGTAAGAAATCGCCGTGCCCGACTTGATACCAATAATATTTCACCTTAAAGCCCACAGCCATTCTTCTCACCTCAATCAATTTGTTTTAAACCTTATATCTACTTTACCATTTGTTTTATTCACAATCTTTTCATACAATTCTTCTACTATCTCATCTGATACACTTTGTCCTCTAATATCAATTATAACAGACTGTTTTGTACCATTAGGCAAATCACTTAATCTTTTTTCTACCTGTTTTGACACATTATTAACCAATCTACTCCGTCCGCTTGGAGTAGTAATTATATAATTTTTCACCTCAATACTATGCCCAGTCCGATACAAATCTGGTCTAGAACTACCTTTTTCTCCATAAGGTACTTCTTTACCATCTTTAAATGACTTTTGAGCGTTATAATCAGGGAAATCCTTCTCTACATCAATTTCAGACTGTCTCCAAGAAGGTCTAGTTTTAACTATACCCTTACTACCATTGTCCCCCTTTACCTCTTTACTGTCTATCCTCTGCGGAACCTTCTTTGTTCCAACACCTACTCCGCTATTTCTCGTCTCAGGGGTCACAGATTTTCCATCCCTGCCCACGCCATCCTTCTTCTCAATAGTCTCCGGCCTAACAACCCTAGCTCCTCCATCCTCCTTCACAACCCTTGCCCCTTTGGCCACCTTCACGGCCTTGTCGACGCCTTTTGTTCCGACAATCGCCAGGGCGGCTTCACCGACGGCGCGGCCGAACCATTCAGAACGGCTTTTGGCATCGCCGTTTATGACATCGTTCTTCCAGGAGTCGGAGATGGACTTCCAGATGCTTTTGGCGGTTTCCACGGGATGGCCGATGGCATAGATCATTCCGTTGGCCGTCTTTATCGGATGGGTGACGGCATTCCAAATACCTTCAACTGTTGAAAAAAGAGCCTCTGCAACTCCCTTGCGGAATCCTTTCCTTATATCATTCGCTGTCTTAAAACCGTCTGCGATCTTTTCCCAGATCGATTTCTTATCCGGTTCTCTGAATCGATCCGCCTTCTTATCCGCCTTCACATATAAATCCATCGATGCATCAACGAATTGATTCAGTTTACCCAGCTTTTTATCAATTGCCCTCGCCTTTGCGGCTGCTTCACTCAAGTTCCTTCCGATGTTCCGGCGGCTGGCGATCCGGCCATCAACCTGGCTCCTGAGGGAAGAAATCCGGTTTTCCTCATTCTCCACCCGTGAGGACAGATTGACTAAATCCCTGTTCGCCGCCTTGACCTGATTTATTTTAATCTCAATCTTTGACACCCGTCGACCTCCTAATCAAACAATGTCCTTAACTCATCAACCGACTCACGAAAATAAAATGGCCTGGTGTGCTCGACAATGGAGGCGGCCAGCGGGAACCCCTCGTCGAGAATCATGACTTCGATTTGCGGCTCTGCCTGATGATTGATAGCGCCAAAAAGTTCTCTGACCAACCCTTCTTCCACAGCTTCCACCTCCACTGCCAGAAGCGGGAAAGCCGGACCAGCAGCAGAAGGATCAAACAAGTTTACCAGGTAGGCTTTTTTAACAGAAGGGAACTTCTTAAGACATGTTCGCAGCACATCCATTACCTCCTCAGGAAGTTCTTCCATTTGCTCAGTCAGGATCTGTTCTTTCTCCTCGTCGCTAAGCTGTTCGAAAAAATAATGCAGGATCCGGCCATCCTTCAAGGTTTCAAGCTCTTCCCGGATGATTTTCTTGCTCATCCCGGTAAAAGGATTCACCAGCCATGGAATGTCCGTCCCCGCCATCTCCAACAGGAGCTCCGCCTGAATCCTTACATATGGATACTCAGACTTGAAAATCTCCTCGAACTTCTCCCGGCTCGTAAAAACAGGCAGCATAAGCTCCCCACCCTCCTCGATGTACTTCAAATTCAAAGTCTCATCATCCTCCACCGAACCAATGACGAACAGTTCAAGCTCCACCAACGCCTTATAAAAACAAAAACGACCAGAAGGCCCCTCAATAGCCGCAGCCAAAAGCTCATCAAAAGAAACACTCATAAATCATAACCACTCCTAGGTTTGAGGTTTTTATGGGGACGGTTCTCGTGACAACCAACAGTTTCCTTCAGCCAAAAGGAATAGCAAGGTTTCCTGGAGAACCGTCCCTCTGCTTACCTTTATGGTAATTCCTGAACGCTTTTTGCCTTTGAAGCTTGATATCCCTGAATTGCCATTTTGAAAGCCAAATAGACGAACAATATGGATAAAGGTGCGAAGATTACTACCCCAAAAATCCGCTCCTTCTCTAAGCTTACAAATATTTGCAGTGCCGATTCAACTACTAGGTAACCAGAAACTGCACTCCCGAAAAAACGAAAAATCACATAATAATACTTAGCAAGTTTAAAATCTGTTTGGTTATTTCTTTGCTTTTTCTTCACATTTATCCCATCTTCCCAAAAACACTAACACTGTAAAAAATATACCGGCTGGATGGCTTCTCACTAACAGCAGACTGAAAATCGTCAAAAGAAGCACTCTTAAGCCTATTGATAACCACTCCTGCACATTTAGACACAACCGTTATATAATTCCACAAATATCCAAATAAACATCTTTATTTTTAATAGGATAAAAGTCTTAAAAAATGAAAATTAAGGGGTTATCATAGTGACGGTTCTTGTGACAACCAACAGCTCACTTTAACAACCGCAACACCAAGGTTGTCAGGAGAACCGTCCCCATGCTCACCTCCACTTCAAATTTTCACCCTCCACCCCACTTTGCTATGATATAGATATTCACTAGTTTAATATATTGGAAATGGAGGAATATCCGGATGCCAGATACATATTTAAGAACAGATTTCCAGAACTGGATGGGTCGACAAAAGAAATCGAACGGGGAACCTTATAAGAAAGCAACCATCAATGCATACACAACCGCGTTAAAAAATGCTGCTGCTAAACTGGATTTAGAAGGTCTCACTGAAAAGGATTTATTCAAGATTACATCTTCCAATACTTTCGAAGAAATCTATGAAATAATCACTTCTGCTCCCAACTTTCATGAAGTCGATCTGGCGGCTGGCAACCGCGCATTTTCAAACAGCCTTATTCAATACGGAAAATTTTTAAAGGAGTACGAACAGCCTTCCTGCTGGATTTTTCAAGGCAACCCCAAATATTATGACGTCATTGGAGCGGTTCAGGATCTTGATGAAATCACCTGGGCTGTTAATCAGAACAAGAAGCAAATAAAGAAAAGCGATAAAGTGTATATATGGTTGTCCGGCTCTAATGCTGGCATAGTTGCCTCTGGAACCATTCTTAATGACCCATATATGGCTGAACCGGATGAGGAAGACCCCTACAACCGAAGCGAGAAATTGAATCGCGAACCCTACCTTGCCGTGGATATTGAACTTGAGCGAAAATTTATCGATCCCGTAGCGGAACGCTCAACCTTGCTTCAGGATGACCGTACAAAAAGAATGGAGATTTTAACATATCCCGGAGCCACCAACTTTCGGGTGAAACCGGAACAGGAATTGGTGATCGAGAGTATTATTGACGGAAATTATCATCATGTTCCTATCACCGGCCAATCAGAACCTCATCCTAAAACTGTGCCAGATAAGAAAAGGTATTGGATATATGCCCCCGGTGAAGGTTCAAGAATGTGGGAAGAATTCTACGTCAAAGAAATCATGGGAGTCGGTTGGGACGGCCTTGGAGATTTAACCCAATATTCAACAAAGGAAGCCATGAAAGCGAAAATGAAGGAAATATACGGCGAAGAATTTTCATATAAAAACGCCGGGCACTTGACCTGGCAATTTGCCAATGAAATGAAAAAAGGCGATGTAATTTTTGTGAAAAAAGGCCTGAAGAAAATCATCGGCAGAGGGATCGTATCATCAGACTATAGATATGACAGTAGCAGAAATGAGTACAAGCATATTCGTTCGGTGAATTGGACCCACAAAGGAGAGTGGGACCATGAAGGGCAAATCGTCCTGAAAACACTGACGGATATTACTCCTTATACAGACTATTATAAGAAACTCGAAGAAACGTTCGATATAGAACAAAGTGAAATAACAAGTGATATTGAACCAACCCAGTATCCAGAGTATACAGCAGATGACTTTTTATCTGAAGTCTATATGAACGAAGACCAATACAACACCCTGAAAAACCTTCTGCTTCGAAAGAAAAATCTCATCTTAATGGGTGCACCTGGTGTGGGAAAAACGTATACTGCGGAGCGGCTAGCCTATTCCATCATTGGAGCTAAAGATACGAGCCGGGTCAAGACCATCCAGTTCCACCAGAGTTACAGCTATGAGGATTTCATCATGGGGTACCGTCCTACCGAGAAAGGATTCAGCTTATCAAATGGCCCTTTCTATGAATTTTGCAAAGAAGCGGAGCCTGAGGATGAGCAGCCATATTTCTTTATCATAGATGAAATCAACCGAGGAAACCTGAGTAAGATCTTTGGGGAATTGCTGATGTTGATAGAAAGTGATAAGCGCGGGAAAGAATTGAGGCTCTTATACTCAGACGAACAATTTTCCGTCCCGAAAAATGTCTATATCATCGGGATGATGAATACCGCCGATAGAAGCCTTGCCATGATTGACTACGCACTCCGCCGCCGGTTTGCTTTTTATGAATTTGAACCCGCCTTTGAGAGCGAAGGATTCAAACTGTACCAGGAAAACATAGCAAACAGCAACTTTGACAGGTTGATTGATACGGTCATTGCCCTGAATAAAGCAATTGCTGAGGATGCATCATTAGGCAGCGGCTTCCGGATAGGCCATAGTTATTTCTCAACGGACCAGGAAATCGACCAGGAATGGCTTGAAGAAGTCTTGGAATACGAACTCATCCCACTTCTCAATGAATACTGGTTCGATGAATCTTCCAAGATGGAGTACTGGACCTCCAAACTCCGGGGTGCCATTCGTGATTAAAATAAAAAATATCTATTATATGCTTGCCTACGCTTATCAGTCATTGAATGAAACTGAGTATAAAAGTCTGCAATCCGATGAATTCGAAAACATTCATGATCTAATGGCAGCTATTTTGATACGGGGAGCCTCCAATCAAATCAAGCGGAGGCTGCACAAGAGTTATATATCAAATACTGAAGAAACCGGGAATTTGCGCGGCAAAATTGATTCGACCACTTCCATCAAACAAAACACTTTTTTAAAGCGGCGGATGGTTTGCCATTTTGATGAGTTTTCCGAAAACACCTTATTCAATCAAATATTAAAGACAACAATGCTGCTCTTGCTTCGCCATGGCAATGTAAAAGTAACCAATCAGAAGGAACTGCGGAAACTAATGTTGTTTCTCGAAAATGTCGGAATCATCGTCCCCCAATCCATAAAATGGAGTTCATTAAATTATCATAGGCATAACGCTTCTTATAAAATGCTCATGAATATTTGCGAACTGGTCATTAAAGGGCTCCTCATAAGTACCGATAATGGCGAGTACAAAATGAAACAGTTTCTTGACGACCAGCAGATGCATAGGCTTTTTGAAAAATTCCTGCTCGGATATTACCAAAAGGAATATCCACAATATGCGGCAAAAGCATCCTATATCGACTGGGTTGTTGACGACGGAATGACCGAATTCTTGCCTGCAATGAAATCGGATATCACACTGACCCACGGTCCAAGAACACTCATCATCGACGCCAAATACTACGGCAGGAGCATGCAGACTAATTCTTTATACAACAAAAGCACCATCATTTCCAGCAACCTCTACCAGATCTACACCTATGTGAAAAATAAAGACCGGTATGGCAGCGGAAATGTAAGCGGCCTGCTTCTATATGCCAAAACAGATGAGGACATTACCCCTGACAACGAATATCAAATGGGCGGAAACCGGATTAGTGTCAAAACACTCGACTTAAGTGGGAACTGGAGGGGGATAAAGGAGCAGTTGGATTTGATTGGTGGGATGGTGTGAACAAAAATCAGGAATAAAAGGTAAAAGTGCCTATTACACACTCCAAGATGTTGACAAACCATTCGACAAGAACCGGGGAGTGACTAGGCACTTTTATGAAATAAAACCCAGTTCAATTTTAGCATTTATAAAATAAATAGACGAGAGAACAATTATCTCTCGTCATTTTTATTACTTAATTAATATGTTTCCTTTTTCACTTAACGAATCTAAACTAGTTTTTCATAGGGAAGGTTCTTGAGATAAATTTTATTCTTCTAGCAATAGAAGCAGCAACGATGCCAGGAGAACCGTCTTACTCCTCCGATATTCTAATAAATTGTTAAAAAAGATAAGTCCAATCAACTTTTCCCATACATAACTAATGTTTAATTTTGTTATGAAAATTTAATGGTTTTAAGGATATATCCTCTAACATATTCACCAGTTCATTTATTCGAGTGGATTCTCTATCAAAATAATCTAGCAATATTACTTTTATGATAGATATAATGAATACAATCAGCCCAATTAATATCACCATGATTATAAATAATGCAATAGCTGTATTTACCTCTGTAAGTTCATTTCCAAAAACCCACTTCATAAAGTAATTCCAGAGCGGTAAAAATAAGCCTAAACCTAATCCTCTCACAAAAATCCCAGAGAATTTTCTTCTTTCCGCTTCTTTATATAAAATTACTATTAATTTCTCAAGTTGCTCTTTTGAATCCAATTTTTTTACCACATACGATTCCAACTTTTCAGACTTCATCTTTGAAAATAGAGGGCCACCCCAAGTTGTACCTTGATCCCTTTTAGATATCTTATACCTTTCTTCTATAATTTTTTTATTGTGAAAGTTCAAAATAAATCCTTCAATAATTAATAGAAGAAAGAATAAGAATACAACTAACAAAGAAGCTTGTGAAAATAAAAGTACTAAAGACGTAATAATTAATCCTAGAAAAGCAAGAATGTATGAACCTAGTAACCATCTGTTCATATATCGATACACAAGGTTCCATACTCCGAGTTCTTTCCTATAAAAGTTTATAAATTCATCCTTCAATCCATACTCTCCTTAATCTTGTTTACCTTGGCCATATAAAATCCGCTTGATAATAATCCTTTTTTAACCTCATCAAGTCATGTTCCCATTCCCCTATGGCATAACGAAATTTCTCAGTTCCTTCTACTTGCCTTTTCCGATTCCTTACATGTGAGGCAATCGTCATAACAACTTCCTTTAATCCTAATTCTGGAATTGCCCTCTTGGTCAAAATCAACCATCTTTGTTCGCGATTCATCCCCGTAATCTTATAACCCAGTTTATTGAGATTCGATTGTTCTTTAAAAACAGGATCACTATTGGTATCAGATTCTAATTCAAGTACATTTAATGTTGGCCACTTGAAAGGAGTACTACTAACCTCGTTCGGAGTGATGGTGTTTTTAATTTCAGGCGCTTTTTTCTCTATACTTTTAACCTTCTTTAGAAAGTCTCTTTTTGGAATTAATACGCTATGCTTGCACCCCATACACTTTATCCTTATATCAGCACCTAACCGTATGATTTTCCAACTATTGGTCCCACAGGGATGTTTCTTTTTCATTTGTACAATATCATCCAATATAAAATCAATTTGTTCCATGGTAATCATCCTTAAAACTATACTTCTGGTACATAAACCTTTTGGAGTGGTAATAATGCTCTAGCTTCGTTTGGCATCTTTTCATACCAATGCACTACAAGTTTAACTAATTCTTTTAAATCTACTAGCCTAACAGAGTTATGTCTGGCTACAGCTTCTGCATGAGATGTAAAACCGCCCGTTGATATAAATAGACTGTTTGCATCAAGGGGGTGTTGAATTTCGGGTGCCGATGCAGATACTTTACGGTGCTTGACTTGAACCTTGATAATTGGCTTTTCAAAACCAAATGCATCCTTATTAGCTAAGACATCCACTCCACCATCTGGACCCTTAAGACTTATCTGAACATTGTAATCCATAGCTTTTAAAAGACCGCCTACAAGGTCTTGCATTTGCCAAGGATTAAGCTTATCCACCTTATCTTCAACCATAACCAAAACTTTACTCACTAAATCTTTTATAATTTCACTTTCTTCCTCTTTTTTATCCGAATCATCAATCGGTGGAACGAAGGAATTATCCAGTAACTTTTCTAACTCATCCCCCCACTGATCCACTCTAAAGACTGTTAAAACAAACTGAACCAAGACTATTTTTTGCTGCCTGGGATAAATTATCTCGCTCAACAGTTTTATTTTCCCAATTAACCTTTAAAGTATTTGGATAATCAGGGTTTCCAATTGATTTGTTGAAAAAGTGAGGCTCAATAACCTTTTCAATTATATATTCTCTTTTATCTTTAGAATATGAAATAATACGATCCCCACTTTGAATCTCTCTACTAAAACGCCAAACTTGGTTCACTCAACTGCTCCTGGTTTGAAGTTTTTCGTCACTATAAATCTCGTTTGCTTTGGTGACCATCTCAGTCTTTGATACATACTGTTTGGGATTACCAAATTGCGGCCATCCAATAGAAGCTATCCCCTTTTCCTTCCATATTGGAATTAACTCATTATTATCTCCAGCTCTTATCATCCACCTTCTTGTCATATTAACCAGTCCCAACTGTTCTTTAATCGCATGAAGCGTTAAATTGTCTGTACTTTCTTATAACTTATTTTACCATTCTTCAAAAAGGATAAATATGTACATTAGTAGACAATGACGGATTTTTCTTTCCACCTATGATAACCCAGTCTCAATAAATTATTTATAAAATCATCATAAAAAAAGCCTGAACCAAGGTAAGGTCCAGACCATCATAGCTTATTTGACTACTTTTTCTCTAACCTCATTACTTCTTAACCCTTATATCAACTCCCTCAATCTCAGCTGCAAGGTTTCTCGACTAGTTCCGGCTCTGCAAATATGCTAACAACTAACTTTTTATTGCCAACTGTAAATCAAACTCAGGCCCGTTTGACAACTTAACATTTCACTCATGAATGAGACGCTGTACCCGTCCCTTTGTCTTACTTTTCACAAGCATTGATGATTACATAATGAATTAAAATAAGAGTGCGATAATATCTATTTACGAACTAATTGTTGATATAATGTTTTTGACACCCTTATATTTCCGAAAGTTGACGGTGTTGCCTGTCCAGAATTAGTCGATTATAATGTCCGTATA
>NZ_JAERSD010000032.1 GCF_017912555.1 Bacillus sp. REN3 | reverse complement strand
ATCAACGGACTATTTTCCAAGCAGTCTCAAAAATAAAGAGGGTGCCCAAAAGTTTATACTTTTGGGACACCCTCTTTCTTTTAGCGGAAATACACTGGAATAGTCACCAAGAATCCGCTTTTTGCCAAGAGGTCTGTCTTTACCAGCTGTGTTATTGAATCCTCCCCCGCTCAATCTCATCAATTATAACGAAACTCGTGTCGATATTTTGTTAAAATTAACCTGATTTTTTCCTTGCAGAAAAGAACTATTTATCGTAAGATATTAATAAAGAAATGATTGTGAAATAGTTCACATTAGGGCGTCTTTCTATCACCATGTTCATTCATTTTTTTTTTGCGTCTTTATGTGAAATCATTCACATGATAACTTACCAAGAAAGAAGGAATAAAAATGAAAACTCCAAAAATCGTGATTCTCGGTGCAGGGTATGGAGGCTTGATTACCAGCCGTCAGTTGGAGAAGAAGCTGAGGAATGGCGAAGCGGAAGTCACTCTCATCAATAAGCACGATTACCACTATATTTCGACCCAGCTTCATAAGACTGGCGCCGGAACCGCTTCTGACGAAAGGATTACTCTCCATATACCTGATTTGCTGAAGACGAATAAGGTTCAATTCAAGAAAGGGACCATTAAGGATGCTGATTTCAAAAACAAGCAGGTTATCCTCGAATCGGGAGAAAAAGTGGAATATGATTACTTGGTAATTTGCCTTGGCTTTGAAGTGGACACCTTCAGAATACCTGGGGTAGAGGAAAATGCATTCAAGATCAGCAGCTTCAGAAGCACTAAAGCCATTTACAATCATCTGCTGAGACAATTCGCAGCCTACAAGGAAGACCATGACCCTTCAAGGCTGACCTTTGCGATAGCTGGCGCAGGATTCACTGGCATCGAGATGGTCGGTGAATTAGTGGAAGCAATTCCTGAGCTGTGCAAAACCTACAATATTCCGTTGGCCGAAACCAGGATCATTAACATCGAAGCCTCCGATACCCTATTACCGGGATTCGATCAGGAAGCAATCAAATTCACCACTGACTATCTGAAAAAGCATGGTGTTGAGTTAATGACTTCAACAAAAATACTCGAATGTTCTCCAACCTCCATCTCGCTCGATAATGGCGCTAAACTGCCATCAAGGACATTGATTTGGTCAGGCGGAGTACGGGGAAATAGACTATTGGAAAACTTGGCTGTGCCAATCAAGAAGGGAAGGATTCCCGTCGATTCCAACCTTCTGGTGGAAGGAATGGAAAATGTATTTTGCATCGGTGATGCGGCCTTCTTCCGGAAGGATGAAACCAATTGCCTGCCGCCAACAGCCCAAGTTGCCATCCAGCAAGCAGAGGTTTGCGGGCCAAATATTATTGCCTGCCTTCGAGGTGAGCCTTTGAAGGCCTTCGAATACCATCATAAAGGAACCGTTGCTTCCATTGGCAATAAGGTTGCGGTAGGAAAAGTGTTTGGATTGAAAATCAGTGGACTATTCGCCGCTTTCATGAAACAGGTCATTGAAGCAAGGTACCTTTTTGTACTGGGAGGGCCATCGCTAATCCTCAAACAATTCTTCAAAACCGGGAAGCCCCATCAGAAAGTGGCAGTTTCCAACCACAAATAATTAGAAAGCATCGGCATTGCCGATGCTTTTTTCATGCTAATCCTGTGATGAGGCCAGCGCGCCATCGGGCGGCCGCTTCCCTTGCATCAATTCATTCGTGCTCAGCCCAAAGTTCATTTCAAGGTGCGGATAATCCTTGAAATGCTCCCAATCGCCACCCCATTCAAAGCCAAGCTCCTTTGCGATGGCGACCACCTCCATCCAATCCGACTGGCTATTGCCATTCCCATCATAATCTGTATCCCATATAGGGCTCCCGGCATTGTTCAAAATCGCAAAATCAATGGCGAGCCCAAAGTTATGATAGGATTCCCCGCCCTTTGCATGGGTGACAATTTCCCCTTCGTCCGACCTGCCTTTTTCGTATAAACTATCCTGCTCCGGGATACTGCGGAATCCATCTGTTATGATGACTTTGATCCCTTTATCTCCTGCCTTGCTGATCAAAAGGTTTTTATTGTGATCGACGGCAGGATGCAAGCCGTCTGGCAGCGGGGCATCTTCGTTCACTCCGGGATTCATAATGAACTGATAATATAAAAAGAAAACGATCAGAACCAGCACAAACGTCATTGGCACACTGCCGAAAAGTTTCTTCTTCACTTTGCATTTCCTTTCAAATTTACTTACTTACTCTATATAACGAATTCCCGAGCAGGTTGGTTTCAATTAAAAAAGCCCGGCAGAGAATCTGCCAGGCTTACCGGGTCTTTATTGAAATGGGTATCGTTCGAGTATCCGGTTGGCAACAAGGTTGTAGCCTTTGCTGTTCAGGTGGAGCGAATCACTGAAATATTCTTTCTTCCCTTTTCCTTTGAATAGATCATTTGTCGGAATGTAAGTGATCTTTTTATCTTCTTTTGCAAGCCTGATGATTTCTTTGTTCCACTCATCGATGATGGCTTCAATCCGGTTTGAATCCGGATATGGATTGTATAATCCAAGCAAGAGGATGGGAGCGCCGCTACTGCTTTCCTCCAGGTTATCCAAAATAGCCTCAAGGTTCTGAAGGTAAACCTCCTGGCCTTTTTCAATTGATTCAGGGTCAATATTAGCCAAATTGCCCCCGTTGCTGTTGATCAAATCATTCGTCCCAATGAACAAGAGGAAGTAATCCGCTTCGTCCAGTTTGCTGCTGATGCGGATATCCGCAAGCTGATCCAAAATTCCGGAGGATTCAAGACCGTAAATTGCCTCATTTGTAAAATGATAATCCTCTCTGTTTTGGATATTCAATTTTTTCTCAAGGGTGTCGATATACCCTCTTCCCTTCTCATCGCCATAGCCGTACGTCAGTGAGTCCCCAAACGCTACAACCAGCTTGTCCTCCCCCTCCTTCTCTGTTTTCCCATCATAGATGGAAAAAGCAGTGAGGGTAGCAATCAAAGCGATGATAAAAATGATCCATGCTGTCTTTATTTTCATGTTGTTTCCCTTCTCTGTTTTATTCCTATTGTTTTTACCCGGTTCCTTAAAGTCCTTAAACCATATTTAATTTTCCCTCTTGCTTTGCTCCCCTATTGAATGGTATAGTGATTGAGCGATGAGCTGAATTGTGTAAGCCGGCCGGCACTCCTATTGGAAATGCACGATGTGGCGTGCAGCCTGGCCGCCTCAATACGCAGGAAAGACGCCAACAAGGCGTCTTTCTTTACTTTGTTTATCTTTAAAAAGCCGCACTCCAGATATGGCCGAGGTCATTTTCACGATTTTGTCCGTTCACCGTTCAAACCATCCGCAGCCCTTCCATCAGGCACCTCAAACTTAGGCACTGCGGCAGTTTCCACGGGGCATAGACCGTTGTCCTGCGCACGAAGGATATTCAGTCACGGAAGTCCTTGCATCTCCATTCCAATCAGTACTTCTCCCAAAATCCTTGAATAAAAAAGCCCCGCAATGGATCTTTAATCATTGGCTTTTGTCACTTCTAAATAAAGAATGTGGTATTCATCAATTTCTCTTACCTTAAAGCGATATCCCTCTTCTATTAATTCGTCACCAACTTCAGCATCCATCTTCCTGGTCATGAACCAGCCGCCAAGCGTGTCGACATCTTCTTCGTCCAAATGAATGCCAAGAAGGTCATTGACTTCTTCTATCAATATCCTGGAACTGAACAAATAATGATCATCAGCCACCTTCCTGATTTCTGCGACCTCGTCAGCATCGAATTCATCACGGATATCGCCGACAATTTCTTCAAGTATGTCCTCCACTGTCACCAGCCCGGATGTTCCGCCGTATTCATCCAGCAGAATTGCCATGTGGATCCGTTCTTTCTGCATTTTAACGAGTAGATCATGGATCGGCACCGTTTCAATGACACGGATGATTGGCTTCAAAAAGTCCTGCAGGACAGCTTCCCTTCGATATTCCGTTTCCGTCAGTTTGGCAGTAAGGATTTCCTTGATATTGATCATCCCTAATACATTGTCCTTCTCTCCATCAATTACCGGATAGCGTGTATATTTTTCCTCCTGGATAATCCCGATGATTGTCTCAATGGAATCAGAGATATCCAGACCAACAATTTCCGTCCTCGGTACCATGATTTCCTTTGCGATCCGCTCATCGAATTCAAAAATATTATTAACGTATTTCAACTCGCTTTGGTTAATTTCCCCGCTTTCATAGCTCTCCGACAAAAGGATCCTCAGTTCTTCCTCAGAGTGGGCCACATCATGCTCTGACGCAGGCTGCAAACCAAATAATCCTGCGAGGAGCCGCGCAGAACCATTCAATACCCATATGAATGGATACATAATTTTATAAAACAAGATGATCGGCCGTGCAAAGCTGAGTGCAATCGATTCCGCTTTCTGGATCGCAATCGTCTTAGGCGCCAATTCTCCGACAACGACGTGCAGGAATGTCACCGATGCAAAAGCGATTCCAAAGGATAAGATCCCGGCTAGCGATTCATTCATATTCCATTTTTCAAATAGCGGATGAAGGATATCCTCAACTGTCGGTTCCCCGAGCCATCCAAGCCCCAAAGCAGTTATGGTGATTCCTAGCTGGCATGCTGAAAGATACTCATCCAAATGGGTAATTACATGTTTTGCGGCCTGTGCCCCTTTCCTCCCCTCAGTAATCAACTGGTCTATCCTTGAACTCCTGACTTTCACAATCGCGAATTCTGTTGCTACAAAAAAACCTGTCAATGCAATCAATAATGCCACTAGCAGCAAGTTTGTAAGGATCAATTGGCAAGCCTTACTATGGTAAGGCAAACACCTCCTGTTGCAATAAAATAGGTTCGATGATGCATGATAAACGATTCACATTAACGTTTGTTTTTAAATTATACCCTTATCGCGGCCAACTAACGCATATACATTGAAAATCGCAGTCATTGACAGCAGATTCCCGCTGGCATGGCAGAAAACATAAACATTAAGGCATTAGTACACAAAGAAGGGGCCATTTAAAAACAACTGTTTCAAGTCCTTCCTGCTTGGACCTTGGGTGAATCGAGTATAAGGATCAAGATGGTTTGAAACCTTTTCGTTACTATTTCGTAGAAGCAAAGTGATAAGGAGGAAGGAAGATGAAAAAATTAATGGGATTATTTATCGTAGTATTCATTTCAATCGGCCTAGCTGACTTAGTCCAAGGTATTATTTTAACTTACATTTACACGCCAGAAACTCACGCAGCAAATAGTATAGAAATGGCAAACCTCCTGCAATATACTATTTCTGCCATAACAGTAACGATTGTCCTGTGGGGTGCATTTAAAGTGAAAAAAGTATTAAAAAAAGCATTATCAGTGAAAGTATAATGAAGAAATATACTCTCAAACAATCTTTCAATATCCTGGTTTTGTTTCTCTTTACCTTCATAGCTAATTATCATTTTCAACACGGTAAAATAAGGATCGAAAATGTTGTCATAAAACAATTGATTTTCGCTATCGCCATTTCAATCCTGCTTTTTGTATGTAACCAATTCATTTATAATTACGCAAAAAAAGGCGAAGGGTTTATGGAGCACAAGGTTTGGAATAAAATGTTCATCGTCATTTTTATATGGTTGGTGATTTCATTCTTCCTATTCATTTTCTTGTTTTTTGCGACAACTCTTCAAAATTTGATTGCTTCGCATAAATGGATTTTATTTATTGCAGCTTATTACTTTTTGTTTCTTATAAACCTCTTTGTGCTATCACTTGTTCATACTGTTGATGCTTCGATGAAGATAGAGAAAAAACTATTCATAACCTGGGCAAGCTCTTCCCTGTTTGCTGCATTAATTTTATTCTTCTTCCCAAGCTTCTGATACTATTGAGAATTCTTTTAGCTAATATGGAAAGATAATCAAGGGAAGCCCTATCAATCAGGGTTTCCCTTGTTCACTTTGTATTTGCCAGCATAAGAATCACATTGCCAAACTTTGGATACTGTCCCGATTGGCTTGTTTATCCTGAGCAGCTCTCGCGTTTTATCAGGATGCCATCTTTTCTGTTCCGGACTTCTTATCCTTTGACAGGAACCAGCCTGCAACTGCAATCCCGATCAATACAACATAAAAGCTTACTTTCCATTCCATTGAATGGGCGAAGCTCTCATTCAATACCCCTAAGGCTGGATGCGAAAGAGTATAGACTGCCAGCTTAACGCCAACCCATCCAACAATGCCGAATGCGGCAATTTCAAGGCCGGGCCGGCTATGAAGAAGCTTGACAAACATATTGGCAGCGAAACGCATAATAATCAATCCAATCATCCCACCTGCAAAAATGACAAGGAATTTTCCTCCATCTAGTCCGCCAATTTGCGGGAGCGGAGTATCCGGAAGCATAACTGCTAGCGCCACAGCTGCAAGGATTGAATCTACTGCAAAAGCAATATCCGATAGCTCGACCTTTAAAACAGTCATCCAGAAACCACTCTTCTTCCTTTCATCAGTTTTTTGCGTCCCTTCCTTGTCCCCTCTATTTTTAATAAAGACTTTCCGGACGATATGGTTCAATGACATGAACAACAGGTATAACGCCCCAATTGCCTGGACTTGCCATACATCAACAAGGAACGAAATTGCGAACAATGAAACGAAACGGAAAACGAAAGCCCCCGCTAACCCGTAAAATAAAGCTTTTTTCCGGCTTTCCTCTGGCAAGTGCCTTACCATGATTGCAAGGACTAATGCATTGTCGGCCGCCAAGAGTCCTTCAAGAGCAATAAGTACAAGAAGCACCCATCCATATTCCAGTAATAGTGTTATATCCATAGAAATCCTCCTGTTACGTTTTTTCCAAATATTCCTGCAGCCAATGAAAAAGGCCCTTACCACAGTGATAAAGGCCTTAAATACATAGAAAAAGACCCTTACCAAAATAGTAAAGGTCTTGCCAACAACGTTCACGTTGCCAATAAAGCCGGAGACCGGAATCCCGTAATGACGACTTTACTGTAACAGCTACTCCCCTTTAAAAGAGAATATTCGAATAAGAATAATATAAACAAAAATGATGGATCTGTCAATTTATATATAACCGCCTTAAGGTTGAGAGAATCTTGCCGAAAATATAGTTGATAGAATATTCTACTGAATTAGCACATGTCGAAATTCACGAAATATTTTTTAAAAAACTATTGAACTATGACAAAAGTCATGTTTCCATTAATAATGGTAAGTATATTCAATTATGGAAAACTTTTTCGACATGGTAGAGAAACAAGGGGAGTGGACGAATTGCTTTTCAAAAAGAAGAGAAAGATGAAACTGGCCAGCACTGCACCTGTGAAGGAGCAAAAAGGCAAAAAGAAATACATATCATTGAAATTTAAAATCGTGGTCCTGAGTGTCATCTCCATGCTGATCATGGCCATGGCCTCCGCCCTCTATGCCCAACATGTCATCAAGAGGAGCAATCTCGATTCGATGGAAGCGGAATTAAACACCATTTCCAGTTTGCTGGCTGAACGGATATCACCCGGAAAAGCGCAGGCTATCATTTCCAATCCTTCTATTAATAATCCAGGAGTCGTCACACAACAAAAACAAATGGACCAAATCATCAAAGAAAATCCGTTCATACATAGCCTTTACATCCTTACCCTGGATGGAGACAAATTGACCATGCCAACATTGAGTTCTTCGATGATGAGCAAGGATGTTTCCTACGGTTCCGAATACTCAGGCGGTTCGGCCTACAATCGGGCAGCTAAGCTGGCCATCAAGGAAAATGAACGGGCAACTACAGAGGTTTATAAAACGGAGTCCGTAGAAAAAATTACCGGTTTCGCGCCAATCAGCAATATGAGTGGAAAAGTCATCGCTCTATACGGGGTTGATTTCGATGTGTCACAAATCAACAAAAAAATCAAAGAAGAGGTTAGGGGAATCTGGTACCTATCCCTAACGATCCTTGCCCTCTCAAGCGGAGCCATGTACTATGTCGTATCCGTGCTGATCAAGCCGCTTAATGAAATTACGGTATTGACTGCCAAAATCGCCAATGGCAATCTATCGCAAAAAAATCTGTCCGTTTCAGCCAGGGACGAAGTCGGGGCCCTGGCTGAGAGCATCAATGTCATGACGGATTCGCTCCGAAACATCGTTTCACAGGTACAAGCAAGCTCAAGGGAAGTCACGAGAGAGACGGAATCCCTTACAAAGGTATCTTCCATATCTGTAGAAGAAATCAGGGAATTGGCCCAAGCGAATCAGCAGGCTGCTGCAAGTACGCAAGAGCAAAACGCAAACATCGAAGAGATGCAGGCAACACTAGAAGAAATCAATGCGGGAATCGAAGAAATTAATGCCTCCGCGCAGCAGGCAAGCTATATTGCAAAAAACTCAACAGCCATTTCCAAAGAAGGCACGGTCAGAATTGATGAAATGCTTGAGGGCCTTGAAGCTGTGGAAGAAAACACGAACAAACTTGCTGGGATCATAATGATGCTTGAAAAACAATCAGATAAGATTACGCAGTTTGTTAAAATCATCAACACTATTTCGGACCAGACCAATCTATTAGCCCTAAACGCGGCCATCGAAGCTGCAAGGGCAGGAGAACATGGCAAAGGTTTTGCCGTTGTTGCCAATGAAGTGCGGAAGCTTGCTGAAGAAAGTGCGAAATCTGCTTCCACGATCATATCAATCGTGAATGAAAATGTGAAAAACACCCAGGATGCCGTCAATTATATTGCTAAAACAAGGGAAGCTGTCCAGTATAATAAAAATTTGTCCGCAAATGCGAAAAATACATTGCAGAATATTTATGAAACGACTCTTGAAATCGAAGATAACTCGAACAATATTGCCTCGGCCATCGAGCAGCAGGTCATTGCAATCGAACAAATCACGGACTCACTTGATACAGTTTCACAGGCTTCACAGCAAATTGCCGCAGGAACAAGCCAGTCTGAAAGGTCAATGCAGGAACAATTACAGAACGCTGAAAACGTTAACGAAACAACCAGAGTACTGCAGCAAACCGCTGAGGAATTGGAAAACCTGGCAAATAATTTCAGACTATAAAGCCATTGTGGAGGCTCGTTTTTCTTAAGAATGTCCCGAAGCAAGTTTATTTTTCTGGAAGTTGACGGTTGAGCCGGATCATTTTCGAAGCAACCGCAATATGTTATGATGAAATAGGATACCGCCCGGCATCCTATTTCAATCTTAGCGATGAATCGCATGCGGATTATCTAAAAACCTCATTTTTTTTTGAACTTTATCCCATGACTTTTTACATGATCAAGACATTCACTACCATTTCGTCGACACTCTCCTTTCAATCGTCTGCGCCATACATAATCTTAAAAATCCATGCAGAGTGGACACTGCTTGATCAATAAAAACATACAGAGGGGGAATTTCATTGGAAGAACATATTCTCACAACAAATTCATTCATTTTGCTTGCCGCGATCCTATTCATTGCGGGAGTCCTGACAACGAGATTTTCATCACGCCTTGGGGTACCTTCCCTGATCCTGTTCATCCTGGTGGGAATGGTGATGGGAAGCGATATCCTTGGATTCATCTATTTCGATAATGCGGCACTCGCTCAATTGATTGGCGTGGTGGCGTTGGTCATTATCTTGTTTGAAGGCGGCCTGCAAACAGATTGGAAGGATGTCAGGCCGGTGATGGTACCTTCATTGTCATTGGCGACGGCTGGTGTCTTGATCACATCCGGAATCGTCGCAGTCGCGGCCAAAACAATTGTTGGACTGGATTGGCAGGAAGCACTGCTCTTTGGGGCAATCGTCGGCTCGACTGATGCCGCAGCCGTTTTTGCTGTCCTTAAGGGCCATAATATAACGCCAAAGCTTCGTTCGACACTCGAAGCAGAATCAGGCTCAAACGATCCGATGGCCGTATTTTTAACAGTAGCGATGGTCGAGCTAATTACAGCGCAAGATGCAAAAATCACCTCGATGATCGGGGATTTCTTCCTGCAGATGGGTTTGGGCCTTATAATAGGATTTGTGCTTGGCAAAATAGCTGTCCGAGCGCTGAATTCCATCAATCTTGACTCAGGGGGCCTCTACCCTGTATTCGCCACAGCTTTTGCCATGCTGACCTACGGTCTTGCTTCTTTTTTCCAGGGCAGCGGCCTGCTCGCGGTCTATGTCGCGGCCATCATCATCGGCAATGCCGAAGTAGTCTACCGCCACTCCATTATCCGTTTTTCTGAAGGATTTGCCTGGATGATGCAAATCCTGATGTTTGTTATCCTTGGATTATTAGTGTTTCCTTCTCACTTGTTCAGACCGGAGGTACTTGTAAAGGGCATCCTCGTCTCAGCGATCCTCATGCTGGTTGCCAGGCCAGCGGCCGTCTATCTATCAACCATCAGTATGAAGTTCACCAATAAAGAACGCCTTTTTCTATCCTGGGCAGGCTTGAAGGGTGCAGTGCCGATTGTCCTTGCCACTTTCCCCCTGCTGGCAGGAATCGAGGGAAGTGCGGAAATGTTTAATATTGTCTTTTTCGTCGTCCTGACGAGCGCGTTGATCCAGGGCTCAACGATTCCTTATTTAGCGGAAAAACTTCATTTGACAGGGCCAAAGAAAACAACGCCGCTCCACTCGCTGGAATTGATTTCCCTCGGGAAAGCGGATGCTGAAATGATTGAGTACGAGATGAAAGCAGATAGTGCGATTGTCGGTAAAAAGCTAACAGATATCCCTTTCCCGGAAGGGTCGCTCGTCAATGCAATCATCCGCAATGAAAAGCTCATCGCTCCAACAGGAAATACCTCTGTCATGGCCGGGGACTTCCTCTATATCCTCTCGGCAAGGAAAAATAAACCTCAGCTAAAAAAGCTGCTTAATGAAAAGGCCGAATATAAACAAAATACATTAAAGTTCGAATGAACACAAAAAGGTGCCTGACCCCAGATTCACTTCCGGGGGCAAGGCACCTCCTCAATTATTGCTCTATTGTTTCTTTTTTCTCACCAATCTCCATCTTAAGGGCATCGATGCTTTCGCGGATATTCCCTTTCCCTGAAAAGTTCTCGATCAGCTCCTTGACGTCAATTCCAGATGAAGCTTTCAGGGATTCCTGGAGCGTGGCCATCAAATTGGTTGCATAGCCAGTGACTTTGTTCGCTCCGCCATTCGAATCGCTGCCTCCAGTATCAACAACTGTAATCTTGTCAATGTTCCCGAGTGGAGCTGCAACTTGCTTCGCATATTCTGGGAGCATTTTTATGGTCATATCGAGAATCGCAGCCTGGCCAAACTGCTCAAAGGCCTCTGCGATCTTCTGTTTCGCTTCAGCTTCTGCGACCCCTTTCAGGCGGATGATTTCTGCCTCTGTTTCACCCTTGGCTTTTTCGGCATCAGCTTTAGCCAAACCGTCCATCCTGACTCTCTCTGCCTCCGCACGTGCCATCGCCTCGATGCGATATTTATTCGCATCCGCTTCGGCGATTTGCTTCGCTTTTTCGGCCTCAGCCGATTGTTCAACGGAATAGCGGTCTGCATCCGCCTTTTTCTTCACTTCAGAATCATATTGCCGTTCACGGCGAAGGATTTCTTTCTCTTCAAGCTCAATCTGCTTCTGGCGCTCGATGATTTTAACCTGCATTTCCTGTTCAGTGACTTCTTGCTGGGCACGGGCTGTCTCCAAATCATATGCCTGGTCAGCACGTGCTTTAGCAATGTCCTGTTCCCGGCGGAATTCAGCCATTTTCAGCCCATTGATCTTTTCTGCTTCCGCAATCTCGGTTGCCCGCTCGAATTCAGCCTTTTTTGCTTCCTTATCCGCTTCCGCCTTCTTGATGCGGGTCTCCTTCTCCGCATCAGCGGTAGCGATATCCGCATCACGCTTGACCTGGGCGATCCTTGGCTTTCCTAGTGAATCAAGATAGCCGTTTTTATCACGGACATCCTTGATCGTGAATGAAACGATCACCAGCCCCATTTTTGCAAGATCCTGAGATGCAACCCGCTGGACTTCCTGGGAAAACTTATCACGGTTCTTGTAAATCTCTTCGACTGTCATCGACCCGAGGATAGAGCGGAGATGGCCTTCAAGCACTTCCTTAGCCTCATTTTCACGGTCTTCCTTCGTTTTGCCGAGGAATTGTTCAGCAGCTGTCGCGATTTCGCTGATTGACCCGCCTATTTTTATGATCGCTGTTCCATCCGCCATGACCGGAACTCCCTGTTCTGTATAAACCTCGGGCGTCGTGACTTCAAGTTTGCTTGACAGCAGGCTCAACGGACGTGATTGCTGGAACACAGGAAAAATGAAGGTACCTCCACCCCTGATAATCTTGATTTTATTATTTGCTTCATCAGTATGGACATTCCTGTTTCCCAGGAAGCTTCCTGTGACAATCAATGCTTCGTCTGGCCCAGCCGTTTTATATTTTGTAATGAATACGGCAACAAGAGCAATGATTAAAAAGACAACAAAACCAATGACTATGAACATTAGATCCATTTTTTCTCCCCCTGAATATCATTTTCTATTTCTTCATATAGCTTCACTTGGAGCACACCATTCTCGACATCAATGACGAGCACTTTCTTTCCGTTAGGAATATCCGTCTTTGAAAAGCTCGTCGCAGGCTTGGCGATTCGCCCGCTCAAGTTTTCAACCAACACCTCTCCGAATCCTTCTGCCGGTATAGGCGTAATGACGGTCCCAGTCCTGCCCCTCAAATCGCTCTCCTTGTAAACAAGGGATTCCTCTGCATTGGATAGTGGGATTAGCACAAAAACATTCAATAATGTAACGAAAATAAAAGCAATGATGGCTGAAAATCCTGCGATCAACGCACTGTTGAATGCAGTGAACAATTCACCCAGATAGCCCCCTGCAGAAAAAATTGTGATGAATGAAAAAAGCAAAGTTGGATTGACAAACGGAACGCCTTCCGCAATACCCGCGAGCATATCACCAAAAAACAGATAGAGAATCGTGGCTACTCCAGAAATGACCAGTCCATATAAATAAATCGTTTCAAGCGGCAAACCAAATAGTTCCATCATCTTCACCCTTTTCCCATATCTCTCCTATTGAATTATCCCATTCACCTCCCCTGCTTGTAAATAATTTCTTGTATTGTAATACGGTTGGAAAACTAATAGGTTTCAACTTATTAAAAAAATGGCCACACTAATGTTGGCTCTTACCCCTTGCAAACATTAGTGTGGCACTATGTGTTCTTTACGGTTTTGAGATACCTTTTTCGCTGCCTTGCCTCTTTTTGAATTGCCGGAGTCAAAAGCCGTGGAGGAAACACCATCATTCCTGTGAACCCGCTTGTCCGGAAAATTTAGTTATCTATTCCTCAAGTTTTTGTCTTTCCGATGCAAAGATTTTTTTGATCAGCCGGATTTGTCCACGATGGTTCAGTTCATCCTCGAAGACATGGAACCATTTGAAGTAGTTGTTGGCATGCTGGTTACTCCAAAAAAGAGCTTGTTTGAACAGCCAATCATCCGTAAGGGACTGGAACTTTTTATAAGTATCATTCCTGACTTCCTGAAGGGTATCAAGATAAAATTCAAGAGGAAATCCCTTAAAAACCCTTCTTCCTCTCTCCCCCAGTTCAAGGCCGGCAATCAACTCCTGTTCTTCTTCATGAGTCGGCTCGCGATCTTCGAAGCAAATAATCTGGTAAATCCGTTCGACCGCTGCCATGTGGCCAAGCAGCATGCCAATCGAGTTTGCATCTCGATGGATGAGAAAATCTAGCTCTTCTACAGAAAGGCCTTTTACTGCCTCTAACGTCGTATACCTAGTGTAATTCATCATCGAGACAAGATGGCTGAATACCGGCTTAAAGCCATTTTTTTTATCGATAACGAATAGGGTGGACATCTCAAACTCCATTCTCTCCCTCACTCCCTAATAAAGACTTAGACTAACTTAACTTCGCTTAAAATATCGAAATTCCTTTTACTTCTAAATCGATAATGAAAAAACAATGCTGATTTTGACTCCTTGTTGATTTGGAGCATTGAAAAACGGCTGCAGGTTATTAAGCAATCCTTCCTGCATTCATGAGTTATTTGTATTGGTATAGCAGCGGAAGGCACGAAAATGAATTCACGGATGCTCATTCAATGTCATGTGGGAGCAATGGATAGGGAAGACTTCGAAGACGCAAAGTGACGAGGCTCCCAGTAACGCCCGCGGAAAGCAAAGTGCCTGGAGTGGAAATAAACAATCAAATTTAACATAGCCAAAGAACCAGTTAAAGAGTTCCCCATATTCTCTTACTATGAAAAATTGGATCCCGGCATCATTCGTGCCGGGATCCAATAAACTTAAATAGCTAAATCTTCTGTCTTTGCATCATCATTTCCCTGTGGGGCGATCAGTTCATTGTAGAATGTAGCGTTTGCTGTTGAAATATAAGGATACAGCCACAGGAAGCCGATTCCAAGCGTGAAAATCGCAATGAATACCCAGCCAATGAAGCTGAGGTTCAGAAGGAAAAACCTCCACTTATAACCTTTCATTCTATTCTTGCTCTCTGTAATTGCCTCTAACGCCGAATAATGTGGGTTATCCTTCATCAGGAAGAATGTTTGTGAATAGGATAGGCCCTTAATTATACCAGGAATGATCAATAATAATGTCCAAAGCATTGTAAAGATTCCGATTAGGATTGAGGCGCCCACCAGCTTTGCGGATTTTCCCAAATCTTTATAGACGGCAAATACTTGCGAGACCTTCGGTTGATTCGATCTGGCAATCACCAGGTAGAACCAGTAGCTCGCCACGGTCATCGGAATGAACAGCAAAGAAAAGACAATATTCAATAAATCCGCTTCAATGGGTGTCTCAGATTGCTCTGCCCATTCAACAATATCACCGCTGATTATGATTTCAATAATAGTCGGCACAATGGCAGTAATCAGGAAAATCAGGAAGGTAAGCAGGACACCCTTTCCCCAATTTCCTTTCAGTGATGCCAATGACTTTTTTTTGATCTGAGAAATACTCATATCCATTAACAACTTTCCCCCTTTGAAAATAAAAAAAATACATACCCTTCTATTATATTTTGAAATTTTTAACAGATGCAACAACTATTTTATAAAAATACATAAAAAACCGGAAAACTCTGCGTTTTCCGGTTTCTTTCTTAAGCTTTTTTCCTCTCCTCGTCTTGGTTTGCTGCTTTTTCCAGCCGGCGGAATCTCCTTAAGTCCGCCTTCCTGATTGGTAAAGGTTCTTTTTTAAGCAGTTTTAAAGTCGAGAACATCAGCAACAAGAGCAATACGGTGAATGGCAATGCCGAAATCAATGATGCTGTCTGGAGAGCTTCAAGTCCTCCTGCATATAATAGCACGGCGGAAATGGCTGCCATCAGCGAACCCCAGACGATTTTCGCGAATCTTGGAGGATTCAAGCTGCCTGAAGTCGTCATGCTGGCCAGTATATATGTCGCCGAATCTGCAGAAGTAACCAGGAAGGTGAAAATCAATAGGATGGACATGACTGACAGCATTGTCGTCCATGGCAGGAATTCGAAAGTTTTAAACAGCGCGGAAGTCAAATCGGCATCGACTGCTGCTGCGATGCCAGCATCCTTATTCAAGTCATTCCATAAGGCTGTTCCGCCGAATACTGCGATCCATAGGCAGGCTATGGCAGGCGGGATGACCATAACCCCTAAAATATATTCCCTGATAGTCCTCCCCTTCGAAACCCGGGCTACGAATGCCCCGACGAATGGTGACCAGGCAATCGCCCATGCCCAATAGAAGATCGTCCAATCACGGCTCCAGCTACCTTCCTGATAAGGCTGAAGCCTCAGGCTGTATTCAATGAAATGTGTAAAATAATCTCCAATCGCCAGGGTGAAGCTTTCCAGGATAAATATAGTCGGACCGGCTATAAGAACGAACAGCAGCAGGAAGATGGCAAGTCCAAGGTTCAGGTTGCTCAAAATCTTGATTCCTTTATCGAGTCCGGTCGAGGAGGAGATCATGTAAGCGATAAAAATGACCAAAATGATGGCCATCTGGATGGCAATGGAATTTTCCGTTTTAAAAACAGCATTCATCCCGCCATTCATTTGCAGGACACCTAAGCCGACAGATGTCGCAATCCCCATTACTGTGGCGACGACAGCAAGCGTATCAATGATATTCTTTACTGCTGGTTTGTTTCCAGTTACCGGCTCAAGCGCCGTCGACACCATCCCGTCCTTTTGTTTGCGGAATTGCAGGAATCCTATGACCAGTCCAACAATCGCGAAAACTGACCACTGGCTGACTCCCCAGTGGAAGAATGAGTAGCCCATGGCAATCCTTGCTGCGGTCCTTGACTCTCCCTCCACGCTTGCGAATGGTGTGGAGAAGAAATGGCTCATCGGTTCAGCGATACCCCAGAACACCAGGCCGGCACCAAATCCAGCCGAGAATAGCATCCCAATCCAGGTGAAGAAAGAGAATTCCGGACGTTCCCCTTCTCTGCCAAGGCGGATTCCGCCATACTTGCTGACCGCAAGTCCGATCAAAAATAATACAATGATAAAAACCGCCAATAAATAAAACCATCCAAAGTTAACAGTTGTGAAGTCAAACAGCTTTCCAGCTACGATGCCAAATTTCTTCGGTATAATTGCCCCTAGAATAACTAAAACCAATATGATCGCAGCTGACACTGAAAAAACAAAGTTGGAAAAAATATTTTTAAGCATGTCAGCCTCCGAATAAGATAATATGTAGATAGGATTTCCTGGAACGTATGCTAAGTTTCATCAAGAAGCCTACACCTTTATCCCCCCTCTGGATTAACGCAGTTTTTTTACCCGAACTCCCATATTGATAAACCTTTTTCACAGGCTGTTTTCATAAACTTTGCTGTTTTTGATACATGGTTGATGTACCATCCAGGCTGCTCGCTTTCCGCGGGGCATAAGTTGATAAAAGCGCCTGTAGGGTCCCAACTTTCCCGCTGTTCCTGCCGGAGTCTCGCACCTGCCGTTCCAAATCAATCTTTTCGGAAACGATCTGTTTTTCTTAAAATTGAATCAGAAAAAATCAATCTTTTTAGAAAACAGCCTTTTCAAAACACTGCCTGTTAAGGAATGACTTCCTTCCCAATGGGTCCGCTTCTCTATCTTCCGCTGGATATCCTGAGCAGCACGGAGGAACAGATGAGGCAGGATATCATATAGACACTAATAAGTCCGGCTTAAAAATTCCCGGGTCCTTTCCTCAGCAGGGCTGTCAAAAATTTCATCAGGATGGCCCACCTCGATTATATTGCCTTGATGCATATAGACCACCCAATCCGCAACCTCACGGGCGAAGCCCATTTCATGGGTAACGACCACCATGGTCATTCCTTCTTCCGCCAATTCCTTCATGGTTGCCAGCACTTCACCGACAAGTTCTGGATCAAGGGCTGACGTTGGTTCATCAAATAACATGATATCCGGCTTCATCGCCAGCGCCCTCGCAATCGCCACCCGCTGCTTCTGGCCGCCTGACAGCCTGGAAGGATATACTTTTTCCTTATCTGACAGACCGACTTTCCTGAGCAGTTCCTTTGCTTCCCTGACTGCCTGGTCCCTCTTGACCCCCTTCACATGAATAGGGGCTTCAATTATGTTTTCGAGCACCGTTTGGTGCGGAAATAAATTGAAGTGCTGAAA
This sequence comes from Bacillus sp. REN3, assembly GCF_017912555.1. Classification (GTDB taxonomy): domain Bacteria; phylum Bacillota; class Bacilli; order Bacillales; family Cytobacillaceae; genus Mesobacillus. Next base: position 18,397 of record NZ_JAERSD010000032.1, on the reverse strand, counting down.
AACCATGCCTATTTTCTGGCGAATCTTGTTCAGGTCGTGTGTGTCGGCGTTGATTTCCTCTCCTTCGATGAAAATCTGCCCATCGTCCTTGACCTCCAGGAAATTCAGGCAGCGGAGCAGGGTGCTTTTACCGGATCCGCTTGCGCCGATAAGGCAGACTACATCACTTTCACTTACAGTCATATCAACATCCTTCAGGACATGGAGACCGCCAAAGGACTTATTCAGTTTTTTCACGCTGACCATTGGTTTGTCATTCATCTTGGTTCCTCCTTAATCACTGATGGATAGCTTTTTCTCGATCATACTGACGATAAAGGATATTAAATAGACAAGGAATAAATAATAGACAGCTACAATCAGCAAATAGGTCATATTGTCAAAATCGTTCGCCCCTTTTGTTGTCGCGACATTGAACAGTTCATACATCCCGATAAAGGCAGCAAGCGAAGAATCCTTAAGGCCGATGATAAACTGGTTCCCGAGCGGGGGAAGGGCACGGCGGAAAGCCTGGGGAAGGATGATCCTTCGCATAGCGAGCGATTTGCTCATGCCAAGCGAACGGCCAGCTTCCATTTGCCCCTTGTCTATTGATTGGATAGCCCCCCGGAATATTTCTGCGATATACGCACCGTTATGGAAGGCAAGCGCAAGGCCGACAGACCAAAAAGCAGAGATATTCAAATCATTCAATCCAAAGTAAAAGATGAAGATCTGGACAATCAGCGGTGTTCCCCGTACTAAATAAATATATGTATCCGCAAGGATCTCCAATAATTTCACTCCGGAAATTTTCAAAAAGGCAAAGAACAATCCAATGAAAATAGCGATCAGGATTGAAATAGCTGTGACTTGGAGTGTCAGCAGCATGCCTTTCAGGAAAATATCGTATGTGGAAAGAAACACTTCGACAACATGCGATATGCTTGGCAAAATTCAATCAACTCCCTGAAATTTTTCTCTTTAAACCTGGGGAAAGGGACTGTCAAAAAAAAAAAAACGAATGCACAGAATTTCCGCAAATTCGCTTCAAGTGTCAGCTATTTACCCGGATCAGCCGTGATATCCTCTCCGAAATATTTTTCACTGATTTTCTTTAATGTTCCATTTTCCCTTAAAGTCTCTAGTGCCTTATTTATTTCCTTCAACAGCTCTTCGTTTTCTTTGGCCACCGCAATTCCCTGCTCACTGCGGCCAAGCAGTTCCCTCGCCTCGATTTTAAGATTCGCTCCAATCGCTTCTTTACCTGTTATGAAGTCCGTTATGACAGCGTCATGCCTCCCATTGGCCAACGCTTCCAAGGCCGTTACGTCACTATCATAAAGCACTACATGATCTGTTACCTTTTCCGCAGTCGCAGCGTATGTAGAACCTTTTGAAACAGCAATTTCCTTTCCCTTCAAATCGTCTAGCTTCTCGACTTTGCTCCCAGGCTTCACAAAAATTTGCGGCCCTGAATAATAATATGGAGTCGAAAAATTCACATGTTTCAATCGTTCCTCATTAATCGTATGGCTTGCGACTGCTGCATCGAAGCGACCGGACTTGACGCCCTCTACGATACTGGCAAACTTGAATTTCTTCTGGTTAGGCTCAAGGCCAAGTTCCTTTGCGACCGCTTCACCGACATCGATATCGAATCCGGTCATCTTTCCTCCCCCATCCGTGACACTGAATGGTTTGAATTCTCCGGATGCTGCAAAGGTAAATTTCCCTTTTTCAGCCAGCTTCCTGGCATCCCCAGATGCCTCTTCCTCTCCGCATCCAGCCAGCAATCCGGCAGCAGCAAGCATCATCGTAAAAAGCACGATTATTTTCTTCACTTTTGTCTATCCCCCCTAGAAACTTCATATCCACCTACCAATCGTAACACTATCGTAATTTAACAGCAAAATTAAAATTTTCTGATAATTAAACAAATACAAGCATATTTTAGTTTCTCGCCTGCTCTCCTGCTTTAGATTCAAAAATACAACGGTATACTGTCAAATCCTCCGTTTTCCTTTGAATCCGGCATCAAACCCTCTTTATCGACAATGCTTTGTCAAATGATTTTTCGGATAACTGGAACCCCTTCTTCCTTATGCTTCCTGCTGCAGGAGCCAATCGAACTGGCAGCTAGAGGCATGAACAAACACTTTACTTAAAAAATGACAACACACATAAAAAAGCCCATTCAATAGAAGAGGAAACTGCCAGCTGTTTTTCCCTTTCATCAGTCGTTTAAGGGAGTGCACGATGGGTAAACTCATGTACATTGAGACTGATGTCAGGAACCATTACCATAGATATTGCAAGGAGGGACATGCCTTATGTTTGGTTTCCCTGAATTATGGAGCTTCCTTTTGGCTCTTCTATTAATCTATCCCTTTGTAACGCTCGTCCATGAACTTGGACATGCCTTTTTCGCATGGATATTCGGAGGTGAATTCAAGTTTTCACTTGGAAGGGGTAAAAAGATTTTCAAGAAAGGGCCATTCAGTTTGAATCTGATGTATTTCCTCGATTCTTATTGTGAATATGCCCATTTAAAATGGAACACCCGCCTTTCCCATTTCCTTGTCCATGCAGGAGGAATCATTTTCAACCTTGGTTCTGTCTTCCTTCTCAATGTCCTGATCGCAAAGGGAATCATTGGCCAGAATCCTATATTCCTCCGTTACTCTTATTTCTCGGTCTGGCTGGCTACCTTTTCACTAGTTCCTGTCGATTATGGAAAAGGCAATTACAGTGACGGACTGGCCATTTATTATGTTCTGCGGTACAACGAATGGCCGAAGCTAACAGGCTGACACAAACATATAATTAATAGAAAAGAAACATAAAAGGGGCATCCGGGGTTTCGGTGGATGTCCCTTTTCCCTTGGGTATCCCCGCAAACCATACCCCATATTGGAGCAGCCCTTAGTCCTGCATGCTTGAAGTAATGTCGGGGTTCATTTACAAAGCTTCAGTGTGTGATGTTTCCCTTTGCAAGAAGCCGTGATCCGTCAAGAACCGGGGCTTCACAACCAGTCCTTTTGTCTGTTATAACCGATCCTTTTCTTATGCGATCATTTTTCTCTTTTACTGCCCTCAATAATTCCTTGGCAAAAAGTACTTCCTGTCTATCCGGCAGACCTTTCCCTGTATGGTATTGAACCTTTTTTCGGAAGCTTCCCTTTTATTCACATAATCCCTCCTTTGATTATTGCTCCTCATTTTAATCAGATATGATTAAGATAACTAAATAAGGGGTAGATACTATTCAAATGACAAAATTTTCTAATAGTTATGGAATCTTTACGAATTTTAATGTAAACTCAACATCCTCTTAAACTCCTGCACTTAAGATTAAAAAGAATACATACGAAAGGGGAAACAAAATGAAACCAATTTTCCGCCATATCCTTATGTCGGCTGCCCTGGTTGGAGTGGGCACAGGCGCTATAGGGGAGGCACATGCTGCCGGATCGATCCATCCTTCTTTGACTGAAAACAAAATTCTGAACGTGTCCCATCGAGGAGCCTCCGGGTATGCGCCAGAGCATACCATCCCAGCTTACAAGCTGGGGGAAGAAATGAAGGGCGATTACATCGAAGTCGACCTTCAAATGACGAAGGATGGCGAGCTAATCGCCATGCACGATGAAACCCTTGACCGGACAACAAACGGCACAGGTCTTGTCAAGGACCATACCCTCGCAGAAATCAAGCAGCTTGATGCTGGTTCCTGGTTCAATGAAAAATACCCAGATTACGCAAAACCTGAATATGAAGGCCTGAAAGTGCCAACCCTGGAGGAAGTCATCAAAAAATTCGGAAAGGGTTCCCGTTACTATATTGAAACAAAATCACCCGAAGTCTACCCTGGTATGGAGGAAAAATTGCTGGAAATCCTTGAGGAATACGGACTGACTGGTCCGAACTCGCCATCGAGCAAAGTACTCATCCAGTCCTTCAGCCCCGAAAGCCTAAAGAAAGTACATGCATTGAATCCAGACCTCCCGCTAATACAACTGCTCTGGTACGATAAGGCAGCAACCATTACGGACGCTGAACTGGAAGCTTACAAAACATACAGCATCGGGCTGGGAATGAATTTCAACATGATTGATGAAGCTTACGTCCAAAAAGTCAGAGAGCATGATTTATTGATCCACCCATACACCGTCAATGAAAAAGAAGATATGCGCCAGCTTCTTGACTGGGGAGTAACTGGAATGTTCACAAACTTCCCTGATCGTTTGCAGGAAGTCCTGCAAGAACGGAAAAGATAACATGGAACAGGATAAGTCAGCCTTATCCTGTCTTTTTATGTTCATATGTAATAAGGGCAGTTAGCTCCCTACTCTTCTAAGTTACCGTCTCTTCTCGTTTGAAAATCAACTCCCTTTTCTCTTTCACTTTTTCGAATGAAGTTGAATAAAATGTCCTTCCATCTGTACGCAAAAGCTTCAACCCCATTGGGATTGAAGCTTTCTAAACTTTCTAATCGTTAGTAAGGATAACCCGGATAACCTGCATAGCCCGGATAGCCATATCCCGGGTAGCCTAAGCCTGGCGGACAACATGGCACGCCATAACCCGGATATCCATAAAATGGACGTGGCGCCAGCAAAGCGGTGCCTAATAGCCCGCCTGCCAATCCGCCTAAGAACGGCAGTCCGAACCCAAACCTCTGATCTTGGGGCCCATAAGGATTCCTGTAACCATACATTTATAGACTTACCTCCTTAACCTCTTTATATTTACACTATTGTATATGCATTTGCCCCTGGTTTGGGTTGGGCTAAGGAAACAGTTACAGCGCCAGCTTGCGGTAATTGGTGTCATGGTCTTGCTGCACATCCAATACAGTGAAGCCTGGGAGCAGCCGACCGAGTTTCTCTTGATAAAAACAGGAGCGGAATTGCATATTTACTGCAATCACTACTGCTGTGTCCATGGATCGTTCAGGGTGCCACCCGAAGAAAGATTGTGCTTCTGACACCCGCTGGAATCAATGTGGTGAAGATGAGCGGAAATCACTCGTGCAAACTTTGATTCCTCCCTTAGTTAGCATATTTATGCGGTGTAATCACAAGATTCGGTCTCGTGATCGATGATGGAGGCATGCCCTTGATTTCATTGACTTCTCCATATTTTTTCCTCAGTTCCTCGATCGGGCCAATTTCAATCGCCCTTACTGGGCAGGCACCTTCACAAGCAGCCTTTTCTCCTTTTTCAAGGAGGTCAATACAGAGGTCGCATTTCGTCATCTTGCCCAGATCTTTGTTATATTGGGGTCCCTCGTAAGGGCAATTCCATTCACAATATCTGCACCCAATGCACTTATTCTGGTCAACGACCACTACACCATCTTCATCCCGTTTGTGCATTGCTTTTGTAGGACAGTTTTTCGCGCAGGCAGGCTCTTCACAATGATTGCAGGAAATAGATAAATAATATGATTGGACGTTGTTGATGAAGGCTCCTTTTCCATTTTCGGAAAACTCTCCTGTTTGGAAGGAATACACTCTCCTGAAATTTGTTCCTTCCCTATTATCATGTTTATCTTTACATGCAATCACACAAGCTTTACATCCAGTGCACCGTGATTGGTCGATATAGAATCCCAGTTGTGCCATGATCTTCCCTCCTTATCGCGCTTTCTTCACTTCGACTAGATTGGTATGCTGAGGATTCCCTTTTGCCAGCGGTGAAGGCTCCTGTGTTGTAAGCACATTTATCGCACCGCGGATGTCGATCCCGTCTTTATTTGGCGTATACCATGCTCCCTGCGGAATCGCAACTGTTCCAGGTATAATGCGATTTGTAACCAAAACAGGTATGCGGACGACTCCCCGGTCATTGTATACTTCCACTAGGTCACCTGTCTTAAGACTCCTGCTCTTCGCATCAAGGGAATTCATCCACATCTCTTGCTTCCCTGCTTCTTCCATCCATGGGTTATTATCATGCGTGGAATGGCAGCGCCGCTTATAGTGCCAGCCTATTAATTGAAGGGGATACTTCTTCCTCAAGTCGCTTTCAGGCCCTTCCTTCACAGCTATATGTTTAGGAATGGCCGGAATTTCTTCATGTTTGTCCATGTCCCATAATTGTTTTGAGAAAATTTCAATCTTGCCGGACGGTGTCGGGAAAGGATTTTTAGCTGGATCCTTGATTTGCGCTTCAAACCCTATTGTCGTCTTGTCAAACTTCCACTTATGGATGCCTTGCTTCTTCATTTGTTCCCAGCTTGGGAAGGATGGATCAGTTTTGCGTGTTTCCTCTACTACCCATTTCGCCCAATCCTCTTCACTCTTTCCTTCTGAAAACTCCTTTTCGACTCCCATTTTTTCCGCAAGCATCCTTAGCCACTCATAATCAGACTTGGACTCATATAAATTCTCAATGACCTTCTGTGAAAGAATGGCATAGTCGCCATATCCCCACGGCAAGCCAATATCGTACCTTTCAAAGAAGGTATTGGATGGCAGGAGGATGTCGGCAAACTTGGCTGATGGCGTCATAAAAACATCACTTACAACAATGAATTCCACCAAACTTTCGTCTTCAAGGATCTTTTTGGTTTTATTGATATTCCCATGCTGGTTGAGCAGCGCATTGCCGGCCAAATTATAGATGCACTTGATGTTGGCCCCCAATGTTTCACCTTCTTCCAATCCGATCACACCGTCACTGGAGGACATTTCCTTTCCCCTTGTAATCGCATCTGTCCATAAGAAGCACGGGATCGAGATTCCTAATGGATTCGGGACATTCGGTACGGCAGCAACACCTGTCCGGGCGAAATATCCAGCCCCGGAAGCCCAGCCTCCATTTACACCTACATTTCCAGTCAATGATGCTAAGACCGTGCTGCCGCGGACAATCTGCTCCCCATTCATGTGGCGCTGAGGTCCCCATCCCTGGATTAAAGCAGCCGGTTTGGCAGTCGCATAATCACGGGCTAACTGGCGAATTTTATTTGCAGGCAAACCGCATATTTTTTCTGCCCATTCAGGAGTTTTAGGAGTGCCATCTTTCCTTCCTAAAATATAGCTCTCTAAAGACTCCCCCTTAGGTACACCTTCAGGCATATGGCTTTCATCATGACCCAGACAGTATCGATCCAGGAATTTTTTATCGTGAAGATTTTCTGTGATGATGACATGCATCATGGCATCCATCAGGGCATTATCCGTTGTCGGCCTGATCGGGAACCATTCATCCGCTAGAGCAATGGTCGAATCCGACTGGCGCGGATCAACTGTATAAATTTTAGCGCCTGCTTCTTTTGCTTTTTGCAAATAGAAGTTCGAAGTGCCAAAAATCGTTTCAGCTGGATTATGCCCCCATAAAATAATCAGCTTTGAATTAACAAGTGAATCAAGGCTGCTGCCTGTTGATCCCGTACCATAGGTGAATGGGGTGGCATTCGATGTTTGCGCCGTACTGTACGTATTGTGGTATCCTAAATATCCTCCGGTCATCCCCATTAGTTTGTTGAACATGATACGTCCGCTTGCGATGCCACCCCAGTTCCCTGATGCATAGTTGCTATATAAAGATTTCCTTCCATATTTTTTGGTGATTCTTTCGGTTTCTTTATAAATCGTATCAATCGCTTCTTCCCAGGATATCCTTTCAAACCTTCCTTCTCCTCGTTTTCCTGTTCTTCTCATCGGATATTTCAAACGATCAGGGTTGTAGACAAACTTGCGATAACTCCGTCCGCGCAAACAGGCCCTAATCTGTGGGCAGATAAGCGTATCTTCTTTTGCGTCATCGGTAGAAATCCGGATAATCGCGCCATCCTTCACATGAGCTTTTACAAGACAGCGCCCTCCACAGTTTGTTGTACCGCATGTAGGGATGATTCGTTCCTTGGCTCCTTTCCCTGATGCTGACGCATTTTCGATGATTCTTTTCGATCCCAAAACCCCGCCAAAAGCAAGCGGCGCAGAAACCGCGCCAGTCACCTTCAAAAAAGTCCGCCTGGCCATGGAAAGATCAGAAAGCTTTTGAAACAGGTTGTCACTCATTTGCAAGTTACCTCCTTTATCTCTTTTAAGTATTGATAGTCCTGTTGGATAAGTGTATTCAAAAATCTTGCCGCACCTCTGTACAAAGAACTGCTGGTATTAAGCTGGATCCTGTTTGTAAAGTGGCCAATCCACTTAGTGAGATGCTCATCCAGGAATGAATACTGATCATGCAATATGTCAATCAATTCATCTACTTCATTTTTTTCAATCAAATCAATGGTTTTCGAGATTAAATACCCCATAAACTCCAGTTCGATGGAGATATGATCCTCCAGTTCCTTATATCCTCCTTCAAAGACAAGATCGAATGACCGGAGTTTCTCCCGCATTTTCAGCGTAGCTTCCCCAAATAGGAGTCCATCTTCCGATCGATGGACAGATTCCCAAGGCGGAGCCAAAATATGTTCCGGCCCAAAAAATAATGTGAGGAAATGCTGTTTTTCTTTTTCCGCAATCTCATTCAGCTCTGAATGATTCATTTCATGGAAAAAAGGCTCCAACTGTTCACTGAGCTCAATTTCATGATGAATGAGTTCTTTCCATTCTTTCAAAAATTCATGGCTTAATGGCTCTCTGAATACCCTGGATAAAAAATCGTACTGAAGCTTTCTTTGACGCATGGCTCTGGATAACTGATTTCGGTTCTCTTCCAATCTAAATAGCCCCCTTCCATCCGTTTCTTTAAAACTAGTTCATACGAAGACTATATGTGAAGTATTTCACTTTCAATTATAAGCAGTTGGATTATGATATGATATGGCACCAATGGACGAAGTTCAGGCAGAATTTTTGTATAGGCGATACAAAAGCTTGTTACGGAATTGTGACAATCAATTGCCTATTAATAATTAAAAGGGCGTTCATCCTTATTGGATTAACGCCCTCATGAGAACTAACTTTTATCTGCTTTGCTGAACTTTTGAGAAATCATCAGATCAGGCAGAAAGAAATCTTCTTCATGTATACTGAGAAATATTTTTCGCCAATATGTTTTAATAGATTTTCATGCGCAAACAGCTTTGTTGCTTGCTGTCTTTATTCGATTGAGGGATCCTTTCCGCTGCGAAAAAGGCTTGTGCCGACTTCATTCAGAGCGATGGCAGCTAAGATGATCACAATCCCAAGCCACTGTAATTGGGTTACTGATTCAGATAGAATGAGACGGGCGGAAAGGATGGCGATGGGCAACTCAATGGAAGTAATAATATTCGCCACACCCCCCGAAATCAAAGGTGCTCCAACCGCAAAAAAAAGTGGGGGAAGAACCGAACCAAACATTGATACACCAGCAGCAGTGATAACCAATTTTTCCTGCAATGGCAGGATGGATGGAATGTCACGGATGAAAAGAACAATCACCAAAATAGCTGATCCGGTTACCATCAATGAACTGCGGGTCCAGGGATCGACATTTACAGCAACTTTCCCGCTGAAAAAGATGAATCCTGCATAAGTGAAAGCAGACAAAATACCAAAAAGTATTCCTTTATAGGGCAAGCCCTGGATACTTCCATTTAAAATATCCGAGGCAAAAAAGACCCCTGCCAAAATAAGAATAACAGAAAAAATTGTTACGGGGGCTGGTTTTATTTTGCTGAATATCCACTCAAAGAGAATGCCGATCCAGACAAATTGAAACAATAAGATGATGGCCAGTGAGGCAGGCAGATATTGCATCGAGCCGTAATAGAATATACTGGTCAATCCCACAAAACAACCAGTGATCATGGTTTGAAGGATGTTTTTTCGGGTCAGCCCTTTGAAACTGGACCGCTTGCAGAGGGTAAAAGTCCATAATGAAAGAAAGGAAATGATCATTTGGACGATGTTGATTTGGCCAAGGGTATACCCGTAGCTGAATCCAAACTTCGCGAAAATTGGCGTGAAACCAAAACATGCAGCTCCTAATAGTACAAAAAAGATGCCTTTGTTTATTTTCATCGTTGACCTCCTTGATGCCTGTACATAACCCTATTAATATACCATAGGCATTTAAGTTTCCAGTATATAAATGAATTTTAAAAAGCTTATCTTTCCTGGCCGCGCCAACTGGTGTGTTGAAAAACCAGGCTGGAAAATGGGCGACATATTGAGATATCGGATTAAGGGTAAATATAGCTGCAATATCCCGGTTGATGTTCAATCTAAAATGAAATGACACCCCATGTCGGGTGGCGTTTTTGACCTCATTTCACTCGGTTGAAGGTAAGGATAGGTTTGGGACCCTGAGTCGTATCTATAATCGAATAATTTAAAGAAGTTATTCTCAATCGAATAAATTGGCTAATATAACTAAGGAAAGTTTGCGAATGAACAGGTCAGTCGTTTTCGTAGTAGATGAATTTTCCTTACTGAACTGGTGAATTTCACTTTAGCAAATAAAAAAAGCCTGAAACCCTTATGAATCAAGGATTACAAGCTTTTAAAGGATGATTCCGACTGGGTTCGAACCAGCGACCTCTACCCTGTCAAAGCGAAACAAGCTAGTTTCATCTTTTCAAATATGCATGGTAAGACCTATATTTTTTGCATAACGTTGATATAACAGTAATCATTAAATTTCAAATATGATAGGTTGTACCTGATAAATCGAATGGCACCATTTTGGCACCACTTATTGGACCCTATCTTGGCACCAAAATGGCACCAAATAAAAGTCCTCTGAAGTTGATATGGCAAGCTTCAAACACCTTATTTAATTGGAGGATTTATTGTGACTTGGTGTGTTGATACACTAAAAATTATAGGAGAAGGTCTAGTAGAAAAATCGAATTTATGTAGTTTTGAATTAGATTTAGTGACTTTTAATAACTTTTTAATAATAAATAAGGAATTTGAAGTAGTCATTAAAGTTATTGTCTTTTCCCAGCCACTTTTTGAAAGCACTTTTTTGGAGAAAATATACAATTACCTTCTATGTACTTCATTAAATACAAAGAAGGAAAACCTCGCTGGATTACTGAAAAAGATATAAATTTAATTGCTATAGAATATCAAAAAAGGTGTAGAAAGAAACTGAAAATATTGCATGAAATCCCTAACTCGCTTTAGAATGGTACTTTTAATTTATGTTAAACTGTTTTTATTTCTTTCGCTTAAAACTTTCTAAAATATTTGGCTCTACTTCAGAGTACAATCTTAAAATTGATAAAGTTCGAATTTAAACTAAAGGTTTATTACTTCCTTAGTTCAGTTAAGTTCTGGACAAAAAACTCCCGAAATTCACGTTCCGCCACGGACATATAGCGCCCTTTAAGCCATGCGATTTGATAGGTACGCAGACAAATAGGATTATCAATATGCACTAAATGAAATGACGTCTCTATTTTTTCTATTAAGGTTTCCGGCATAAAAGCAATACCAATTCCCATACGGATGAAATGATTTACTGCAGAATGTTCGTCAACTTCACATATAATATTCGGAGAAAATCCTGCTTTTCGACAAAATTCATCCGTCATTTCTCGGAATGGATTCCCTTGTTTTATACAAATAAAAGGATCATTAGCCACTTCACTCAAGTCTATGTTGCTCCTTTTAGCAAATCGATGTGTATGAGGAACAGCTAGTAAGATTTTTTCAGTGAGAAAAGACAATCCCTCTATCCCCGTCTGCTCAATGGGAGGGAAAGTGATACAAAAATCAATATCTCCATTTCGGAGCTGTTGCACCTTTTCCCTCTCTGAAGCTTGAGTGATTTGAAGTTTAATATCAGGGTGCAAGGATATAAAAGAACCTATTACATCAGAAAAGCATTTATGAGTTGTTGTTGCTAAACAAACACGTCCTTTTTCCATTTCTGCAAGATCTTCAACTTCTCTTCGGCCCTCGTCAAGCAACATGAGTGCCATTTCTACTTTCTTCAGATACGCTTTTCCGAATGAGTTGAGTCGAATGTTCCTTCCTTGGCGATCAAATAACTGTACACCCAAATCCTCTTCCAACCTAGCAATGGTTTTGCTGAGAGCAGGCTGCGCGATGCGAAGCTCTTGCGCAGCCTTCGTCATATGCTCCAACTTAGCGACCTTTAGAAAATAATGCAATTGCAGCAGTTCCACGTTCGTCACTCCTTCATTCATATACTCTAGTATATATTTAGATATATTAATTTGTCTTATTATTTATTAATAATAAATTATAGAATAAACATGTAAGCAATAAAAGCTTTCAAAGATTTTAGAGAATTATCCTGTCTTGATTATGAGTATTTTTCTTAACAACTCCCCGTTTTGGGGGAGCATTTTTAAAAGTGAGTATAGGGAGTAAGATATTACAACTATAGAGAGGAAGTGTAACCGTTGAAACTAAACCATATCAATCTAACAGTCACTGATGTTAACGCTGCTCGAGAATTCTTGGAGAAATATTTCGACCTACAAACCAAGAGTACGTATGGTGATTCTTTCGCTGTATTATTAGACGAAGATGGATTATTGCTGGCTTTGATGAAAGGTACTCAGGTCAGTTATCCGAAGTCCTTTCATATCGGTTTTTCGCAGGAGAGCGAAGAACGAGTGAACGAGATCTATCAACACTTGAAGAATGATGGATTTGATGTAAAACCGCCAAAAAGGGCCCATCGCTGGACATTCTATGTTAAGGCCCCGGGTGGATTTACCATCGAGGTTCTTAGTTGAATTAAGACATTCAATGATCCATCAATAGCAGAACAATCGTGAGATTACATTTTAAAATAATGTAAAGGAATGATTATCTATGAATAAAGATCATACGATTCGATCAATTAATCTTTTTAAACAAGAAAAAGAGATTTTAAAATTCGCCTGTCTGGAATTTAAAAATTTCGATTTTCTTATTCATACTCAACTCCTCTCCACCATAAGCTGGAACCCCTACCCTTTAAGGAGGGATATAGCATGAAAGCCGCTGCAATTTCTACTCCTGGTCCTCCAAATGTTTTGAAAGTAATGGAATTTGATGCCCCTAATGCTGGTGCAGGGCAAGTTCGGGTCCGGGTTAAAGCTGCTGGAATCCAGCCGTTCGATTTGGCGGTGCGTAGTAGTGGCTGGGCACCACCCGGTTTGGCGGTGCGGTATCCACAGATTCTCGGTAACGAGTTCGGAGGAATTATTGATCAAGTCGGGGATAAAGTCACTGACTTCTCTATCGGCAATGAAGTACTTGGATGGGCTTTACTGGCCTGCTATGCAGAATATGTGGTGGTTAGTGTTGACCAGATTGTGCATAAGCCACAGAATATGCCTTGGGAGGAGGCTGGTGTAATAACAGCTTCTGGTCAGACCGCTCACACCGCATTACAGGAACTTGGTGTTGAGAAGGGAGACACCATATTGATTCACGCTGCAGCTGGTGGAGTTGGTACATTCGCTGTACAACTGGCCCAGGCATGGGGAGCAACTGTCATCGGTACGGCCAGTGAACGCAACCATGATTACCTTCGATCGCTGGGTGCAATTCCTGTCACGTATGGAGACGGTCTTGCTGATAGAGTTCGTGCTCTAGCACCGGATGGCGTGGACGTGGCCTTTGATGCCGCTGGGCACGATGCTCTGCGCGCATCGTTGGAACTTGTAGAAAACAGAGACCGAATCGGCACAATTGTTGCTTTCGACCTTGTAGAGGAACTTGGGGTTCGCCCTATACGTAGCCAAAGGTCCGTGGATCGGCTTGCTCAGCTGGTAGAGCTTTACTCCAAAGGGAAATTGCACATCCACATCAGGAAGTCATTTCCGCTACACCAAGCCGCAGACGCCCATAGAGAGATCGAAAGTGGCCACGGCCGAGGAAAAGTGGTTCTTACAATTGGCTAAATCGTACAACGGAAATGGATTTAGGGAATTTACGAAGAGGCTTCTCCCACTATTTGGTGGAAGCCTCTTTTTATTCCTTTTTAATTTAATTCTTTGCTTATTCCGAATATCATCCTTACACTTTCTAAACAAGGGTGGAATAGCTTACAATCTGAGGTGAAGGGCACCTTATTTCCAGTTTTACCTAACTATATAACGACTATATTGATCTCTGATGTTCAACAATCGCGCCCTTTAATTGAATAACTTAGATTTATCCTCGAACCTAAAAACCACTTATTTCTAGTTCAACTAATGTACCAATTCGTTTAATAACTTATAAGCCTAAACAACAAGTCATTAAGAAAATTAAACTCCAATCAGGAGCAACAATACCTGAACCCGCCATAAAGACAAATGTATCATTGCCTGCTCCTTCGGTATAAACATTGATATTTTTTTGATCAAACTCAACGAGTGTTCCCTTATTTTGAATTAATCTAGATTCACGGCTTAATTGATATTGATGATAAGTGAAAATTGACCCTACTGTAACAACTACAAGGACAATGCTTATCACAACGATTTTTTTCAACAGTTTAAATAACTTCAAAAAATGTGTTCCTCCCTTCAATCTATATTGAAAGGATAAAAAATAATAATAAATTTCTAATAAATTTTTTAAAATTAAACGCCTAATTGCAATTCTTATTTCAATCTACCTTCACTTTCAATTTAATAAGAAGTTCAACAAAAAATACTCTTTAATCCTCCTTTTTCCCATTCCGTTGTAGCGGGCAATACAATATCCGCATATTTGGAAATGGTCGATAGAACGATATCATTTGTGAAAACAGCATCTACTTTACGGAAAGCCTTAATTCCCTTATTAATGTCAGAAGACTGGTTGAGGAAGTTGTAGCCGCTGCCATCACGAACTAAGTAGATCATCCTGATATCACATGGCACTTTTCCACGCCCTGCTGTTGCCGTATACTCATTGTTTAAAATGGCATCATATGTTTCACAATAAGCCATGCCGTGAGCTTCCAAGTTTGTTGGATTTGCCCAGCGATAGCCATCATATGCTCCATATGTTGCATCTGGGAACAATGGGTTTACAGTCTCAGGAAGACCTCTGCTTCCACCATACACAAGCGATTTACCGCCATAGCTTTGATTGGATGCATAATTCATTGTCCAAACGCCTGCACCCGATTTCCCAACATTTCATGTCATCCAGCCTACGGTAAGAAATGCTTGGCAGAACTGCTGCCCTCTGTACGTACGGGCTGGCGCAAAGGATGACATAAAGATCATAGGCTTGATTGTCGAAATTTCATGCGCAAATCCCCTGATGACCTTAGGTTCGGTACCGCAAATATCCGAGGCCCATTCAGGAGTTTTGGGAATCCCGTCGTACGTACCTAACACATAATCCTTAAAGTTCTCCTTAGGGTCTGCTCCTTCTGGCATATGATCCCGGTCAAATCCAACGGTACAGCGGTCAAGAAAATCTTGATCTTGAAGATCGTTTTCAATCATGTGGTAAGCCATTCCAAGCAACAAAGCAGTGTCTGTGCCAGGCCTGCAAGGAATAAACTCATCTGCTAAAGTTTTAACAGAGGGACTGATGGAAGTATCGACAATGATAATTTTGGCTCCGGCTTTTTTCGCCTGCAGAATATTGACTTGATTGTCTAAGAATGTTTACCACAGTTCACAAAACCTTATAAACCAAGACTTAATTGATTTTAATTCAACTTATTTAACTCAGTTTTACTATGTGGTTTCCTCCGGCAGCGTTGAGGTCAGGGGTTCGAGATTGGTTCTTTTCCAAAAAAGACTGCGATTCTTTTGCAGGAATTTCACAGCCAAAACTGACAACTGCGTAAAGAAAAAATACGTTCCGATAATCGTCATTGCGATTACTGGAAGTAGCCTGAACGTTAAATTTTGCATCGTTGTCGCTAGATAATAGCTTGCAACTAATAAAACAGCTGCAAAGAGTGACAGTAACAACGATACTTGCGGCGCCTTTTTCGGCTTCTGACCTGCTTTTAACAAGTCAATTAATTGATTCGTACGGACCATAAAGGTCGTAAACATTGAAATACATAAGGAAAGGAACAAAAATGCGAAGACAGTTAAAATGAATGCAACCCAAGAAAAATGAAAAACCATTTCTTCCACATCAAGTGCCCTTGAACCAACCATCAAAAATAATTTTCCGGTCAACAGTCCCATTAGTACCTTTCTCAAAACAAGAAAGCATGAATTCGGAATTGATGATGCACGAAATGACGTATCGACAACTGAACTGGCTTGTATTCTGAGAAAACATGATCATTGGTGTTGGTGCGATTATTTCAGTACATAATCATTTCAGCAGCAATAAGTATGAATAAGGGGCTATTTTTATTAATTCGTTATCTAAAATAATCAAATTTCATGTACAATAAAATCTTTTTATTGACCAGTCGGTACAAAAAATGTATTCTTCTAGTGTTATTATTAAAATGAGAGGAGAATAAGAAGATTGAATAATCGTGGCAGACCCAGAGAGTTTAATTATTCCTCAATAGTAGATGTTGCAATGAAAACATTTTGGATAAAGGGATATGAGGGGTGTTCTACACAAGATTTATGCAGTGATACAGGACTTGGAAAAGGAAGCTTATACAATACTTTCGGCAGTAAACATGAACTGTATAAACAAGTATTAGAACGCTACCATGAAATTGGGATTAGGGAACAAAAGAAATTGTTAGAAAATCCAGTTCCCGTTAAGGTACGAATAAGCAATTTTTTTGAATGGGCTTTGAAAGAAGACTTTGAGAATATTGATCAAAAAGGATGTTTATTGATTAATGCCAGTGTAGAACGCGCTAATAACGATTTAATGGTACAAGAAATTTTCTCAAAGCATGTTGAGTTCCTTAAACAAGCTATTGAAACTGTGTTGGAGGAAGGATTGCAAACAGGTGAAATTTCAAAGAAGCAATCAGCTGAAGAATTAGCTATTCTGCTTTTAAACAGTTATTACGGATTCCGTGTTCTTAATGTATCGATGCAAAATCGGATATTAGCTGAACAGGTTATCAAAGGAACAATGAAGTCAATTTTTGGCGCTTAGTGCGCTCTTTTTTAGCGCCATTTTTGTACCGTTCGTTACAATATTATTTTAGGAGTGGATTTTTGTGCCTTCGATTATTTATTTGTTAGCTTTAGCAATCTTTTGTATGACTACGTCAGAATTTATGGTTGCAGGTATGATGAACGAACTTGCTCTTGCATTTCAGGTTTCTGTATCATCTATAGGGTATTTAATTACAGCTTATGCAGGAGCAATGGTGGTAGGAGGTCCTATTTTAACTGCTATTCTTTTACGAATACGCAGCAAACAAGCATTATTGTTATTAATGTTTGTATTTTTAATTGGTCAGTCGCTCGGAGCTATTGCTTGGAACTATGATATTATGATGATTTCACGTATTATAACTGGTATTGCTTCAGCTTCAGCTTTTGGAATTGCAATTTCCTATTCTACAACATTGGTTCACGCTGATTCAATGGGAAAAGCTGCATCAATAGTACTTGCAGGTTTAATGGTAGCAACTGTAATAGGTGTACCTACTATAACCGTTGTTTCGCAATATTTTGGTTGGCGTATTAGTTTTTGGGCTGTTTCTGTTCTTGTACTAGTATCAGGGATTATGATCCAATTTTTACTACCATCATCACCAAACAAAGATAAATTAAACTGGAAAGACGAGCTTATGCACTTTAAGAATTTCCATCTTTGGGCAGCGTACATAACAAGTATGTTTATTATAGGTGGTACTTTTGCAGCATTTAGTTATTTCACGCCTATCTTTACAAATATCACAGGCTTTTCAAGCGAAAGTATTCCATATTTACTTGCTCTCTATGGTAGCGCGACGGTAGTTGGGAATATAGTAATTGGTAAGTTTGCTGATAAATATACAATGAAAATACTGATGAGCGGATTGATTTTATTAATTGTAGCATTGTCTTTATTTGCTTTAGGTGCAGAGAATAAATACATTGCGGTTATTTCGATGATTTTTATTGGTTTAACTGGTGTAGCATTGAATCCGGCTATGGCTTCGAGAGTAATGAAAACAGCTAGTAATGGAACAATGATAAATACCGTTCATAGTTCTTTTATTACTATGGGTGTTGTTATTGGTTCGTCACTAGGTGGTCTTGGAATCAGTAAAGGATATGGATTTGTATCTCCGCTGTGGATTGGATCTTGTTTAGCCATCCTTGGGGTAATTTCGTTAGTACCATATTTTCATAAACGAAAGTCGTATTAAGCTGCAAAGTTTCTTTACATCTTTATTCCCTTTTCACTACATTTACTTTTTGATTAAGCATTGTTAATGATAGTTTTTGGGTAGGTTGTTTTTGACACCCTTATATTTCCGAAAGTTGACGGTATTGCCTGTCCAGAATTAGTCGATTATAATGTCCGTATATAATTCGAAACATTTCGATATTTAATTCCAGGAAAGGAAAAGACGTCCCCACAATGTATAACTGCGCCAACAGTTATACAGGAGACGTCCCACAAAAAAGTATATG
>NZ_JAERSD010000031.1 GCF_017912555.1 Bacillus sp. REN3 | reverse complement strand
AAACGAAAAGAACAGCTGATCTGGGCTGTTCTTTTTTTGTGTCTTTCAGCCGCTTCTTGAACAGATAAAATGAAAAAGGAGAATGAAAGAAATCAAGTATTCCGTCATGGTTCCCTAGTGCTTCGTCAGTAGCCGCCTCAATTCCCTGCTTCGTATCGTTCCCATTTCGGCTATCCGCCCGCCCATATGGGCACTAAGCGTTGGATTGTGCCCGTTTTGGCTTTCTGGGAACCCATTTGGGCACTATCTCCTTCAAATCGTTCCTATCCGCACACCCATTTAGGCACTTTTTTTCCCAGTAATGATCAATAATTTCCTGTAACCCGATTATTCTCCCACTAACGATTAAAACTTTACTTTTGAAATCCTCTTCCAGCCACAACTGGAAATTGAAGCAGAAGAACCGTCCCCGTGCTTCAATAATTTGTTGTGAGACATACAAGGATTTGGTGTGGGTGTCATAGTATATAAAACAATTAAACTTTTGAAAATATTATTCGGAATATTGAATACAATTGGCTGCTGTTGGCAAGAATAGGTGTATGGAGGTGGAGGGATTGGGTTCGCTTTTGGCTAAAAACCAGGCAGGTGGAACGTGTGTGATTTGCGAACAGACAAAGATGGTTGGAATACACCTGTATACTTCTTTTGTTTGCGCGGAGTGTGAGAGCAGCATGATCAATACAGATACGAGTGATCCAAAATATAAATACTATGTTGAGAAGCTCAGGAAAGTGACGAAGCCTGGGATTTACAGTTAAAAGCTCAATCAGAGCTTTTATTTTTTTTGTGGTAAAATAGACAGGTATGAAAAAAACCTTTTAAAGGTGAGTTATATGGATCAATCACGGACACCCTTGTTTGACAGGTTAATTCAGCATGTGGAGGGGAAACCGATTTCTTTCCATGTGCCGGGCCATAAGAATGGAACTATTTTTCCTGGCAAGGGGCAACGGTATTATCGCGATATATTAAAATTGGATGCCACCGAGCTGACAGGCCTGGATGATCTTCACAGCGCGGAAGGCGTGATACAGGAGGCAGAAAACCTGCTTTCGGATCTTTACCGTACAGAGCGCAGCTTTTTCCTGATCAATGGTTCGACTGTCGGGAACCTGGCGATGATTCTTTCGGCTGTAAAAGAAGACGACAGCGTGCTTGTGCAGCGCAATTCCCATAAATCAATCATGAACGGACTGAAGCTTGCGAAAGCACAGCCGGTTTTCTTAAGTCCTGAATATGATCAGGATGCAAAGACGGCAGGCGGAATCCGTTGGGAAACTGTAAGGAACGCGATCAGCCAGCATCCGGATGCAAAAGCTTTGATTTTGACATATCCGAATTATTATGGGATGACGTATGAGCTTAAGAGCATCATTGAATTGGCGCACAGGCACCGAATTCCCGTTCTGGTCGATGAGGCCCATGGCGTCCACTTCATCGCTGGGAAGGCATTTCCTGAATCAGCTGTTCGATTGGGAGCGGATGTGGTGGTGCAATCGGCGCATAAGACGCTTCCGGCGATGACGATGGGGGCGTACCTCCACTGTCAGGGCAGCCTGCTGCCGTTTGACAATCTGCAGTTTTACCTGCAGGCCCTGCAGTCGAGCAGTCCCTCTTATCCCTTGATGGCTTCCCTCGATCTTGCCCGGAGCTACCTTGGTACTTACCGGCAGGAAGATATGGATAATCTGCTTGAAACGATCGGGAAATTCCTCGGGATGATAACAAAGCTGAAAGGAATACGTCTTATCAAGCAGGCTGATCCGTTAAAAATCGTCCTGCAGGCAACAGGGGCATGGACGGGCTATGAGTTGCAGCACGCCCTTGAAAGCGAAGGGATTTTCACTGAGCTGGCAGATCCCTATAATGTGCTTTTGGTCCTTCCTTTGCTAAAAAAAGGAATGCCGCATCATTTGCAGGAGGCAGCTGGAAAAATTGCCAAGGTATCGGATATGATTCCGGTTGGACAGGCCAATTCAGGGTTTTCTTTTCACAAAAAGGCCATTTCATCCCTGGCGGTCAGCTATCGTGTTATGGACAGCCTGGAAACGGAAGAAGTCAGGCTGGACGAATCGATTGGACGGATATGTGCGGCGGACCTGATTCCATATCCTCCAGGTATCCCGCTTTGCCTTCGCGGTGAAAGGCTAAGCAGTGAAGACATAGGGACGATTTCGTACCTGCAGGGAGCAGGCGCCAAGATTCAAGGCGGGGAAAGCTTGCAGGCTGGAAAAATAAAAGTGTTCAAAAGTTGGAGGATGTAAATGGCTAAGGGTATGTTTATTTCAATAGAAGGACCGGAAGGTGCGGGTAAGACGACGATCATCAATATGCTGGCAGAAAATCTAAAAAAAGAAGGCTATCATGTGCTGGCAACCCGCGAGCCAGGCGGGATCGAAATTGCCGAGCAAATCAGGAGAGTGATCCTGGATAAAAACAATACGGCAATGGACCCGCGGACAGAAGCTTTGTTATATGCAGCGGCACGCAGGCAGCATCTCGCGGAGAAGGTCAAGCCCGCTCTAGAATCGGGAAAGATCATCCTCTGTGACCGGTTCATTGACAGTTCCCTCGCTTACCAGGGACATGCGAGGGGGCTTGGGATCGATGAGGTCTATTCAATCAACAAGTTCGCAATCGAGGATATGATGCCACGATTGACCCTGTATTTTGATCTGGATCCGGAAATCGGCCTGGCAAGAATCAGCCGGCATAAAGGGAGAGAAGTGAACCGGCTCGATCTCGAAGCACTGGAGTTCCATCAGAAGGTGAGGGAAGGCTACAGGCTACTTGTGGATCGGTTCCCGGACCGGATTGTGAAAATCGATGCCTCGGGAGAACTGGATAGAGTATACCAGGAAGCAGAAGCGACGATAAAAAAGCTGCTGGATGTTGACAAGCCTTGACTATTCGAGGCTTGTTTTTTAAAAAAATTTGAAAGTATATTTCGAGAAACGTTAGCTTTGAAAAGCTTGGGTCACCAGCCGCCCTGAAGCAGATCGGGGGAGTATGTTGCTCCCGCGGCTCATGCCGCGAGAGCAAGGCAGCAAGGGATTCGGCTCGCATTGCGCCTGGCTGGAGAATTGCCGCTTCAAGGATTGCCTTATGTCCGTCAGGCTGGCCAAGGCGCTTGCGCTTTTGAGGGATTTAACACTGGGACGTGGCTGGAGCGAAAAAAGAGTGTCTCGTCATGCCTAAGAAGGGGCGGAAATACGCGCTGAAGATTCTGCAGTCAGCCGCGGGCAGCGCGTGGCCGGGTATGGAAGCCACAATCAAAGGAAATGCTGCCTTCCTAAAAAAAGGAAGGTGGAAAAACCCTCCAGCAATCGGGATTTACTATAATACCATGCCTTGGACCGTGAATCCTGTTATAATGAAGGTACATTGCTTCGGATTAAAACAATAGGAGGAGCTTGAATGAAATTAATTTTAGCCGTGGTCCAGGACCAGGACAGCAACCGTCTGTCGAATGCATTGGTGGACCATAATTTCCGCGCGACAAAATTAGCCAGTACCGGTGGTTTCCTGAAGTCGGGAAATACCACTTTTATTATAGGAACAGAAGACATCCGGGTTGAAAAGGCTCTTGAGATCATCAGGGATAACTGCAAATCAAGGGAGCAGCTCGTTGCTCCTGTTTCGCCGATGGGCGGAAATGCTGATTCATATGTGCCATATCCTGTTGAAGTGGAAGTCGGCGGGGCGACGGTATTTGTATTGCCAGTTGAACAGTTCCACCAATTTTAGTGAGAAGGAATGGAACGAGATGAAGATTAACCAGGATTTGCGCCTGAATGTCGATAACACGCGGCCAGAACAAAAGCAGCACCCGGGCAGCGGAGCCAAGTTCAATACGCTTGTACAGAAGCAGGAGCATCAATTGCAGCTCGGACAGCTTCAGCAGCTGATGAAAGAGGTGGACGCCGCTGGCGAACGCCTTGCGAAATCGAAGAATTTCAGGGATCTTTCGAAATTCAAGTCGCTCGTGAAACAATTTGTGAAAGAAGCCGTGAACTTTGGAATGGAACTGAAGCATTCGCACAGCTGGAACCAGTTTGGCGAGGGGCGTCCGCTGAAACTTGTCGCAACCATTGATGACAAGCTGATTGAACTAGCCGATGATATGATGGATAAAAAAGGGGAACAGGTCGATTTGCTCGGAAAAATCGGGGAAATCAAGGGCCTGTTAGTCAATTTATATACGTAAGAGAGTGATCGCATTGGCAAAAACGTGGGACGAGCTGGAGAGATTGCAGCCCAATGTCTTGAAAATGTTGAAAAGCAGCATCCTGAAAAACCGTATAGCCCATGCGTATTTATTCGAAGGAATGCGGGGGACAGGCAAGAAGGAGATGAGCCTTCTCCTTGCCAGAAGCATTAATTGCCTTGAACCGGTTGAAGGCTACAAGCCTTGCGAAAACTGTTTGAACTGTAAGCGGATCAGCCATGGGAACCATCCGGACATCCATTTGATCGAACCAGACGGATTGTCGATCAAAAAAGGGCAGATCCAGGAACTGCAGGAGGAATTTTCAAAGACTGGCGTCGAATCGAGAAACAAGCTGTACACGATTGTCCATGCAGACAGGATGACGCCAAATGCAGCCAATAGCCTGCTGAAGTTCCTTGAAGAGCCTCATGCAGGGACAGTTGCAGTCTTGATCACAGAGCAGGCGCAGCAAATGCTGCCGACCATTTTATCGAGGTGCCAGCTAATCAGTTTCACCCCGCTGTCTCCTGAAAATATGCGGGAACAGTTGATTGCGGGTGGAGTGAGCCCTCACCAGGCCCCGATTCTGGCACAGTTGACGAACAATCTGGATGAGGCACTGGAAATTAGTCATGATGATTGGTTTGCACAAGCACAAAAAATAGTGTTAAAATTATATGAAGTGCTGAAAAAGAATTCGCTGGAAGCGATGGTCGCACTCCAGGAAAGCTGGTTCCTGCACTTTAAAGAGAAAGATCAGATTGATCGTGGTTTGGATTTATTACTTCTTATTTTTAAGGATTTACTATACATCCAGCTTGGCAAGAAAGACCAGGTTGTATATCTGAACGAATCCTCGCGTTTAGAACAGTTCGCACTACAAACATCTGGACGGCGTCTTACAGATCAAATGGCAGCCATTCTGGAGGCCAAGAGAAAGCTGCATGCCAATATGAATCCCCAGCTGCTGATGGAAGAGCTGGTGTTAAAATTGCAGGAGGGATCTACACTTGTATGATGTAGTAGGTGTCCGCTTCAAAAAAGCGGGAAAGATTTATTATTTTGATCCCGGAGATCTCTCAATTCAAGTGGGCGAATTCGTCATAGTCGAAACTGTCAGGGGTGTCGAGTACGGAAGGGTTGTGACTCCCCGCAAGCAGGTCGGCGAAAAGGATGTCGTCCTGCCTTTGAAAAAGGTAGTGAGGATTGCGGATCACAAGGATCGCCTGATTGTCGAGGAAAACAAGGAAGCTGCAAAAGAAGCTTATGATGTTTGCAGCAATAAAGTGAATGAACATCAGCTGGATATGAAGCTTGTTGATGTTGAATATACATTTGACCGCAATAAAGTCATTTTTTACTTCACGGCTGACGGCCGCGTCGATTTCCGGGAACTTGTCAAGGATTTGGCAGCCATTTTCAGGACAAGGATCGAACTTCGGCAGATCGGTGTCAGGGATGAAGCGAAAATGCTTGGCGGTATTGGCCCGTGCGGCAGAATGCTATGCTGTTCAACGTTTTTGGGAGATTTTGATCCAGTTTCGATCAAGATGGCCAAGGATCAAAACCTCTCGTTGAATCCAACGAAAATCTCAGGCCTGTGCGGAAGGCTGATGTGCTGTTTGAAATATGAGAACGATGAATATGAGACAGCGAAAGAACAGCTTCCGGATCTTGGCGCGACGATTGTCACGCCGCATGGCCCGGGAAAGGTGGTCGGATTGAATATCCTTGAACGTGTCCTCCAAGTGGATGTAGCCGCCCAGGAACGTGTCCTCGAATACACTCTGGAGGAAATACAGGAAGCAGGAGCCGTATCTTTACAATCATCCACAGATTAATGAGGTGGAACAGGTGGATAAAAAGGAGATTTTTGACTCAGTAAGCAATATGGAATTGCAAATCGGTCAATTGTACCGTCAGCTTGGTGAGTTGAAATTGCATCTTGCAGAGATACTTGAGGAAAATAACTCATTGAAGCTGGAAAATGAACATTTAAGACGCCGTCTGGATCAAACCATTGATAAAAAGGATCCGAAAGTTAAGAAAGGTGCGAAGGGCAGCGGCCAGGCAGCCCACAGCGAAAGGAACCAGGTGGACATCGGTGAGGGCTATGACAACCTTGCCCGGCTTTACCAGGAAGGCTTCCATATTTGCAACCTGCATTTTGGGAGCCCGCGCAATGAAGGAGATTGCCTGTTTTGCCTGTCCTTTCTTAATAAAAAATAGTTGGCAGCCTTCCTCTAGCGGGAAGGCTATTTTTTTAAGGGAAACGGTCTGAAAGCTGCTGCTGATTCTGCTGAATGCAGATGGGAGCGAATCCCCGCGTTTCCAATAAGCTTGCGGAGGAACGGATGAAATGGTGAATTTAAAAGATGATGAAAGACTCGATTATTTATTGGCTGAGAACTTAAGGATCATTCAAAGCCCGAATGTTTTCTCCTTTTCGCTTGATGCGGTGCTGCTTGCAAGGTTCGTTTGGGTGCCGATCCAAAAAGGGAGGCTCGTCGACCTGTGCAGCGGCAATGGCGTGGTTCCCCTGTTTTTAAGCGCAAGGACAAAAGGGACGATTACCGGCGTGGAGATCCAGGAGCGCCTGTATGATATGGCGGTTCGCAGCATTGACTATAACAAATTAGGGAACCGGCTCCACATGATCCATGGGGATATCAAGGATGCCCCGAAGCAGCTCGGGTACGAAAAGTTCGATGTCGTGACCTGCAATCCGCCTTATTTTCCCACTCCATCGCAGGAGGAAATGAATGTGAATGAACATTTGGCGATTGCCCGGCATGAAATCCTCTGTACCCTTGAGGACGCCATCCGTTCGGCCAGCCAGCTCGCTAAGCAGGGGGGCAAGGTGGCGTTCGTCCACAGGCCAGGAAGGCTGATCGATATCATCGGGCTGATGAGGAAATACCGGCTGGAGCCGAAAAGGATCCAGTTTGTGTACCCTAAGGCCGGGAAGGAAGCCAATACACTGCTGATCGAGGCAATCAAGGACGGGAGCCCGGATTTGAAAATCCTTGAGCCGCTGGTTGTTTATGGCGAAGATAACGAATATACACCGATCGTGAGAGAGATTTTATATGGAAACAAGTAAGCATTATTTTTATGTGCTGCTTTGCCGTGATGGCAGCCTGTATGCAGGGTATACGAACAACCTTGAACGGCGGCTGAAGATGCATAATGAAGGGAAAGGGGCAAAATACACAAGGGGCCGTGGCCCTGTCCGGCTGGTGTATTCGAAAGCCTTTGCTGAAAAAAGCGATGCACTGAAGGCAGAGTATGAGTTCAAGCAATGGACACGGAAAAAGAAGGATGATTTCCTACTGAAAGAAACGGGTGGTTTAGATGCAGCAGCAGAAAAGTTTTGAACGTGAAGATGAAAAAGGGATCCTCTACCTTGTCCCGACGCCGATTGGCAACCTTGAGGATATGACCTTCCGGGCGATCAGGATCCTGAAGGAGGCTGATTTGATTGCGGCTGAGGATACGAGGAATACAAAGAAACTCTGCAATTACTTTGAAATCGACACGCCTGTGACAAGCTATCATGAGCATAACAAAGAGAGCAGTGGCCATAAGCTGATCGAGAAGATCCGGGAGGGGGCGAAAGTAGCGCTTGTAAGCGATGCGGGAATGCCGACGATTTCGGACCCGGGTTCTGAGCTTGTTGTCGAAGCAATTGCAGAAGGGCTGGCTGTCGTCCCTCTCCCAGGGGCGAACGCTGCGCTGACAGCGTTGATTGCCTCAGGTATCCAGCCACAGCCCTTCTATTATTACGGTTTCCTTCAGAGAGGAAAAAAAGAGAAGAAAAAAGAGCTTGAAGAGCTGTCGAAGCAGACGGCTTCCATCATTCTGTATGAAGCCCCACACCGGCTGAAAGAGACGCTTGCTTTGCTGCTGGCAGGACTGGGCGACCGGAAGATTGTCCTTTGCAGGGAATTGACGAAGAAGTACGAGGAATTCATCAGGGGGACGATTTCAGAAGTGTTGGCGTGGGCCGAGAAAGGGGAAATCCGGGGAGAGTTCGTGCTGATCATTGAAGGCGCGCCGGAGGGATCGAGCGCAAAAGAGGAGCCAAAATGGTGGGAAAAGCTTGCGATCCCTGAACATGTCGACCATTATATGGCCAATGGGAACATGAGCCCAAAGGAAGCCATCAAGCAAACAGCCAAAGACCGCGGAATGCAAAAAAGGGATGTATACCAGGCTTACCATATTGATTAAGAGAATAGGCACCTGGAGCCGCAATGTCGAAATGCAAAAAATCCATAAAAATAAAAAAAGGCCGTGGAATCTTCCACGGCTTTCGATTTGCAAGATTATTGGCCCACAGGTTCGAATGATTGCTGGATTTCTTTCAGAAGCTGTTCTGCACCTTCACGGCTAAGGACAAGCTTTCCGCCAGCAAGTGAGATGTTGTTGTCAGAAACTTCACCAGTGATGTGGCAAGTCATGTTTGGCTTGTATTTCTTGAGGATGATGCGGTCATCGTCAACATAGATTTCCAAAGCATCTTTTTCCGCAATGCCAAGAGTCCTTCTCAGTTCGATTGGAATCACCACACGGCCCAGTTCATCAACTTTGCGTACAATACCAGTAGATTTCATATTCTTTTCTCCTCCCATATTCCTTCTATGATTTCGCCATTTTTCGACATAGTTTTTCTATTGGTTCTATAATACCAGCCATTCCATTTAACGTCAATTAATTTATTTTTCTTCTGCTAGAAATTTTTAGCATTGAAAGAAAACCTTTCAGCACCAATGGTTCAACGCTGATAAAATCAATTACGTCAAGGGTTTGCCCGTCATTTTTGCTGATGGGGAAATACTGAAAATATTATCTGTGCATAATAAGCAAACCATTATTCGACAAAATTCTACAAAAATGTCGACAAAATGTTATCTCTTTGTCATATTTGTTCGCAGTTGCACAATTTAGTCTTATTAGGTATATTTTGAGGATATAAGAGGTAATCATGTTAAAGATAAGTGAACATCGATACGGCTCCTTGCCGGACCTTTATCCGACCAGCTCCAGTCCTTTTGAAGGACTGGGCTTTTTTACACACTAAAGCATGGCTTTAGCTGGTATAATAACAACTATTAGGATTGAACAAGCAGTTTTAGTTAAGGAGGATCTCCATGGAAGAGAAATTAAAGACCTTTTACCTGACAACCCCAATTTATTATCCAAGCGGCAATCTCCATATCGGCCATGCTTATACAACGGTAGCGGGCGATGCGATGGCCCGTTATAAAAGGCTTCGCGGCTTTGATGTCATGTATTTGACCGGAACGGACGAACACGGACAGAAAATCCAGCGAAATGCGGAAGCGAAGGGGGTCACCCCCCAGCAATATGTCGACGAAATCGTAGATGGCATCCAGGCACTCTGGAACAAGCTCGATATCTCTTACAACGATTTTATCCGTACCACCCAGGATCGCCATAAACAGATTGTCGAAAAGATTTTCGCCCAGCTTCTGGAGCAGGGGGATATTTACCTTGACCAATACGAAGGCTGGTACTGTACGCCTTGTGAGTCATTCTATACAGACAGGCAGCTTGAGGACGGAAATTGCCCAGACTGCGGCCGCCCTGTCGAAAAGGTGAAGGAAGAATCGTACTTTTTCAAGATGAGCAAGTATGCGGACAGGTTGCTAAATTATTATGAAGAGAACCCGGAATTCATCCAGCCTGAATCAAGAAAAAATGAAATGATCAATAACTTCATCAAGCCGGGTCTTGAGGATCTCGCTGTATCACGTACGACCTTTGATTGGGGCGTGAAAGTCCCTGGCGATCCAAAGCATGTCATCTATGTCTGGATTGATGCTTTGTCGAATTATATCACTGCGTTGGGTTACGGGACAGAGGATGACTCCAAGTATCTGAAATACTGGCCGGCGGATGTCCATCTTGTCGGAAAAGAAATCGTCCGATTCCATACGATTTACTGGCCGATCATGCTGATGGCACTGGATTTGCCGCTTCCGAAAAAAGTCTTCGCCCACGGCTGGCTTTTGATGAAGGATGGAAAAATGTCCAAATCGAAAGGGAATGTCGTTGACCCTGTAACGTTGATTGACCGCTACGGCCTCGATGCGCTTCGTTACTACCTGCTTCGTGAAGTGCCGTTTGGTTCTGATGGCGTCTTCACGCCGGAAGGCTTTGTCGAAAGGATTAATTTCGACCTTGCCAACGACCTGGGCAACCTGCTGAACAGGACGGTTGCGATGATCAACAAATATTTCGGCGGAGAAATCCCAGCTTACAACGGTTCTGAAGGCGAATTCGAGAAACAGCTTCTCGAGGTGAATAAAGAAACGGTTGTAAAGTATGAAGAAGCGATGGAAAACATGGAGTTTTCCGTGTCACTAACGACAGTATGGCACTTGATCAGCCGCTGCAATAAATTCATTGATGAAACCCAGCCATGGGTGCTTGCGAAGGACGAGGAGAAGAAAGGCGAGTTGGCGAATGTCATGGTCCACCTTGCTGAGTCTTTAAGAAGGGTGGCAATCCTGCTGAAACCGTTCTTGACCAGGACTCCAGACAAGATCTTCGCACAATTGAACGTGGCATCAGATTCATTGAAATCATGGGAAAGCCTGGAGGAATTCGGGGCAATTCCAGCAGGAACGAAGGTTATCCAGGGTGAACCAATTTTCCCTCGCCTCGATTTGAATGAGGAAGTCGAGTACATCAAGGGAAAAATGCAGGGAAATGCACCTGCAGCAGAGACTGAAGCGGAGAAAAAGCCTGAAGAGCTGGATGAAATCACGATTGATGATTTCATGAAGGTGGAGTTGAGGGTCGCGCAGGTGATCCATGCCGAACCGGTAAAAAAAGCGAATAAGCTCCTGAAGCTTCAGCTGGATTTAGGCTATGAAAAACGCCAGGTCGTCTCGGGGATTGCGAAATATTATAAACCAGAAGATCTGGTCGGCATGAAAGTCATCTGTGTCACAAACCTGAAGCCAGTCAAGCTCCGCGGCGAGCTTTCTGAAGGAATGATCCTCGCCGGGGAAAAAGACGGCGTCATGTCATTGGCATCCGTTGAGGATTCCCTGTCGGTCGGAGCGAGAATCAAGTAATCGAAGGAAGCGAGCCTCTCGGCGGCAAGCAAAGGGTAACAAGGATGGCAGGTTGTTCCTCCTGCTTCCCGAGGGATTAAATCACATCGGCAAACTGAAGGCGCCAACAATGGCTCGGTAAGAAAAACCTGGAAATGTTTCATGTGTAACATTTCCGGTTTTTTTATTTGGCTGTGTGTTGATTTCTGAATAGCTGTTGGTTGGAGAAGGCACGTAGACCCCTCGAAAATGCAAACGCATTTCCTTCGTGCGTGGACAAATTCGGGGAAGCCCATTCAGTGTCCAGCAGGAGTACAGGGCAGGGGAGGCTCCGGAGGCGTATAGAGTCGAAAATGCTCCCCGGCACGCCTGGGGAAAGCGGCCGACTAAAACCGCCGCGTCCTGCGGCAAAGTCGGCACGAGGACTTCCTGTACGTCGATGTGCCGGGAGTGGAAATCAACAATCAAATTTCACATAGCCTTTTTAAGATACCCGCTGCCTTGAGCGTTGGATGGGGTCTCCCTTTCCCAAGGGGCGGTCCTTTAAAAATAAAACAGTCCCTAATACCCGTTAAATGACGGGTTTTTACATGGGAAGGACGAAAAATTTGACCTTTACAACGAAAAAAAGTTATGATATCGACAAATCTTTTTCACGAAATAAAGAACAAAGTGGCTTTTCTATTCATCTCGCGGGCCGGGGTGGTTAGAATGAAACTGTAAGCGATGCCAGTAAAGGAGTCTAGCCATGCTTTTTGATACACATGTACACTTAAATGCTGAACAATACAACGACGATCTTGAGGAGGTCATTGACCGGGCAAAAGCGGAAGGTGTTACGAATATGGTCGTGGTCGGGTTCGACCAGGAGACAATCGAAAAAGCAATCGAGCTGGCTGAGAAATATGAGTTCATTTATGCCAGCGTAGGCTGGCATCCTGTCGATGCAATCGATATGACCGCTGACCATCTTGAGTGGCTGAGGGAGTTGGCAGGGCATCCGAAGGTTGTCGCTCTTGGTGAAATGGGTCTTGATTATCACTGGGACAAATCTCCGAAGGAAGTCCAGAAAGAGGTCTTCCGGAAACAAATAAGGCTTGCAAAAGAAGTACAGCTTCCTATCATCATACATAATCGTGAAGCAACAGCAGACATAGTCGAGATACTAAAGGAAGAGAACGCAGCCGAAGTCGGGGGGATCATGCATTGCTACAGCGGAAGTGTGGAAATAGCGCTTGAATGCATCGAGATGAATTTCCTGATTTCGCTTGGCGGCCCAGTCACCTTCAAGAACGCGAAGAAGCCGAAGGAAGTCGCGGAAAAGATTCCTTTGGACCAGCTGCTGGTCGAAACGGATTGCCCATATTTAACGCCCCATCCGTTTCGTGGAAAAAGAAATGAACCAGCGTATGTAAAACTTGTTGCTGAAGAAATAGCCGGCATAAAAGGGTTGGCACTTGAGGAAGTTGCTGAGGCAACAGCCGAAAACGCAAAAAAATTATTCGGCATAAAGTGATAAAAAATGATGTCGATTTATCGGCAAGGTTGTCCAAACTTTTTGTATTTCCAAAAAGTTCTACATGTCTGATCCGGAACATAAGATAACCTTGTCGATAACTCTTTCTTTTCTTTTCATGGAAGTTCTTGCATAATAGGAAGAGCCTTGGGGAAGGGTGTCTGGGTTGACAAGTCGGCAACTATATCTTTATAATCACTCCGAGAAGAGGAGGCGTTTTTCATCGTGAATAAAAGCATGAAAAACCTGTTTTCCAAGACTTTGAGTAAAAAGAAGCTGGTGATTTTTTCTGCTAGTTTCCTAGTTTTTGCAGCTGTGCTTGGTTTCTTCATGTATGAAGGCACGAAAAAGACAGTAGCATTGACTCTGGATGGAAAGGAAAAGGTCATTAAGACACACGCAGATACAGTCCAGGATTTATTTGATGATCTTGAAATTTCATTGCGCTCAGAGGATTATTTATCGCTGGAGGCGGATACGAAGGTTAAAAATAACCTTTCGATCGTATGGAAGCCGGCAAAACAGGTGGAATTAATAGACGGCCAGGAAAAGGAAACGTATTGGACATCAGCCGATACGGTAGGGAATTTCCTGAAAGACCAAAACATCGTGTTAAGTGAACACGACAAGTTAAACTTAAACCCAGACGATAAATTAAGTAAGAATATGGAGATCGCCATTGAAAGAGCATTCCCGCTCAAGCTCGTAGTAGGCGGTAAAGAGCAGGAAGTATGGTCGACTTCGACTACGGTCGCTGACTTTTTATCACAACAAGGAATCAAACTGAACAAATTGGACCGTGTTGAACCTGAACTGAACAAGACAGTCACAAAGAACGGCAAAGTGAATGTCGTTCGCGTTGAAAAAGTCACCGATGTAGTTGAAGAACCTATTCGTTACGCAGTCATTACCAAAAACGACAGCAATCTGTTAAAAGGAAAACAAAAAGTCGTAAATGAAGGCCAGGAAGGATTGCTTTCCAAGCGTTATGAAGTCATTATGGAAAATGGCAAGGAAGTATCACGGAAACTGGTCAATGAAAAAACAGTGAAAGAAAAGCAGGACAAAGTTGTCGCAATGGGAACGAAGGTGCTCGTGGCCCAAGTATCCCGCGGTTCAAGCAAGCCAGCAGGGAAAGAGTTCTATGTCACTTCAACTGCTTATACGGCAAGCTGCAACGGGTGCTCCGGCTACACAGCAACAGGAATCAACTTAAGGACGAATCCGAACGCCAAGGTAATCGCTGTCGATCCTAGTGTCATTCCGTTAGGAACGAAAGTCTATGTCGATGGCTACGGTTATGCGGTAGCGGCCGACACAGGTTCTGCGGTAAAAGGTGCCAAGATCGATGTCTTCTTTGGTTCTAGCTCGGATGCTTATCGCTGGGGCCGTAAACGGGTGAAAATCAGAGTCCTGAATTAATCAACGATGCAGGGGAATCCTTCCTCTGCATTTTTGTAGTTTAAGAAAGTATCATTGTCAGCAAAGAAGCAACTGACGCGGCGGCCAATTTCAGGAATAAACGATAAGTGCGGCTATGCCTCTGTCTGCACCCTAAGGCTCGCCAGTCGGCGGGTTTTCTTTGTTTGTTTTTCAGCAGCAATCCGTTTAAGGTATAATAAGAAAAACCATTCAAAGTTTTACACCTATATAGACGATTATATTTCAGAAATGTTTCATTTATTTCAAAGAAAAAAGAAAAAGTTTTTTTCTTTATATTTGGAGGACACATGAAAATTAAAGAAATCATCGTAGTGGAAGGCAGGGATGATACAACCGCCATCCGTCGCGCGGTTGAAGCCGATACGATTGAAACGAACGGTTCGGCCATCAATGCTGAAACGATTGAAAAAATCCGTAAAGCCCACGAAACAAGGGGCGTGATTATTTTTACCGATCCGGACTTTCCTGGTGAAAAAATCCGAAACACGATTACCCAGCATATTCCGGGCTGCAAGCATGCGTTTGTCCCGAAAGAGCTGGCGAAGCCGAAATATGGACGCGGCATCGGAGTAGAGCACGCCTCGCCTGAAACGATCAGGGAAGCGCTGCGGGATGCCCACATGATGGAAGAGGAAGCTATCGAGGAAATCACCCAGGAAGACTTGCTTGCCGCAGGCTTGATTGGCGGCCCAGGGGCGAAGGAACGCCGGGAAAAGCTTGGCCTGCTGCTTAAAATCGGATATGCCAATGGAAAACAGCTGCATAAGCGGCTGATGATGTTTCAGGTGAATAGAACGGATTTCGCTGCTGCTATGGCGCAAATCTTCGAGGAGGAACAGGATGCATAAGGATATTGCCACACCAGCAAGAACGAGGGAAATACTGAATAAATTCGGATTTTCATTCAAAAAGAGCCTTGGGCAGAACTTTTTGATCGATACCAATATTCTTAACAGGATTGTTGACCATGCGCAGCTTACCGGCAAAAGTGCCGCTATCGAGATTGGACCTGGAATCGGTGCGCTGACTGAACAGCTGGCGAGGAGGAGCGAGAAGGTTGTCGCTTTTGAAATCGACCAGCGGCTGCTGCCGATCCTGGAAGATACACTGTCACCTTATCCGAACGTCAAGATCATCCATAGCGATGTTTTGAAAGCGGATGTACGGGCGGTCATCGAGACGGAATTCGCCGGAATCGAAGATGTCATGGTCGTTGCCAATCTTCCATACTATGTGACAACCCCGATCCTGATGAAGCTGCTCGAGGAGGAGCTGCCGATCAGGGGCATTGTCTGCATGCTCCAGAAGGAGGTGGCTGACCGCATTTCGGCAAAGCCAGGCACGAAGGACTACGGTTCGTTGTCCATCGCAGTCCAGTACTATACGAAAGCAGAAACGGTGATGATTGTCCCCAAAACGGTATTCATGCCTCAGCCGAATGTCGACTCAGCTGTGATCAGGCTGACGCTGCATGATCAGCCTCCGGTAGATGTGGTTGATGAAGCGTTTTTTTTCTTCGTTACGAAATCTAGCTTTGCCCAGCGAAGGAAAACAATCCTGAACAACCTGACAAGCCAGCTTCCAGAAGGAAAGCAAAAGAAGGAACAAATCCAAGCGGCGCTCAAGGAGGCTGGAATCGAAGAGTCCCGCAGGGGTGAAACCTTGGCAATCGAGGAATTCGCCCGTCTGAGCGACGCTCTTCACCCATATTTCAACTGAAGTCCGGGATCACCGGGCTTTTTTTTGTAGAGAACGTTGCGTTGCAGGGGGGAAATGAGGCAAGCCCCCAGACGAACAAAGACTATAGATGCGTCCAGGTTCGCCGAGGAGGCAACATGGAGGCTTGCTGCCTGTCCATTCCAATCCGGTTCTTTTTCTGTACAGGAGATCTGTCTGTAAAGTGATCTCTGCCAAATAAAATATCGTCCTTTCTTCGGGACGCTCTTCCAATGCTCACACCTTACCGGGATCCTGCATAGCTTATGAGAGGAAAACCAATAGCGAGGCCTGATGTACGGGCAAGTTGGGAGTGATGGTTGTGGACATTAATCTTATGGATATCGTCGGCAGGGTTTCGTATCATTGCGATATTATGTTCCGTGTGATCGATATCAAACAGATAGAAGGAAGGAAAACAGCCATCCTGTATGGGGAGGAATTCCGCTTGATTGCGGATGCGCCGTATGAAGATCTGATAAAAATAGATCCGGATATGCAATCACGGCTGACGAAGGAATTCCAGTCACTCGAGGAGCAATCGTACCGTCTGTTCCGGCAGGATGTCGATTTGCTGCAGCAAAAGCAGGAGTATGAAGCCACAGAAGGCTACAGCAAATCCTATAACTATTTCCAGATGCCCGGGAAGGTACTCCATCTTGATGGGGATCCAAACTACTTGGAGAAGTGCCTGTCCCTTTATAAAAAAGTAGGTGTCCCTGTCTATGGGATCCATTGCAATGAAAAAGAGATGCCGGACCGAATCGGCCACCTCATCGACTATTACCGGCCGGATATATTGGTCATCACCGGCCATGATGCCTATTCGAAAGCGAAAGGATCCATGGAGGACCTTAATGCTTACCGGCATTCGCGGCACTTCGCCCAAACCGTAAGGGAAGCCCGAAAAAAAATTCCCCATCTTGACCAGCTTGTCATTTTTGCTGGCGCGTGCCAGTCGCATTTCGAATCTTTGATCCACGCTGGAGCCAATTTTGCCAGTTCGCCCTCAAGGGTCAATATTCACGCGCTTGATCCTGTTTACATAGTGGCCAAAATCAGTTTTACGCCATTCATGGACCGGATCAATGTCTGGGATGTCCTGAGGAATACATTGACCGGTGAAAAGGGTCTCGGTGGAATCGAAACAAAGGGCGTATTAAGGACGGGAATGCCCTATCGGAAAAGTTCATCTGAATGAAGCGTCCGGCGGATAGAACTGCCGGCGTTTTTTTTATGGAATCCCGTACATAATTCTCCCAGAAGAAGGTTACTCTAAAAATGTTGAAAAATATAAGAAAAAGAAGATGAAAAAACATTGACATTTATTTTTGAATACTGTTATAATTTATGTTTTTATTTGACGAAGTTGTGTCAGTATGTTATACTTTACACAGTGAGGTGGACCGAATGCCAAAAACATTATCGGATATCAAGAAAGCACTGGATTCAAATTTAGGAAAAAGGCTTTTATTAAAGGCGAACGGCGGACGCAGGAAAACGATTGAACGTTCAGGTGTCCTGGCTGAAACCTATCCGTCCGTATTCGTGATTGAGCTTGATCAGGATGAAAATGCTTTTGAGCGAGTTTCATACAGCTACGCGGATGTTTTAACGGAAACGGTTGAAATTACCTTCTTTGAGGATACAACAGGATCTATGGCCTTGAGCTGATGAATGGGCCAAAGTGGTACAAGCAGTGGACTTTCGGGTTAACTGCTTTTTATTTTGCCTAAAAACCACTTGCCGGAGTTGGATGTTCGCCAGGAGGATAAATAAGGCGCACATGAAAATCCGCTTTTTAAAAAATACTAAAAAAGCCGTGATGGAGGAAGGAGCTGGTTTTAGTGGGCAGAAGAAGAGGGATCATGTCTGACCAATTAAAGGTAGAGCTCGCAAAGGAACTTGGCTTTTATGATGTTGTCCAGAACGAAGGCTGGGGCGGCATCAAGGCAAAGGACGCAGGGAACATGGTCAAGCGCGCTATTGAATTGGCTGAACGGCAGCTTGCCAATCCAAGGCGCTGATTGAGCTTTTTGTTTCTCTTGAACCGCTGGACTTTCTTGAAAAATGAAATCATTCCATCACGGCAGCCGGGGCAGAGCCCCCGGCTTTTTTTATTGTTTATCCCTTGATATGCAAGGTTACATAAAAGGGAACGCCCTTTAAGCTGCGGCTTTTCCCGCTGTGCTGTTGGAGTCGCGGGTGGCCATTAACGATACATTTTGTTTAAAAACATGTGAAATAACTGTATGGAATCGGCCTCAGATGATAAAATAGTTTATCTGCGGGGATGTTGCGGGAAGTCTTACTTTTATCTTTTTGTGGTAAAATAGGACAAAATATGGATTTCGTTTAAAGTAGGTGGAACAATGAAAATTTTAGTGAAAGCGCCAGCGAAAATTAATCTGTCGCTTGATGTCTTATATAAACGGCCGGATGGTTACCATGAAGTTGAGATGGTCATGACCACTATCGATCTGGCGGATCGGATCGAACTCAGCTTGCTTGGGCAAGACAAGATCCTCATCTATTCGCACAATCGGTTTGTGCCGGATGACCAGCGGAATCTTGCCTATCAGGCAGCACTTTTGTTAAAAGAAAGATTCCAGGTGAGAAAGGGCGTGTCGATCGGAATCGAGAAAACGATTCCTGTCGCCGCAGGGCTTGCTGGCGGAAGCAGTGACGCTGCCGCTACGCTTCGCGGCCTGAATAAGCTCTGGGGGCTTGGCCTGTCATTGGACGAACTGGCGGAGATTGGGGCGGAGATTGGCTCGGATGTTTCTTTCTGTGTTTACGGAGGAACGGCTCTTGCGACCGGCAGGGGAGAAATCATCGAGCAGCTTCCACCTCCGCCGACTTGCTGGGTTGTACTCGCCAAGCCGTTCATCGGTGTTTCGACAGCGGATATTTACCGCCGCCTGAATGTTGGAAAAATCCATCATCCACCTACAAAAGAGATGATCTCAGCGATTGAAGCTGGTGATTTTGACAAGGTTTGCCGAAGCGTTGGCAATGTCCTTGAGGAGGTTACATTGCAACTGTATCCTGAGGTAGCCCAGATCAAAGACCAAATGAAGCGATTCGGTGCGGATGCTGTGCTGATGAGCGGCAGCGGCCCGACGGTTTTCAGCCTTGTTGAGCATGACTCACGGATGAACAGAATTTACAATGGTTTACGCGGATTTTGTGACCAAGTATTTGCTGTCAGGATTCTTGGTGAACGGCACACCCTTGATTAAATCCGTATAATAGTGGTATAATTAACCTTAAATATTCGGATTTTGGGGGTTCTTGCATGAAATTTCGGCGCAGCGAGCGTTTGATTGATATGACAACGTATTTACTTGAACATCCACGTCAATTGGTTTCGTTAACCTATTTTGCGGAGAAGTATGGTTCTGCCAAATCCTCGATCAGCGAAGACCTTGCCATCATCAAAGAAACGTTTGAACAGCGCGGAATTGGTGTGCTGCAGACCGTGCCGGGAGCGGCGGGCGGAGTTAAATTCCATGTCAATGTCCATGATGGCAAAGCGAAGGAATTAATCCAGCAGCTTTGCGCGACCATGGCAAGCCCGGACCGTCTTCTTCCTGGCGGGTATCTGTATATGAACGATATCCTCGGTGACCCGGCAATCGTCCAGGAGGTAGGGAGGCTGCTTGCTTCCGCTTTTGCTCAAAAGGATATCGAAGTGGTCATGACGGTAGCGACAAAAGGCATCCCGATCGCTTACGCTGTTGCCAGTCATTTGAATGTCCCTGTCGTGATTGTCAGGAGAGACAGCAAGGTAACGGAAGGGTCAACCGTGAGCATTAACTATGTTTCCGGTTCTTCAAAAAGGATCCAGACAATGGTATTGTCAAAGCGGAGCCTCGCCGAAGGGTCCAAGGTGCTGATTGTCGATGATTTCATGAAAGCAGGCGGAACGGTCAACGGGATGATCAACATGCTTGACGAATTCGATGCGGAATTGGCCGGAATCGCCGTCCTCGTCGAATCTGAAAACATCGAGGAGCGGCTTGTGGATGAATATCTTTCATTGGTCCGGCTGTCGGATGTCGATGTCAAGGAACGGAGAATTACTGTGAGTGAAGGAAATTACTTCTTGAGAAGAGAATAAGATTCCTATAAAAAAATTGCGGGGTGACAAGATGGAAAGTGTACACACTTCTAATGCGCCAGCGGCTATCGGCCCATATTCACAGGGGATTGTC
This sequence comes from Bacillus sp. REN3, assembly GCF_017912555.1. Lineage (GTDB taxonomy): Bacteria > Bacillota > Bacilli > Bacillales > Cytobacillaceae > Mesobacillus. Next base: position 16,694 of record NZ_JAERSD010000031.1, on the reverse strand, counting down.
GTCAACAACCTGTTTTTCAGTTCTGGCCAGATTCCGTTGACGCCGGAAGGTACGATGGTTGAAGGGGATATAAAAGCCCAGACGCACCAGGTGTTCAAAAATTTGAAGGCTGTTTTGGATGCGGCAGGGGCTTCCTTGGAAACCGTTGTGAAAGCAACAGTCTTTATCAAGAACATGGATGAATTCGCTCAATTGAATGAGGTATATGGGGAATATTTCAATGTCCATAAGCCTGCGCGTTCGACCGTGGAGGTAGCCAGGCTCCCTAAAGATGCCCTGGTAGAAATCGAAGTGATTGCGCTCGTTAAATAACGGGCGTTTTTTTGTGCCAGGAAGTTTTTCGGAAGAGTCAATAGACTAAATAGCCCGTTTTTCTTATAATTAGGAAGAAGAAAGGGTTTACAATAAGTCGATGTTCATGGATTTGCCATATCTTTTTAAAAAAGTTTTACAGAAAAGAAGGAATTTGGGTTTCTGTGTGGAATTATTTAACTAGATTTTATCTATTTGTAAAGGTGGTGAACAGAATGGAAGTAACTGACGTAAGACTGCGCCGCGTTAATACAGATGGACGGATGAGAGCGATCGCTTCCATCACGTTGGACAATGAGTTTGTTGTCCACGATATCAGGGTGATTGATGGAAATAACGGCCTATTCGTTGCGATGCCGAGCAAACGCACACCTGATGGCGAGTTTCGGGATATCGCCCATCCGATCAATTCAGGGACACGTGGTAAAATTCAGGAAGCTGTATTGGCAGAGTACAACCGTTTAGGTGAAATGGAAGTCGAATTTGAAGAAGCTGGAGCATCCTAGGAAATAAAAAGTAAGTCATCAAGAGCCTGCTGCACAAGCTTGGCTCTTTTTTATATGCCCATTTTCCCCCTTTTTAAACCTGTTTCCCGTGTGCGGGAGCCCCTGCAGGCATTTCTACCCGAATTTGACAAATAAATGCACTTGTCTACAATCCTTGAAATAGAAGGCTATTTAAGATATATTCGTAATGGATAAAAAGGTAAAAATGGAGGCCTGCCAAATGTCAAATCGTTATGCAATCATCCTGGCTGCCGGACAGGGGACGAGAATGAAGTCGAAGCTTTATAAAGTCCTTCACCCTGTATGCGGCAAGCCGATGGTCCAGCATGTAATTGACCAAGTGAAAAGTCTTAATATAAACGAAATCGTGACGGTCATCGGCCATGGTGCGGAAAAGGTCAAGGCACAGCTCGGCGATGACAGCCAATACGCACTGCAGGCAGAACAGCTTGGAACGGCGCATGCGGTGCTACAGTCCGAGGAAATGCTTTCAGGCAGGGAAGGCGTGACGATTGTTGTCTGCGGAGACACCCCTTTGATCAAGGCGGAAACAATGGAAGCCCTTTTCAAGCATCATGAAGAGACAAAGGCAAAAGCTACGATTCTAACGGCAAGGGCTGAGGACCCAACAGGATATGGGCGGATTGTCAGGAATGCGAGCGGCTTTGTCGAGAAGATTGTCGAGCACAAGGATGCGACCGAGGAAGAAAGAAGCATCAATGAAATCAACACAGGTACATACTGCTTTGACAATAAGCTATTGTTCGAAGCGATCCATCGTGTATCGAATGACAATGTGCAGGGAGAGTACTACCTGCCCGATGTCATTGAAATCCTGAAAAACCAGGGAGAGACTATATCGGCTTACGTTACCGGCAGCTTCGAGGAAACGCTCGGCGTCAACGACAGGGTTGCCCTTTCCCAGGCAGAAGGAATCATGAAGCGGAGGATCAACGAAACCCATATGCGGAATGGGGTGACGATCATTGATCCCGCCAATACGTATATTGGGCCTGATGTGGAAATTGGCCAGGATACAGTGATTTATCCTGGAACGATGGTTTCCGGAAAGACAGTCATTGGTTCTGAGTGCAAACTGGGACCGAACAGTGAGATCAGCAATTGTGTAGTTGGAAACAACACTGTAATCCGCCAGTCCGCGGCTTTTGACAGTAAGATTGGTTCAGATGTGAATATTGGGCCGTTCGCGCATATCAGACCGCATTCCGATATCAACGATGAAGTGAAGGTCGGCAACTTTGTCGAAATCAAGAAAGCTGTGTTCGGCAAAGGAAGCAAGGCATCCCATTTGAGCTATATCGGCGATGCGGAAGTAGGAGCTGACGTCAACATCGGCTGCGGCACGATCACAGTCAACTACGACGGCAAGAACAAGTTTTTGACAAAGATTGAAGACGGAGCGTTCATCGGCTGCAATTCAAATCTTGTTGCGCCGGTGACAGTCGGAAAAGGCGCCTATGTGGCAGCCGGTTCGACGATTACAGAAGATGTTCCGGGCGAGGCCCTTGCAGTTGCGCGCGCGCGCCAAGTCAATAAAGAAGATTACGTAGGGAAAATGAACGTAAAGAAATAAGTCCTGGAGGTCCACAATGTCTAACCAGTATCTAGATCCTAATTTAAAGGTGTTTGCACTTAACTCGAATATCAAACTTGCTCAGGAAATTGCCAAGGTGATTGGCGTTGAGTTAGGAAAGTGTTCTGTTTCCCAATTCAGCGACGGAGAAATCCAGATCAATATCGAAGAAAGCATCCGTGGCTGCGATGTTCACATCATCCAGTCGACGAGCTCGCCTGTAAATGAAAATATCATGGAATTGCTGATCATGATCGATGCATTGAAGCGGGCTTCAGCGAAAACAATCAATATTGTCATGCCGTATTACGGTTATGCAAGACAGGACCGAAAGGCAAGAGCAAGGGAGCCGATTACCGCAAAGCTTGTCGCGAACCTGCTTGAAACAGCAGGAGCGACCCGTGTGATCACGCTGGACCTTCATGCGCCTCAAATCCAGGGATTCTTTGATATTCCAATCGACCATCTGATGGGCGTGCCGATCCTGGCCGATCATTTCAAGAACAAACAGTTGGATGGCGACATTGTCATTGTATCTCCTGACCACGGCGGCGTGACACGTGCAAGGAAAATGGCGGAACGGCTGAAAGCGCCGATTGCGATCATCGATAAGCGCCGGCCGAAGCCGAACGTAGCGGAAGTCATGAATATTGTCGGCAATATTGAAGGCAAGATCGCCATCTTGATTGATGACATCATTGACACTGCGGGCACCATCACCCTTGCCGCGAACGCACTCGTCGAAAATGGCGCGCGGGAAGTGCATGCTTGCTGTACGCATCCTGTACTATCCGGCCCGGCTATCGAGCGGATCCAGAATTCAAAAATCAAAGAACTGGTTGTGACAAATACAATTGCGCTTCCGGAAGAAAAGCAAATTGACAAAATCAAGCAGCTGTCTGTCGCCCCTTTGATTGGGGAAGCGATCATCCGCGTCCATGAAGAGCAGTCAGTCAGCACATTGTTCGATTGATCTCCAATACACATACCAGGGGCTTGCCATCCGGCAGGCCTAACGGTGTTTTTTGCCGGCAGACCTGGTGACCGGAAGGAAAACGTTTAGACCATCCTGTTTTGGGGCATTTTTTATAGAGAGACCTTTTTAAAAATGGCTATGTTAAAGAGCGGTGTTGATTTTCGGAACGCCTGTTGGCTGGAGCGGAAGGCACACCCGCGGAAAGCGGCCGACTAAAACCGCCGCGTCCTGCGGCAAAGTCGGCACTAGGACTTCCTGTCCGTCGAAGTGCCTGGAATATAAAGCAACAGTCAAATTTAACACAGCCTTAAAAATAGGGAGGAGCCAAAAACCATGAATGCAGTATTGAAAGCAAATGAACGTAAAGGAACGAAAGGTTCAAGTTTGAGACGTTTACGTAAAGAAGGCAATATTCCGGCAGTGGTTTATGGAAAGGATGTCCAAAGTACACCGATTTATTTTAGCAGCACGGATTTCCTGAAAACAATCCGTGAATCAGGAAGGAACGGCGTCATTTCACTGGAGGTCGGCGGCAGCAAGCATAATGTCATGCTGACGGAATACCAGGAAGACTATATCAAGAATGAGGTCATCCACGCTGATTTCCTTGTCGTGGATAAAGATTCGAAGGTCCATACAACTGTTAGGATCGATCTTGTCGGTGACTCGGCTGGAGTCAGGGATGGAGGCGTCCTGCAGCAGCCGGTACATGAAATTAACATTACAGGTACACCAGGCAGCATACCGGAGGCAATCGAGCTGGACATCACGGACCTGAAGGTTGGCGAAAACTTGATGGTTTCTGATATCAAGCCTGAAAATTATGAAATAAATGATGATGAAAGCACGGTGATTGCTTCGATTCTTCCGCCGAAGGTTGAAGAGGAAATCGACTCAGGTGAGGAACAAGAACCAGGAGAACCTAAAAATGCAGAAGGCAGAGAGACGGAAGCAAATGAAGAATAAGCAAGCAGACGTAGCCTGACACAGGTTACGTCTTTTGCCATTAGGAATTCCGGAGCACCGGACTTGCCCAGCCGTTTACGGTTTTTTCAGATGCAACGCTCTGCCTTTTAGGGAAATGATTTAGCTACAGAGCCAAGCCCTAAGGCTGCCTGGGCTTTTTGAATGGGGTGTGGGATAGAATTGAAGTTATTTGTTGGTTTGGGGAATCCGGGCAGGCAGTATGATAAAACGAGACATAATATTGGTTTTGAAGTGATCGATGAGCTATCAGAAAGGTGGGACATCCCCCTCGACCTGGCGAAGCATAAAGGGATATTCGGCATCGGCCGTACAGGCGGGGAGAAAGTTATCCTGCTGAAGCCGCTTACCTATATGAATCTATCGGGGGAGTCCATCAGGGCAGTAATGGATTATTATGATGTCGATATTGAAGATCTGGTTGTCATTTATGATGACCTTGATATGCCGACAGGAAGGATCCGCCTGCGGCAAAAAGGCGGCGCCGGCGGCCATAATGGCATTAAATCGACGATTGCCCATCTCGGAACGCAGGAGTTCAAGCGGATCAGGGTCGGCATCAGCCGGCCCCAGAATGGAATGGCCGTCACCGACTGGGTGCTGGGCCGTTTCACCAGCGAAGAGCAGGCCAAGATGGCCGAGGCGGTCACGAAAGCCGCTGATGCGAGCGAAAGCTGGCTTTCCAAGCCTTTTTTAGAAGTGATGAATACCTTCAATCAGTAATAAAACATGATGGACGAAACATACAATAGTGCATAAGTTCCTCCCAATGGGTCAATAATGAGAATGACTTTATTTGGGAGGGACGGCCATGGCGATACATTATTTTTGCCGCCATTGCGGCACGAATATCGGGTCACTGGACAGTGTGTCTGTCCATAGTGAACATCTTGGGTTCCATAAATTGACCGATACTGAACGCAGGGAAATGATTTCTTACGAAAGAAACGGGGACATCCATATACAATCGATCTGTGAAGACTGTCAGGAAGCGCTGGAACGGAACCCGGACTTCCACCAAAATGACTACTTGATTCACTGACAAGCTTTGGATTTCAAGTCCAAAGCATTTTTCTGTTTCATGATCCGTCCATGGAAAACTATTATTTTTTATTTAGAGAGGAAGAGGTTTGGATGCAGGGGCTGAAAGCTCTATTTAGTCATCAGGATGACGTCCAGTCTGTGATATCCGGCATGGATGCGGGCCTCAGGGAACAGCTTGTCGCCGGCCTGTCCGGTTCGGCAAGGACGGTTTTCCTGGCGTCAGTCTACGAACAGACAAAACGGCCAATCCTGGTTGTGACACATAATCTTTTACAGGCACAAAAATTATATGACGATCTCGCTAATCTTGTTGGCGAAAGCCATGTCTATCTTTATCCGGCGAATGAATTGATTGCCGCGGAAATAAGCATTTCAAGCCCAGAGCTGAAGGCTCAGCGGATTGATGCCATGAATCATTGGAGTACGGACGGAACAGGGATTGTGATTGTACCCATGGCAGGCTTGCGAAAGTTGCTGCCTCCAAAGGAACTGTGGTCTAGGTTCCAAATGACCTTCACTGTGGGGGAAGAAATCGATGTTGAGTCTGTACTGAACCGCTTCGTCAGCATGGGCTATACAAGATCGGATATGGTTTCGGCTCCGGGGGAATTCAGTGTCCGTGGAGGAATCATCGATATGTACCCCCTGACATCGGCGGATCCCCTCAGGATTGAGCTTTTTGATACAGAGGTTGATTCAATCCGGGCCTTCTCACTGGAAGACCAGCGTTCAAAGCAAAAGCTGAATACCATTTCAATCGGGCCGGCGACGGAAAATCCGTTTGAAGACGAACAGATTTCCAGTCTGGTTTCCAAGCTTGAAGAGGGGTTGTCAAATAGCCTGAAGAAGCTGAAGGATGAGAAAGCGAAATCACTGATGTCCCAGAATATCGGCTATGAATTGGAACAGCTGAGGAATGGGCAGAAGCCTGATCAGATTTTCAAGTACTTGTCGGCAGCCTATGAAAATCCTCAAAGTTTACTAGATTACTTGCCAGCCAGCGGTCTGGTGTTCATTGATGAAATCAGCAGGGTCCAGGAAATGAATGAATCGCTCAGCAAGGAGGAAGCAGAATGGTATACAAGCCTTCTCGCCGAAGGGCAGATCATCCATGGACTGAAAATTTCACACCACCTTCCTGGATTGCTGTCCGGTTCGGCCAAGCCGATTGTCTATTTCACTTTGTTCTTGAGGCATGTCCCAAATACAAGCCCGCAAAACATCATTAATATGTCCTGCAAGCCGATGCAGAATTTCCATGGGCAGATGCATGTATTGAAGGCGGAAGTCGACCGCTGGAAAAAAGGGAATTACGCTGTTATCTTCCTGGGTCCGAACGAAGACCGGGTGAAAAAGCTTGAGCGCGTCCTGGAGGATTATGAAGTGGATGCTGTTAGGGCAAGCAACGGACAAGAGCTTCGGCCCGGGAAAGTCCAGATCATCCAGGGCAGCCTGAATACCGGGTTTGAATTCCCGATGCAAAGAATCGCCGTGATTACGGAAGAAGAGCTTTTCAATAAGAAAACGAAGAAGGCTCCAAGGCGCCAAAAACTTTCCAATGCTGAACGGATCAAGAGCTATTCGGAGCTTAAGGCTGGCGATTATGTGGTCCATGTCAATCACGGGATCGGAAAATACCTGGGAATCGAGACGCTTGTCATCAACGGTGTCCATAAGGATTATCTCCATATCCGCTATCAGGGGACGGATAAGCTATATGTGCCAGTCGAGCAGATCGACCTTGTCCAGAAGTATGTCGGTTCGGAAGGAAAGGAGCCGAAGATCTACAAGCTCGGAGGAAATGATTGGAAACGGGTCAAGAGCAAGGTACAGTCATCCGTCCAGAATATCGCCGATGATTTGATCAAGCTGTATGCTGAACGGGAATCGAGCGTCGGTTACGCTTTTTCCCCTGACAGCGAGATGCAGCGGGAGTTCGAGGCATCCTTCCCTTACCAGGAAACCGATGACCAGATCCGTTCCATCCAAGAAATCAAACGTGATATGGAACGCGAGCGGCCGATGGACCGGCTTCTTTGCGGCGATGTTGGCTATGGCAAGACAGAAGTTGCCATCCGTGCTGCATTCAAGGCGATCGCTGATGGCAAACAGGTTGCGTTCCTGGTGCCGACAACGATTCTTGCCCAGCAGCATTATGAAACACTGAGGGAAAGGTTTCAGGATTTTCCAATCGGTATTGGGCTGCTTAGCAGGTTCAGGACTAGGAAGCAGCAGACAGAAACGATCAAAGGTCTGAAGGCGGGCAGTATCGACATTGTCGTCGGGACCCATCGATTGCTTTCAAAAGAAATATCCTATCGGGAGCTCGGCTTGCTGATCATCGATGAGGAACAGCGCTTCGGGGTGACCCATAAAGAGAAAATCAAGCAGCTAAAGACGAATGTCGATGTACTGACCCTGACAGCTACGCCGATTCCGCGGACTCTGCATATGTCGATGCTCGGTGTCAGGGATCTATCTGTCATCGAAACGCCGCCTGAGAACAGATTCCCCGTGCAGACGTATGTAATGGAATACAATGGCGGCCTCGTCCGCGAAGCGATTGAACGGGAACTGGCAAGGGATGGGCAGGTATATTTCCTTTACAACCGGGTTGAGGACATCGAACGGAAGGCCGAAGAGATTTCGATGCTTGTGCCCGATGCGAGAGTTGCGTTCGCCCACGGCCGGATGACCGAGAATGAACTAGAGTCCGTGATGCTTGGCTTCCTCGAAGGTGAGTACGACGTCCTTGTCAGTACAACAATCATTGAGACGGGTGTCGACATCCCGAATGTCAATACGCTGATTGTTTTTGATGCGGATAAAATGGGACTGTCCCAGCTTTACCAGCTCCGCGGAAGGGTAGGACGTTCAAACAGGGTAGCTTACGCTTATTTTACTTACAGGAAAGACAAGGTCTTGACAGAAGTTGCCGAAAAACGCCTGCAGGCCATCAAGGAGTTCACAGAGCTGGGTTCAGGCTTCAAGATCGCGATGCGCGACTTGTCGATTCGCGGAGCGGGCAATTTGCTTGGCGCTGAGCAGCATGGTTTCATCGATTCGGTCGGTTTCGATCTGTATTCGCAAATGCTGAAGGAAGCTATTGAAGAACGGAAGCCGGAGAAGGAGCAGATCCGCAGGCCGTCAATCGAGATTGACCTGGAGCTGGATGCTTACATTCCTGACCGCTATATCTCCGATGGCCACCAGAAAATCGAAATGTACAAGCGCTTCAGAGGTGTTGGAACCCTGAAGGATATTGAGGAGTTAAAGGAAGAAATTACGGATCGCTATGGGGACTATCCGCCAGAGGTCGACACGCTGTTCAAGGTCGCTGAATTGAAGGTGTATGCCATCACGGCCGGTGTGGAGACAATCAAACAGAACAAACAGGATATCACGATTCTTTTATCCGAAGAAGGAAGCAGCATGATCGACGGACAGGAAATCTTTAAGATCAGCAGCCAATACCGGAATGTAGTAGGCCTTGGCATGGAGGGAAAAAAGCTCAAGATGGTCGTCCATGCAAAAGGGCTTAAAACGGATCGTTGGCTTGATATCACTTTCGAGATGATTAAGGGACTGCATGACTCACAAAAAGAACAAAAGAGTTCGTTATCGTAAACATATGGAAACAATATGTAACACTAATGTAAAGCAAAAGGTGTTTTAAAAGAGAGGGACAAGGGTATTCCAATAAGTGCATGCAAATCGGAGCTGGAAGGTTTATCCGTTTTTGCCACCTTTATCACTGTAAAGAAAAAACTTTTTAGTAATGCATAGAACTTTCCATATGAAAGATACTAAGTTCAAACTTGGTAAGGATAATTAATAAAGGTGTAAATTGTCATTACCAAAAATAATCATCAGATGAAAGTGAGGCAACGTTGGATGAAAGCAACTGGTATTGTGCGTCGTATCGATGATTTAGGTCGTGTCGTCATTCCAAAAGAAATCAGAAGAACACTCCGTATCCGTGAAGGGGATCCACTTGAAATCTTCGTGGACCGCGATGGAGAAGTCATCTTAAAGAAATATTCCCCGATCAGCGAGCTTAGCGATTTTGCGAAAGAGTATGCAGAGGCATTGTACGACAGCCTTGGCAATCCTGTATTGATTTGCGACAGGGATTCTTATATCGCAGTAGCTGGTGGATCAAAGAAAGACTATTTGAACAAGAACATCGGTGAACTGATCGAGAAAACAATGGAAGACCGCAGTTCCACCCTTGTGAACCAACAATCGAATATCGCGCTTGTTGAAGGAATTGAAGAGTCTGTTTCTTCTTACACAATTGGGCCGATCATTGCGAATGGCGATCCAATTGGAGCGGTCATCATCTTCTCAAAAGAAGGTTCACTGGGTGAAGTCGAACAAAAAGCAGTTGAAACGGCTGCAGGTTTCCTTGCTAGGCAAATGGAGCAATAATAAGCATTCATTCGAGATCACAATCCTGAAAGGGCAGCTTCCAAGGCTGCCCCTTTTCCTGTTTCCGTTTATGATATAATACGGTTTGATAGATAAATTGGAAGGAGGTGGGCGATGAAGCCCGTTGCAGATTCAAGGCAATTAGTGAAGGGAGCCATGATCCTGACAATGGCTGCCCTTATCACGAAAATATTGAGTGCGGTTTACCGTGTCCCTTTCCAGAATATTGTCGGGGATGTCGGTTTTTATATCTACCAACAGGTTTATCCGTTTTATGGGATTGTCCTTGTGTTATCGACCTATGGTTTTCCCGTTGTCATTTCCAAACTGTATACAGAGCAGGTGGACGGAAGGAACCAGGGGAAAGCTGATAGGCTGCTGGCCATCTCCCTCTTCTCCCTTGGGCTTTTAGGCGTCATTCTCTTCGCTCTTTTTTATTTTGGTTCAGATTGGATGGCTGGAATGATGGGGGACCGCGAGCTCGGCTTGCTGTTCAGGATCGTGTCTCTGTTGTTTTTGTTCTTTCCCTTCATTTCTGTTTTCCGTGGTTATTTCCAGGGGAAGGGGAATATGGTGCCGACTGCGGTATCGCAAGTGGCGGAACAAGCCGTGCGTGTGACAACGATTCTTTTTTTATCAGCCTTGTTCGTCCAGAAGGGATATTCCCTGTATTTCGCGGGTGGCGGAGCGGTGTTTGGCTCCGTGACCGGAGGAATCGTTTCGATGATGGTCCTTGGCTTTTTTTTCTGGAAAAAGCGCCGCAGCAATCCTTTTGGATCATTGAAGCGGAAGGAGCTTTTTGCAGACAGCGCTTCAGTGATCAAAGCGCTTATTGTCCAGGGGTTCGCCATCAGCGTCAGCGGAATGCTGCTCATCCTGTTCCAGCTCGCTGATTCACTGAATCTCTACACTTTATTATTGGAAACAGGTCTTGGAGCCAATGAGGCGAAAACGGCCAAAGGAATATTTGACAGAGGCCAGCCGCTGGTCCAGCTTGGAACAGTCGTAGCGACCTCCATGTCATTAAGCCTGGTTCCCGCGATATCTGCAGAAAAGGCCAGGAACAGGATGGATCACATCCTCCAGAAAGTCCTGCTCGCTCTCCAGACAAGCCTGCTTTTTGGCGCAGCCGCAGCAGCGGGGTTATATAGCATCATTGCGCCAGTAAATATCATGTTGTTCGAGAATGACAGCGGCTCGGATGTAATAGGCCTTCTTAGTCTTACGATCTTATTCGGGTCTTTGATCTTAACGGTCACAAGCATCCTCCAGGGACTTGACAAGCCGATGTTCCCGGCAATGGCCATCCTTTCCGGCTTCGGTCTGAAATACATTCTGAATCTATATTTCATCCCTCCATCAGGGACGATGGGTGCTGTATACGCTACATTGTTATCGATGTTTGCCGTGTTGGCAATCCTGCTCTTAAAATTGAGATTGGTTCTCGGCCAGCGGATCCTGTCCATTGGTTTTTCGGTCAAGATCCTTTTTGCTTCAGCAGTAATGGCTGTACTTTTGCGCCTATACACGAAATGGACTCATTTTCTTTACCATGCCATTGAACCAGACAGGCTTGCCGCCACTATTCAGGCATTTAGCGGTGTTCTCCTTGGCGCCTTGTGTTATTTCATGATATTGATCAAAACGAAGGCACTGCAGGAGGAGGAATTATCGGCACTCCCCTTTGGGAGCAGACTTGCCCAGCTATTTTCAAAAAAGACAGGAGGCAGCAGGAAATGACAAATAAAATCACGATCATCGGATTGGGAGCCGGGGATGTGGACCAGCTTCCTCTAGGAGTATATAAAAGATTGAAACAGGAGGAAAATCTGTTTCTAAGGACGAAAGAGCATCCTGTCGTTCCTGCACTTGAAGCTGAAGGCCTGCGCTATCATTCATTCGATGCCATTTATGAAAAGCATAGCCAGTTCGCAGAGGTATACGAGGAAATAACAGAAACCTTGCTCGCTGAAGCCCAAGGCGGACCGATTACCTATGCCGTTCCAGGTCATCCATTGATTGCTGAAAGGACGGTACAGCTCCTGCTGGAAAGAGGGCCGGAAAGAGGGGTTAGAATCGAAATCGGCGGCGGGCAAAGCTTTCTTGACGCAATGTTCCAGGCACTTGCCATCGATCCAATCGAAGGTTTCCAGCTCCTTGACGGCACCGGGCTCTACAGGGATTCGCTGCTCCTCAACAACCATACGATCATCGGCCAGGTATACGATTCCTTTGTCGCATCAGAAGTGAAGCTGACCTTGATGGAAAAATTGCCTGATGATTATAATGTCTTCATTGTTACTGCAGCAGGAAGCAAGGATGAAGTCATCAGGCGGGTCCCATTGTATGAGCTGGACAGGGAAATGGAGTTAAGCAACCTCACCTCCGTTTATGTTCCGCCGGTCAGCGACGAAGAAATCAGATATAAGGATTTCAGCAAGTTCAGGGAAATCATCGCGCAATTGCGCGGCCCGGACGGCTGCCCGTGGGACAAGAAACAAACCCATCAGTCATTGAAGAAGTATTTGATTGAAGAAGCGTACGAGTTGATTGAGGCAATCGACAATGATGATATCGACCACATGATTGAAGAATTGGGGGATGTCCTGCTCCAGGTAGTGCTCCATGCCCAAATAGGCGAGGATGAGGGTTATTTTACCATCGATGACGTCATTGAAGGCATCTCTGCGAAGATGGTGCGCAGACATCCGCACGTATTCGGCGACAAGACGGCTGAAAATGAAGAAGAGGTCATGAAGCACTGGCAGGAAATTAAGGAACAGGAAAAAGGAGGCGCCCCGAAATCGCTGCTGGAAGGAGCAGGAAAAGGGCTGCCAAACCTGCTGAAGGCGGCAGAGCTACAAAAGGCGGCTGCCAAAGTGGGTTTTGACTGGAATACAGTGGCTCCAATCCTTGAGAAAGTAAAAGAAGAAATTGGCGAGCTCGCCGAGGAGATTGCTCAAGCAGGAAATTCGGATGATGCCATGCTCGAATTCGGCGATCTGCTTTTCGCGCTTGTCAACTTCGCAAGGCACTATGATATCAACCCGGAAGAGGCGTTATTCAAGGCGAACCAGAAATTTATGCGCCGATTTGCCTATATTGAAGAAAAGGCAGCTGAAAATGGCAGGCCTGTCAGCGATTATCATCTTGAGGAACTGGACAAGTTCTGGGATGAAGCGAAGGCAAAAGGATTATAAAGGCAATATCTTCAAAGGAAAATGGAACCAATTATGAAATGGAGGTTTAGGAAAGATGAGGCTGGATAAATTCTTAAAAGTATCCCGGTTGATCAAAAGACGGACATTGGCAAAAGAAGTTTCCGATCAGGGAAGGATCTCAGTGAACGGGATTCCTGCCAAAGCGAGCACGAACGTGAAGGTCGGCGACGAGCTGTCAATCCGTTTCGGCCAAAAAGTCGTTACTGCTAAAATCGAAAAGATCCAGGAAACATCCCGGAAAGATGAGGCCGCCGAGATGTATACAATCCTTGGTGAGGACAGAATCCCGGATAACGAGGAATAACCGGGACAGTCCATAAGGCTTGTTCTATTATCCCTGCATCACTCATAGACATATACAAAAATGCATTAAGCGATTATGGGGGATAGCGGATGAGCCAATATTATGATCCAAACCAGACGAAAAACCTGCCTGACCATGATTTGGTGATGAGAGGCAGACGGACACTGGAGATTACTGGCGTAAAGCAGGTTGAAAGCTTCGATAACGAGGAGTTTTTATTGGAAACTGTGATGGGCTTCCTGGCGATCAAAGGCCAGAACCTGCAGATGAAGAATCTTGATGTCGATAAAGGGGTCGTCTCGATCAAAGGGAAGATTTTTGACTTGATCTATCTGGATGACCAGCATGGGGAGAAAGCTAAAGGCTTCTTTAGCAAGTTATTCAGATGACGCTCTCGACCCAATTTTTGACGATGCTCGCCATGATTGGGATGGGCTGTTTTTTCGGCGCTTCGTTTGATACACATAACCGGTTCTTGAGAAGGGCGAAGCGAAAAAGCTGGATTGTTTTCATCAATGATCTATTATTCTGGCTGGTGCAAGGTTTGCTTGTCTTCTATGTATTGTTTTCCGTGAATAAAGGAGAATTGCGTTTTTATATTTTCCTTGCGTTATTATGTGGATTCGCGGCTTACCAGAGCCTGTTGAAAAATCTGTACCTGAAAGTGCTGGAAGCCCTTATATTGCTGACGGTGAACGTCTATGCTTTTTTAGTGAAGGCTTTCAGGGCTATCATTGTGCGGCCGCTTCAATTTCTTGCTGCCGGCGCCCTATCACTGGCAATTTTGACGGGAAGAGGCCTTTATGTGATTGTGAAATGGCTTCTTGCCGTTTTACTATGGTCAGTGAAAATCTTGATGAAACCGTTTTTGTTGAGTTTATTACTAATTTGGAAACTTTTGCCGAAAGCACTTAAAAAAAGCGTCGAGAAGTTATATAATAAAATGGCAGGAATTCTTTTGGTTGTAAAGAATTACTCTTTAATGCCGATAAAATGGTTGAGAAAACTAAAAAAATAATGTAAGGAGGACTGCGGGGATGAGTGTCATCAGGAAACGGAACATAGCGAAGCTCGAGAACCAATATGTGCAGCAGCGCGAAAAAGCTGGAATTGCAGAAACAAGGAAGCGAAAGCTGCTGTACCGGCGCCTCGCAGTCTTTGCTCTATTTGCAACGGTCATTTCGACCTTAATGATTTCAACATTCATCTCCCAGACTGCTGCCCTTGAAGCGAAAAAAGCTGAAAAGGCAAAGCTCGAGGATAAGATGGAGAGCCTCAAAAAGAAGGAAGAAGTACTTAATGAGGAAATCGTGAAGCTGAATGATGAAGAGTACATCGCGAAGCTGGCAAGAAAGGAATATTTGCTTTCAAAGGAAAATGAGATCATCTTCAACCTTCCTAAAGAGAAAAAACAATCAAAAGACTCGTCTTATTGACACTCTTTTTAAAAATTTTGTATAATATAATGTAAGTTTGATTTTTTATATCTTTAAGGAGGCAAAACTTTTTTATGTCAATCGAAGTAGGCAGCAAGTTACAGGGGAAGGTAACAGGAATTACAAATTTCGGGGCGTTCGTGGAGCTGCCGGAAGGCTCAACCGGACTGGTTCACATCAGTGAGGTCGCAGACAATTACGTTAAGGACATCAATGATCACCTTAAAGTGGGTGACCAGGTGGAAGTAAAAGTAATCAATGTGGAAAAAGACGGCAAAATCGGTTTATCCATCAAAAAGGCCGTTGACAGGCCTGAAAGACCAGCAAGGACGGAACGATCTGATTCAAGGCCGTATTCCCAGCGTCCACGCGGTGGTAGATCGAACGACAACCGCAACGCCCGTCCTGAGAACTTCGAAGCCAAAATGGCAAAGTTCTTGAAGGATAGCGAAGACCGCCTTTCATCTCTGAAACGCCACACCGAATCGAAACGTGGCGGAAGAGGAGCCAGAAGAGGGTAACTAGCTGCTAAGTGGATATAGATAAATAGCAGAAACATTGCTATCGGGAGGCGAGCCGCAAAGGCTCGCCTTTTTTAGCGAACAGGAAAAATGTTCGGGCAGCTAGAATGAAGTCCAGCCAGGGTAAAAAGTTAAGCGGTAAGAAAAGAGAAAGAACCGCCGTCTGCCGGCCAGCCATATGGCCCGTAAAGGGGAGGCCTGCGTTGTTAAGGACTTGCCGGGATTCCCTTAACATGCCGATGGGCCTTTATTGTATACTGTTTTTAATTGGTCCCGTCTGGACCCAAGGGAGGCTGACAAGACTGTTAATCAGAAGGGCGACGGACGGAAAAAGCCTGTTAATCAGAAGGGCAATGGACGGAAAAAGCCTGTTAATCAGAAGGAGAAAGGACGGTTTCCATGGATCCACTCATGAAAAGGGCGGTAGAATTGGCTTTGGATAATGTGAAGGAAGGTGGCCAGCCATTTGGCGCCGTGCTGGCTAAGGGCAATCAGGCAATCTCTGAAGGGGTGAATGAATTACATAAAAAGCATGATGTGAGCGGGCACGCTGAATTGCTTGCCATTCGCCGCGCGCAGGAACTGCTGAAAACAGATGATTTATCAGGTTTTACTATGTACGCAAGCGGGGAGCCATGCCCTATGTGTCTGACCGCCATGTACTTTGCGGGAATAAAAGAAGTCTATTACTGTCAGTCGGCGGAAGACGCGGCGAATGCAGGATTAGGGAAATCCAGGTTTATATATGAGGAACTAAAGAAACAGAAAGCGGAACGAGAAATGCACATGGCGCAAATGCCTTTGCAAGAGGACCAGCAGAATCCGATGAAGCTCTGGGAAAAGAACAATGAATGAAAGGAAAGGATAGGATAGGGCTCTTCCTTCCGCAATATGGACAGCCAGTCAAAATGAAAAAACCTCGCACTTTTTAAAAGTGCGAGGTTTTTCATGTCGATGACCCCTACGGGATTCGAACCCGTGTTACCGCCGTGAAAGGGCGGTGTCTTAACCGCTTGACCAAGGGGCCGCATAGTGGGCAGTGCCAGGTAAAAGTTCTTCGTCACTGCATTTTTTTCAGTACATGTCGGAGCTAGGCAGTCGCCTGCGTCTTATTGGTAGCGGCGGAGGGGATCGAACCCCCGACCTTACGGGTATGAACCGTACGCTCTAGCCAGCTGAGCTACGCCGCCATGAAGAGATTGTTTTTAAGGCACAAGAAATATAATACATAGATATCAATTCAGTGTCAATGCATTTTCAAAAGAAATGTTCATTTTCTTTGGATTTCCGCGTGCCCAGGCAAGCCGTTAATTGCTAGTTGGTGAAAGTCCAATCTGAGTAAGTGCCAAGACGCTCAGTAGCTGA
>NZ_JAERSD010000030.1 GCF_017912555.1 Bacillus sp. REN3 | reverse complement strand
CAGGCAATCCTTCAGACCCATTTGGAGTTCAAGCAACGATACGGCAGCGTCAAGATAGCTAAAACCCTAAACAGACGAGGTGTAAAGGTAAGTGAGCGTACGGTCTCCCGCATTATGACGAAGAACCAATGGAAGTCTTGTACGGTCAAGAAATACAAGGCAACGACGAACTCGAAGCACCAGCATCCAGTAAGTGAAAACGTCTTGAATCGTCAATTTAAAGCAAGCAGGCCAAACCAGTTATGGGTAACGGATATCACCTATATTCCGACCAATGAGGGCTGGTTGTATTTGGCGACCGTAATGGACTTATATTCTCGTAAAATAGTAGGCTGGGCGATGGATAAGACCATGACTAAGGAGCTGGTCCTCTCAGCGTTAAAGATGGCGTACAAGCGTCAAAAGCCAGGGAAAGGAAAGCGTTGTCATAACAGTTCCCTTTTCGGCTCATGCTTCCTACCATATCGTACTTTTTCAATAATACTTGATACTCTAAGGAGGCATATTGGACTCCCCGGTCAAAGTGGTGAACGACTGCATGGAGGGTTCCAGTGGTATTATGAGAAGTTTCCAGTTTAGACCAGGCTTCATTCTTGTTTGCGCCGCACTAATAATTACTGAATTGTATTACGAATCCCTTATTGAAGATTGAGGAAGTTTGTTAAAAAGCAATGACATTCATTATACGAGTTATTGCTAATTTAATTGGTGGGCTGTCTGGGATTGATTTGCTAAAAATCGAAATTCCTAGGGGATATAGACATGAAGGTTCGGAATTTTGAGCTCAGTGTTTATGTCTATAATACGATAGTTGTTGGTAGTTTTTTTATATGGGGATATAGTGTACAGGAGGAAGAAGGCTTAATTGTTCCTAGTGAGCATGAACTTCTGTTAGTAATTTTTATTTTCTTCATGTTTATTGGATTAATACTGGCCGGAATGAATTTAAGCAGTATAAAAGAAAAAGGTGAAAAAGTTTCGCGGAAAATGGTGCTAACCGGTCTTTGTATTGCACTACTATTTTTAATTTGGAGAATAATGATGTCTATATTTTAAAGTGATGAAGTGATTACACACAAAGAGGGGCAAAATAAATGAAAAAGACAAAGTTTTCCCGGTTCGAAAACATTTACTTCGTTTCTGTTTTTACGGCATTCGGTATTTATGCGTATAATGTCCAAGAAAACTGGATCATTGATGTTGGAGATCAATTATATAATTTAATGTTTTTTGCCTTTCTATTTTTTGTTGGAATGATTTTAACTGCAATCAAGGCAACCTCAAAAGATGGAACGGTAAATAAAAAAGCTGTGCTGGCTGGTGTTTCAATAGCGATAGTATTTGCTCTATGGAGGATAGTTGTAGCTGTTGCATAGCTTCCATTGTTTAAGGGGCAATCTGCGGAATAGTAGTTGGGTTGGGGCTATATGATTAATAGAATGGATTAGCCGGAAATGGCTAATCCATTTTATACTTGATTTTGTCACAGTAACTGGTAAAGGGGGACCTAAGTCTCTGAAACTTTCCATGTTGAAAATCGTAAATAATTCATCGCAAAAATTTTAACCATAAGGTAAACAATCCGGGGAGGTAACAATGGATCGAAAGAATCCTATTTTAACCGTTTTGCTGCTGGTGATGAGCGCGCTTTTCATCCTTTCTGGCTGCAGTGATGCGAGTCCTAGTGATACAAAGGCGAAGGAGGAAAAAAAGCAAGAGGACCGGTATGAGAAGCTGGTGAAGGAGAAGAACAAGGAGCTGGAGATGGAGCCGCTGGAGCTGAGTCCTTACAACGAGGAAGTCGCCTCTTCTTTTTCAAAGCCTGAATACCGGGAATTCGCGGTTAATGGCAAAGCGGTCGTAGAAGGGAAAATTGAGAAGTTTGAGTCGCTGGAATCTGATTATCTGTTGATCAAGGTGAGGGCCGATGAAGAGGGCCCTGCCGGGAAGGAACATGAGTATTACACAAAAATCAAGGATGGCAAGTTCAAGGAGACGGTCCGCTTTTTTAACGGTGAAGGCAAATACCGTATTAGCGTGCACATCCCAAGCACTGAAACAGAGAATTATTACTATGAAGCCACAAGATTCGATGTGCACAATGTGAATCCTGAAACACACAGGGATGTCACGATCACGCCTGTTGGCCAGGAAGCGGAAGTGTCGATTGATCTAAATTCGAGCTATATAAAAGAAAAAGAGCTTTTTAGATTGGAAGGGTCTGCTGGAAAGCTGACGGATGAGGATTCGATTATGCTGAAGCTCACAAAGGACTCGGAAAGCTGGAACCATGTCATTCCAATCAAAAAGGGGAAGTTCGCCTATGATGTCCCGCTGTTTTACGGCAAAGGGGTCCATAAGCTTGAAGTCATGATGCCGCAAGAAGACCGGGAAAATTATTATGAACTTGTCTCGACCATCATGATTGACAACCAGTCCGACCGCAATCTGCTCCCGATTGAGTTTTCAAGGTCCTATATGGAACGTGGTGTAACGTTGGAGTATCCGATCTTTGGCGGAGAACAGGCAGATGGCGAGTACCGCATCAAAGGAAAAATCGATCCGAAAGCTGAATTCGGGCCGGAAACGACCCATATTTATATCACGACGAAAAAAGGGGAAGACGAGGCATTGGATGTCATCCCGGTAAAGGATTTTCAATTTGACGATTCCTTTTATCTGCGTTTTGGGCCTGGAACTTATGAAGTCACATTGAGTGTGCCGGAAATCAAGGAAGAGAAAAGCGATTATTTCAGGTACTTCGGCTTTGCGAAATTTGAAATCAACTCGACAGGTGAGGACAAACGCGACCTGCTGCCATCAAGGGGAGTCCAGTCAGATGCCGAACCGATCAAGCAGCTGGCAAAGGAAATCACTGCAGGTAAAAACACTGATCGCGACAAGGCAAAAGCCATTTATGAATATGTTGCCAAAACGGTCGCCTACGATGTCGAAAAGCTTGAAAACGATAATTTCAGTTGGGATGACAGCGCGTTGAAAACGATGGAATCGAAAACAGGGGTCTGCCAGGATTACTCCTATCTCACGGTTGCCCTCTTGAGGGCAAGCGGGATTGAAGCCCGCTTCATCGAGGGGACGGCCAAAGGAGGCCTCTGGCCGTCAAACCATGCATGGGTGGAAGCGAAGCTCGGCGGGGAATGGGTGACAATGGACCCTACCTGGGGATCCGGCTATCTCCAAAAAGGCAAGTTCGTGGCGAAATATACGGAGAAGTATTTCGATCCAGATCCAGCAGAATTTGATAAGACCCATAACCGAAAAGGGGTACAGTACTAAATCAAGAACAGGCTTGTCCAGATGGGCAGGTCTGTTTTTTCATTTTAAAACCTCGGTTGGCCATCCGCCGGGGAATGGTCTGCAATTGGAGTCAAAGATCAACAGTTTTAATAGACAGCAACACCTTCCAGGAAGCAGGAACATATGATACTCAAAATCATGAGAATTGCCTGCCCTTTTGTTTCCTATCTGTCCAGACAAAGAAGAAGGCTTCTACATATGATATTAAGTCTGTAGGGAACTTGCAAATGGGGGTGTCTGAATGAAACTTGTATTATTGTCAGGGGGGTCAGGAAAGCGTCTTTGGCCGCTTTCGAACCATTCCAGATCCAAACAGTTCCTGACGGTTCTAACCAATCCTGAAGGGCAGCTGGAATCCATGGTCCAGCGGATGTGGCGGCAGCTGGGGAAAAACGGGCTGAAGGAGAGCTCCTTCATATCTACGAACCGCGCGCAGCTGGATATCATCCAAAGCCAGTTAGGCGTCCAGGTGCCGTTGATCATTGAACCAGATCAAAGGGATACGTTTCCGGCCATTGCCCTGGCTGCAGCATATTTAAATGGCCATGAGGGAATCGGGCCTGATGAGGTGGTGACGGTCATGCCGGTGGACCCGTTCGTGGATGACCGGTTTTTTGACAAAGTAAAGGCATTAGAGGATGTGATCCACCGGACTAATATGGAAATCGCGTTAATTGGAGTCCGTCCTTCTTATCCGTCAACGAAATATGGATATATCATGGCCAAAGATTCTGACGATGACACGCGGCTTTTTCAAAGTGTCGAAGCTTTCAAGGAAAAGCCAACAGAAGAGCAGGCTCGGAACTTGATAGAAAAGGGCGCATTATGGAATTGCGGTGTTTTTGCTTTCAGGCTGGGCTATATCATCAATCAGCTGAAAGGAAGGGGATTTTCCGGAAATTTCGAAGAGATGGTGCGGGATTATGGAAAACTTCCTAAGATCAGTTTCGATTATGAAGTGGTTGAACGAGCAGAAAGAATTGCGGTTGTTCCTTATGACGGCTATTGGAAGGACCTGGGGACCTGGAACACCTTGACAGAGGAGATGGAAACAGCAGCCATCGGAAAGGTAGAAATCGCTGATACATGCGCAAATACCCATATCCTCAATGAGTTGAATATCCCTGTAACGGTCATCGGGGCTTCCAATATGATTGTTGCGGCATGCCCGGATGGGATCCTCGTATCGGATAAATCGAAAAGCCATCTTGTCAAAGAATTGGTCCAGGAAAAACAGCGTCCGATGTATGAGGAGCGCCGCTGGGGATGGTACAGGGTCCTTGATTATGAGGAAGGGGCCAATGGAATGAGCATGCTGACAAAACGCCTCTGTGTTTTAGCCGGGAACAACATCAGTTATCAATACCATCACAAACGAAGCGAAGTATGGGTGATTGTCAAAGGAAAGGGAGAATTCGTCCTCGATGACAAGTTATCCATCGTAAAACCCGGCGATGTCCTGAATATTCCTGTCGGTTCCAGGCACGGGCTTAAAGCCATCGAAGATCTGGAATTCATTGAAGTCCAGATGGGCAGCGAGCTAGTGGAAGAGGACATTGTCCGTTTGTACATGTCATGGGAGGAAATGAAGCGGGGGATTGAAAAGAAGTCTGCTGAATACAGGAGGCGAAGCGAATGAACTATCTCGTGGGTATTGGTTATAAGTCTCGCCTGGACCTGCTTCATCGCGCGGTGGATAGCATTGAACCATACTGGCCTCATACGGTGATTGTTGATAATTCCGATGGTCTGGATTTACGTGCTGAAGATTCATTATCTTCAAAGGTGACGATATTCGAACCGCCTGTTCCACTGACTTTTCCTCAAAAAATAAACTATTTGCTGGAAGCTGCCAAGGAGCGGTCATGTGATGCCTTGATTTTCATGCATGCAGATGCGGAAGCAGCACATGGAGTGCCGGAAGCATTCCTGAAACTGATTGAGGAAGTACGCCGGGAAGAAGAAAAATGGGGGGCCATTTTCACCAATTATGATTCCCTGTGCGCAATCAATGTTGAGGCAGCAAAGGCTATAGGCGGGCACGACACTGTTTTTACCATGTATTTCAGCGACAATGATTACTATTGGAGGCTCCACAGTGCGGGGTATAAAATGCTGCAGACAGATTTGCCTGTCATTCATCATGGCAGTTCCTCGATCAAATCCGATGCTTACTTTGAATATATTACCTCGATAACATTTCCCTTATATAAAAGCTATCTGTTAGACAAGTGGAAGATCCATCAAACAGAGCAATTATCGTATGAGCTTGTCTTCCGTCCGAGTGGTTTTACAGGAAATCAGCATGGAGGAGGGACAACATGAAGTATCTGGTCGGGATTGGCTACGTCAATCGGATCGATTTGCTTAGTTTAGCTCTTGCCAGCATCAAGCCATACTTGTCCAATACCGTAATCATTGATAACTCGAGCAATAAGGAATTGCGGCAAGCAGAGTTAGGTTTTTCAGACACGCGAACCTATACTCCCCCTGTTCCACTGACATTTAGCCAGACGATGAATCTATTGCATCGGTTTGGGGCTGAACAGGACTGTGATGTGATCCTTTTTATGCATAATGATGCTGAAGCGGCGGATGGCACAGCTGGGAAATTTCTATTAGCGATTGAGGAGTTGCAAAAGGAAGGACGAAATTGGGGTGTGGCGTTTACGAATTATCACGCTCTTGTGGCTTTTAACATGAAAGCTGTCAAAGAAGCGGGACCATGGGATACCATCCTGCCGCATTATTTTTCAGATTGTGATTACTACAGAAGGCTCCATCTCTCTGGATATGAGCAGGTTTGTACCGACCTTCCCGTCACACATCATTATAATGGATCATCGACGATTAAATCCGACACCCGGCTGGAAGAGATCAATAACAAAACCTTTCCGTTATATGAGCATTATTACCGGGTCAAATGGGGAGGCCAGCCAGGAAGGGAAAGCTTCCTGAGACCGTTCAACCAATTCCCGCTTAATCCGGCAGGGGATTATTTGAAACCCTATGAAAAGCAGTTCAATCCTTAAAAGGGGGGAGGAGAAATGACGAAACTTGATCCACAAGATATGAAGGTTGTCATCCTTGCAGGCGGGTTTGGCACCAGGATAAGCGAAGAATCGCACTTGAAGCCTAAACCGATGATTGAGATCGGAGAAAAGCCTATTTTGTGGCACATCATGAAAATCTATTCCACCTACGGGTTCAATGATTTCATCATTTGCCTGGGATATAAAAGTTACTATATAAAAGAATACTTCGCTAATTACTTTTTGCATGCTTCAAACGTCACCTTCGATTTCCGGAATCATAATGAAAGGATTTTCCACGATGGCACTGTCGAGCCCTGGAAAGTAACGTTAGTGGATACAGGGATGGAGACACTGACTGGCGGCAGATTGAAAAGGGTCCAGGATTATGTGGGAAATCAGCCCTTCATGCTTACCTACGGGGATGGAGTGGGGGATGTAAATATCAAGGAACTAATCGATTTTCACTTTGCCAATGGAAAAATTGCTACAGTGACCGCTACGCAGCCGAATGGCAGGTTCGGGGCTCTGGAATTGGCAAAGAATGATATGGTGACCGCTTTCCAGGAAAAACCAAAGGGAGATGGAGGCTGGATCAATGCCGGATTCTTCGTCATGCAGCCGGAAATCTTTGATTATATAGAAGGGGACGCTACTGTGCTGGAGAAAGCACCGATGGAGGCGCTCGCGAAGGATAATCAGCTGATGGCCTATAAACATTTTGGCTTTTGGCATCCAATGGATACATTGCGGGATAAAAACCGGCTTGATGAATTGTGGAAAAAAGGGCAGGCACCCTGGAAGATTTGGTGATCGAACAATGAATAAGGGATTTTGGAAAAATAAAAGAGTTTTTATTACTGGCCATACGGGTTTTAAAGGATCGTGGCTGTGCATGTGGCTTTACCGGCTAGGGGCAAAAGTTACAGGCTATGCATTACCTCCGGCAACGACACCGAGTTTGTTTGAGTTGTGTGGACTGGATAAATGGATTCCGACCGTATACGGAAATATCATGGACCTTCAAAAACTGCAAAAAGCATTGATCGATGCCCGGCCTGAAATCGTCATCCACATGGCGGCGCAGCCGCTCGTAAGGGCCTCGTATGACAATCCTCTGGAAACCTACCAGACAAATGTCCTCGGGACAGTGCATCTCTTTGAATCTGTGCGGAATGCCATCAAGGATGGGATCCCAATCAAAGCAGTACTCAATGTTACAACCGATAAATGTTATGAAAATAAAGAATGGCACTGGGGATATCGCGAAAACGACCAGCTGGGAGGATACGATCCTTATTCGAACAGCAAGGCTTGTTCCGAACTAGTCACTGCTTCCTACCGCAGCTCTTTTTTCAATCCGGAGGACTACTCGAAACATGGGGTTGGCATTGCTACGGCAAGAGCAGGGAATGTCATCGGGGGAGGAGATTGGGCCGAGGACAGATTGATGCCTGATTGCATCCGCAAGCTGATAAAAGGAGAAGAAATAAACATTCGGAATCCTGAAGCGATAAGGCCGTGGCAGCATGTACTTGAGCCGCTAAGCGGTTATATGCTGCTGACACAGAAGCTTTATGAGCAAGGCCCCCTCTATTCCGAAGGCTGGAATTTCGGCCCGGAAGACGGTGATGCAAAGAATGTGGAATGGATGGTAAACGAACTATGCGCCAGGTGGAAAGGCAGCGGCTCCTATGTGATTGAAAATAAGAGTCAGCCCCATGAAGCCCGTTTCTTAAAGCTGGATTGCTCAAAAGCAAAGGCGATTTTGGGCTGGCATCCAGTCTGGGATGTGGGTGCGGCAATTGGCAAAGTGATGGAATGGACAGAAGCCTATCTGGAAAAGCAGGAATTGACAGCCGTCTGTTTCAGGCAAATTGAAGAGTATACAAAGGCAAATAAGCTTGGAGGGATGGACAGATGATAGAGGGTGTGAAAATAACACCGATGCGGCAAATCCTTGATGAACGAGGCAAAATCATGCATATGATGCGCAGTAACGATGCGGACTTCGTCTCTTTTGGAGAGATTTATTTTTCCTGTATTTATCCCGGGGTGATCAAAGGCTGGCATCTCCATGAAAAAATGATTTTGAATTATACGGTTCCCCATGGGAGGATAAAATTGGTCCTTTATGATAGCCGCGAGGGCAGCCCGACTTTTGGGGAAGTCCAGGAAATCTTCCTTGGCCCTGACAACTATTGCCGGGTGACGATCCCACCTTTGGTATGGAACGGTTTCAAAGGAATTGGAACGGAGATGGCAATTGTAGCTAATTGTTCTTCAATCCCCCATGATCCTGATGAAATCAAACGAAAGGACCCGTTTGATCCATCCATTCCTTACTCCTGGGAGCTGGTCCACCGATAATGGAGGGGAAAGCAAGGAAACAGACAGTTGTCGTCACCGGGGTAAGCAGTTTTATAGGCTTCCATCTTGCCAGGAATTTGGCTGAAGATCCCTTCCATGTGATTGGGACTATCAGCCAGGACATCCATCATTATGACGCCCTTCGAACTGAGCGGTTGAAAAGGTTGATCGAAGCGAAGATTGAGATAAAACAATTGGATATAAGAAACGCGGCTGGACTGCGTGATTTCATCCAAGCCATCCGGCCGGATGTCTGGATTCATCATGCTGGGTGGGCGAAAGACTATTCGAGTCTGGGGTACAGTCTTGACCAGGGCCACTTGGTCAATGTGGCACCGTTGTATACGCTCTATTCATCCCTGAGTGACTGCGGCTGCAAGGGGGTGATCGTCACCGGTTCATCTGCAGAGTATGGAACAAGTGACAGGGGCTGCCGTGAGGAAGACGCCTGCTGGCCGAACACCCCTTATGGATTATCGAAACTTTCGGAAACGGTCCGTGCCTATCAACTGGCACATGAATTCCAGCTGCCAACGAGGATAGCGAGGGTTTTCATTCCATATGGCGTGCTAGATGCACCGGGAAAGCTGGTCCCGAGTGTAATAGAAGCTTTGAAAGAAGGCAATCCGATTGAACTGTCGGGATGTGAGCAGTCTAGGGATTTTATCCATATTGGGGATTTGACCAAAGGATACAAAGCCTTGATGGAAGATCTAAATAGGAAGGCTCTGTTTGATGTGTTTAATTTATGTCATGGTAAGCCTACACAGTTGAGAAGCCTGCTGTTGAACATTGCGCGAATATTGGGGGCAGACGAAAACCTGCTTGTTTTTGGGAAGCGTCCTTTACGGCCTGGAGAAGACATGGTGAATTACGGATCGAACCAAAAAGCGATTACGATGCTGGATTGGAAACCCTCCTCCCTAGAAGAAGGGCTACAGGCTTATCTAATGGAGGATTTATCGAATAAAAAATAAAACCAGAGGGGGATCCTCTGGTTGTTTCAGTTCTTGACAGGGTTTTATCAAGTTTCACTGTTGCTGATATAAAGGTCATATTCTGCGTGGATTGATTTATGGATCAATTCCTTCACAGTGACTGGAAGGAGCGTCGAGTCATGCTGAATGATCTGGATCGTAAACCCGTTGCTGATGAATCGATCCAGGATGGATTGACAGTCGAATCCATGGTCCATCCAGGAACCCTGTTTATACTCCATGATGATTTGAACTTTGCCGCTATTGTTAATGATTTCGAATATACTTTCCATCACCAGCGGTTCTGCGCCTTCAATATCCATTTTGATGACATCCGCTTTCAGGTTTGGCAGGTAATCCGTCAGTTTTACTGCAGAGACATCGAGGATCTTGATTTCATCGATGCTTTCGATGTCGGCTTTCGCGATAAGGCCCTCGGATACTTCTTTATAAAAGCTTGCTGAAGCGGTGGACAATACGGGAATGTGGAAAGGCATTGTCCCTTGTTTGTCGGCTAAAGCGACCTTGTGTAAATGCAGATGATAAAATCCATTGATCGATTTGCTTTTGATGAAATTGCTATGGTGGAAGGGGTTAGGCTCGAAGGCATGGACGGTCCCATCATTGCCGACAAGATGGGAAGCGAGCAGTGAATAGTACCCGCAGTTGCCTCCGATGTCGAGGACAGTCATCCCCGGCTTGACGATGGAGACAAACAGTTTCGTGATCCAATCTTCCCATAACCCATCCAAGATCAGATGGCTTGCCATGCTTAATTCGCGTGTATCAAGAAAAATTTTCGGGCCATGAGCCAGCTTCGTCAAAACCGTATGGTCGCCCATATAAACGTTCATTCTATCCATAATTCACCTCTCTTTGGGAATTGGAGGCACTTCTACCGGTAATGATGATGGACGAGTTCCTCAATCCGCTGAAAGATTTGCTGTCCGATGTTTTGTCTTGAAAAACGGGGAAATAATGATTTCCTAGCATCCAGGCCTTTCCGTTTCGCTTCTTCCGGATTGTCGAAAACATGTCTCATCAAGGTCTTCAGGTGGTCCATGCTCGGCTCAGCCCAGCGGTGCCCGTGGAAGTGGGGAGGCATGCCTTTTGGGTCAACAGGCACTAGACCTTCGATATCTATCAGGTAGCTGTTCCCGTCATTCATGAACGCCTGCTGGCCGCTCCATCTAGTACCGATGGTCGGAAGTTCCATCGACATGGCTTCCATGTATGGCCTTCCCCAGCCTTCCCCCCTTGAAGGCAGGACAAAGCAGTCAACAGCGGCGTATAAGCGGATCATTTCCTCCTGTGTCAAAGTATCCTCGATGATGTGGAATTTCGGCGGCTGATGAATGCCCAGTTTCCTGGCCAGTTCTTCAATTTTCTGCTGCGGATTTGAATTTGGCTCATTTATTTTTGACACCTTCAAGATAAGGATTACGTCTTCATCTTCACGAAACTCCTCAAAATATGCCTGAAGCAGGATTTCCCATCCCTTGCGGATACTCCAGTCAAAAACTGACAGGAATTTGCAGGATGCTGTTTCGTTTAGTGGATAGGGAGAAACACGGTTTGGATCGTATTTATGCTCATCCAGCGGCACGGGGATGATTTTCATCCGTTCGGCGTCAACACCCGCAGCAGCAAATGTCTTAAGGTTGAAGTCAGATGGAACCCAGATTTCCGTCATTTCATTCAAGATTTTGACCCAGGCAGGAGGCAGAGTATCTGTCTCGAACATGGTCCTTGCAATCGAAAGAGGGGCATATGGGTAGGAAAAAGCATTGGCGGGAGCTGCCTGATAATGGATCAATGGTGATTTGACTGGTTGATTCTGCAAGGACCACAAATACGATTTCATATCGGCCGGATATTGATCAAGCTCTGGAGCGGGATCTAAAGGAATGGTCTTAATCTTCAGGGGATACGGTTTTATTGCATCCAGATACTGGGTCTGTTCTTCGGAATAACCTGAGGCATTGAAGATCGGGCTTTGCCATATTACTTCACAGACCGCTTTTTGCGCGACAAGATAAAACGGCTCTTTATCCCCAGCTGAATTTGTTTCTTTCAGTGTCCAGCCCGTGGACCTGAACAAGGTCAACAACGTATTTTTGTGCGAGGGAGAAAAGGGCGGATCCGGACTGTCAGCGATAATGATGGTTTTTCCTGTCACATTGGTAAGGTTGGAGCAGCACTTGAAAATCTGGATCATATTCAAAATGGTCAACGGACTGTCCTGGATGGTGAGCAGAATTCCATCGTATCCCCCTCCATCCAGATTGGCATCAAGTTCTGCAATTTCCGGCCAGCTTACCTCCAGCACGCGATTGCCATTGACGAAATAAGATTCCCATCGCTTTCTTTCCTCATTTGCGGTTTCTTCAGCTTCAAAAAGCTGTTGTGAATTAGATTCCATCCAGATGATTGAAGGATTCACAGCTATGTTTGCCGGTATGTATTGTGTTTGCTTGACCGGCGGGAGGGCTCCTTTTCTTTGCTGAATCCGGTTGTAAACCTGTAACAGGGAGTATAAAAGGACAATATGGTCACCATTCTCTTCAATTGCTTTTAAATACATCTCTTCCGCTTTAAAATCATTGCCCATTTCAAAATAATAGTCACCTAACTCCTGGAATAGTCTAGGAGAGGGTGCTGAGGCTTCCTCGATCATTTCTTTTAGGTAGGGAATCTGCTGTGATCTCAAACCCGGCTTGATTTCTGAAGCTTTCCCTAACGCTTCGAAAGCTTCGGTGAATTGTTTCCCCTTTATATGACAGATGCCTATATAGTTCCAAATCTCCGCTTTGAACGCATCCCCTTCATCACCCATGATCTTTGCAATGATTGTAAAATGCTTGATTGCCTCAGAAAATTGGCTGTTTTTCATGTAGACAATGGAGAGATTGTATCTTGCTTCGACCGAGTCGGGATGTTCAGAGAGAATCTCAAGGAATTGCCCGATCGCCTCCTCGTGCCGGTTTGCCTGGTAAAGCTTCATTCCATACATGATTTTCAGATATAGTTGATGGTCATGCTTCTTTCCCAAGACGTTCACCTCCTGCATACATATATATTTTTATGGCGAGTCCTTTATTACATGCGCCTTTTGCTACGATAAAAGGAAAGAAGATTATGCTTTCCGCATAAACAATAAAGTAGGAATTCGTTCATCTAACATCCAGGAGGGACATCATGAAAAGGACGCTTATAACAGGCATCACCGGCCAGGACGGCTCGTATTTGGCTGAACTTCTTCTTGAAAAAGGATATAAGGTCTACGGTTTGAAAAGGAGGACCTCAACGGAAAACCATGAAAATATTAAACATATTGAAAATGAAATTGAATTCATATCAGGAGATTTATCCGATCTGTCTTCATTGATCCAAGCAGTGAAGGTCGCAAAGCCGGACGAAGTGTATAACCTTGGCGCGCAATCCTTTGTTGCTGATTCATGGCCGCAGCCCGTGTACACCTCGGAGGTTACCGGCCTTGGCGTCCTGAATATGCTTGAGGCAGTGAAACAGGCGAAGCCGGATGCGCGTTTTTACCAGGCTTCCAGCTCCGAGATGTTCGGGAAGGTCGCGGAAATCCCGCAAACCGAGACGACGCCGTTCTATCCGAGGAGTCCTTATGGCGTTGCCAAGGTGTACGGCCATTGGATGACAGTGAATTATCGGGAAAGCTATGATCTATTTGCGTGCTCCGGCATCCTGTTCAACCATGAATCACCGCGCAGGGGGATACAATTTGTCACCAGGAAGGTGACCGATGGCGTCGTGAAAATCAAGCTCGGCCTGCAAAAGGAGCTGAGGCTTGGCAATCTTGACGCAAAACGGGACTGGGGGTTTGCGGGCGATTATGTAAAAGCAATGTGGCTGATGCTGCAGCAAAAGAAGCCTGATGATTACGTTGTTGCGACCGGGAAAACCCAAACAGTAAGGAAGCTGGTCCAAATCGCCTTTGACCATGCAGGCCTGAAGTGGGAGGACTATGTCATCCAGGATCAGGCATTCATGAGGCCGGCGGAAGTCGATTTGCTGCTGGGTAATCCGGAGAAGGCGAAGAAAGTGTTGGGCTGGGAGCCGGAGGTTTCTTTTGAAGAGCTGGTGAAAATGATGGTCGATCATGACCTGGAAAAATACAGGAACTAACATGAAGGCGCTCATTACGGGAATCACAGGATTTGTTGGCAGGCATTTAGAACGGTTTTTAAAGGATAAAGCTGAAGTCTATGGAACTTCCAGAGCGAACAGGAGCGAGAATCATATTTTCAGGGTGGATTTCCAATCCGAAACAGAAATAGCGGAGTTAATGAACAAACTTGAACCGACGCATATCTTCCATCTTGCCGGATTAAGCAGTGTGAAAGATTCCTGGGAGCGTAAAACGGACTTCATCGAGGCAAATGTGATGGGGACGATTCATTTACTGGAAGCCGTCAGGAAAACAAATCGCGGGATAAAAGTGGTAACGATAGGATCATCGGAGGAGTACGGGAAGATCCCCCCGGAGCTGGACAAAGTCAGTGAGGAAATGCGTTTGGACCCGTCCAGCCCTTACGGGATCAGCAAGTCTGCCGTAAGCATGCTTGCGAAGCTGTACCATGAATCATATGGATTGGATATCACGCATGCAAGGCCGTTCAACCATATCGGGCCCGGCCAAAGGCAAGGCTTTGTCACGACGGATTTCGCTTATCAGATCGCTCTCATCAATAAAGGGAAAACAAAAACTGCCGCAATGCGGGTCGGCAATCTGAAAGTGGCAAGGGACTTTACCGATGTCAGGGATATCGCCGAGGCGTATTATCTTCTCGCCTGCTCAGGGACAGCAGGGGAAATCTATAATGTATGCACAGGAAAAGGCGTCTATATCGAGGAGATACTGGAGATTTTAAGCAACTTTTCGGATAAGAAAATCGAATATGAAGTCGATCCTGCCAGGTTGAGGGTGGCAGATGTTCCTAGATTGGTAGGCAATCCGGAAAAATTGATGATCCTGACCGGATGGAAGCCTAAAAAGAAATTGGAAGATACATTAAGGGATATATATCATCATTGCTTGAAGGCATTATAAATTTGCTTTTCATCCAAGGATTACAGCGGCCTTTTTTCTTTTCGGGTCTTCTAGCGGGCAGATGAAAGGGCTAAGCTTTTTCATCGCAACAGGAAATGAATTCCGATATTTATGGAAGGATGTTTTTTCAGAACTGTTGAAAACACATTTAACTAGCTTTTTGCCCATGACATCCAAACAAGATAATTCACTTTTTGTTATTCTCAAAATGCCCCGCAATCAACCCATACTTAAAAAGCAACGACTTTTTTTGCCGGATTGCCTTCTTTTTTCAAGCAATGAAAAAAGGGGCTGTATATTTGGGACAAATGACGTACCTGCATTGGCCCCCTTTTCATAACTTATAAGGATTAGAGTATGAAAGGAGGCAATTACTTTGTCTTTTCCAAGGATCCCTAACATCACTCCAACCATTTCAATCACGACCGCACAGACTATCCCGCTGCTATTATCAAGCATCGCATTTGAAGAGTTGGCCTTGGCCCATATCATGAATGCGGAGGCAGAAAAGCTGCAGCTTATCTTGGGAACACTCCCGGGCTCGACAACGCTTACGCCGTCAACCGTATCCTTGCAGGAGCTTCTTGACGTCGACGCGGATATTCAACGGACACTCGGCGACGTGATCAAAAAGGAAATGCTGCTGGAGTTCAAATTTGAAAACATCTTGGACTTGATAGGAACAATCATCCCGCCAACCCCGCCAACCCCGCCAATCCCGCCGGAAGCATTCTGTGAATGCGGAGCGAGATTCAGCACACCTTCTACGCAGCCAACCATTTTTATCAGTTCTGCATCTGGTCCGGGAACCGGAAGGATCACAAATATAAGCTCACAAGGAGCGATTGAAATTTGCGGCAGCGGCAGCTGTCAGCCTGATAAAACCAATCTCTTTGATTTCGTCTTTGCGCCGCTCAATCCTGCTATTCCAGGGTTCAAATTTATCGTCACTGCCTATACCTTGACTGATGGAGCCCTGGCAACTTGCTGCACCCTGCCAGACGGAAGGCTCCGGATGACGTTGACAGGAACAGGATTGAAAAATGGCCAGCCTGCGACATTTACGCTTGTACTAATCGAAGGGATCGGGCAGGCAGATGATGTCATCATCCTGACAATCGACGGCGAAACATTCTTTACCCCGGTTGACCAGGGACCCGGCCAGCCCAATGTCCAAGTATTCCCATGTGGCGGGCAAGCGCCGCCGCCATGTCCAGATTAGTTGTAGAAAAGCAAGGTGGTCACCACCTTGCTTTTTAATGGCTATTTTTATCCACGTTCTTGGATAGAATGCCCTCTATTAATTTCCGATCCCCATGACCCTCTGGCAATGCAGCAAAGACCTCTTTATGTTTTTCCATTAGTTTCTGCAAGGCTTCCACTGGGGATTGAAAGGTTGGCGACAGGCTTGCAGCCTCGGCATAGCACTTGGCCGCTTCGTCGACTTTTCCTACCTTCTCAAGGCAGCAGCCTTTATAATAGAGGGGCTGGAAACTGCCGACGCCCTTCAGCGTAAGATGCTGCAGGTTCTCCTCTCCCAGTTCCAGGCAATGGTCGAACACCTCTATGGCTTCTGTGAACGATTCCCTGACAAACAGGATCAAACCTTTGTAAAAATGCAAGTCAACATAATCGGGATAAAGCGTTACAGCCTTGTCGATACCAGGCCAGGCCCCCTCAAAGCTGCCTGAGCGGATCAGAATGGAATACTTTAAGCGGTACAAAAGGGAGGGCGGCGTTTTTAACTGCAGCAGGAAGCCCATGATGGAGTGGTTGACATACTCGAATGCCTCCTGGTATTTATTCAAGCGGTAATATTCAGAGGCGATATGGTATTCGGTCCACGGACTATAGTCATTTTGCTTAAGCTCTTGCTTCAGCATGCTGATGTTCCGTTCGGATTTTTTCTTTTTCTCATTGACAGGGTTCAGGTACCCGTAATGGTGCACCTTTATGGGAACGGTTTTAATAGCGGCCGTCTTGTTATATTTCTCAAAAATTTCATCGGCATTAAGCATTTCATGGATCCTATTCTTGAATTTGAATCCTTTGTTATTGCGGAAAAGGCGGGTATGGGCAATATCAAATGTCTTGTCCGGGTCAGGTTCCTCACCATAGTAGTTGATTAAATGGACGGACAGAAGGAGGTCGTCATCCCCAAGTACCTCCCGCAGCTTTTCCGCGTCGCTGGCATCCACTTTTTCATCCGCATCAAGCCATAGGATCCAGTCGCCTGCAGCTTGTTCCAATCCATGGTTCCGGGCATCCGCAAAGCTCCCATTCCATGGGAAATGGAGGACCCGGGCGCCAAAAGACTCGCAAATTTCAACCGTTTTATCCGTTGATCCAGTATCGACAATGATCATTTCATCCACGAAATCCTTTACACTTTCCAGGCAGTCCCCTATAAATTCTTCTTCATCTTTCACAATCATACAGAGAGACAAGCGTCTATCCATCCTTTTTCCTCCCTATTACAAGAAATCGTCATTTCCTATCATATGTTTTGATAATGGAAAGAGTGAGTGAACAGGGCATTTGGCGATTTTTTCAAGGAAGGAGATGGAGCCGGCTTTCCTGGCATTGAGGCAAATCCTGATGGAGGAAGTCGTTCCGGCATGTTTTTGCTAAATGGAATTGGCCGGAACGATATCCAGTTCAAAGCAATATAATGATTGAAGGAAAAATACACTTGCTCGTCAGGGGGATTCCAGTGGAAACGAAAACCGTAAAAGTCAATTGGAGAGGTTCCCAGCTGGAGGAACATAGCCTAGCGATTGTAAATCGAAATATTTGCCGGCATCTGCAAAAACAAAACATCATACTGAGGAAAGAGATACCTGAGAAAGAAAAGCTCCTTGAATCCTATCTGAAGGACAGGACAGGGTCATTCAAGCCTTTTGCCGAACCGGATGTGACGATATCCCACCAATGGCCTCCTGATTTTTCCAGACCAAAAACCGGGCTTTCAATTTGCATGCAGCCATGGGAGTTCGGCGCAATACCGAGGGATTGGTATATTCCAATGAAGTATTGGATGGATGAAATTTGGGTCTACAGTTCCTGGAACAAAGAGAGTTATGTCCGATCGGGGATACCTGAAAGCAAGGTGCATGTCATCCCCCTAGGTGTGGATGGGCATGTATTCCACCAAGATGCAGAACCCCGCGCCTTTGAGGCCCCTTCCTCGTTCAAGTTCCTCTTTGTAGGGGGAACAATCGGCCGAAAAGGAATTGATATTCTATTACGGGCCTATTTGAATGAATTCACTGCAGAGGAAGATGTGTGTTTAATCATAAAAGATACAGGCACAAAATCCTTTTACAAAGGAATCACTTTGGAGAAGATGATTCTCGAAGCGATGTCGGAACCAACAAATCCACGGATCAAGTACATCGATGCGCAGCTATCGGGAGAAGAATTGGCAGGGCTGTATAAGGGATGCGATTGCCTGGTCCATCCATACAGGGGAGAGGGTTTTGGCTTGCCGATTGCTGAAGCGATGGCTTGCGGGCTACCGGCAATTGTTCCGGATAAAGGGTCCAGCCAGGATTTTTGCAGCGAGGAAACGGCATTCTTCATCCCATCGACAGAGGTGGCCATAGCTGAAAAAAGAATCGGGAATCTTGAGACCATAGACCACCCATGGTGGCTATCGATTAAGCCGGAGGATTTGCAGAAAACAATGCGTACCGTTTTCGGAAATCGAACCCTGGCCAGGGAAAAGGGCAAAAAAGCGAGCGAACATATCCGAGCCTCCTTCACATGGGAAAAATCCTCCGAGCGTATTTCAGGAAGAATTGAACACTTAGTTTCTAGGAGGAAAGGTCCCGTTTTGTCCGATAAGGCAATCATCGAAACAGAACTGAAGCGTGCGAATGAATTGCATTCAGGAAACCGGAGCGAGGAGGCATTAGGCGTATTCCAGAACATCCTCGCCGTCTACCCGGATACGATCATGGCAAGGTACAACAGTGCAATCATCTATATGGAAAAGAAGCTTTATCAAAAAGCGATCGGACAGTTGGCAAGCATTGCACAGAACATGGGGAAGCAGGACAAGGAATTCCAGGATGAAATCTGGAGGATGGTCGGTATTTGTTTTTCCAAGATGAAGAGTATCGTTGAATGAAAATCAAACTAAAATTAAATTAAGAGGTTCACATATAAAAAAGCTCAGGATAGGCGCCTTCCTCGGAAAAATCCGCGGAAAAATAAGGCAAACGCTGGGGCCATCAAAGTTTTCCTGAATAGAATGTAAGGATTAAAGCTTTGGCCTCCTTTGTATGGGAGTTGAAGACTTTAATGAAAAAATAGATAGAAAGGAGAAATGAATGTGTCTTTTCCAACAATCCCTAATATCACACCTACCATTTCATTGACTGTGGGCCAGACGGTGCCATTGTTACTGGCATCCATTGCTCTTGAGGAACTCTCCCTTGCCCATATCATGAACGCTGAGGCAGAGAAACTGCAATTCATTCTTGGAACGCTGGAAGGTACTACTGTTGCGCTTTCACCAGCAGAGGTATCGGTAGGAGATCTTCTTGATGCCAATAATAGCGTACAAAGAACACTCCGTGATGTCATCAAAAAAGAAATGCTGCTTGAATTCAAGTTTGAAAATATCCTGGACTTGATTTCAATTTCACCCCTAACGTAAAAAATTCCCCTCAGTATCTATTGACTGGGGGGTTCTTTGCGATATGGCATTTTCTATACGATTGCCGTTTTGGATGAAGGCAGCAAACGGTTTATTAAGCAGCGGGACAAGCAAAGCAGGTGGTTGTACATTGAGGAAGACTGGAAACTGCTGCTAAGTGTTTGCGATAATACTTTTCCATATTCTGCCACGACAACTCTTTTAGGCGGATAAAGGGCTCGGGCATTTGACACAAAAGGGCATCCTTTTCCATAACTTATAACAGAGTAATTCACTTAAGGGGGACCTAATATGAGTATGCCCACGATACCGCCTGAACCCCATAGGCCCAATCTAAAAGAGGTATCGATTGATCTGCTTGAATCGATTGCCCTGGAGGAAATCGCGCTCTCCCACATCATGAATGCTGAAGCGGAAAAGATCCAGGCTTTTGTTGGGGAATGTCTCGACTTCCCGACAAATCCTTCAAGCAAGGAAATCATCAAATTCAATAAAGGGGTAAACCGTCTGCTTGAAACGATTGTCATGAAGGAATGGCTTTTGTTGAAAAAACTGGACAATGTCATGGAATTTTTTGAAACGTCAGATTGCCATCCAAAACCACACCCGCCGAAGTGCAAGTGCGGCTGTATTCCATGCCTGATATGCTGTGTCCCGCAATGCCAGTGCCGCTGCCCGGGCCACAAAAAGAAAAAGCATGATGGCTGATATGGAGGATCACTATGAAGTGGCAGACTCCGGAAGAGTTAACAAACCAATTGTTAAGCAATTCTTTCATTTTTAAAAAAGCCTTGCTGGACTATGTCAAAAACAACTGCATCCTTCTTGAGTGTGAATGGGAGGCTGGACACGAGGAGTCTCTAGGAAAAACGATTCCTATCTTCTTGAAACAATTATGCGAATTGGAAAAGCTGCAATTCAGGAAAATCTCGATGCTTTCGGAATACAGTAACCCGTCTAAATTGTATGCTCTCCTTCTCGACTATAAAGAATATGATAGTGGCCTGTTTGAAGAAACAGTCAATAAACTGTACAGCATCTCGCAGCAATGTTTCCTCTCGGACCCTGCAAGATATGAAATGAAAGAGGACTTGAACCAGTTATTCCGAGCCATGAAAGAACAGCAGAAATTGATTGATTTGTATATAAAACATGAAAATGACCCGGAAACTGTTTGGCTTTCCTGATTCTTTCTGGCCGAACTGCCCCCCCCTTCCTATAAATGACCTCTTGCACAGGTCATTTTTTAGTTGGGGAAAAGGTTGATTGAAAGAGTTTGCTATTGTTTTCATAATAGTAAACATGATAATATCAGAATATTATAAATAATTTAAAAATAATCATCAGGTGTGTACATAATCAATTCAAACACAGGGGGAAAAAGAATGAAGAAGAGTCTGTCGTTATGGTTGCTTGGAATGTTGTTGCTGCTTACAGCCTGTAGTGGAGGAAGCCAGGAAGCGGATGCGGACGGCAAGGAAAAAAAGAAGCCGGTCAAGATTGGGATCACGCAAATTGTTGAACACCCGTCGCTGGACGCAGCAAGGGAAGGCTTCATTGCGGCCTTGAAGGACGCAGGTTATGAGGAGGGAAAGAATCTTAAGCTAGATTACCAGAATGCCCAGGGCGACATGAACACCAATATGTCGATTGCCCAAAAGCTTGTTTCGGAGAACAATGATTTGATTCTCGCGATTGCCACGCCTAGCGCCCAGGCGGCAGTCCAGGCGACCAAGGAGATTCCCATCCTGTTCACCGCCATTACCGACCCTGTCGGCGCGGAACTTGTCCAAAGCATGGAAAAACCAGGAGGGAATGCTACCGGGACATCGGATACACACCCAGATGCCATCAAGAAAACCATTGCTGCCATCAAGACATTCATTCCTGAGGCAAAAAAGGTTGGCATCATTTATAACAATGGCGAGCCGAATTCGGTCGTGAATGTCAAAAACGCAAAGAAGGCAATTGAAGAAGCCGGGCTCCAGTCTGTTGAAACGACGATTTCGTCCAGTTCCGAGGTGAAGCAGGCGGCAGAATCCATGGTAGGACGCGTGGATGTCCTGTACATCCCGAAGGACAATACCGTCGTCGCCGCCCTTGAATCGGTCATCAACGTGGCCAATGACAAGGATATCCCGACATTCGTCGGCGAAGGGGATTCGGTCAAACGGGGTACCTTTGCTTCCTATGGATTCGACTATCATGACCTTGGCTACACAACCGGGAAAATGGCGGTGGAAATCCTGAACGGGAAAAACCCGGGAGAGCTTCCAGTCGGGTACCCGGAAAAGCTTGAGTTGATCGTCAATAAGAAAGCAGCTGAGGAGGAAGGCATCACACTGACTGAAGAAATGCTGAAGGATGCTAAAATTGTAGGAGAGTAAGAGGAACATAATCAGCCAGCCGCCCAAGTGAACAGGACATGCCGCAGCCGGCAGGCAGCTGTGAAAGAAACCTGCTGTTCGCTGGGAAATGCGGTTTCCACTCAGAATGATCCCCGCAAGAAAAAAATAAACCGATTCTTCTTCTTATTGCGGGAGGCAGTTAATATCCTTACTATTGATAGAACGATAGGGGAGGGAACAATTTGCGAAAGCGACTAACGGTTTTTGCGCTTGTCTGGATGTTGTTGGTGCCGGTTGCAGTATGTGCAGGCGACCTTGGCGGTGGTTCAGGAGGGGTTCCGGGAACATGGTATACCGGCGCTTCGCCGGCGTGGATCGACCCGGCAAAATCGCCGCTCGTCTTTGTCCATGGCTACAATAACTCTGCATCCGTCTGGTGGGAAGGCAATGATATGTATGAAACAGCTCTGGCGGAAGGATACCAGACTGCGTTCATCGATCTCCATCCGGATAGGGATATGTGGGAAAACGGCCTGCTTTTATCGCAAAAGCTGAAGACAATCTATGATTTTTTTGGCGGGAAAAAGCTGGTCGTTGTCGCCTACAGCAAAGGCGGCGTTGACACGCAGACAGCGTTGGTCCACTACGGTGCGCATGCTTACGTTTCGAATGTCATCACCTTGTCTACCCCTCACCATGGCACACAGCTTTCAGACCTGGCTTATAGCAGCTCGGCCGGCTGGCTCGCAGCATTGCTGGGTTCCCAGAATGACGCGACCCGCTCCCTCCAGACTGGATATATGACTTACTACAGGACCATCACCGATCCCCACGAGAACGTTGTGAGGAACAAATATTACACCCTCGGTGGGACGAAATGGGGCATATTTGGCAGTGCTTTGTATTGGGGCGGATTGTACCTGAGCAGCTATGGACCGAATGATGGAGTCGTAACAGTCGCCAGTTCCCGGGTTCCAGGCGGGACGATCGTCCAGGAAGGAAAGTGGAACCATACGACCATCCGTGAAGGTTCATACACATTCCAGGTGTTCAAGCCGTTTACGGGTGCAGGACAGCAGGCAGTGGCATACACCGCAGCTGATGGGGAGTCTCCGGGCATAAACCAGATCGTCAAAGGCGGCAAGGCCGATGTAGCGGTCAAAGACAGCTTTGTGATCGAAGAAGCTGCCAAAAGCTTCAGGCTGGCATTCCTGAGCGAGCAGCGTCTGGACGGCCTTAAGCTGGAAGGGCCAGGGGGCGAAGAATATGAAGCTGTGGAAATCCATCAGGACCGCGGCGGATTTTTCAAAGGAGCATGGGTCCACCAATTTGAGGTCGAAGCTGCGAAAGCCGGGACATGGACAGTCACTGGCCCGGCAGCCGTTTATTTCTACACAGTTGCCATCGATAGCCCGCTTGGGGCCAAATTGAAGAATGGCAGCTTGAAAGCAGCTTATAAAACAAAGTGGGTCCATTTTGGCTTAGATTCCAAGAAAAAACTTAAGGAAATACGCAAAGGCACGAAAGCCGGCAAAGTGAAGAATGGGGATTTTAGCGAGCCTGGCGTTTACAACCTGACGACAGAAGTGACAGGCAGGGGCTCTGAAGGCAAACCGTTCGAACGGACTTTGGTGGAATCCATTTATGTGGACCGTTCCGGGAAAATCCATCGGTAAGTGGCTGGAGTTGCGAAACTGACAAGTCCTTTCGACTTATTTTCCTGAAAGAGATGGAGCAGATGCTTTTCCGTCCGATATACAAAGTAAGCAATGAAGCTCATCAGGAGGAGAAGCAGCGATGCACATATTGGATATTATTTGTAAAATCAATGACAGTGTCGAAAAGCTTGATTTTGCAACTGCCAGGTTATATATGGAGGAGAATCTGGACGTCCTTGGCGAAAATAAAAGCCATTTGAAGAGAAACGCCAGAGATTTGCTGGAGTTTTTGACAAACCAGAGGGATGCGGGGCAGGAGCCGCTGACAAGAAAAGAAATGGCAGTCATCCAATCCGTCAACAGTTATGCCGCCAATTTTGATTTAAGAGGTTTGAAGGTTATCGTCGGAGACCATCCACAGGTGTTTTTAAGGAACGACATTGAAGCCTATCTGAATACAGACGCGAGAATCATTCTTGAAGGAATGGGCTCGGTTGCAAAAGAGAAAGTATGAAGGACGGCTGCCGAAAGGCCGCCGTTTTTTTTTTGCCTTTAGCTAATTTCCGAGAACTGATGCAACGGATTGTTTATAAAAGTGTGACCCGACAGCGGGGGCAGGGACACTGCCCAAAGTGGAGTTCGTCAGATGATAGAGGGACAAACAGGGCCAGATTGCGTCCAAAATGGTGCCCTGTCTTGGGGTAAGGGGGAATCCCCAGGAGCGGATCGCGGCCCAAACGGGGTTCGTCGAGGTGAAGTGGGGACGAAAGGTGGGGGGCTCGTGCCTAAACGGGGTTCGTCTCGAGCCCAAAGGTACCGCAAGAGGTCTTCCCGATCCCAAACGGTCTGCCGAGAGGTGGAAAAGGTAACGCAAGGGGTCTTCTCGATCCCAAACGGTCTGCCGGGAGGTGGAAAAGGTACCGCAAAGGCGGCTCTCGATCCCAAACGAGTTCTCGTGAAAGCCGAAAGGTACCGCAAGATGTCTTCTCGATCCCAAATGGGCTGCCGGGAGGGGGAAAAGGTACCGCAAAGACGTCTCTCGTCCCCAAACGAGTTCTCGTGAAAGCCGAAAGGTACCGCAAGGGGTCGTCTCGATCCCAAACGGTCTGCCGGGAGGGGGAAAAGGTACCGCAAAGGCGGCTCTCGATCCCAAACAGGTTCCCGAGAGAGCAGAAAGGTACCGCAAGAGGTCTTCTCGATCCCAAATGGGCTGCCGGGAGGAGGAAAAGGTACCGCAAAGACGTCTCTCGTCCCCAAACGGGTTCTCGTGAAAGCCGAAAGGTACCGCAAGGGGTCTTCTCGATCCCAAACGGTCTGCCGGGAGGGGAAAAAGGTACCGCAAAGGCGGCTCTCGTGCCCAAACGAGTTCTCGTGAGAGCCGAAAGGTACCGCAAGATGTCTTCTCGATCCCAAATGGGCTGCCGGGAGGGGGAAAAGGTACCGCAAAGACGTCTCTCGATCCCAAGTGGGTTCCCATGAGAGCCGAAAGGTATCGCAAGAGGTGTTCTCGATCCCAAATGGGCTGCGGAGAGGGGGAAAAGGTACCGCAAAGACGTCTCTCGTGCCCAAACGAGTTCTCGTGAAAGCCGAAAGGTACCGCAAGAGGTGTTCTCGATCCCAAATGGGCTGCGGAGAGGTGGAAAAGGTACCGCAAAGACGTCTCTCGTGCCCAAACGAGTCCTCGTGAGAGCCGAAAGGTATCGCAAGAGGTCGTCTCGATCCCAAATGGGCTGCGGAGAGGGTGAAAAGGTACCGCAAAGGCGGCTCTCGATCCCAAACAGGTTCCCATGAGAGCCGAAAGGTACCGCAAGATGTCTTCTAAATCCCAAATGGGCTGCCGGGAGGGTGAAAAGGTACCGCAAAGGCGTCTCTCGTGCCCAAACGAGTCCTCGTGAGAGCTAAAAGATACCGCAAGATGTCTTCTCGATCCCAAATGGTCTGCCGGGAGGGTGAAAAGGTACCGCAAAGGCGTCTCTCGATCCCAAACGGGTTCGCAGTAAAGCAAAAAGGGACCCCGAAAGTGTTCGGGGATCGTGCCCAAATCAAAGCAGCGATATTGATGGAGCAGCTCTCCTGTAATACCGAAGGATCCAGCCAGTCGATCCTTCCTCCTGGTAAACCCCGCACTGCCAATTCATTTTTCTACGCTTCTCCATACCCATTCAGCAATGAAATTCAGTGTAAATGTTACAGGATTTTTACAGAAAATATCGAATATAAAGTATAATTGAGATAAAATGTACTATTGATGTTTATTAGAGGAGGAATATCCGTGCGTGAGCAGATGAATCCGACTGTGGAAAAGATTTTAGGCAATATCGACAAAGTCATGACAGGGAAACGGAATGTAGCGGAATTGAGCCTGGTCGCTTTGCTTTCTGGAGGCCATGTCCTGCTTGAGGATGTGCCTGGAGTAGGGAAGACGATGATGGTACGGGCGCTCGCGAAATCCGTAAGCGCCCAGTTCAGAAGGATTCAGTTCACGCCGGATCTTCTTCCGTCAGATGTGACAGGTGTTTCGGTCTATAATCCGAAGGAAATGGAGTTCCAGTTCAGGCCGGGGCCAATCATGGGCAACATCATACTTGCTGATGAAATCAACCGGACCTCCCCGAAGACGCAGTCCGCCCTTCTTGAGGGAATGGAGGAGCAAAGCGTGACGGTCGATGGCGTGACCCATACCCTTGAAAAGCCATTTTTTGTCATGGCTACCCAGAACCCGATTGATTATGAAGGAACCTATCCGCTGCCGGAAGCCCAGCTTGATCGCTTCCTTTTGAAAATGAAAATGGGCTATCCGGAGCTTCATGAAGAAATGGAAGTGCTGAGCCGTGCGCAAAAAACATTCCCTATCCAAGAGCTGAAGCCTGTTGTCACACTCGAGGAACTGCGCGTTTTACAGC
This sequence comes from Bacillus sp. REN3, assembly GCF_017912555.1. GTDB lineage: Bacteria > Bacillota > Bacilli > Bacillales > Cytobacillaceae > Mesobacillus. The sequence continues at coordinate 11,359 of NZ_JAERSD010000030.1, read as the reverse complement.
AGGCGGTCAAGGAAGTCATCGTCGATGATACAATCAAACGCTATATTGTTGAGCTTTCCAGCAGGACGAGGGGCGATGCGAACGTCTATCTTGGTGTTAGCCCTCGCGGCTCGATCGCGCTTATGAAGGCCGCCCAGTCATACGCATTCATTTACGGTAGGGATTATGTCATTCCAGACGATATCCAGTACCTTGCTCCTTATGTCTTTGCCCACCGGATCATCCTGAAATCCGAGGCAAGATTCGAAGGGATCACAGCGGAAGATGTCGTCAACAGGGTGATGGCGAGAGTGCCTGTTCCGGTGCAAAGGCATGTGACATAACATGAAGAAATATTTCCGGAAACTCGAGGAAATCTGGAAGCTGGCTGTCCTTCTGCTTTTGATTGCCCTTGCTTTTTCATACGCAATGTTCCAGGGAGGCTTCGTCAGCTGGTTCTTGTTTTACAGCTTTTTGCCGTTCGCGGTCTATGCCCTTGGCCTCGCTTTTTATTCCTTTAAGGATTTCAAAGCTGAAAGGATCTGTACAAAACAGGAATACAACGCAGGGGAAAAATTTAAGGCAAGCATCGTGATGGAAAGGAAATTCCGGTTTCCGCTGTTTTATGCAATCGCTGAAGAGCAGACTGGGGGGTCGCTTGCCAGGAATGCCGATGTGAAAAAGGCTAAGGTGATGCTGTTCCCTGCCTTCAGGCGGAAACTAAGCTTTGATTACACGATTGAGAACCTGCCGCGCGGCGAACATATCCTGACTGGAATCAGGCTGAAGACGGGTGATCCGCTGGGATTGATTGAAAAAGAGAAAGTCGTGCCGTGTGAAAACCGTCTCCTTGTTTATCCGGCTTTTGAGGAAATCATCTACCGGCCGGTCGCCCACCATTTCGACCAGGGGATGACAGCTTCTAAAGAGCGTGTCCAGCGTGATAGCTCGATGGCGATCGGTGTCAGAGAATATCAGCCGGGCGACCGTTATTCGTGGATAAACTGGAAAGCAACCGCCAAGCGGAATGACTTCATGACAAAAGAGTTCGAGCAGCGCCAGTCACATGATGTCTCGATCCTGATGGATTGCGCGCCGGACCAAAGGTTTGAAGTCATTGTTTCGTTTGCCGCTTCTGTGATCCGTGCCATTTTGCGAAAAGGGGCACAAGTTGGGCTGCTGACTGTTAGCACAGAGCGGAAGGCTTTCCCGATTCGCGGGGGCGAGGCTCAGCAGCGGGAACTCCTTTACCATCTTGCGAAAATCACGGATGAAAGTCCGGTCAGTTTTGACAAGGTGCTAGAGGCGGAGACTTTTTTAGCCCAGCAAAACCATTCAATCATCCTGATCACGGCGAGGCTGACTAAGGAATTCATGGATAAAGCTGTTTTTTACAATCAACGGAACGGATCGGTCAGTATTTTCCTGATCAAGAATGAGAACGAATCGCCGACAAAAGCGGAAACCAATTTGCGTTCTTCAGCGGAGGCGAGAGGAATCAGGCTCATAATCCTTCATAGCGGCCGTTTTTCCGATGCGTTCTTGGAGGTGGGAAGGCGATGACGAAGGATCGGCCCAAAAAGGATTTTGCTTTCTTTTTATTGTATATGTTCAGCTTCCTGCTGTTGTGGGAGTGGCTGCGGCCGATGAAGGAGTTGACGGAGACGGGGTATCTGGAAGTATTTCTTGTATTCGTCTTTCTATCGTTGGTGATGTCGTTCTTCAGGATGCCAGTCATTCCGGCAAGTTTTGTAAAAGTGATATTTGTTCTTTATTGCATTCACTTCATGTATTATGAAGGGACTTTTTTCAGCGCAGGCTGGATTGGACAATTCCTTGAAAGCTCGATAATCAACCTGAAGCTTGTTTGGGGAGCAGCATGGACAGAGTTATCGAATGACTTCCGGACACTGTTGTTTTTCATCCTGCTTTGGATGATGGCCTACCTGATTGAATACTGGCTGATCAACAGGAAACAGATTTTCGTCTTTTTCTTCATGACGCTTGTTTATATCACTGTCCTGGATACCTTCACTCCATATGAAGCGAATGCAGCGATTGCCAGGACGGTCGTCGCCGGTTTTGCTGTCATGGGTATGCTCGCCTTTTACCGGATTGCCGACAGGGAGCTGACAAACAAGACCAGCGCCAATGCCAGGAAATGGATGATGACACTGGCGGCGATGATCCTTTTCAGCGTCGGAATCGGCTATGCCGCCCCAAAAGCGGAGCCGGCCTGGCCCGATCCCGTTCCCTTCCTGAAATCATTTGGGAATGGCGATGGAAGCGGGGGAACCAAGAAGGTAGGGTATGGAACCGATGATTCAAAATTGGGGGGGCCATTTATTGGCGATGATACGCTTGTCTTCACTGCCGAGGCGGACAGCCGCCATTATTGGAGGGTAGAAACAAAGGATGTATACACGGGAAAGGGCTGGATAACCAATTCTGAATCATCACCGACTTTGCGCTTCGAGCAGAACCAGATGGTCCCAATGTTTCAGTTCCATCCTGAGGTGAAGACCGAGCAGCATACAAGCAGGGTCAACCCTAAGATTGGATATCCTCATCTTGTCTACCCTCTGGGCGTGAGCAGCGTGGAAGCTTCGGGTACCTTTACCTCGCTTGAGTTCAGTCTTAATACGCATACCGAGAAAATCCTTTCGGTCGCTAATGGCCAGAAGGATGCGATCGGCCCGTATTCGGTTACGTTCGATAGCCCGATTTACAGCATCGAAAAGCTTCAGGCTGCAGGAGGTGCTGGGGTCGAAACCAATGAAGATCTTAACGCTGCAGGAGGTGCTGGGGTCGAAACCAATGAAGATCTTAACGCCCGAATGCTTAGCCGATATACACAGCTTCCCACTGGGCTTCCTGCTCGGATTGGCAGGCTAGCTGCCGAAATCTCGGAAAAAGAAACGAACTGGATAGACAAAGCAAAAGCAATTGAAACGTATTTCCGGTCGAACGAATTTGTCTATGATCAGACACAAGTCGCTGTGCCGGAGGAGAACCAGGATTATGTCGATCAATTTGTTTTTGAGACCAAGCGGGGGTATTGCGACAATTTTTCAACCTCGATGACTGTGATGCTCCGGACCCTCGGAATTCCAGCCCGATGGGTAAAAGGCTACACCGAAGGGGAGTATAAAGAGACGACCAACAACGGTCGCCGGCTGTATGAAATTACGAATAATAATGCCCATTCCTGGGTCGAAGCCTATTTTCCCGGGGTTGGCTGGGTACCGTTCGAACCGACTCAAGGCTTTTCGAATACTGTCCAGTTCGAGTCGGAGAAAAAGGAGCAGGCCAAGACGCCGCAGGAGGAAGAAAAAAAAGAGGACATTGCCCCCGTAGCCTCGAATAAGCCTGAACAGCTCGAGGAAGAAGTGGGAACTGCTGAAAAGAAGGCATCTTTTTCGGATGTTTTCAAGAAAGCAGGCACCTCCTTGAAAACGAAGCGGAAAGAGATCACTCTCACTCTGCTGATTGTGGCAGTAATTGCTGCTGTCCTTTTCAAATGGCGGGCTAAATGGCTGCCGGGTTACTACATTCTTCTTTATAAATACAGAAAACAGGACAAATACCTGGAAAAAGCTTATCTTGCCTTGCTTGACCAGCTTAATCGGTATGGGCTGAGGCGCGGGGATGGACAGACTCTGAGGGATTATGCCAATTATGTCGATCAGTTCTTCTCCACTAGGGAAATGCGGCGACTGACGGCTAAATATGAAGAATATCTTTATCGGGGGACCGTCAATGAAGGAATGTGGGAGGAAGCCAAGGACAGTTGGGAAGTTTTGATAAAAAAAGCTGGTGCTTGACCGGTAAATTATTATACTGGTACAATACTTGAAGCTATATTGAATAATCCTTCATATATCCTCGATAATAAGGTTCGAAAGTATCTACCAAATCACCGGAAATGATTTGACTATGAAGGCAGGTTCTCTTTGTTCCGACAGAGCTGGAATTCTGCTTTCCTATTTCATTGAGGGGGGGAGGATTCCGGCTTTTTTTGATGGTCGGAAGATGTTCCTGGAATCCCAGGTTAAAATCTGCGCTTTTTAAATAGAAGATGGGGTGACGTAAGTGGCAATGAAAACAGAGCTGGAAGATCAGGAAATAATCGTTGTATTGGATTTCGGCAGCCAATATAACCAGCTGATTACGAGAAGAATCAGGGAGTTTGGCGTCTATAGCGAGCTTCACCCGCACACGATTACGGCTGAGGAACTCAAGGAAATGAATCCAAAAGGAATCATCCTGTCAGGCGGGCCGAACAGTGTGTATGATGAGGGTGCTTTCCGCTGTGATGAGGAAATTTTCAATCTTGGTGTGCCTATTCTGGGAATCTGCTATGGCATGCAGCTGATGACAATGCATTTTGGAGGAAAAGTGGAAAAAGCAAAGAACCGCGAATACGGAAAAGCGCTGCTTACTCTCCATAACCAAAATGCGTTGTTTACCGGAACGCCAGAGGAACAGATTGTCTGGATGAGCCATGGCGACCTTGTGACAATGTCCCCTCCGGGATTTTCGGTTGACGGGGTCAATCCATCCTGCCCGATTGCGGCGATTAGTGATGAAAGCCGCAAGCTATATGCTGTCCAGTTCCATCCGGAAGTACGCCACTCCCTGTATGGAAATGACCTTTTGAAGAACTTCGTTTTCAATGTGTGCGGCTGCAAGGGCGACTGGTCAATGGAAAATTTCATTGAAATCGAAATCGAGAAAATCCGCCAGCAGGTCGGCGACAAGAAAGTCCTTTGCGCCCTGAGCGGCGGCGTCGATTCTTCTGTTGTTGCCGTCTTGATCCATAAAGCGATCGGCGACCAGCTAACTTGTATTTTCGTCGACCATGGACTGCTGCGAAAAGGCGAAGCCGACAGCGTCATGAAGACATTTGCGGACGGTTTTAACATGAATGTCATCAAAGTCGATGCAAAAGACCGCTTCCTCAGCAAACTTGAAGGTATATCCGATCCGGAGCAGAAGCGCAAGATCATTGGCAATGAATTTATTTACGTTTTCGACGATGAAGCAGCCAAGCTAAGGGATATTGAATACCTGGCACAAGGAACGCTGTATACAGATATTATCGAAAGTGGGACGGCTACTGCGCAGACAATCAAGTCGCACCATAATGTCGGCGGCCTGCCTGAAGATATGCAATTCAAGCTCATCGAACCATTGAATACATTGTTCAAAGACGAAGTCAGAGCACTAGGAACTGAACTCGGAATTTCAGATGAAATCGTCTGGCGCCAGCCATTCCCGGGTCCTGGTCTCGGAATCCGTGTCCTTGGCGAGATTTCGGAAGAGAAGCTGGAAATCGTCCGTGAGTCAGATGCGATCTTGAGGGATGAAATCAAGAAAGCCGGACTCGAACGCGATATTTGGCAATACTTTACCGTCCTTCCTAATATCCGCAGCGTTGGTGTCATGGGCGATGCCAGGACGTACGACTATACCATCGGCATCCGCGCCGTCACTTCGATCGATGGGATGACCTCCGATTGGGCAAGGATCCCGTGGGATGTACTGGAAATCATTTCAACGAGAATCGTGAATGAAGTTGCCCATGTAAACAGAGTCGTATATGACATTACAAGCAAACCACCTGCGACAATTGAGTGGGAATAAACAATCAAACGAACGGAAATTATAGTAAAATCCGAACGATTAAAAAACGAACATGAAAAATGTTCGTTTTTTTTAATTGACAGAGGTAAAAAGTCCTGTTAAGATAGAATCGAACTTCATACATTGTCTATTTTCGTCGTATAATCTTGGGGATATGGCCCGAAAGTTTCTACCGAGCTACCGTAAATGGCTTGACTACGAGGGAATAAAGACAGGGCTTGTTTTTCGCTTTTCTTCATTCCTGCCCTGCCGTTATTCATTTGCCTGCAGTCAACGCCCGGTATCCGAGGCGTTTTCTTTTTGGCTTTATTCCCTGAAACAATTTTCAGGGGGAGTAAGAAAATGAAGAAGTATTTTATGTTTGAGGAGCTGGGCACAAATTATCGCCGCGAGTTCTTAGGCGGCATGACCACGTTCCTGGCAATGGCCTATATTTTAATTGTCAACCCGATTACGCTGACTCTCGCGGATGTCAAAGACCTTCCGGATGCGCTTCGAATGGATTATGGTGCTGTGTTTGTAGCGACCGCCCTGGCAGCTGCGCTCGGTTCGATTATCATGGGATTGATCGGCAAATATCCAATCGCACTCGCTCCAGGCATGGGTTTGAATGCGTTCTTTGCCTATACTGTCGTTCTTGGCAGCGGAGCTCCATGGCAGCATGCGCTTGCGGCCGTGTTCATTTCCGGTGTGTTCTTCCTGCTGCTCACGATTTCGGGTCTCCGTGAAAAAATCATCAACGCCATTCCAGTTGAATTGAAGCATGCGGTTGGCGCCGGTATCGGATTATTCATCACATTCATCGGCTTGAAAAATGCTGGAATCATCGTCGATAACCCGGCAACGCTTGTAGGGCTAGGGGATCTGACAAATGGCAATACCTTGCTCGCGATCTTCGGCTTGCTGATCACCGTCATCATGATGACAAGAGGCATTAACGGAGCCGTTTTCTTCGGAATGATCATCACGGTGATCGTCGGCATCTTGTTCAACCTGATCGAAAAACCGGAGCAGGTTGTGGGCGCTGTTCCAAGCATTGCTCCAACGTTCGGAGCCGTTTTCACAGCGTTTGGCGACCCTTCTTTCTATACGGCTACAATGGTGGGCATCATCCTGACCTTCCTGTTCGTAGACTTTTTTGACAATGCTGGAACGCTTGTCGCAGTCGCGAACCAGGCTGGGTTAATGAAAGACAATAAACTTCCACGAGCCGGCCGCGCGCTATTCGCGGATTCCATCGCTTCCATCGTTGGTTCGATTTTAGGTACTTCAACAACAACTTCTTACATTGAATCGTCCGCAGGGGTCGCTTCCGGTGCGCGAAGTGGATTCGCTTCCCTTGTGACCGCAGGATTCTTCCTGCTGGCTCTGTTCTTCTTCCCGGTCCTGTCCATCGTGACAGCGCCGGTCACAGCACCAGCTTTGATCATCGTTGGTGTATTGATGGTTTCTTCTCTTGGCAAAATTGACTGGAGCCGTTTCGAAATCGCTGTCCCCTCATTCCTGACAATTATCGCCATGCCGCTCTCATACAGCATTGCGACAGGCATCGCGGCAGGGTTCATCTTTTACCCAGTCACCATGCTCGTGAAAGGACGTGCGAAAGAGATCCATCCAATTATGTACGGATTCTTCGTCATCTTCCTTCTATACTTTATGTTTTTAACTGAGTAAAAATAAAGGGGTTCAGCGGATTGCCTGCTGAACCTTTTTCTTTTTAACAGAATGGGGTATAGATAAGGAGAATGGAAAGGGGGAAGACCAATGCAGATAGAAGTAAGACAAGCGGCAATGGAAGAGTTAGCGAAAATACACTTCGGGGAAGACGAGGGCATCAGGATTTTAGCCGAGTTTGTCGGTACGTGTTCGATCGCAACCGATATTGAATTGCATCTGGAACAGAAGCAGGACGAGGATGAGGTTATTGCAACAAACGGCATCCGTTTTTTCGTTCCGCAGAAATCGATTGAATCACTGCCAGGGAAGATCTTTCTGGATTTCAAACCAGGACTCGGGTTTAAAATATCATCAGCGGAAGAGACGTTTGGCTATCATTTTAAATTGAAGAAGTAGGGGAACAGCCCATGCTGGCAAGCGTTCGAGATTGACTTCTTATTTTTCCTTTTATACGATAGTCGGTAAGAAGAAGCTGAAGCGGGGAAACACCATGGGGAATATCAAAGTGAAGAAAGCCTTGAACAATAATGTCTTGATTGCGGGCCATCCCGGATTCGGGGAAGTCATCTTGATCGGCAAGGGCATCGGGTTCAATCGGAAAACAGGAGATTCAATCGAAGATGGCCAGGCGGAGAAAATGTTTGTGCTAAAGGATGAGAAGGAGCAGGAAAACTACATCAAACTTCTCCCTTTTGTTGAGGAAGACCTCCATGAGGCCATCATTTCCTCCATTGAATGGATAAAATCGAGAACTGGAAGCAAGCTCAATGAGCATATCCATGTTGCCCTGACCGACCATCTGATGTTCGCAGCCAGCCGCATTGCCAAAGGACTGGAACTGCGGAATCCTTTCCTGGTCGAAACCAAGGCCTTGTATCCAACTGAATATGCCATTGCAGAGGACGTTGTTGGACTGATTAAAGAAAAGTCAGGGATCATACTCCCTGAAGGGGAAATAGGATTTATCGCGCTTCATATCCACAGCGCGGTGATGAACCGGAACCTTTCGGAGGTTAATAAACACTCACAGCTTGTGACAAACCTGGTCCAGATGATTGAAGATAGTCTGGGTTTTAAAATAGATAAAGAAGGAATCGATTATACGAGGCTCATCCGCCACATCCGTTTTACAATCGAAAGAGTCAACAAAGGAGAGCGTGTCGAAGAGCCTGAAAAAATATCTGCCCTCTTGAAAGAAGAATACCCGCTGTGCTATAATCTATCGTGGAAACTCATCAAAGTGATGCAACAGTCTTTGAGAAAACAAGTATTCGATGCTGAAGCAGTGTATTTGACGATGCACTTGCAAAGGCTTCAGAAAAAAGTTAAATAAGGTATTTTTTTTACGTGTTACTGATTCGATCAGGCATGAGTAAAGAAGTAATTGAAAATGAGCATTAAGGGTATGATACCCATGTGCTTATTTCAATGTTTCTTACTCATGCCTTTTTTATTTGTTTTTTCATGGCTTGTATTGCTTTGTAGCAAAAACAAAATAGGAGGTATTACCCATGTTCAAAAAAGCTTTTGGTGTTTTGCAAAAGGTTGGGAAGGCGCTGATGCTCCCTGTTGCGATTTTGCCTGCAGCGGGAATCCTGCTTGCTTTTGGTAATGCGCTGCAAAACCCCACCCTGTTGGAACTGGCTCCATTCCTTGACAACAGCGGAGTGGAAATGGTTGCAGCGGTGATGGAGCAGGCCGGAGGAATCATTTTCGGCAATCTAGCTCTCCTGTTTGCTGTCGGGGTAGCCATTGGGCTTGCTGGCGGTGAAGGTGTAGCCGGCCTTGCGGCTATTATCGGTTACTTGATCATGAACGTAACAATGGGAACTGTCCTTGGAATCGAGGCAAAAGACCTTGAAGGAAGTCTCGAATACGCGAATGTCCTTGGAATTCCTACCCTGCAGACAGGAGTATTCGGTGGGATCATCGTTGGTATCCTGGCAGCGGCTATGTATAACCGTTTCTTTGAAATCGAACTGCCGACTTATTTAGGGTTCTTTGCCGGCAAACGTTTTGTGCCGATCATAACAGCAGCAAGCGGTGTCGTCCTTGGTCTGCTGATGATTGTTATTTGGCCGCCGATCCAGGAAGGGCTGAATGCTTTTTCACAAAACATGGTACACGCGAATCTTGCGCTTTCAGCCTTCGTATTCGGGGTTATCGAGAGGGCGTTGATTCCGTTCGGTCTTCACCACATCTTCTATTCGCCGTTCTGGTTCGAATTCGGACAATACACAAATGAGGCGGGCCAGCTTGTTCGCGGTGACCAGCGCATTTTCTTCGAGCAAATCAAAGACAACGTCCAAAACCTGACAGCCGGAACATTCATGACAGGGAAATTCCCGTTCATGATGTTTGGTCTTCCGGCAGCTGCATTGGCAATTTATCATGAAGCCAGACCGGAAAGGAAAGTCATGGTTGCAGGTATCATGGGTTCCGCAGCTCTTACATCTTTCTTGACGGGGATCACTGAACCAATCGAATTCTCATTCCTTTTCGTAGCGCCGGTCCTTTTCGGGATCCACACCATCTTTGCAGGTCTGTCGTTCCTGACAATGCACCTTCTTGATGTGAAAATCGGGATGACATTCTCGGGAGGGCTGATTGACTACATCCTGTTTGGGTTGATCAATCCGCAAACAAATGCGTGGCTTGTTATTCCTGTCGGATTGGTATTTGCAGTCATTTATTATTTCGGTTTCCGATTTGCAATCCGAAAATTCAACCTAATGACACCTGGCAGAGAGGAAGCAGCAGAAGAAGAAGAAGAGGAAACAGCAGGAGTTAAAGGAAATGCCGGAGACCTTCCTTATGAAATCCTTGAGGCAATGGGCGGACAGGAGAACATCGCCCATTTGGATGCGTGCATCACGCGCCTTCGCGTTTCTGTCAATGACAGTAAAAATGTTGATAAAGATCGTTTGAAAAAGCTGGGTGCTGCAGGTGTACTTGAGGTAGGCAATAGCATCCAGGCTATCTTCGGGCCCCGGTCCGAAACAATCAAAGGACAAATGAAAGATATCATGAGCGGCAAAAAACCGCGTCCGATTGAAACAGACCAGGAACATGAAGTCGAACAGCAAATCGAAGAGATCAATCCAACAGCATTGCAAAATGACAGTGAGGGCCGCGAGGAAACTTTTGTATCTCCAATCAAAGGAGAAATCAAGCCGATCACTGAGGTGCCAGACGCGGTATTTTCCGGCAAGATGATGGGGGACGGCTTCGCGATCCTTCCTTCCGAAGGCACGATTGTTTCTCCTGTCAACGGCAAAATCGTCAACTTGTTCCCGACAAAGCATGCAATCGGCATCTTGTCAGACGCTGGACGCGAAATCCTGATCCACGTTGGAATCGATACAGTCAATCTCAAGGGAGAAGGATTTGAAACGCTAGTGGCTGAAAACGACACTATTGTAAAAGGGCAGCCGTTATTGACGGTCGACCTTGGCTATATCGAAGAGCATGCTGCCTCCACAATGACTCCAATCGTCTTCACAAACCTAGCGGGAGACGAAAAGGTCGTCATCAAAAAACAGGGCCATGTTGAATTGGAAGAGGAAGGCATCATTTCTATTGAAAAATAGAGAAAAAGTATTTTTTCAGCCTCCAGGCTTTCTGGAGGCTGTTTTTACTTTATCGATGAAAGTTCTTTATTGATCCCGGTATTCAGTAGCGGTGTCTACTCATGTATTATCTTGATGCATCTTCATGGGAATATCTGTGTTGTGGCATACCTACATGTGATAGCGGTTTTTAAGAAGTAGAGCAGTCTTGGCCAATGTTTATTATTAAAACAGACTGTAAAACATAGAAGGATAAAAAAATATTGATTTCCACTTTTTGTAATGAATATTGGTGTTGACTCGGGACATATGCGGTGATAATATATAGAAGCAGTCGCGATTGGTTAACAACATTTTAATGTTAAAAAAGTTTTAAAAAAGTTGTTGACTTATCACTGCATTCCATGTTAAATTATTAAAGTCGCTTCCGGGCGACACAGTGAAAGTTGCTCTTTGAAAACTAAACAAACAAGCGTCAACAAACAATA
>NZ_JAERSD010000002.1:18391-311960 GCF_017912555.1 Bacillus sp. REN3 | reverse complement strand
GTGAAATTGGCTAGTTAGGCCGGTACGTACTGCCAAAGAAAGAAGAACGTCGGAAAGCCGTATGAGGGAAAACCTCACGTACGGTTTGATGAGGAGGGACTGAAAGTAAAAGAGGAAGCCAGGAAGGCTCCCTCTTTGAAATCAGTTTCTTACTCTACCGGCAGGAGAGGAGATTTACATGAATTTCTAGCCAGCTAAGGCCGAAACGGACACCTGAGCAATAATAAGAACTGCAGGAATGAGGTGAAATTTATTTCTAGCAAGTTAAAAGGATCAGTCTGCCTTGCCTTGCTGTTCATCGCATTCATTCTTGAGCAGGCCCATATGGATGATGTCATGCCATTTCCCTTCCCTAAAATAGGATCTCCCTGCTGACCCATTCTTTCTGGAAACCCAGTTTTTTATACAGATGAAAGGCTCTATCATTGAATGAAAATACCTTAAGCGAAATCCGGTGTAGGTTCATTTCGTAAAAGACGTAGTCCAGCAGTAATATCAAACCTTCTGAACCATACCTTTTCCCAAATAGTCCTTTTCTCCCGTATCGAGAATGCATCCAGCATTCTGTTTTGATAATCAATACTGATCAGGGATACGGTTCCGATCGGTGATTCGATATTTTTCTGAAGCATGATATAGCTTTTAGCCGAAGGTGATCCCAGGGTCACTTGATCGACGAAATCTATTTCTCGTTGATTCCAATGGATAAGATTGGTGAAGCGCATGACCTCCATATCATTTCTCCATGTATGGTAAAGTTCGGTATCTTCCCTCGTCATTTTTCTCAATCTGATCCTCGATGATTCAAATATATAGCATTACTCCTTATTTCAGATTTTCAGGATTGATCATCTTTTCCAATGTGAAAAGGAGGACGGTTAATTGCTCCTTGACTTTTGTCTGTTCGTGTCCCAATTGGAAGGTGTTCAATAATAATCCATCGATGAAGGAAAGGAGGTACCTCGCAATGGAATGGGACGATTGCACTGGCTTGAATTCTCCTCTTCGGATGCCCTCATTCAATATTTGTTCAATCGCTTCAGTCGCCCGATTGTAACGCTCGACAATGTAGGGGAAGTAATCTTTATTCTTCACATACTTGGATGATAAAAAGAATTCAGCCTTTGCGTACACCAATGTTTGATCAACCGCTTCAATATGGGACTGTTGTTCTTTGATCCAGCGCTTCAGGCATGGCCAGAGGGGACCGCCATCGGTTGGGATAAAGTCCTTGATTTCTTTTTCATCTTCATGTTTTAGGACTTCGATAAAAACATGATCGATATTATCAAAATAGGTGTAAAATGCACCTCTTGAGATTCCGGCTTCATCCATGATGTCCTGCATCGATGTGTGGACATAACCTTTTTGGATAAAAACCTTCTTTGCAGCTCTGATTAACTGTCTTTTCCTCTCCATTTTATATTCTTCGCTGACTCTTGGAGACATAGAATCACCTCTTTCACAATTGGTTCACAAAAAACTATACAATATTGTCGTTTTTTAATTATAGCGACAAAATTGTATCGTTTCAACCCTTTATCATGATTTAAAAAATCTTTCTGGGGGGATTTTATCTGAAAGCTGTTTTCGTCAATTTTTAATAAATGATTGATTTACACTCCAGGCTCTAGCTTTCCGCGGGGCGTGAGTGGAGCTTCCACGAGTCAAAAACGCCTGTGGGGCCGCAATTTTCCCGCTGTTCCCACCGGAGTCACGCACCTTTCGTTCCCATCAATCTTTTCAAAAACGATTTGTTTTCCTTGAAATTGGTTCAGGAAGCAATAATCTTTTAGAAAACAGCCTATCTGGATGATGGAAGGGCGCCTGGTTCCAGTGCTGACATCATCAATCCTGCCGAAAAACGACATGTGCAGGCAAAAAGAGGACCTCCAGCCTTCCTTGCCGGCTAGCACTTCATGACGGGATCGGCTTAATTCAAAATCAAGTCGGCCGAAAAGTCCTGTCGGCGCTAACAAAAGGATTGGGCGGATGCCACCTTATAATGAAGCGTTTTTTTACCGGGCAAGTTGTAGCTAAAAAGAATGTGATTTCATGGGGGATGGATTGCCGGCTCGTTGGGTCAGGAGTTGGAGAATCTGAACTTGGGGGAGTTCAAAAGGATTAGCGGGGCCAATGAAATTGAAGCTGTCCGAAGGTCAATCAGCAAGACCAGTTCGGACAGCCTCTATTGAAATGGGATAAATCTATGCTGCTTCAGACTCCTTCGAGTGCACTTGCCTCATGAAATCATTCACGTCTGCTGGTACCCGGCGGTCGAGCTTCGAGACGATATAGACTGATAGGAAGCCAATCGGAACGGTGATGAGGCCAGGTACATTGAACTGCAAAAATTCTGGCAGCGTTGTCTTGAAAAAGATCATGTACATGGAGGCGACGAGGCCGATCACAAGGCCGGCGATCGCTCCTTTTTCGGTCATCCCTCTCCACCAGATGCCAAGGATGAAAATCGGTGTGAACGTACTGGCCGCAACAGTAAAAGCAAGGGCAACCAGGTGGCCGATGGATGCTTCTTTTACCATCAGCCCGAGAATGCCATACAGGATGCCAAGGACAATGATCGAGACCTTTCCAGCGATGACACGCTCCTTCTCTGTGATGTTTTTACGGAAGAAGGTCGCATAAAGATCGTGGGCAAGGGCACCGGAGCTTGCGATGAACAGCCCGGAAAGGTTCGAGAAGACGGCAGCGAATGCACCGGCAATCACGAGTCCGAGCAGCCATTCCCCGCCAAGTGCCTGTGCAGTGGATGGTACGACCATATTGTTTCCTCCGGCAATCAGATCTTTCATGATGCCCGGATCGGCATTGCCTGTCAGGAATATGGAACGGCCTACCACACCAAGATACACTGCGAACAAGAAGAAGACACTCGCGATCCCGATCGCCATTAGAGCCGATCTGCGGGCCGCCTTCGCGCTTGGGTTCGTATAAAAACGCAGGAGGATATGTGGCAGCCCAATTGTGCCCAGTGACAGCCCGATGGTCATCGAAATCGTCTGCCAGAAGGACGGGAAGTAATTCCCAGTACCGGTCCAGACAGATCCATCGAATGGAATGTCCTTTCCGTCGGTAGTGAATCCGGCCGTTCCTGCGATCGAACCTTTGAATTCATTGATTCCTGCCAGGATCTCATGGTAATGGAGACCGCCATAGATGGCAGCACCGACCATGAGGAGGAAGGCGCCAAGCCGGATCCATAATTCAAGGGCCTGGTTGAGTGTGGTGCCTTTCATTCCGCCGATGCCGACATAAAAAATCATGACGGTACAGGTGAAAATGATCCCGAATTCATAGCTGGTCCCGAAGAACATGCTAAGGATCTGGGCTGCGCCGAGCAGCTGGGGAGCGGCATAGAAACCGGAAATCGCAAGGACAACCGCAACGGCGGCAAGCCGGGCCCGTTTGCTGTGGAAACGATAGGCCAGAAAGTCAGCTACTGTGTAGGCACCGAAACGGCGGAGCGGACCTGCCACGAAGATGGCAAGAAGCGTCAGCCCGATGGAAAAACAAAAGGCGTAGTAGGCTCCATCATAGCCCAGCTGATACGTCAGCCCGGCGATGCCGAGGAAGGTGGCGGCGCTCAAATAATCACCGCCGATTGCCGATCCGTTTGTGAACCAGCCGAAGCTGCGGCCGCCAACGAAGTAATCAGAGGCTGTCGCGCTTCTTTTTGTCAAATAGGTGATGTAGACAATCGTACCCATCAGGAGCAGGGTAAGCAAAAATTTCGGTTCTAAAATTACGGCCATCAAACAATGCTCCTTTCTTCAGGAGATTGAGCTGGAGCGCCAGTATTTTTTTCATTCACTTTTAAGCGTTTTTCATACAGGTATGTATGAATATACGCTATGATAAAAGCCATTGCCATTGCGACGATGCTCGTCAGGAACCAGCTGTAGGTCATGCCGCCCCATAAACGGGAGAACATGAATCCTTCTGCGTACCAGTTCAAAACCGGGATTGAAAGAATGAAAATATAATAGAAGAGCGTTAGTTTTAACCCAGTCCTGAATTCGCCTTTCATGATTTTCTTTGTTTCCGGATCCAGCGGTTCTAGCTCGCTGACATCGATGGTGTCTGCCGCTACATAATCGTACTCGGTATATTCCCCTGCCAATTTGATTTCCTCCTTTATTTTGTTTCATAGCCTACGACTTTCTGTTTCCCTCCTTTGGGCAGGCCGTGATATTATAAAAATGATTGTACGTCATCGCCAGGTCATATACCTTACAATAAATTATCAGAAATATACAAATATTTAATCTTCTTTAATTTTTATTCCAATAATTGTATAAAATTTCAGTGAGCTGAATGATGGGGAGGAGGGAGATTGTGTATTCAATATGTCTCTTAGTGGATGATCCGTTTGAGCGGGAAAAGCTCTCAAGCTGGATTTCGGAAGAATTGGCCGGGAATTGCATCCTGGCAGGAAAAGACTGTCCTGGCCAGGGAATCCATATAGCGGTTATCGAAGTCAGCAAGTGGCATGATTGGGTAAAAATACACCGGTTCCGCAAACGGAATAAAGGCTGCAGGATCATTCCGCTGCTATCCCCTGCTTTATTGCATACTTCCCCGCTGGCCATGGAATTCAAGCTTTCGTATCTTCTGGTGAAATCAACGAAAAAACATACGTTTTTGCGGACAATAAAGAAGGCGATCGGAGAGCTTTCGAGTGAAGGGGAGAGAATACAGGCTCATGAGGAGGATCCAATGGCCAGGATTCAGATAAAGCAGAAGAAAGAGCGCCACTCCCTGCCATTCCAGGAGGCGTTCTTACGGAGGCTGCTGGCTGGGGAAATCAAAACAGAACAGGAAATGATCGACTCTGGCTTTTTTTTGAACAATGGGGCTGTACCGAATGTTGTCTGTTTTATCCAGGGATTTGTCCGGTATCCGGAACAGCGGGAAAAGGAGGGCTGGCATGCTCCCATGATCATACAGGAATCGTTCAAAGACAGGTTCAAGATGCATCATCTAACCTTCCTGTCGTATCGTAGGCATTTACTCATGCTGATCCATGTTCCGGCAAAGTACCAATCATTGAAGCACTGGAAAGAGGGAGAAGAGAAAATCCTCGACGGGATTTCTGCGCTTGAGAGGGATTATGGTATCCAGCTCTACATCGGTGCAGGCTCCATCTATCGTGACCCGCTGCTTCTCCACAACTCTTATCGGGAAGCATGCAAAGCCCGGCGGACTTCTCCATACGAACGGCTATGCCTCCGTTATTTCGAGGAAATCACAACAGATGAAGGGATCCAGAAGTGTACGGACTATATTGCCCAGTATTGTACAGAGGATCTATCGGTCAAACAGGCCGCGGACCAAATCAATCTTAGCGTCCCCTATTTCAGCAGGATCTTCAAACAGGAAACAGGGCGCAGCTTCGTCGAGTACGTTACCTTTGTGAGGATGCAAAGGGCAGTCTGGCTGTTGCGGCACACAAACCATACAATCGAATGGATCGCCGAAGAACTAGGCTACAACACCCCCAACTACTTCAGCGGCACCTTCAAAAAATACGTCGGCCTCTCACCAAGAGACTACAGAGCCACAGAAGAAATCCTATTTGTCTGAAGCACGGGGACGGTTCTCGTGCTTCAATTTCGTGAAGCATGAGAAGAACGAAATCGCTACGCGATGGCCCAAAAACAGCCCACCCGAACAAAAAATAGTGCATAAACGAAGAAAAAGTATGTTTCATATGGTATTGTTTAATCGCCAAAGAAAACAAATCCCATAGAAACATACTTTTATTTTATGATTATAACACATCCAATCTTAAGCAGATATCCATTAATATCCCCTTTTCCATGCAGGCCACCTCCTGACTCCTGATTCAGCCGCCATCAAATTGATTACTGAATCAGGAGGTTTCATCATGGAACTATATGAAGACTTTGAAGACACAATCAATCTCTACTTCGAACTCAAAGGAATCCCGGAATCCTCAAGGGAATCGTACGGAAGAAGAATCCTTGCTTTCCTTTCCTATATGAAAGAGCGGAACCACTCCATCACTGAGATGAGTGAAAGGGAGATCCAGCAATATATCCTATACCTAAAAAATGAACGAGGCCTTTCGGCTGGTACGATCAATAACTACATTTCAGGGATCCGTGTGTTCTACACGTTCGCCATGGACAAGGAATGGAACCCCAGGAAGGTCCCAAGGATGAAACGGACTCCCCATTTTCCGGTCATCCTTCCAAAGGAAGAGGTTGTCGCTTTTATAGACGGCATCGAAAATGTAAAGCATAAGGCCATTTTCGCCCTGATTTATGGCGGAGGCTTAAGGGTGAGCGAAGTGGCACGCCTGAAGATCCGTGACATCTGCAGTAAGACCATGACCATCCGGGTAGACAAGGCCAAGCATCATACAGTCAGATACACCATCCTGTCCGAGAAAGCCCTGCTTATCCTCCGTGAGTATTTCAAGGCTTATTTCCGGAATGAACCCTATTCGCCTGATGACTGGCTCTTCCAGGGACAAAAAGAGGGACAGCCTTACACGATTAAGTCCGTCAAGAATGCTTTCCTCAAGCTTCGTGAGAAGCACAACCTGGATCCAAGGGTTTCTGCGCATACGCTCAGGCACTGTTTTGCGACCCATTCCCTCGAAAGAGGAGTGAAAATCATCCATATCCAAGAGATGCTTGGACATAGGAACCTGAAGACGACACAGAGATACCTTCACTTGACATCCAAAAGCCTCATGGGGATCAAGAGTCCCCTGGACTCTTAGGGGACCGGGCCATGACGACTGTCCAAAAGATCTTTCGGGATTCCTATCACGATTATGTGGAAACGCACGTGCCGTCCCGTATCCAGGCCAAAGCTGCCGACTCCCTGATGAACTGCAAGACCCCAGGGATGGGGGCGCGTTCCTTCGAATGCGGGAACTGTGGCCATTGCCGTGTCTGTTACAACTCATGCCGGAATCGCCACTGTCCCCAATGCCAGGGGGTGAACAAGGATATCTGGGTCGACAGGAGGAAGAAGGATATCCTGGATGCCCCGTACTTCCATGTCGTCTTCACGATGCCGAAACAGCTCCACATGGTCATCTATCAAAATCAGAAGCTTCTCTATGACTTGATGTACAGGGCTGTGGCGGAGACCCTGATGGAACTTTCCGGGGACCGGAAGTACCTTGGTGCACGGATTGGCTTCTTCTCCGTGCTGCACACCTGGGGGCAGAACCTTCATTACCATCCCCATATCCATACCGTCGTGCTGGCCGGAGGCCTGACGGAACACAATCAGTGGAAAATGGTTGATGGAAAGTTCTTTCTCCCTATCAAGGTGCTTTCCAAGAAGTTTCGCGGGAAGTACCTCTACTACCTGAAGAAATTTTATGAAAAGGGCGAGCTTCAGTTCTATGGGCACATGAAACGGCTTAGGCAGCCTCGGCATTTCCATCGGCTAGTCGATTCGTGCTATTCCATCGACTGGTACAGTTACACGAAAAGGACATTCTCAGGTCCCCAGGCCGTAATGGAATACCTCGGTCGCTATACCCATCGCATTGCGATTTCGAATAACCGGATCGTTTCCGATGATGCCAGCACGGTCACCTTCCGTGTCAGGGATTATAAGGAAAATAACCGGATCAGGACCGTCACGTTGACGAAAGTGGAATTCATCCGCCGATTCCTTATGCATGTCCTCCCGAAGGGATTCGTCAAGATCCGGTATTATGGGATCCTTGCCAATAGGGTGAAGAAGGAAAAGCTGACCCGATGCAGGAAACTGACCAAAAGCAAGACCTATCAGCCATTATTCGAAGGATTGCCCATCCATGAGGTGGTCTCCATCCTCTTGAATAAGGATATCACCCTCTGCCCCGGCTGTAAGAAGGACCGCCTGAAGCCAGCTTCCGAGGAGGTCCCTTGAATGCGGCAAATTGAATGCTTCTAAAAAAGCCCCTTCAGTGGGGAGGGGGAAATTGTATCTTGAAACATCGAATTCCTTTGCATTTGACAGGATTTCTTCCATTCTGGCCGCACAAAAACCACAAACAGATGGCACTGGGAAGTTTGAAATCCCATAAGCCGAGACCGCGACTTCATTCTTCTCGGGCAATCAAAAATTTTGCGCTGTCTGACCTAAATATGAGAAAGCAGAAGGCACAACCGGAGATAAAAACCGCTGGTTGTGCCTTCTTTTCGCGCAAAACTTCCGATTGAACCCTTTTAAGAACCGTCCCCGTGCTTCCCCGTGTTTCCCGCCTCCAAAAAAAGAAGCGTCCTCGTCATCAAGGCTAGCTTCTTTTGTCTTCGTCATTATTTATTTTCCGAACCGTTGCAGCGGTCTCTTGTATGAATGTGCCAACCTCAGTTTTGGAGATTCCCATTTTTCGCGCGGTATCGATCAGCTGATACCATTCTTGGTCGAGGTGTTCAATTGAGCTTCCGTGTACGGGATTCATTTGCATACCTCTTTTCTTTATTCATTTTAATTCCGATAATGGAAGAACTTCATTCAGACATCCTTACCTCAATGGGATAAACTGCGACAGGTGGCATTGAAAATAGGGAAAGAAAAAACGGAGAGGTATATAGGTCTATTTTCCTACATTTGAAATTCTGTGTCAATTTCAAGGGTGTAAATTTAAATGGAATTTTTTTGAAAACATCAGGGTGTTATAGTGGATTTGCCTTATGAAGGGTTCGATTGCTTCGGGGGAACATGAGCAGCAAGCCTTACAATTCAAATTGCGTACTGATGTAAGAGTATTTGGCAGGATTTTCAGCTCCAGGGAACTGCACGTTAAAGACAGAAAGGGTAATTTTTCATTATTCAAAATATATCGTGAATTATGTTATCCTATAAGCAATTGTTTTTGGCAAGTAAATTTTTTTGGGGGTGTAGGAATGGAGTATCGTCTGCTCCCGCTTGGAGATCAAGCGATTGTCGTTGAGTTTGGGACGGAGATTGCTACTTCGGTCCAGCAGAGGGTACAGGCAGTGGCTGCCTTATTGGATGGGGACCAGCCGGAGTGGATGGTGGAATATGTTCCGGCTTTCACGACCATCACCATTTTCTATGATCCAGCGGCGATTCCAAATGTATACAGCTCGCAAACTCTTCCCTACCATTACGTAAGCCGTGAGATGGAGCAATTATTGACTTCACTTCCGGATAGAAACCCAGAGGAGGCACGTGCTGTCGAGATTCCCGTTTGCTATGGAGGAGAATTCGGGCCCGACCTGGAGGAGGTCGCCAAACGGAATGGATTGTCTGCCGAAGAGGTCATCGACATCCATTCAAGCGGTGATTACCTTGTGTATATGATTGGATTCGCTCCGGGGTTTCCCTTTATTGGCGGCATGTCGGATAAAATCGCGGCGCCGCGGAAAGAAACCCCCCGCCTGAAGATTCCGGCAGGCTCCGTTGGAATAGCCGGCAAGCAAACCGGGGTTTACCCGATCGAAACGCCTGGCGGCTGGCAGCTGATCGGGCGGACGCCGCTCAAGCTCTTCCGGCCGGAAGCGGAACGCCCAAGCCTTTTGAAAGCCGGGGACAAAATAAAATTCACGCCGATCAGCCTCGAAGAATACAGAGAGTGGGAGAAATGCCGATGATCACGATCATCAAGCCCGGACTCCTTACTAGCGTTCAGGATTTAGGGCGGTATGGGTATCAGAAATATGGTGTCATAGCGAGTGGCGCGATGGATACAATTGCCCATCGGGTTGCCAATTTGCTCGTAGGGAATGAGGAAAACACCCCGACATTGGAAATCACCTTGCTGGGCCCGACTATACATTTTGATGAGGATGCATTGATAGCGATTTGCGGAGCGGATCTATCCCCAGCGATTAATGGGAAAAGGGTCAGGACCTGGCGGACAATCCTTGTGAAAAAAGGAAGTGAACTGCAGTTTGGGCAGTGCCTTTCCGGTGCCCGTGCCTATCTCGCAATAGCCGGCGGTTTATGTGTTCCTCCGGTCATGGGGAGTAAATCCACCTACTTAAGAGCCGGAATCGGGGGATTCGCAGGTCGTGCGTTAACGGAGGGCGACCAGCTTCCGATTGGTATGGCAAATGGTCTCTCCCGAAAAATGAAAAGGTATTTCACCAGGTTTTTAGAGGGGGATTTTACAGATGCCGGCTGGTCTGTCGCTGCCCGTCTCATCCCTTGTTACCAAAAGGGCTATACCATCCGGATCATCAAGGGAAGACAGTACGGATCATTCACGGACGATAGCGTCGAAAAGCTTGTTACCGAGACTTTTACCGTTACTTCCCAATCAGACCGGATGGGCTATCGGCTGGAGGGACCGGCATTGGCGCTAAAGGATCGAAGGGAAATGATTTCAGAGGCAGTGAGTTTTGGGACGATCCAGGTGCCTCCGGATGGACAAGCAATCATCCTGCTAGCGGATCGGCAAACAACTGGCGGATACCCGAAAATCGGGCAAACCGCGGCAGCAGACCTCCCGCTCGTGGCACAGGCAAAACCGGGAGACACGCTTAGGTTCAAACAGATATCCCTCGAAGAAGCCCAGAAGTCGTATTTGGAAAGGGAGCTGGACATCCAGCAGCTAAAACATGGAATCTGCCTGAAAATCACCCAGAAGGACAGGAGGGAATGAAGATGCATATAGTTGATTTGAATTGTGATATGGGAGAAAGCTTTGGGGCTTATAAAATGGGGAGGGATGAAGAAATCCTCGATTATGTGACGAGTGCCAACATCGCTTGCGGCTTCCATGCGGGCGACCCATCCACGATGCGAAAAACGATCCGGATGTGCCTTGATAAGGATGTGGCGATTGGAGCGCACCCGGGCTTCCAGGACCTCGCTGGCTTTGGCAGGAGGGAAATGAGCATCACGCCAGAGGAGGCATACGACCTTGTCGTTTACCAGATTGGAGCGATTTCTGCATTCGCTATGGCCGAAGGGGGCAGGGTCCAGCATGTCAAGCCGCACGGTGCCCTTTATAACATGGCGATCAAAGATCTGGCTCTTGCTGAAGCGATCGCTGAGGCTGTTTACAATGTCGACCCTGAAATGATCCTGTTTGGCCTTGCCGGAGGAGAACTGGTAGCCGCAGGTGAAAAAATTGGCCTTCGCACTGCCAGTGAAGTTTTTTCCGACAGGACTTACCAGCAGGACGGTTCACTGACTTCCAGGCGGGAAAAGGATGCGCTGATTAAGAATCATGAGGTGGCAATCAGCCAGGTCATCCGCATGGTCAAGGAGGGGAAGGTCCTCTCCCGGCAGGGTGTCGATGTCCCGATCAAAGCAGATACGGTCTGTATCCATGGAGATGGGGAGAGGGCTCTCGATTTCGCCAGGTACATTTCTGCTGCGCTTAGGGAATCGGGGGTACTGGTTGGAAGGATAGGTGACTATTTAAAATAACGGAACATAGGGACAAGGGAGGAACAAATGGGAACTAAATCGAATAGAAGCTTATTGCTGGGTGCTGCCTTCCTAATGGCGACATCCGCTATCGGACCAGGCTTCCTGACACAGACAACGGTTTTTACTGACAAGCTTTTGGCGAGCTTCGGATTCGTCATCTTCGTGTCGATCATCATTGACATCGGCGCGCAGATGAACATCTGGCGAATCATCGCTGTCTCTGAAAAGAGGGCACAGGATATCGCGAACGATGTCCTTCCGGGATTGGGGTATTTTGTATTTTTTTGCGCAAAAAATGAATTTAGAAACCTGAGTTGATTGGAGTGGAAGGCGCGAAGACTCCTGCGGAATCAGCTGGTCAGATGAGACCCCGCAAGAGCGAAGCGATGATGTGGCTCAGCGCCAGCCTCGCGGAAAGCGAAGCGCCTGGAACGGAAATCAACGGACATTTTTACAAGCAGCCTCAAAAATAAAGAGGATGCCCAAAAGTTTATCCTTTTGGGACACCCTCTTTTGAATGCTTGTTTCTGTTTCCACATTAGCCAATGGCTGCAATTTGATGTTCATCTTGCTTACTTGCTTTATTTGGCTCTCTTCCAACAGAGACATATTCCCCATTGAAATTTTTGATGTCTTCATCATAATAGCAATTCCGGCCATCGAAAATGACGGGTTTTTCCATGAACAGGTTAGATAGGAACAAGGTTTTTTCCACTATCTCCTCCCATTCCGTAACAATAAATACAAGGTCGGCCTGCTTGATTGCTTCTTCAATCTGGTCGGCATAAATGACTTCCTCGGGCAGGACCTTCTTTGCATTCCCTGCAGCAATTGGGTCATAGCCGATGACTTCGGCCCCCAACTCGACAAGTTCCGCTGCGATTGGAATAGACGCGGCTTCTCTCATATCATCCGTTTCCGGCTTGAAGGCAAGTCCCAGCAATGCGACTTTTTTTCCGGAGAGTGAGCCAAAACGCTCCAGGGCTTTTTTGACGAGCAATGTTTTTTGTTTTTCATTGATTGAAATGACCGATTTCAAAAGGTGGAAATCATGGTTGAATTCTTCGGATATTTTTACAAGTGCATGCGTGTCCTTAGGGAAGCAGGAACCCCCGTAGCCAATCCCGGCATTCAGGAATCGGTCCCCGATTCTTCTGTCCATCCCCATGCCTTTTGCGACTTCTTCAATATCTGCGTTTGTTTTTTCGGATAAATTGGCAATTTCATTTATAAAAGAAATCTTGGTCGCAAGGAATGCGTTCGAGGCGTACTTGATCATTTCGGCACTATGGATACTTGTTCTTAAAATTGGCAGCCCAAATGGTTTGTTGATTTTTTCCACGATATTCCCCGCTTCCGCGTTGTCTGCCCCTATGACGATCCTGTCGCCTTTGAATGAATCATGGATGGCTGAACCTTCACGCAGGAATTCAGGGTTGGATACGACCTCCGCGCAATGGTTTCCCTGGAGGTTGGCAAGGATCAACTGGCGGATTTTCACGTTAGTGCCGATTGGGACAGTACTTTTAGTGACGACGACAACATCCTGAGTAATATTTTGCCCGATCGAACGCGCGGCATTGAAGACATAGGAAAGGTCTGCTGTTCCATCCGCGCTTTCCGGGGTGCCGACAGCGATATAGATGACTTCTTTTTCTTTTAGGCCGGTTATATCATTTGTTGTGAAATCGAGCCTTCCCTCTGCGCGATTTTTTTCCATCAATTCTTCAAGTCCTGGTTCATATATAGGAGAAATCCCCCGTTTTAACTGGTCAATTTTATGAGGGTTGATATCAATGCATGTCACTTCGTGGCCGATCTCCGCAAGGCATACACCTGTTACAAGCCCGACATAACCTGTTCCGATAATGGCGATTTTCATTGCTTTTCCTCCTTCAGATGATGAATCTTTTATGAATGGAAACACATCAAGAGTTTATGGAAAGCTGATTGTCCACCAGCAATTCCTGTAAATAGGTCTTAACATTTTCCTGCAGATCAGGACGCTGGAGTGAAAAATCAATCGTGGCTTTGATGAATCCGAACTTGTCCCCGACATCGTACCTTTGCCCGGAGAAGTTATAGGCAAGGACATTTTGTTTTTCATTCAGGAGCTTGATGGCGTCCGTTAATTGGATTTCGTTTCCTGAGCCTGGCGGAAGATTCTCCAGGATCGGGAAGATATCAGCAGTAAGAATATAACGTCCCATAATCGCGAAATTCGAGGGCGCGTCTTGCGGGCTTGGCTTTTCCACTACGGAGGATAGAGCTAAAAGATGCTCATCCAGCGTGTTGTTTTCAAGAGGGGAGATGATCCCGTATTTCGATACATCTTCAGGCGGAACTTCCTGGACACCCAGGACGGATGAATTGTACTTATCAAAAACGTCGATAAGCTGCTTCAGGCAAGGGGTTTTCGATTTGACGATGTCATCCCCGAGCAGGACGGCAAAGGGTTCATTCCCGATGAAGCGGCTGGCGCAATGGATGGCGTGGCCCAGGCCGAGAGGTTCCTTCTGGCGGACATAATGGATGTTGGCGAGATTGGAGATGTCCTGGATTTCTTCCAATCTGTTGATTTTTTCTTTCTTAATGAGTGTTTCTTCCAATTCATAGGACTTGTCGAAATGGTCTTCGATCGCCCTCTTGCCTCTGCCGCTGACAATTAGGATATCTTCAATGCCAGATTTAACTGCTTCTTCAACAATGTATTGGATTGTAGGCTTGTCGACGATTGGCAGCATTTCTTTTGGCTGTGCTTTTGTAGCGGGCAAAAATCTTGTTCCTAAACCGGCTGCTGGAATGATCGCTTTTCGGACTCTCATTTAAAACACTCCTTTGATGCTGAATTTTGATTTTGGCTGCTTATCCCCGCGTTCCCCATGAAGTGGAACGGAGTGTGATCAACGCCCAGAAGCGCATAGGGCAAAGAAGGACAAGGAACAGGATCCCGTAAATCGGGGCAAGCAGGAAAGTGAACGGGCGCTTGTAAGCGTAGAAAACATTCCTGGCGTAAGCAGAAATCACTACATATGCCAGGTAATAGACCAGCATGATCAATCCCATCGTCGTCGAGGTGTAGTAAATAGCGAAAATGAGTGAAACCCCAAATGCAAGCCATAAAAACATCTCAAGCATGACCCAAACGAAAACATTCGGCTTTTTCATCCCAATCTTCAATGCAATCAGGCTCTCGCGGAAAAAGGATTTATTCCATCTGTTTTGCTGCTTGATTAGTGTCCTGAGGGAGGTTGGCGCATCCGTGATACAGCGAGCGGTTGACTGATACAAGGTTTTCCCTTCACGGATCGCATAATTCGTCAAACAGCGGTCATCCCCAAGCTGCACCTGCTGGCCAAGAAATGTCTGGGTCCCATAATGATCGAGGTTCTTCATGACTATTTCCCGCCGATAGGCGCTTAGCGGCCCGCTGCAAACCAGAACATTGTTCGTCACAGAATGGGCAGCCCGCTCTACTCTGAAAGCATTGTCATAGCGCATATCAATCAATCGGGTAAGGACATTATCGGCGCGGTTCCTGATATTGACGTGGCCCGTAGTAGCGGTCACTTCTTCATCATTGAAGGGCTTCAATAATTCCCTGACAGCGTTAGGGAATACTGTGCAATCTGAATCGACTGTTATGAAGATATCGCCGGTTGCCCGCTCGAAAGCCCAGATTTGCGCATGGCGCTTTCCCATGTTTTTTGGGAGACGGTGTACGATCAGGTTTGGCATTTTAAAAGAAGGATTTGCCTTTTTCAGGTCAAATAATGCTGCTCCCTTCCCGGCTTTTAAATTTTGATTCAGCCTCTGGACAGCCTTGAATGCGGAAATATCTTTGCTGCCATCGTCGATGACAAAGATTTCGTGGACAGGATAATCCTGTTTCAAAATACTTTCGACTGTGCCCAATACTGCTTCAGGCGCTTCATTATAGGATGGGATGACCACGGAAACCTTCAAATCGGGCGGGTCTGCCATCACCTCTTGATACTTAAAGGATAAAAGCATTTTTCCAAGTAAATAACTGATCATGACCGCCCCATAAATCCCTATGGTCAAATTCAACTTGTCTGACGCAGTCAAATTCACATAGAAAAGAGCGGAAACGGTAAGAAGGAATAAGGTGACGACAAAGACCTTCTCTTTCATAGAAAATTTCTTCTGGGTCTGAAGGTTTGTCGCGGCTACTCCTCCTGGAAGCTCTGTTTCCATTTTGGCCATTTACATTCTCCTTTCAAAATAATCTTGATTTTGATGTCGGGCTGGATCGGCTAAGGTTTTCGTCCATTGCTGACCCGACCAGCTTCACACAGAGTTTATGAAAGACCTGGAAGACTTGCAATCAATCATTTTTCATAGAGACTTTCCTACCCCTTTTTTTAACAATCCTTCCCAGGCATTGATATGACAGGATTGGGAGCGGTTGCAAACTTTGGTTTATATTTCCTTGAAATTGTCATGACCTTGAAACATTGCAGTAAAAAGATCGGTTTACAGAAGGAATTATTTTTGGATAATAACTCTGCCTATTGGAGTGCAAGAGGGCTTGTAATCATTTCGAAATAATTGTTAAAAACATTTATGGAATTTTTTTAGTTTTTTGCTATTTTTATATATTTTTACAAATCAACCAGTTTCATTTCCGAATTTGTTGAAAAATGAGACAACCTGTCTAATGAAAAATCGGGATATCATCTGAATTTACAATTATTTTCAAGAAATGTAAGCTGGAAATCCCCTTTTCATTGTGAAGAAGATGAAAACAGGACCGGATTGGGACCTTACTTTGTGAGAATAGTTACATTTGTTGGAAGATTTGAGCTTGTTGCTTCTGTTGCGGCTCGGAAATGGTCGTGCTATATATGGGATGAGTTATTCCCCGAAAGGAGTTCTTTCCGTGATCAAGGTAGATCATCTTTCAAAAATGTTCCTGAATGGGGAACAGTATGAGCATGTATTAAGGGAAGTCAGCTTTGAAGTGAAGAAAGGAGACCTGGTTGGCATCTTCGGGAAATCCGGCAGCGGCAAATCGACTCTGCTGAATATCCTGTCAGGGATTGAGACTCCTTCATCCGGGACAGTCACGATTGAGGGAAGGAAGGTTTCTGCGTTGTCCCCAAAAGCACTTACAAAATGGAGAGGTTCCAATGTCGGGATTGTGTTCCAATCGTTCCATCTGATCCCGACCTTGACGTTAGCAGAGAATGTCATGCTTCCAATGGCATTTTCAAGGAACCGGAAAGGGAAAAGGCAGCGGGCGCTTCAGCTGCTGGAGAAAACAGGATTATTGATGAAAGCGGATTTGTATCCCGATTCGGTTTCCGGCGGGCAGCGGCAGCGTACTGCCATTGCCAGGGCTCTAGCGAATGACCCTCCGCTGATCGTTGCGGATGAGCCGACGGGAAACCTTGACTCCCAGACCTCTACAGAGATTTTCCGTCTTTTCAAAATCCTGTCTGAAGCTGGGAAGACAGTGGTGATCGTGACGCATGATCTCGATTTTTACGATAAGGTTTCGAGAAGATTCCATGTCGAGGATGGGACCGTGTATGAAGCGCCTTAAGGTGGGGTGATCCGGGTGCCCGTGTATTTAAGACTAGCTTTAAGAAGCTTTTTAAAGCAAAAAACGAAAGCGTTGCTAATCCTGTTTTCTCTATTGTTCTGCCTGGTTACGATTGGGACGCTCCTGAATTCGAAATTCCTGTTCAATGAGCTTTTGCAAAAAAATAAGGAAGAGTCCTCTGCTGCAGATATTACCTTTTACACCGGGAATTTCAATAAGAGTGTTGAATTTCTGTCTTCCATAGATGGAATCCGGCATTTTGAAGCAAAAAGGCAAATAAGGAGCCGGGCCAAGATCGATGGGAAATACAGCAACTTGCTGTTGACCGTGAATCCGGTACATTCTTCTAAAATAAATACGGTCCAGCTTATGGAAGGGAAAGATTCCTTAAGCAGCAGGGGAATATGGATTGAAAGAACGACTGGCGAGTCAATGGGGATCAACAAGGGAGATGAAGTGCAAATATCCCTGCCTAATAAAAAGGGCAAGACGAACTTTTCCATGGAGGGGATGGTCAGCGACCCTTCAAGGATTCCAGCGAAATACAGCGGGTTGGCTTATGGCTTTATAAATGAAGCTGCTGCGGAACGATTGGGAATCCCTCCATTTCATAACCTTGTCCAAATTAAACTGGATGGATCGGTTCCAGAGGGGAAGAAAGCAAGAATGGCCGGGGAAATCCGCCGCATGCTAGAGGATAATGGCATCACAGTATATAGGAACGAGACATCTTCTGAAACATTTTTCATCAGGGATTCCGTTATCAACTCATTATTGAATGTATTTATTCTTTTAGGAGCCTTTTCTATTGTGCTTGGTTTTGTGCTGATCGTTCATTTATTCCACAGGATCATTGTGGAGGACCGCTTTTCCTTAAGTGTCCAGAAAGCGGTCGGAGCATCCAGCCTCCAGCTTTGGCAGCAATATATCGTTCTGATCGGGGTACTCGGCTTATTGCTGAGCGCTCTATCCATTCCGGCCAGTATGATGGCCTCTCGCTATTTAGTCTTTTTCCTTGGCAGAGAATTGAACCTTGGTTTGGACCATCCAGAAGGAATTTCTTCATGGGTTGCGGGCATATTGCTGTTTTTATCCTTCAGCCTTCCTTTGGCTGGGGCATCAGGCCCGATCCGGAAGCTGGTTGAATCGCCAATCATTGAAGGATTCAAAAGCACCCTATCAGCACCGGGAAGAAAAGGGAAATACCATTCCCGCTTTTTCCATTTAAGCCTGCTGTCATGGCGGAATGCATTCTTGAAAAAAGTACAGGTCCTGATGAATATCATTATGCTTTCCTTTGGCGGGGGAATCATCATTGCTTGTCTTACGCTGAATCAATCTCTCCAATTTTTGCTGGAGGATCTGAACCACTTTTGGAAGCATGACGTTGAATGGTCAATCAACAGTCCCCAGCCAAAAGGAGAACTCATCTCCTTGGCAATGGGGATGGATGGCGTCAAAGGTGTGGAAGGATGGACGAAAAGGAACGCAGAGGTCATCCGCTCTGCCTCGGGAAAAATGAATGCATTGTTTTACTCAATGCCGGCAGACTCACGCTTCATCAATCCGTACCTGATCGAGGGAAGCTGGCTCGATGGCGGCCATCCAAATGATATCGTCATCAATTCCGAATTAAGTGAAAGCCTTGGTTCTGTCAATCCAGGAGACAAGCTTGAACTGCAAATTGGAAAAAGCAACAAGGAGTGGAGGGTAGCAGGCATCATCGCTAGCACTCTCTCAGGCCCTTCCGTCTATATGGTCCAGGGCGCTTACGGCGAATGGCTCGATCAGTATACAGTCAATCGGCTTATGGTGGATGGACGGCGTGGCCATCAGGATTCTTCTCTTCTCCAAGAAGGCGAGGAATACCTTGGGGAAAAAGGAGTACAGGTAGTTGGATCTGATACTGTATCCGACATGAATGCCCGTCAAAAGGAGATTCTCTCCCTGGTCATCGTCACCATCCTGCTGGTCGGCATCCTGTTCGCGCTGGCTGGGATGGTCAACCTGATGATTGCTGTCAGTATCAATGTTTTTGAGAGAATGGGAGAGATCGGCATCCTCAGGAGCCTGGGCTGCTCGAATTGGAAGATCTATCAATTATTCATTTGGGAAAGCACCCTCATCGCCCTGCTGAGCTGGGGGCTGGCTACAGCGATGTCCTATCCTTTGAATTGGCTTCTAGGCTGGAAAATCGGGGAATCCCTCCTGCATTCTTCAATGGAACCGGGCATATCGGCTGAAGGAAGCGTGTATTGGCTCTGTGCAAGTATTTTCATAGGTTTGATCGCAACCATTCTTCCGGTAAAAAAAGCCCTGGGAGTGAACGTCAAAGAGCTGCTCTAACTAAAATGCCAGCGGAGGAATGAATGATGAAAAAAGTGCTATTTTTACCTTTATTCCAAATGGAATCGGGTCACCATCGGACGTCTGATGCGTTAATGGAAGCCTTTCGGCAGGGCTGCCCCGATGTGCGGTGCGAGAAAATGGATTTTCTCAGTTACGCGCATCCCTTCCTGGAAAAAAGCATCTCCACCCTTTATTTAAAGTGGATCTCTGTATGGCCCGCCTCGTATAGCTGGCTTTATTCTTCCTGTTTTCAGAAAGATCGCTCATTCCTTCATTCATTGTATGAAACGCTTTTCCTGGAAAAAATGGAGCAATTGCTGCTGGAGGAGAAACCGGATTTGATTATTTGCACGCACAGCTTTTCCTCTTTCCTGATCGATAAGCTAAAAAGCTTCGGTATAAGTACTGCTCCGGTTGTAAATGTATATACGGATTTTTTCATGAATGGTGTTTGGGGGAAGATGGAGATTGACTTGCATCTTGTACCCACTATCGAGATGAAGGAGAAACTGGAACGGGATGGTGTCGACGGGAAGCGGATCAAAATATCGGGCATCCTGACAAGCGATCGATATCAAAAGCTGAAGACTGCCAAGAAGAATGATGGGCTTCATGTCCTGGTGACGGGAGGAAGCCTCGGCCTGGGCAGGAATCTGGATAAATTGTTTCATGCCTCCGGCCACAAAGATGTGAAATACAAAGTATTGTGCGGATTCAATAAAGAATTGTTCGAGAGGGTTGCTGCTTTGAATGCCCCAAATGTGGTACCGCTGTCTTATATTCCTGAGGCTGAGCAGATGAACCATCTTTATCACTGGGCAGATGCCATCATTACGAAGCCAGGAGGGATCACGGTCGGGGAAGCAATCAGGAAAATGCTGCCGGTCTTCATCCATTCCGTCCTTCCCGGACAGGAAGAAAGGAACATGGAATATCTGGTGGAAAAAGGGTTGGCCAGCAGCTTGGATGCCAGCGGCCCGATTGAGGAACAGCTGATTGCTGTTCTTAAGGATGATAGCGCGATGTTCACCATGAAAAAAGCCAGATTCCAATACACGAAGAACATAGAGATCCCCTCCTGCAGCCAGATAGCTGCATTCTTAAGCGAAAGGTATTTGCCCGATAGCGGAAATGAACAAATGAAGTTCATTGATGATGTATTTTCAAAATTGTTCAGAAGTCTTTAGGATTCTTGCGATTTTTTATCAAGTGATAAGAGAAGAAGCAACAGCCTGTCGCAAGGACGCCGATGTGCACCCATGTGAAAATATCATGGAAGAGTCCGAAGAGATGGGACATGTCAATCACTCGCCTTCTTTGCTTGTATTTAACCTGCCGCGGGCAGGGTTAAACAATTAGATGATCGATTTATCTTCTATTATTGACCCGGATACATCATACCGGGACGAAAGACATTCCGATCCGTACTGCTGATCATATCGGTGTAAAAGGAACGATGTTTATAGCCTTGGAGGCCGTAAATGGAAAATTTCCATACTGTCACGGTTTTATTTTTCCGGAAGCGTTCGATCTGGAAATTCGGGAAACAATTCCCTGCTTAAAATGTATTATGTCATAAGAAAGTTTCCATACATACTGGAAAAATATCCATTCGCAGATTCATGAATGGCAGCAGCAAAGCTAAGGAGGAAAACATCATGGATGAAACTGCTAAACCATCAAAAAAATATATCTTCGAGATCCACTTTTTGCGTGCTTTTGCGTGCCTGGCAGTCGTTGGCGTACACGTATCGGCCACACATTATGGGATGAACGGGGAAACCTGGAACGGATTCACTTATTTCATCAATCAAATCGGGAGATTCGGGACACCCATCTTTGCTGTCATAAGCGGCTTCCTTCTCTTCTATCAAGTGAAAAGAAGAGGGTTCCAGCTTGGCTCCTTCATCCGATCACGGTTTTCAAAAATTCTCCTTCCTTTTTTAATCTGGAGCCTGGCATACCGATTCCTGCTCTATCATTATGATCATCAAGAGCTTGGCGCCCCTTCTACGGAATTGGCAAAAATCCTGACAGGTGAATCCTTCTATCATTTGTATTTTGTAGCGATTGTCGTCCAGTTCTATCTTGTGTTTCCCATCTTGCAGAAAATATTCAACACCCAGACCCTTCTTCTAATCTTCACGGTCGTTTCCCTTGTCATCAGTTATAACTTGTATGGATTCGACCCTGGATTGGAAGGGAAATGGGGAGAATGGCTTGCGGGAAAATCCTTCATGCCAATCTGGTTGTTTTATTTTGCATTTGGCGGCTTCATGGCCTATTTTTGGGATGGAATCGTGTCGTTCGCCAGCAAGAGGCCGTGGAAAATGCTTGTCCTATCCCTTCTCGTAACAGCTGGGGCGGTAGTGGAATACAAGGTCAATGGATATGTTTCCAACAGGCGTCTGACTAATTTAATCAACATCCCGCTCCTTTGTATCGCTGTGGTGGGGATATATCCGCTGCTTTCCAGGCTTGGCCTGGTGAAAAAGACGTTGACAATCATCGGCCAATATTCAATGGGAATCTACTTGATCCATCCGATGATTCTCTATTTAATGGCTCGGCATCTGCCCCAGGAATCCTGGGAGACAGGATACGTCCCAGTCCTTTTCATCGCTGTGCTGATTTCTGCGGCGCTGTTTATCAGAATCCTGCAGTTCGTTCCGCTTAGCGGATTCATTATTCCTGTACCTCGAATCAAAAAGGAAAAAGCGCGGCCTGAAGAAGCTTCCGCAAAAAAATTGTCCGCTTAGCGGCACTGCCAGGACCCTAGTATTCTTTACACCTACGGAATCCCAAAATATTTTTTTAAGAACAGTGGACGCCAACAGCCTTACACAGAGAATAGCTATGCGGGACATTGCACAGCTATTCTTTATTTATTTTCTAAACTTATATTTGAATGGTGAACTGTTGGAACAAGAAAAGAATCGCAGGAGGGAAGCATGTCCATAACACGAAAGCGTATCGTCATAGCCCTGCTCGCGGCTGCTGCAATCACGCTGCCTGTTTGGCTGGCAAGCCACCTACAACCCGAGGATGGAAAGGAGCGGTCTGAAGATCCGATGCACATTCTTCAAGAACGGTATGAGAGATCTTTGATCGGTTCAGCGGGAGGAGCGAAAGTAACAGTTTTTCAAGAAAGGATGGATGGCAGCGGGAAATTCACGGATCTTCCCTATCGAAAAAAAGAAGAAAACCCAAGAGCAACAGTGGGCCATTTACAGCGCCTGGAAACGATGGCCCGGGCGTACCAATCGAGAGACCACGCGGAGTTCAAAGATGAAAATTTGAAGGCTGATATCCTGCGAGGTTTGGAATTCTGGAATTCGAACACGGTCAAGGCGGAAAATTGGTGGTGGAACAGGCTCAGGATCCCGATGATCATGGGCAATATTCTTTTTCTGATGAGGGGTGAATTGCCTGACGAGCTAAAAAATGAGTCATGGCGGGTACTGGATGAATATGTTCAATCCAAGGCGCCTCCATTGGAAGGGCTGAACCTTGTTGAAGCTGAAAAAATAAATTTTATCAGAGGGTTGGCAACGGAAAACAAGGGGATGATCAAACAAGCAGTGCTTTCAATCCAGCAGTCTTTGAAGGTCAGCGACATTGGCATTCAGCCGGATATGACTTTCCATCAGCATGAGCAGTCTGTACAAACCGGGACTTATGGAATCAGGTATGCTCTCGAGACCGCTTCCATGTTCAATCTGACCCATGGAACACCTTACTCTTTTGCGGAGCATGATTACAAACTGCTATCACACTACATATTGGATGGCATTCAATGGTTCATATCGGGAAATACAATCGATTACACTACGCTTGGCAGGGGGATTGCAAGAAAAAACAACGAGGCCGAAGAGGTGGCTGCACTTGCTGAATTGATGGAAAAATTGCCTACGGGCCGACAGGACGATTATAAGAGATTTATTGAAAGGCTGGAGGGGAGAAGGCCGGCTTTCACCGGGAACAGAGCCTATGGAAGATCGGGATTAATGGTCCATCACCAAAAGGACTTTTACAGTTCTGTCCGTATCCTTCCGGCGGATATGAAATCCAGCGAGCCTTATTATAATGGAGAGGGCATAAATAACCGGCATATGGCCAATGGAGCGAATCTTTTCTATTTAAAGGGGAACGGGTATGCGGGTATTTTTCCTGTATGGGACTGGAGGAAAATCCCCGGAACGACGGCCGTCCACAATGATCGGAAAAAGGAACCCCTGTCAGGAAAGAACAATTCGACCTTCACCATCAGTGACGGGAAAAACGGGCTGGCCTCCATGCATATGAACTATAAGGATTTGGCTGGCCTGAAGTCATGGTTCTTTTTTGAAGACAAGATTGTTGCGCTCGGGGCCGGCATCCGGTCGAACAGCCTTGATCCCATTGTCACGGCAATAGATCAGCGGATCTGGAGCGGGCAGGTCGAAACTTCTGAAAAACCCGTCCTGAATCACGACGCGCATGAGAGAATCAAGAAACCGAGCTGGATCTTCCATAATGGAATCGGCTATATTTTTCCGGGGAAAAATGATAGAATCCATCTTTTGCTGAATAAAAGAGAAGCGAGCTGGAGCAAGATCAATAAACGCTACAGGGAGAATTCGCCGGTCAGGAAAAAAGTATTTGAACTATGGATCAATCATGGCAAGAAGCCGAAACACGCAAGCTATCAATACATCGTTGTTCCAGGAAAGACCAAAGAGGAGTTCAGGAAAATGAGAGAGTCTTTCCCGATTGATATTTTGGAAAACAGCAGCAAAATCCAGGCAGTCCAAAACAAGGAGCTTGATAATGTCCAGGCTGTATTCTGGGAAAAAGGCAAGCTGACGATTCCAGGCGGACTGGAAGTCACTATGAACCAGCCAGGCGTACTATTAATTGAAGAAAAAGGAAGCAACCTAAGGATCAAAGCAAGCGCAGGGAAAACCTCGGCAAAACCGCTGAAACTGAAAGTCTCACAAAAAGACGCAAACAAAAGCATTACCCTGGAAGGAACAAAAGGGAAGATCGAAGGCAAATATGGAATGTAGGCGCCTTTTCTAATCGGGAGGAGAAAGAGCAAGCATTCGATCCGCTTTGATTTGTGAAAATTCCTGGTTCATGGAATTCTGTCAATAGTGGTGTGGTAAGTTAGACAGGAAGATACCATTATTGACTCCGTATGGGATTCAGTTTCTTTGTCCCCGGATGGACGTCCGGCATGAGAATCAGCTTCGATGATCTTGTGGTGAACAATTAAAGCAATTATTAAGCCTGTTCCCGGCAGCTAATCCAAAAAGCTGCTGGCAGCAGGCTTTTTTGTACTTCAAAAAAACATGGAGAGAAGACGGCGCAATGATGCTTCCAGAATGGGGGCAGGGCCAGCGATTGGAAAGCCAATCGGAATCAGCATAGCCGTGTTGCTGCCTTTGTGAAAACAGCCATACAGCTTGCCAATTTGGCGTTTTTTTAAATGATAGAACAAACATAAAGATAACATCACTGATAAAAAGACACATTCTTTCTTTGTTTGGACAGGTATCTTATACACTTTCGTGTCTGTTTGCATTGTATATAGCAGAAATGGACAGGGGGGTGAGAAAAGATGGATTTAAAAAGTTTTTTCAAGTCAAAAGAAGGAGGAGAAAAGATGAGTAAAAATGAAAAAATGAAAAAAAATGAGAAAAGCGAAAAGATGAAACAAAATGACAAAAGCGAAAAGATGAAACAGTTGGAAGACAAGTTAAAGGGAGTCATGAAACGGGAAGCAGCCCAGCAAGCCGAAAATGGCTCATGTGAAGATTACTGGTGGACGCCTGTTTGCCTTAGGCTTTGTGCCCCGCTGTCAGGTTTGCCTTTCGACCTTAACTTCACCCTGGATTCTGTAACCTGCAACTATGATGGTCACTGTAATACGCCGATCGTCGAATTTGAGGGTGGCAACATTTGCATCACTGTTCCAGGTTATGTTGAATATACCGTCACCATCAATGATGATCTTTCGATTGACTGTCAATACCAAGCTTTCTATCCTCTAAACTACTAATGAGAGGGTGGGTTTGTTTGAGGCAGCCGGAAGTTTTCCGGCTGCTTCTTTACTATTAGGAACAAGTGGACAGCAATAAGATGATTTGCTCCCAATCGGTGGATTTTCTTTACATACATTTGTCCTTGGGTTCCGTTTCCTCTTTTTGATTACGTCTATCCGGTATCAAGCCTGACGGGATAGTTGCCTGGGTTCCATGGCCGAATCGAGCAAACCCCCTAAGCCTTTCATGAATAATCAATAGATAGCAGGGTATGGTGTTATGTGGAAGGTTACGGATCGGGATTATAGAAAGGAGATGGAAGCATGAAAAACAATTATGGAAGGTTTGCACTGATGGTCGGAACGGCAACCGTGATCATGTTTGGTCTTATGTACTTGAATACGTACAGCATCGATCACGTGTTTTTCAGCGGGACGAGACTGTATATGACCATGATCATGGGAGGGGTAATGGCAATTGTCATGCTCGCTTTCATGCGCAGGATGTACACGAACAAGAAACTGAACCTCGGCATATACGCCGGCAGCGCGATTATCATCGCCCTGTCGTTGTTTTTGGTCAGGAGCCAAACGACGGTTGATGACACGTCGTGGATGAAAGCGATGATTCCCCATCATTCCATAGCCATCCTGACGAGCGAACGTGCTGAAATCAAGGATTCTCGTGTAAAGGAGCTTGCGGACAATATTATCAATGCCCAGCGCAAGGAGATTGCCGAGATGAAAGCATTGATCAAAGAGCTGGAAGAAAGGGAAGATTGATTGTTTTCACCTGAATAAGCGTTTTCTTTTTGAAGGTGGTTGAAACCTTCCTATGGAGATAAACGTTAATATAGGTATGAATCTGGACAGGTGGATGTGATCATGATGGAAACAAGGGAAACTTTATTGAATGAATTAGGATTAATCGAAAAATGGGAGAAGGAACAGAAGGGATTATGGTTTTGGGAGCGGCTTACCCGTCTTCCTTTCAAGATGCTTGACCGTTTCACGCCAAATTTCATCCAGGAAAAGATAGGGAGCTTGCTCGATGAACTTGGGAGCTTTATTCAAACTGGCGGGCAATACCTGGCAAGTGAGAAGACAGCCTTCCAATTGGTTGGGAAAAAGGCGGGGAGGACCATCGGCCAGTTTTCAGACCTTGAAGCAGTACATGTTGCCTCCATGAAACAGGCATCGTTCGAGCTTGGAGAGCAGCGGAAAAAAGCTGCGGCAATCCAGGGGGCAAGCACAGGCATTGGCGGCATCTTCACGCTGGCAATCGATATTCCTGCAATTTTGGCTATTTCATTGAAAACTATCCAGGAAATCGCGATCATCCACGGGTATGACCCGAATGACAAGCGTGAAAGAGTGTTTATATTGAAATGCCTGCAATTCACATCTGCTGATGTCGTTGGCAAACAGGCGATATTAAGTGAACTGGCTGAATACAATAGTGAAGAAAAATCCCGCGAGGTCATCTCGCAAATCCAGGGATGGCGTGAAGTAACGGCCACCTACACAGAACAATTCGGCTGGAAAAAACTCCTGCAGATGGTCCCGGTTGCCGGGATCCTCTTCGGCGCATACACTAACCGGTCGATGGTCAGCGATCTTGTCGAGACAGCGACGATGCTTTACCAGAAACGAAGGATTTCGGAACGGCTGGAAGCACAGAGTTAGCATGTATATGAAAAAGGAGCGAATTTTTGATTCGCTCCTTTTAATGGACGATCTTTCCACGCCCAAAATGGTTCATATCAGTCAATTCAATAATATATTCGTAGTTTGCGATGATTCTCATGAGGCGGTCTCTTTCTTCTTCGGACAAATCATGATTTTCGATGCGACTGGCCAATTCCAGCTTCAGCGCCTCCAGTTTTCCTTTTACTTCTTCGTATTGCATAGTCGGACACCCTTTCGTTTTTGATATTGAATACATATTCTGCGGAAAAATGAAAAGGCTTTCTTTCTTATATTCATTATACCTCACGAACCCATTGGGGTATCTGTAAGAATGTTGTGAATTTGTGACATATTAAAAAAGAACACTCGCCGTGCTGGCGCAAGTGTTCAATGCACTTCACTGCGGGTGTTGTTCAAGTAATGGAGGATGGCAAGCACCAAAATGAAGGCTGCCAAAATGATGGCTGTATAGCTTATTGATGGGTAGGAATCGGCATTCCGAGCTCCAATCCCGATGAAAGCCCAGATGAATACGAAGGAGAAAATTGGATCCCGATTTTTATAAGCAAAGACTGCAGCCAGCAGGGTTGCGGCAATGAGCATGATGAAGGTCCATGACACATCGGATAAGCCGAATCCTTTCCAATTTACAAAAGTAAGATAATAACTGATATTGGCGATGGTTGCGACGCAAATCCAGCCAAGGTAAATGGAAAAAGGCATGGTATCCCAAAGGGAATGTTCATCCTTGATTCTCTGATAAAGAGCGATGAGCGTAAGCAGCAGCGCAGCCATTACGATCACACTTAGCAGGAAATATTCATAGTGCCACGAAAAAATCCAGCCGATGTTTAGGAGCGAACTGAGTAAATGCAAAGGAGTTGCCTTTCGATAAACTGGTGCATTTCTTCTCGCAGCGGGAAATTGCCTAATGCTCCAGAGGAAGAGAAGAAAATAAATCAGTCCCCAAATGCTGAATACATACCCTGCCGGAGTAAAGAGAACATCAAGTTTATTTGAGATTTCGCCGGTTGTCTGCCCGTTGATCGGCAGTGCATTTGCCAGGGCATTGACGGCCACCACTGCAATGACCGCAATCACATTAAGCCAGGCATATTCCATAAAGCCACCTCGTCCGTTATATTCTCTAATTCTTCTTTTATCCTTGTACAGACTAAGTAAACTTATTCCAGCACATCGGATATACTGGAATTGAAATAAGGGAAGGCTGTTTTATAAATCAATTTGAAAAAGATTAATCGGAACGGCAGATGCAAGACTCATTAAAAATGCGGACACATTTTCCTTGTGCATGGGTGAATTCGCAGGAACTCATTCAGAATCCAGCGGAATCAGAGGGAAGAGAGAACACACAAGGGCGGGGTTCAGCTCACACGCCGCGGAAAGCCAGCAGCCTGGATTGGAAATCAGCTATTTATTAAAAAACACCAAAGTTTACGAAAACAGCCTAAGGGAATTAACAGTCCAGGACCTCGAAAGAATCCTAAAGAAGTGCGAGGATACTGGGATCGATGGGAAATTTTTTGGTGTTTTTAAAAGGAGATATTGGAAGTGGGTCAGCGGAATCATGATTTCCTTCAAGGATTTTTGCCTATGGTTCCGGTCCTTTCCAAGTCAAATCTCCTCCTTTCACCAGCCAGAACGATATTATATAATGAAGGCATTCGAGAAAGAGCCAGAAATCAGGTGATCAATGCATGAAAACGACGATAAATGATATTGCCGAGCTTGCCGGTGTTGCCAAAAGCACAGTTTCAAGATATTTAAACGGCGGCAATGTCAGTGAAAAAACGAAAGAGAGAATCCGCAAGGTCATCGAAGAGACGAATTACGAGCCGAATTCGTTCGCCCAAAGCCTGAAGGCCAAGAAGACGAATTTCATCGGCGTGATTGCCCCGACGCTTGATTCCTTCGTCACGTCAACGATCCTGATGGCAATTGATGAGGAGCTTCGGAAGCGTGAGTATACAACACTCATTGTCAGTACGAGCAAGAGTGTCGACAGGGAAATCGAAAGCCTGATCAGTTTTTCCCGCCAGAAGGTGGACGGGATCATTTTGATTGCGACAGGGGTAACGAAGAAACATATTGAAACCATCAATGCCATCGAAATTCCTGTTCTGGTCGTTGCCCAGGAATCAGAGGAATTCACATGCATCATCAATGATGATTACCGGGCTGGGTTTGAGATGGGCCAATACATTGCCGGAAAGGGACATCAAACGGTAGCCTATCTTGGGGTAACTGAAAGTGATATTGCGGTTGGGCAGAGGCGGAAACAGGGAATAATCGATGGACTTGCCAAAGCGGGTGTCACGGATGTAAAAACCTTTCAAACCGAGTTTGATTTCCAGGACGCAGCCAGGGTAACAAGGGATATGCTGGAGAACTACCAGCCAACAGCCATCATCGGGGCAACGGACAATATAGCTTTTGGCGCCCTTAAAACGATTTCCAGGCTGGGGAAAAAAGTACCGGAGGATTATTCCCTGGCGGGGTTTGGCGGATACAACATTTCCGAAGTGATCCACCCGGCATTGACGACCATCCGGTTCAACAGTGAAGCGACTGGGGTGACAGCAGCACATACGATCATAAAAATGACCAATGGGGAAGAGGTGCCGCCATTGCAGGTATCCGGATTCACCTTTATTGAAGGCGAAAGCGTGAAAAACTTGAATTAACGGGTTCCAATGGGGGCGAGTCAGCCCCCTGTACACGGTGTTTGGAATGGTGGAACATTTCCCAGGATGATGAAAATAAATGAAAAGGTTTACAAAATGGGTTGAAAAGTTGAGTGTGTTGTAATAAAATGAACATGTGGAACCGGTTCCTGTCAGTTGTATAGAAAATGACAGGATAACCCGAATTTTTTTATTCTTGGTTGGAACCGGTTCCGGAAAGAGAGAAAGCACAACGGTAATGCATATATGTCTTTATTCATCTAATTTTTACAACTATCATTTATCAAAAAGGAGTGTTGAAGATGGCTGACCATCGTGAGATTGCGAAAGAGATTATCGAAGCGGTCGGCGGACAGGAAAATATCCTGTCAGCTGCCCACTGTGCTACTAGGCTGAGAATCATGGTAAAGGACAAGGAAAAAATAGATCAGCAGAAAGTGGAAGAGATTGATAAGGTTAAGGGAGCCTTTTTCAATTCCGGCCAATATCAGGTGATTCTGGGAACGGGCACCGTCAATAAGGTATATGAAGAAGTCATTGCGCTTGGAGTTGGCGGCTCAACAAAGGCTGAGCAGTCAAAAGAGGCTGCTAAAAGCGGAACAGCCTTCCAGAGAGCGATCCGTTCTTTTGGCGATGTATTCGTGCCAATCATTCCAGCGCTGGTCGCCACCGGTTTGTTCATGGGTCTGCGCGGGCTGGTCATGCAGGAGCAGATCCTCGCATTATTTGGCATGACACCGGATGATGTATCACAAAACTTCATCCTGTTCACCCAAGTGTTGACAGATACAGCTTTCATCTTCTTGCCGGCGCTTGTGGCCTGGTCTACTTTCAGGGTATTTGGCGGTTCGCCTATTATCGGTCTAGTCCTTGGTCTCATGCTGGTTAGTCCATCCTTGCCGAACGCCTGGAATGTAGCCGGAGGCGGAGCAGAGCCGATCATGTTCCTTGGCTTCATCCCGGTTGTTGGCTATCAAGGGTCCGTTCTCCCTGCATTCATTGCCGGGATCGTAGGGGCAAAGCTTGAACAGCAAATACGCAAACGGGTTGCCGATACTTTCGATTTGATCGTCACACCATTTTTAACATTACTGATCATGATCAGCCTTGCCTTGTTTGTGATCGGCCCGGTGTTCCATACAGTTGAGAATGTCATCCTGGATGCAACAGTTGCTGTATTGGAATGGCCTTTTGGAATCAGCGGCTTCCTGATCGGTTCCTTGAACCAAATCATTGTTGTTACTGGTGTCCACCACGTTTTCAATATGCTTGAAATTTCCTTGCTTGAGAAATTGGGCTTTAACCCTTATAACGCAATTGTCACATGTGCCGTTGCTGCCCAGGGAGGTGCCGCACTTGCGGTTGGACTGAAATCAAAGTCTAAAAAGTTAAAAGCGCTCGCGCTGCCATCCTCTTTATCTGCTTTCCTAGGGATTACTGAACCTGCTATCTTCGGTGTGAACCTGAGATACGGAAAGCCGTTTGTGATGGGGCTTGTTGGCGGCGGTGTGGGCGGATTTTTCGCCTCCATCTTTGGTTTGAAAGCGACAGGAATGGCAATTACGGTTATTCCAGGTACATTGCTTTACTTAAACGGACAAATCGTCCTCTATTTATTGGTTAATATCATTGCAATTGCTACAGCCTTTGTTTTGACATGGATGTTTGGTTTCTCTGACAAAATGTTAAAAGAGCATCAGCAGACAGATACAATCAAATAAGAGCATGCGCAAGCTACGTGCATTTACTTAGGATGGGAGGAAGAAATTCCTCTCATCGCTATTTCAGCAGGAGGGAAGACAACATGGCAAGAGATCCTGGACCAAAATACAGAACGATCCATGAAGCAAAGGAGAACGAGCTTGAGGAATTGAGGCAGAAGTCGGCCGATTCCAGATGGAAGCCGGCTTTCCATATCCACCCCCAATACGGTTTGATTAATGATCCTAACGGGCTGGCGTATTTCAATG
Source organism: Bacillus sp. REN3 (assembly GCF_017912555.1). Lineage (GTDB taxonomy): Bacteria > Bacillota > Bacilli > Bacillales > Cytobacillaceae > Mesobacillus. The sequence continues at coordinate 280,250 of NZ_JAERSD010000002.1, read as the reverse complement.
GTGAATTCCATGTATTCTATCAGTGGTATCCTTTCGACGCCTGCCATGGCATGAAGCACTGGGGTCATGTGAAATCAGCTGATCTCGCCAACTGGGAAAGGCTGCCGGCCGCACTTGTTCCAGTTGAAGAGTATGAATCCCACGGTGCTTATTCCGGCGCTTCGCTCGAGGTCGACGGCAGGCTGTATCTCTATTACACTGGAAATGTGAAATATGGAGCTGAGGAACGATCGGCGAACCAGTGCCTGGCGATTATGGACAGGGATGGGACAATCACGAAATATAATGGCAACCCGTTGATTGAAGGGGTGCCCGAGGGCTATACCGGCCATGTCCGTGACCCGAAGGTTTTTACGGAAAATGGACGCTATTACATGCTGCTCGGCGCGCAAAAGACGGATTTGACCGGCGCGCTCATCGTATATGAATCGGACAATGCCATCGACTGGTCATTCAAGGGAGAATTGCAGCTTGGTCTTGATTTCCCACCATCCGTTTATATGCTCGAATGTCCTGACTATTTCAAGTTGGATGGACATGATGTCCTCGTCTTTTCGCCGCAGGGCCTGAAGGCGGAAGGGCATGATTACCATAATCTATACAACGTCATTTATGCACTTGGCCGGCTTGATCTTCATCATCTCACGTTTGATGTGAACCATTATCAGGAATTGGATAAGGGCTTTGATTTTTATGCGCCACAGACTTTTTCCGGCAAAAACAATGAGCGGCTGCTCATTTCATGGGCAGGCATGGGGGAAATCGATTATCCTTCGGATGAGGAGAAGTGGGCGCATTGCCTGTCGATTCCGCGTGAACTTGGTATCGCGGACGGCAAGCTTGTCCAGAAGCCTGCGAAGGAATTGGAGCAGTTGAGAGAAGGGGAGGAAACGGCTGAATTCGAGTTTGAGGGTAAAAAGCAAATCGAGAACAAGTCCAGCCAGTTTGAGCTTGAAATCCATTTTAACGGACAGGGTGCGTGTAAGTTCGGATTAGAGTTGTTTGCGTCCGAAACAGAAGGGTTGGTGCTGGAATTCGACCGCAGCAGTCAGACAGTCAGTCTGGATCGGGGGAAATTCGAAGCATCCTTCGGAGGGAAATACGGATACATCAGAAGCTCAGAACTGGAAATCGGCAGCAGCATGAAGGTACAGGTATTCGTTGATCGAAGCATTGCCGAGATTTTTGTGAATGATGGCGAAGTGGTGTTCACCACACGTGTATTTCCTAAAGAAGAGTCGAAAGGAATCATCCTTTCCAGCGATGGAAACATGCATGTCAGCTGCAAAAAGCATGAGCTGGCACAAGGAATTTCGATTAAGGGGTGAGAAGATGGCGAAACTATATTCAATCGGAGAAGTATTGATTGACTTTATCCCGCAGCAAAAAGGTGTCGCTTTGAAGGATGTCGTTTCTTTTGAACGTGCTCCTGGCGGGGCTCCGGCCAATGTTGCTGCCGCTGTGGCCAAGTACGGGCAGGATGCTTCGATGATCACGAAGCTTGGCGAGGATGCCTTTGGCGATTTCCTTGTTGAGCAGCTCGCCAATGCAGGCGTGGAAATCGATAAAATCCTTCGTACGGATGAAGCAAATACAGCACTGGCTTTTGTGTCTTTGAAAGATAACGGCGAACGCGATTTCTCTTTTTACCGCAAGCCGTCCGCCGACTTGCTTTTTACCGAGGATGAACTTGATCCCGACTGGTTCAAGGCTGGAGATGCACTGCATTTCTGTTCTGTCGATCTTGTCGAGAGTCCAATGAAGCAAGCACATAGACGGGCAATCAGCCTGGTAAAGGAAAAAGGGGGACTGATCAGCTTCGATCCAAATGTGAGGTTGCCGCTTTGGGACAATCCTGATGATTGCCGGGCAGCGATTTTGGAATTTCTTCCGCTTGCCCATCTCGTGAAAATTTCGGATGAAGAGCTGGAATTCATTACAGGCATAAACGATGTCGAAGCCGCGGTCCAGTCGCTTTTCAAAGGAGATGTCCAGGCAGTCGTCTACACGAAAGGTGCAGCAGGAGCGGACCTTTATAGCAAGGACGCAAAATGGACTTCCTCCGGATACAAGGTTGACGTCCAGGATACAACCGGTGCAGGCGATGCCTTCATCGGCGGCTTCCTGTTCCAGCTGCTTGAACAGAAAGCAACACCAGGAAACCTGGGCGAAGTCCTTTCCGCCAAGCATGCCGATATCCTGAAGTTCGCCAATGCGAGCGGAGCGCTGACCACAACGGGAAAAGGCGCGATTTCCGCACTTCCCAAAAAAGAACAAGTCATGAACTTGATTATTGAGCAAAAATAGGCCCTCGTTTGCTTGAGGGCCTATTTAATTTTGCCTGGATGCATCGGGGTGCAAATTGCGATTCATTCCTGGAGTTGAAGTGGTAACGCACAACCTCACTTGCGTCCCACTTCCCTTCTATCCGAAGCTTCAAATGGTTCGCAATCGTCACTTGCGTCCCACTTCGCCACTGTCCGGAGCATGAAACGTCTCGCAAAGCGCGCTTGCGTCCCACTTGGCCGCTTACCGAAGCATGAAACGTCACGCAAGGGTCCCTTGCGTCCCAATTGTCCGCTCACCGAAGCATGAAACGTCACGCATCCGGTCCCTTGCGTCCCAATTGTCCGCTCACCGAAGCATGAAACGTCACGCAAAGCGCCCATGCGTCCCAATTGTCCGCTCACCGGAGTACGAAACGTCTTGCAAAGCGCGCTTGCGTCCCACTTGTCCGCTCACCGAAGCATGAAACGTCACGCAAAGCGCGCTTGCGTCCCAATTGTCCGCTCACCGGAGTACGAAACGTCTTGCAAAGCGCTCTTGCGTCCCACTTGGCCGCTCACCGAAGCATGAAACGTCACGCAAGGGTCCCTTGCGTCCCAATTGTCCGCTCACCGAAGCCCGAAACGTCACGCAAAGTGCGCTTGCGTCCCAATTGTCCGCTCACCGGAGTACGAAACGTCTTGCAAAGCGCGCTTGCGTCCCAATTGTCCGCTCACCGAAGCATGAAACGTCACGCAAAGCGCGCTTGCGTCCCAATTGTCCGCTCACCGAAGCCCGAAACGTCACGCAAAGCGCCCATGCGTCCCAATTGTCCGCTCACTGAAGGCCGAAACGTCACGCAAAGCGCGCTTGCATCCCAATTGTCCGCTCACCGAAGCATGAAACGTCACGCATCCGGTCCTTGCGTCCCAATTCACCGCTCTCCAAAGCTCGGAATGGGCCGCATCACTCTTTTGCCACAATATCACCACTTCTTGTGGGCCAAAAGGCAAGGTGAGACACTCATGTGTTCACTTTAGATACTCCCGATCCAATCCCGTCTGATTAAAGTAAGGCGGGATTGTTTTTGGGGATGATTAATTACGGATAATGATATAAATCATATAGGCAATGTATCCTGCTGAGAGGATTGTTCCCTCTATTTTTGAGATCCTGAATTTTGTCCTTGAAAAGGCAAGGAGGATAACTGTCAAGGTGACCATTACCGCAATATCGAAGAAGATTTTCCCGTCGACCTGCAATGGGGAAATCGTTGCTGAAGCCCCGAGGACGAACAGGATATTGAAAATATTGCTCCCGACGATGTTTCCAAGTGCAATTTCGCTTTGCTTTTTCAAGGCGGCTGTAATCGACGTGATCAGCTCAGGCAATGATGTACCGACAGCGACGATTGTCAGACCGACAAGCGTTTCGCTCATGCCTACGGAAAGGGCGATTTTCGTGGCACTATCTACAACCATATCTCCCCCAAATATGATTGCTGCCAATCCAGCCAGCGTCCGGAAAATGTTCTTCCCCCATGTTCCCGCGGCGGATGCAGGTATCTCCTCGATTCCGTCTGCACGGTTGTTCATTGCCAATTCGAAAATATAGTACAAGAAAATCCCCAAGAATAGCAGCAGGATGATCCCTTCGCTCCTTGTGATCAAATTGCTGCCTGAACCCTGGAGGGCTACATCGCTAATCATTACCCATAGGGCGATGCTCGCGAGCAGGGTGAAGGGAATTTCTTTGCGGAGTGTCGTTCTTTCTACCATCAGCGGGTTAAGGATGGCGGTGATCCCTACGACAAGCGTAATATTGAAAATATTGCTTCCGATTACGTTTCCTAACGAAACAGCACTGCTGCCTTCAAGGGCAGCGATGATACTGACGGTAGCTTCCGGCGAGCTTGTCCCGAACGCGACGATCGTCAAACCGACAAGCAAAGGGGAAATCCTCAACAGATAAGCAATATTCGAGGCACCTTCAACAAAATAATCCGCTCCTTTGATGAGCAGGACAAAACCAATCAGCAAAAGTATATATTCCAAACTACATCTCTCCCTTATTTCCTATAAAATAAACGATAACAAAAAAAGCCGTTAAATCAAAATTTTACTGAATAAAAAATATGACGATAAATTTTTCCAAATTCTTCCCTAATCATGTTAAAATAACAAAAATATACGTGCAAGACGACGGGGAGTATGCAGCGATGACCGAAAATAGGGAGTATAGGGGAGAAAATCCTCTCGAACGATGGGATGTATTCAATCAATACAGGCAGAAAACAGGGCGTACGCATGAGCGGGGCAAAAAAATGAAAGAGGGGGATTACCATCTTGTCGTCCATGTCTGGGTGATGAACGACAAGGGGCAATTCCTGATCCAGAAAAGACAGCCTTGGAAGAAAGGCTGGGCCAATAAGTGGGACAGTTCAGCAGCAGGTTCAGCGCTGCAGGGGGACAACAGTGAACAGGCTGCCATCCGCGAAGCGGAAGAAGAGTTGGGCCTTGCGCTGGATATGAAAAATGGCGAAAGGCTGTTCACGATTAAATTTGAGTCCGGTTTTGATGATGTCTGGCTTGTCAGACAGAATACCGAAATCAGCAGCCTAAGGCTGCAGGAAGATGAAGTAGCCGATGCCAAATGGGCAAGTGAAGAGGAAATCCGGGGATTGGCCAAAACAAGGGAATTCATTCCATATCAATACCTCGATCTCCTATTTGGCATGGCCGGGAGCGGCGTCTCTCTTAAAAAAGCGGCAGCCGAAGATGCAGAGGAATTGCTGGCGCTCCAAAAGGAAGTTTTTTTGCCGCTCTATCAAAAATACAGGGATCACGAAACAAGCCCAGTGACCCAAACGCTGGAACGTTTTTTAAAAAGATTCCAAATCGGCGATTATTATAAGATTTTCTTTGAGAGCCAGCTGGCAGGGAGTGTATTCGTCTATCAGAAAAAACCTGGGCTGATGCGCCTCCATATCATCAATATCCTTGAAAAGTACCAAAACAAGGGCCTTGCCCAGAAAATAATGGCACGGCTCGAGCTCATGTACCCAGAGGCAGATGAGTGGGAGCTCGATACCATCCTGACCGAGGAACGAAATCGTTACCTGTATGAAAAGATGGGCTATAAGCAATATGGAGAACGAAAAAAAATCAATGACTCAATGACGCTTATCAGCTATCGGAAACAGGCCGTGAGAAGGATTGAAAGCTTGAAAAAAGGGTGAGCATTTTGATGTCTGGATTGGAGCCGTTGTGCTAGAATTGCTTATTAGCGACTGGCAAAAAAGCGGATTTGCAAAAGGAGAACAGAATGGCACAGCAGTTTTATAAAAAGGTCTATAGTATTGGAGAAGGGTATGACGCCCTTTATAAAGGCTTGAGAACGGTAAAGTACCTTGTAAGGAACAAGAAGAATGGGCAGATCTCCTCGAAGTTCATTGAAAGGATCATGCTTGCTGTCACCGAAGTGAATGGCTGTGAAGTCTGCACTTATGGCCATACTAAGATTGCTTTGGAACAGGGGATGAGCAATGAGGAGATCCAGGATATCCTGTCCGGCACGACGGAAGGGATACCTGGGGAGGAAATGAAGGCTATTTTGTTCGCGCAGCATTATGCGGATACAAAGGGCATGCCTTCGAAGGAAACATGGGAAACAATCCAGGAATATTATGGAAGGGAACAAGCGGTGGGAATCCTTGGAGCCATCCGGATGATAATGATTGGCAACAGTTATGGAATCGCCTACAGTGCGCTGAGAAGCCGCCTGAAGGGAAAACCTGTTGAAAAAACAAGTTTTATCTATGAAATCGGCATGATCCTCAGCCTGTTCGCATTCCTTCCTGTAGCAGCCATACACGGCTTCGTACTGGATATCTTCAAAGCACCTTTGGTCAAATAACAAAAGCCTGATTCAGCAAGTGAATCAGGCTTGATTTATATAAACGTTCTTTTATGTAGTCACTCTTCCTGCGGAATTCTTCAGCCACAGGGTCGCTGATATCGATGTTCCACTGCCAGGGGAGGAACTGGCAATAAAACTATCCATCAAGCGTTTGATACCCGGAAGCCCTGCTCCCAGCCCTCTTGATGTCGAATATCCGTCCTTCAGTACCTGCCTGATATCCATGCCTGGCCCTTCATCGGCTGCATGGATATGCATTCCTTTACTGCTGCCATTGCAGAGGCAGGAAATCCGGATTTCACCGCTGCCGGCATATTTGACAATATTCCTTGCAAGTTCACTGACAACGACGACAATTCGTGCCTGGTCGACAGCATTGAAGCCCAGTTCCCTAGCTGCTTTCCTCCCTAAAGACCGTGCCTTGATAATGTCCCACTCGTTAACAACCCTTACAATATGTTCGATTTCCATAATGACGTGGCCCCCTATTCTTTAAAACTACTTTACTCACTCTTGATGAATTGGGATATGTACATCTGGTCATCCTTACAGGCAACTATTAATGTGTAATATGAAAAAATGTAAGAGCTTAAGTGGCAGGAAATCTATTGAAATTATTAATAATTTTGCAATGCTGTTTATATATATAAAATATATCATACATGGTGTCATAAAGCTCTGCCAATTCTGCATTGCGCGCGAAAAAGTTTGGGAAAAAATATAAAAAAAGAATACTGTATATGGAATACATTTACGTTTGGAGGACATGCCTAAAGAAACCGGGGATAGAATCCGTCCAGGTTGCCGGAATCCCGGGCGGATAAATTGAAAATGCGATTTGTCTGCAGCGGGCAGACGGTCTCAAAACCCGGTTGTTTGGCGGTAAGAGGAGCAAGTGGAAATCTCGAGTGCCGCTTGGGAATTGCCCATTATGATTCCTGGATTCCTCTCCAGACAATGAAAATAGGATGATTCAATGTTCGAGGAAAAAAGGGGTTCAATGAATGGCCGATGGTACTGTAACCGAACCATAAAGAAAAAAACCACCCAAGGGGTGGTTTTTGCTATTTGTTATTTTTTTCATAAAAGCGAAGCAGGTCGCCATAGATGATTTTGTCTGAGTATTCAAGCTCGCTCTTGGCCTGGTCCATGTATGGTTCACAGCTTGCCTGGCTGGTTTGCTCGCCAGTTGCCTTGTCGTAGCATGTGCCTTTCGTGTAGACGACATCTTCGGTAATGAAGCTTCCGTCCCTCAGGACAACGAAGTTATCTTGCTGTTTGGAGAACAAGTCTGTACCGAATTGGATGTCTTCCTTCGTTTCTATGCCTGCCAGGTTCAACAGGGTCGGACGAAGGTCGATTTGGCCTGCTGCGGTTGAAATCTGCTTGCCTTCATGTCCCGGAATATGGATGATCAATGGGACCCGCTGGAGCTGGGTCGAAACGAAAGGAGTGATTTCTTTTCCAAGATACTGCTCCATCGCCTTGTTATGGTTTTCGGAAATTCCGTAATGATCACCATAAATCACAATGATCGAATTCTCATAAAGCCCGGATTTCTTCAAATCTTCGATGAATAGCTTCAAAGCTTCATCAGTATACCGTACTGTCGGGAAGTAGCGGTTGAGCGTCCTGCTGTTGGAATCAAACTCCTCGATGAATTTGTCCTCTTCATCCAACTCGAACGGGAAGTGGTTCGTAAGCGTAATGAACTTCGCGTAGAATGGCTGCGGCATTTCTTTCAGGTGGTCCATCGATTGTTTGAAGAAGTCGATATCCTTCATGCCCCATCCAACGGAATTCAGGTCGTTCACTTCATAATCATCCAGCGAATAGAACCTGTCATACCCAAAGTTGTTATAGATGACATCCCGGTTCCAGAAACTCTTGTTGTTCGCATGAAGCTTGGCTGTGTAATACGAATTGGCCTTCAGTTTCTCAGCCAGTGAAATGTATTCATTCCCAGAATGCGTGAAGAAAACGGCTCCGCGCCCCAATGGGTATAATGAGTTTTCCAGCAGGAACTCTGAGTCGGATGTCTTACCCTGGGCAGTTTGATGATAAAAGTTATCAAAGTAGTAGCTTTCTTTAATGAAATCGTTCAGGAAAGGAGTAATTTCCTGGCCGTTCACTTTCTGACCGATCACAAAGTTCTGGGTCGACTCCATTGAGATGACAATGACGTTTTTCCCTTTGGCTGCGCCGAACATTTCCTTGTTTGGTGCTTTATAATGTGCTCTCACATAGTTTTCGATCTCTGCCAGTTCGTTACCATCAGCCATCGCTCTTTGAGCTGTGGATTTCGTCTGCAGGAATGCATCGTAAATGTGGTGATTATAGGTTCCGATGTTCTTCACAAGGATTTCCCTGTCAAAGGTACGGGTCAATAATTCAGGGCGTTCCGACTCGGATAGCCCAAGGTTAAACAGTGCGATGCCAGCAGTACTTAAATAAAATGCCGACACAATCAATGTGCGCTGCTTCTTGAAGGAAATTTTGCCAGTTTTCGAGAATGCAAGGATTGCCAGCAAAATGACATCCGCAAACAATAAAAGATCTGTCCAGTTGAGCAATTCGCCGACACTGCTTTTCAAATCGCCCATATTGCTTGTCTGTGTCAAAAGGGGAATCGTGATGAAATCACTGAACTCCCGGTAATAAACAGCATTGGCGAACAAGATGAATGATAAGATAAAACTAGTGGCTACGACATAGATTTTTTGCTTTTTGCCCGAGAGGAACAGCCCAAAACCGAGGGCTATCATCAGGAAGCTTAATGGATTAATGAACAAGATGAATTCTTGCATTTTATTTTCAATGTCAATATCAAAATTTAATTTATATACAGCATAGGTTTTCAACCATAAAAGCACAATCGCAATAAAAACGAAATTCAGGGACAAATTTTTCCTTGTCCTCATGAAACCCCTCCTAACAACTTTCTGGAAGCTTATATTTTAACATAATTTTATATAAAACTAAAGGGATAAGAGCCTGGAGTTTCATCCCTTAACAGAAGGCATGATTATTTAACACGTTTTTTGCTAAGGTTAGAAGGCAGAAGCGAGCCTGGGAATGAGCATTTCTTTCCTTAGGGAAACATTGTTGGACAACGGTCATTTACATGGATAGGTATAAAAAGGTTGCTATAGACCCAAACGATGAATGATTGCTAAAATGATAATGGCAGTGGATTGGAGGCATGGCAATGGATGAACAAAGATATTCGAACCTTAAGCTAGGCGAGCGGGGAGCCATCATCAGCATCGCAGCCTACATATTTTTATCCGCTTTAAAATTGGTAGTTGGTTATGTCAGTAATTCCGAAGCATTGAAAGCTGATGGTCTTAACAATAGTACCGACATCCTGGCATCGGTGTCCGTATTAATTGGATTGAGGCTGTCCCAGAAGCCCGCAGATGAAGATCATCTATACGGGCATTGGAAATCGGAAATGGTTGCATCGATGGTTGCCTCTTTTATCATGATCATTGTTGGCATTCAGGTATTCACTGGTGCGGTCACTTCGATTTTCAATGGAGTCACACATGCCCCGGACATGATTGCTGCATGGACAGGTTTATTTTCCGCATTAATTATGTATATTGTTTATCTCTACAATAAGAACCTTGCCCTGAAAATTAAGAGCCACTCCGTCATGGCTGCCGCGAAGGACAACCTTTCCGATTCATGGGTGAGCATCGGGACGGCCATCGGGATCATTGGTTCCCAGTTTGGCCTGCCATGGCTCGATCCTGTAACAGCCTTGCTTGTCGGATCGCTGATCATCAAAACAGGATGGGACATCTTCCGCGATGCCTCCCACCAGCTGACAGACGGATTCGACCAGGATCTCATCACAGAATACAAGGAAACAATCTGCCATGTGGAAGGAGTAGAATCGATCAAGGATCTGAAAGCCAGGAGCTATGGAAACAACATCGTTGTCGACATCATCATCACTGTATCCCCCAACCTCGATATAATGGATGCCCATGACATCTCCACCAGAGTCGAGAAAAAACTCATGGAAGAATACGAAATCTACGACGTCCACGTCCACGTCGAACCCGAAGCGTGAAGCACGGGGACGGTTCTCCTGCTTCATCTTTAGGGGAATAGTGGACACTCGAACCAGAAGCATGATGAACGTCGCCGCATTGTTTTTCCGTGCCATAATTTGGGCGCGATCCGACCCAGCTCGCTCCCGATTTGTGTTTGCGCGTCCCCATTTGGACTCGCAAATCGCGTTTGCGCTCCCGATTTGTGTTTGCGCGCCCCCATTTGGACTCGCAAAGCTTGTTTGCACTCCCAATTTGTGTTTGCGGGCATCCGTTTGGTCTCGCAAATCGTGTTCGCACTCCCGATGTGTGTTTGCGCCCCCCATTTAGACTCGCAAAGCGCGTTTGCACTCCCGATGTGTGTTTGCGGGCATCCGTTTGGTCTCGCAAATAGTGTTCGCACTCCCGATGTGTGTTTGCGCGCCCCCATTTGGTCTCGCAAATCGCGTTTGCACTCCCGATGTGTGTTTGCGCGCCCCCATTTGGTCTCGCAAAGCTTGTTTGCACTCCCGATTTGTGTTTGCGGGCATCCGTTTGGTCTCGCAAATCGCGTTTGCGTTCCCGTTTTGTGTTTCCAAGCCCCCAATTGGTCACGAACCGCTCCGAGTAATTCCCGTCCGCTCCGAATAATTCCCGTTCTGCAATTCCGAGCACCCATATGGGCACGATCTGCCCCGCATTGTTCCCCGAAAATACGCTCGGGAAAGGCCGTTCTCGATTTTGAGTCGTGGGCTAAGGGATGTGGGGAGGGTGTCGATGTATGAAAAAAAGCTGAGTGCACCACTCAGCTTTTTCCTATGATACTCCTCCAATCGGTTTCAGGCTGAAGTAATCGAGAGCCTGGTTGACCTGTATGATTTCATAGATTTTCTTCTCGATGCAAAATTGAATGACAAGGTCGAACAGTTCACTGTCCGATAACGAATAGCCGGCAGAGCTTAACAGCTTGTCGGTTTCTTTTTTATTCAGCTCAAGCGCAAGGGCGAGAGCAATCATCGTGTTTTTGCCGGGGCGATACTCCGGATTCGAACGGATTTTTGAGAAATGGCGTCGGTCAATTCCTGCCTTCTTATAAATCTCTGCGTCCGTTGCCCCTTTTCTATCAATGAAATCAAACAGCACTTTCTGCAGTGTCGGTTTCCGTTTTTGCTTAATGAAGCTTTCGATTTCAAATTGCGAAATGCTTTCTAGAACGTAATCTGGTTCAGCTGATTTCTCACATAGCTGAATGATCAAATGCTGATCGACGAACTCCTGCAATTCTAGCAGTATCTTTTTACCAAGCATGCAGCTATCCCCCGAAATGTCGCTTAGCAAGCGACCAATTAATGGATTCTTCCAGCTATTATTATATCAGATAAAGCTAAGGAGGAAGATGGTAGTGAACAAGAATCTGACAGAGATAATTTTCCTGCTTGACCGTAGCGGTTCAATGGCCGGACTGGAAAGCGACACGGTTGGAGGCTTCAATTCATTTGTGAAAAAACAATGTGAACTGGACGGTCAGACCGTGCTGACAACTGTTCTCTTCGACGATCGATATGAAGTTCTCTGGAATGGGATTGACGCTAAGGATGCACTGCTGACACAGGATGAGTACTTTGTGAGGGGAACCACTGCCCTTTTGGATGCAATCGGCAAGTCAATCCTTGATGTTGGCTGGCGGCTGTCCAAAACGGTGGAGGAACAAAGGCCAGGAAAGGTAATCTTTGTCATAACAACAGATGGAATGGAAAATGCCAGCCGTGAATTCACTTATAGGAAGGTAAAGGAGCTGATTACGCATCAGCAGGAAAAGTACAGCTGGGAATTCATTTTCATGGGAGCCAACATTGATGCAGCTAAGGAAGCGGATAGCATCGGCATTGATGCCAAGCATGCCTACACCTTTGAAGCGTCTCATGAAGGTGTAGAGAAAATGTATGAAATGGTGACAGAGACCATTTCGGAAAAAAGAATGAAACAATAAGGAGGAAACAGGAATGAAAAAGCCTTTCTATAAAAAATGGTGGTTCTGGTTGGCCGCAATCATGATTATTGCAGCTGTCTCAAGCGGCAGCGGGGAAGAGGAAACAGCCAAAAAGGCGGTCGGTGAATCAAGAGAAACATCGTCATCGGCTCAAGAGAAAACAGAACAGGAGCAAAAAGATCAGCCGGCAAAGGAAGAGTTCGCTGTTGGCGAAAAAGTGCAGCTTGGCGATAACATCCTGACTGTCACGAAGGTGGAAAAGTCAGCAGGCAGTGATTTTGACCAGCCGAAAGCTAGCCATGAATTCGTGATTGTCACGGTTGAGATCAACAATGCAGGCACTGAAAACATCTCGTATAATCCATACGACTTCAAGATGGCGAACAGCCAGGGACAAATCGTCGACCAGGCGTTCACGACAATCGACACCGATACAGCCCTTCAGTCAGGAGAATTGGCTGCAGGCGGAAAGGTTTCCGGAACAATCGCTTTCGAGCAGCCGGCTGGAGACAAAGCGCTGCAGCTCCAATACTTCCCAAGCTTCTGGTCAGATAAAACAATTAAAGTCAATTTGCAATAAGGAGCATAACCCGGGATGAAAGTGAGGATTCCCGGGATTTCCTTCATTCCTTATCAACAGTCATAACCAGGGGAGCGCAAACATCCCATAAAGAGGAATGGTGGTAACCCCCTGTCATGGCTGCCTTCTAGCCAAACCGGCTACCATCCGTCCTCGGACTGTCGGGGAATAAAGGCCGCTATTCCATCTCCAGGATGGAACACGGGATGCTTTCGAGCCGGGAGTTTGATCCTGTCCAGAGATCTCTGACGGTGACCCTTTATAAGCAGGAGCTGCAGGGCTTACCCTTTTTTCAGCCTTTCGGTCGACTCGTGTATTATGGCATATTTCGCCTTTATCGAAGATTAGGTATCGTCTAGGGAATTTAAAGTACACTTTGGTCAGGATGTTTCCGCTTTCATTCATTATCTCGCCCGTTTGCTCGCGAATCACTGCGTTTCCCTTGAATCTTAACCTGAGCGTGTTACCATTAGAACCGTTGAAAAAATACGAACGGTGTACGAACACAACTTTCAATAGAGAGGTGAACGTTCTTGTTGGATAATAAAAGAATTGCTTTTTTAGGCGCGGGTTCAATGGCGGAATCGATGATTTCCGGTGTTGTAAAGTCTGGAAAAGTAAAGAAGGAAAATGTATTTGTAACCAATAAAAGCAACGGGGCGAGACTTGGATTGATGGAGGAAAAATACGGCGTGAACGTATCGTCCCTATCCGAACTGCCGTATCAGGAGATTGATATGTTCATTCTTGCTATGAAGCCGAAGGGTGCTGCGGCAGCCCTTGCAGACTTGAAGGAAAGAATCTCTCCAGGCCAGCTTGTTGTTTCGGTTCTGGCCGGCATTTCCACTGGGTTTATGGAAGAAAACCTGAAAGATGGCCAGCAGGTCATCCGCGTCATGCCCAATACATCAAGCATGATCCAGGAATCCGCTACTGCGATTTCTCCCGGGAAGAACTCGGGAATGGCTCAAGTGGAGGATGTAAAAGAGCTTCTTGGTACAATGGGGAAAGTATTTGTGATTGCCGAAGACCAGATGGACATTTTTACAGGGCTGGCAGGAAGCGGTCCCGCTTACTTCTACTATTTGATGGAACACATGGAGCTTACAGGCATCGAAAATGGCATGGATGAAAACATGGTCCGGGAAATTATCGCCCAGACGATCTTGGGAGCAGCGAAAATGATCCTGGAGAAAGGCGATACACCAACAACGCTGCGAAAGAATGTCACTTCGCCAAACGGAACGACAGCAGCAGGATTGACTGCGTTAAAAAGGAATAACGGAGGACACGCAATCTCCCAGGCAGTCCATCACGCTGCCGATCGATCAAGGGAGATCAGCAAGGAGCTTGAAGGAGTGCTCATTTCCAGTTGATCGTCCCTACTGACTGGTTTTATTTTCCTCAATTTGTTATCATTTGAATAATGAGGAAATTAATCTGAGGTGATTGATTTTGATTGATAGCTGGGCTATTGCCTTTTTGATTCCGATTGTTGCGATTGTGGCCACGCATTTCCAAAAGATGGCCCGTATTAAGCGTGATATGCTTGAAGATCAGCTTGAATTAGAACGGCTCAAACATGAGAATTTCCTGCTGGAAACAGAGAAAATGCGCCTCGAATTGAACAAAATGCAGCTGGAAAGTCCTGATGAGAAACAAAAAGTATTATGAATGCGACCCCCCTTCACGATGGTGAAGGGGTTTTTGTATGCCCAAAAATATAGCTGGTCTTTTTGAAGGCGAGGGAACAGCCAGAAGAATCATTCAGTTTATGCCGAAATCTGCGGGTTCCCTTGCAATATTAATGGAAATCCCAAGGCCCAATTACGAAAAACCGATAAAAATCCGTAAACGCTCTTGTTAAATCCTGTTAAATTAGGTATAGTACATTACAGGAGTAATGCACTATGCCAGGAGGTGGGGATTTGATTCTGAATTCCGACAGTATGAAGCCGATTTATGTTCAGATTGCAGAATGGCTTGAGACGGAAATACTCAGCGAAAGCATTAAAGTAGATCAGAAAGTATACTCGCAATACCAGCTTGCCGAGATGTTGAATATCAATCCCGCAACTGCAGCGAAGGGATTGAATATGTTAGCTGATGATCAAATCCTGTACAAGAAGCGGGGGCTGGGGATGTTCGTGTCAGGCGAAGCGAGGAAAATCATCCTGGAAAAGCGGAGGAACCAGACGTTGAAAACCTTGGTGTCTGAACTGGTCCAGGAAGCAGCGTATCTTCAAATCAGTGATGAAGAATTAATCAATATGATCCTGGAAGCAAAGCAGGATTTAAAGGGGGAAGGGAAATGAATATTCTGGAGTTCAAGGAGGTCACGAAGCTTTATGGGAAAAAGAAAGCCCTCGACGGCCTTACTTTTTCATTGGCAGAGAAGAAGATTACCGGATTGATCGGCAGGAACGGCGCTGGGAAAACAACGATACTGAAAATCGCAGCTGGATTTATCCGCCCAACTTCAGGAGAAGTCCGGGTTTTCCATGAAAATCCCTTCAATAATTTAAAGGTGTCAGCCAATCTGATTTTTATCGACGAAAATATGAATCTGCCATCCTCAATGACTCTTGATGAAATTTTTGAAACGGCTGGAGATTTTTACCCTAACTGGGACCAGGAACTTGCCAGTAAATTGCTTGATTATTTTTCCCTTCATCCAAAATCAACCCATGATCAGCTTTCCAAGGGGATGAAAAGCACCCTGCACGCTATATTAGGCTTGGCGGCGCGATGTCCGTTGACCATTTATGATGAACCCACCAACGGGATGGATGCTGGCGTCCGAAAAGATTTCTACAGGGCTCTCCTCAAGGATTACCTTGCATATCCACGGACCATCCTTGTTTCCAGCCACCATTTAACCGAGCTGGAGGACCTTCTAGAGGATTTGCTTCTTATAAAAGAAGGTACGAAACTGTTGCATCTTCCAGTAGAGGAGTTAAGGGATTATGCCATCGGAATCAGTGGGGAAGAAGGATTGGTTGGCAGCTGGCTTGGAGAGCAGGAAGTCTTCCATAAAATCAGGACAGGATACGGCGGCATGTATGCCGTAGTCAGAAATACAATTTCCGAGGAACAAAAGGAATCGGCAATCAGGAGCGGCCTCAGTTTTTCGAAAGTCGCCCTTGAGGATCTCTGCTCGTTTTTAACAGATAAAAGGAAAGGCGGGATTGATGATGTATTTAGCTGACGTTAAGATGTGGGAGGTCGTCCGGAAACAAGTCCGCTTGAAGCTCAAATCTTACCGCGGCATGTTCACTTCCTTAATGATCGTGCAGATTCTGGCTATCCTGATTTCGTTGAGCGGGGAAGCGAATCAGGGAGGCAGCATAGACAACTTTGAGTACGATTTGAGATATTACAGTGGCAATATGATTCTTGCTTTCACGATGATCTGGGCGTTTATTTCAGCGATTATCATGACGACCAAGGCATACCGTTTCGATGATTATGCCTTCATTGCCAATAGGCTTACAAGCCATATAGCAAATGTCCTTTTCTTGATCGTGGCCAGTATAACAGGCGGCATGACTACGCTGTTTTCGACCCAAGTCCTGAAGGTCATCGGTTTGCTTAAGCTAGACAGGGACTATCTCTCCAGCATGGTACTGAGCGTCCCGGAATTCATGGCTGGCCTGGCTGCTACCATTCTATACCTCTTCTTATTCACTGCATTCGGCTACTTGGCTGGAATGCTTGTCCAGAAGAACAAGCTGTTTCTTCTCCTCTTGCCGGCAGTTTTCTTCGGGAGCATTTTCATCGAGGCCTTTATTCCTGAACAACCTGCTTTGATCCCGGATATTTCAAAATTTTTCGGCGGGGAAACATCCTTTTGGCTGTTCACACTGAAAGTGCTGCTCGTATCTTCGATCACTTTTGGAATTGCCATATTCACAACGAATAGAACGGAGGTCAGACAGTAATGGTCGCAGTCTTTCCAATAGTTGTTTTTTTGATTATTTTGCTGACGTTTGGTGTCATTCTCAGCAAAGTTTTGCTGCCAAGGATGCTCAAGGGAAACCGGGCTTCAATGGTGTTTCTCGCATATGTGATTGTGCTCGCCGCCGTCTCGCTTCTGTCTTTTATACTGCCTCCTAAGGAACACTTTGCGGGCAGGGCGGTCAGCAGTGGGGATATCGAGCGGCAGCGGGAATTCCAGAATGACTATGTTCGGCTGATCGAAAGCGGCAGGATTGATGAAATAAAAGGTGCTGAAGTAAAGGAGAAATGGAAAATTCCGCTTGAGGGAAACAGCATGTCTATCAAATCGGCTATCAGTGATTTCTATATGCTGACTTTTGTTGAAAGTGTACCAGGTCTGGAAGGGGAGGCCGCAGCATATTATTACGGATCGAAATCATACATTGAGAATGTTGATATTTCGGATCGAATTCCACCTCCCCAGCTCGAAGCTGAAGGCGCGAATATTGTCATTTATCCGCCTGCGCCACTGAAACTGGAGTTTGCTAAGTTTTCCTTGCCATTCCCATTCAGCCAGTTTTCCGATGATGGCAATATATATTTCAATCATGAAACAGTTTTCTTCAACCATGGCTTCCTTTATATCCAAGTTCCGGAAGGGGTCAAAGTGGACGGCAATGTGATGATCATCAATTAGTATGAATGCCCCTCTGTAAAGGAGGGGCATTTTCATTACTTAACATGTAATTATTAAATTCTTTACATGTGGTCCAAAATCAGGCTAAGCTCCTCGAGACGGTTCAGTGCTGCCAATTTCCTCACTGTCAAGCCTTCGAAGGACACGGATGGCTTAGAGCCGACGTTGCCACAGGATGAGGCAATCTTGATCGGACGGCGGGGCTGGGCGGGGCTGAATGGGCGCTCTCGTTTTTTGTTCCTGCTTCATTGCTGCCTCCGTTTTGTTATAATGAATCAATATATGGCTTTAAAAGAGGAATGTCCGATGAATGTGTTTAAAAGGTTTAATTTTGTTGGCGGACGGGTGCTGAAGACGGGGATTGCTGTATTCCTGACGGCGCTTATTTGTGACTGGCTTGACTGGCCGCCAATGTTCGCGGTCATTACCGCGATTGTCACCGTTGAACCAACTGCTGCTGATTCGATAAAAAAAGCCTTTGTCCGTTTTCCGGCATCGGCGATTGGCGCTGCTTTTTCCGTTGTATTCAACTTTGCATTTGGACCGAGCCCGCTTACGTATATGCTTGTTGCCGTAGCGACCATCATCGCCTGTCACCGGCTCCGTCTGCATGATGGGGCGCTGGTGGCAGTCCTCACTGGGGTGGCAATGATTTCCACGGTACAGGATAATTATTTCGCTTCCTTTTTAGTCCGTCTGGGGACCACTGGAATTGGGTTGACCGTTTCGACATTGGTGAACCTGCTGGTCATCCGGCCTGACTATTCCCGGCCAATCCAGGAAAAAATTGGGCAGGCTGTCAGGGATACGGGGAACATGTTGGAAAAAAGGATCCTTGAAATCATTCAAAACCAGCCTTTGCACCAGACTACAAAAATGGATTTCCGGCAACTGCTCAAAAAGCTGGAATCGATTGAAACGCTCTGTACCTATCAAAAGGATGAGTGGAAGCTGCACCGCTCCGACCGAAAAGATATGAGAAGCCTTCATTACGAATATAAAAAGCTGGCAATCTTAAGGCAAATCCATTACCATCTGGGGAATCTTCTGTCGCTTCCCTCGCTTGAACTCGATCGGGAAAAACAGCATGTCATCAGCGAGATGGGCAAATCGATGAAGACAACCCTTTTTGACGCTGATTTTACGATCGATGATGGCCATGCTGCACTCGTCAGCGAGTTGGTTGCGCTTTTGAAAAAAGAAGTCGAGGACAGAGAACCACAGTCCCAGCGGTTTTCAGAGGAAGCAGTCATTTTTTATGAACTGTTGTCCATCCATGACCTGCTGGAAGAATTGGAACATATACACAAGCTGGAAGCTAAGCATCAAAGGCTGCTTGATCAGCCATTCTCAGAAGGCTCTTATTAGAGAGCTGATGGCATGCAAGTTTCTTTGCGCCCCCGACTTTTGGTTTCGCGGACGGGCAAGATGCACCATGGGTACTTGAAGGATCCACAGGGCTTCCCCTATTGATTTTTCTGGAGAGAATCCTGCCGCCCAACCCATTGTCTGGGCTCGAAGACAGCGGCCTTTTGAGGAAAGCAACACATCCCAGTGAAAATGTGGTTTTGAAGAAAAAGAAGCAAGGAAAGCGGACCAATTAAAAATCCAGAGTTGGGTAAAAGGAATAGGAAAGTTCCTTCTCCAATTAGTCACGAATGGGGAACAGGAAAGTGTTTCTGCGTGATATTCTAGTCAATGGGAAGGCCGAGTACGGTATCAATGGAGGAATCATCAGTGGACGGTATACTTGAGTTGCTTGAAGAACCATTAATTTTACTTTTTGTCATATTATTTCTTGGCTCTATGGTCGGAGAAATCAAAATACGCGGCCTGAGCCTTGGCACGTCCGGCGTATTGCTGGCGGCAATGGTGTTCGGGCATTTTGGCTACGAGGTTTCGCCGGTCATCCAGCAGCTTGGACTTGGCCTGTTCATTGTAGCGGTAGGCCTCCAGGCTGGCCCGCGCTTTTTCAGGATGATGAAATCGAGCGGGGCCGTGTTTGGCATCATCGGTTTGTTGATTGTGTTTGTTGCCGCGGTCACAACCATCCTCGTATCCAAGTTGTTCGATTTGTCGCCAGCTTTAAGCATCGGCATCATGACGGGGGCTTTGACAAGCACCCCAGGACTTGCAGCCGCTCTTCAGGCAACCGGCGACCCTCTGGCGTCAGTCGGCTACGGGATTGCCTATCCCTTTGGAGTGCTTGCTGTTGTATTGTTCGTCCAGATCCTGCCGCGTGTATTGAAAATCGATTTAGCAGCAGATTTGAATAAGAAAGCCGGGCCGATCCGCAATGCCGAATCTCCTGAAGCCATGACCATCGAGGTCACCAACCCTTCTGTCAATAAAAGGACGCTGGAGGAACTGAGGTTCAACCAGTACGATTCTGTAGTCATCAGCAGGGTCATCCGCGGTGACCGCAATATCATTGCCTTGAATGACACGGTCATACTTATTGGCGACCGGCTTGTCGCGGTCGGTCTTCTCAGCGACCTGAAGCGGCTGTGCGGCGATGTCGGAAAAGAAGTGAAGACAAACTTTGAAAATCATGACCATATAAAGCTGCGGAAAGTAACCGTCGATTCGCTTGATTTAATAGGGAAGACGATCAAAGAGCTGGAATTAAGGCAGAAATATGGGGTTACGGTAACCCGGATCGAGCGCGGCGGCTTTGAATTCAATCAAAAACCGAAATGGCGGCTTGAGCGCGGAGATGTACTGACGCTTGTCAGCAGCGAAGACCGGCTCGATGATATTGAAAAGCTGTTCAGTAAAAAGAAGTTGTCCGTGACCAATGTCCACATCCTTTCGCTCAGCCTTGTGCTCTTGCTTGGGATCATGGCAGGGATGCTGCCAATCCATATGCCTGGGCTGGGAACGATTACATTTGGGGTGGCGGGAGGACCGCTATTCATCGCACTGATTATCGGACACTTCGGCAAACTCGGTCCGATCCACGCGCGTTACTATCAGCCATCGAACCAGGTCATCCGTGATATCGGGCTCGTTCTGTTCCTTGCAGGTGCAGGAACAACCGCTGGAAGAGGCATTGTCGACGTCATCCAGCAGGAGGGCTTCAATCTGGTAATCGGCGGAGCAATCATCACAACCCTTCCTGTCATTGCCGGCTTTTTCATCGCAAGGAGGCTGTTTGGCTTAAGTGTCATCCATTCTCTAGGGGCGTTATGCGGCGGGATGACAAGCACACCCGGTTTGGGGGCGACAAACCAGCTGATTGATTCGGAGGATCCCTCGATTGCATATGCAGCTGCTTATCCATTCGCGCTGATTTTTGTCGCGATTGCCGCACAGATACTTGTTTTCTTTTTATAGTCCAAAGCCCATCCTTTTGAAAAGGGTGGGCATTTCTTACCTGAAAAAAGGTGCCTAAGTGCCTTGTTTTGCGGGTTGGGGCTTCAGTCTCTCCCTCGCAGGCGGTTTTGGCTGCAATCTTAGGGGCGTTGGCGAAAACAGAACAGTTGCCACGTTCAGGAAAGATGGCTCACCCTGCAGCAAAATCAATCGGTCCAGAAACCGCTTCACCTTTGGCATCGACTTCCCACACGTCTATTTAGGATTTTTTCATTGACGGATGTGGAGAGAAGCTGTATCATATATCTTGAATTAAAAAATCTCAAATTCGAGATAAACAATCTCGTAGAAATATTAGGAGGAATGAATCATGATGGATTTAGGATTACTGATCATACGATTGGTCATTGGCTTGCTGTTTGTTGGCCATGGAGCGCAAAAGCTGTTTGGCTGGTTTGGCGGCTACGGAGTGAAAGGCACAGGAGGCTGGATGGAATCGATCGGGATCAAACCAGGTGTGACAATGGCAATTTTGGCCGGTCTTGCCGAGCTGGGCGGCGGTCTTCTTTTCGCAGCTGGCTTGCTTACCCCGCTGGCAGGGCTCATGATTGCGGTGACAATGGGCGGCGCGATTGCCAAGGTCCACGGTGCAAACGGTCTCTGGGCTACCCAGAATGGTTATGAATACAACCTCGTCCTGATCGCGATTGCTGTCGGCATCGCGCTGACTGGAGCGGGTAAATACTCATTAGACGCAATCATGTTTTAAGGAAAGAAGAGAAGCCCCATTATCGGTATGATAATGGGGCTTTCAACTTTCAATCAACAAACTGCCTGATTTTTGGGAACAGTTTTAAAGCATTGTTGAAAAACACGGCTTTGTGGTCCTCCTCGGGAATCAGTGCCTTGATGAATTTGATATAAGGAGCGACTGGAATCAGGGGCCAATCAGTGCCAAACAGCAATTTATCGTAGGAGTCGGCAAATTCAAGTGCATGGCGCAAATGGTCAAGGAAACGGCCCTGGCTTCGTTTCATCAGATCTTTTTCCGTGCCGACAATCAATCCGGAGAGATCGGCGAACACATTCGGGTTCTTGTAGATAAGCTCGGCGCCTGTCAGTGTCCATGGGTCGCCAAAATGGGCGATCATGAAATTGACATCCCGATGATTCACGGCTACTTCGTCAATCGCGAGCGGGTGTGAATACTTCAGGTAACCACGTTCCGAATATGTATCCCCTGTGTGGAAGACAACCGGCATCTCGTATTCAGCAGCCAGCTTGTAAACCGGTCCGTATATTTCATCATAAGCGTAAAAAGGATAGTAACCGAGATAAATCTTGATTCCAACAGTTTTATCTTTTTGCAGCTCAGCCTCAAGCCGGCGAAGGGCGTTCGCGTCCAAATCATACGGATTCACGCCCGCACAGCAAAAAATGCAGTCGGGAACGTTATCCATGTCGAGGCCCATCGGTGTGGCCGCGGCATCATCAGGAAAACCCATTCGGTCGGTTTCCGTCAGCCCCATGGCGATGCCGAGAACAACGTTGGCATCATGGTATTCCTTAATGATTCCCGCTGGGGAGTAGTCGACAAATGACAGCTTATCGGCTGTTTGCCGGAAAGATCTGATCGTTGAAAGGTGCATGTGTGCATCGATTACTTTCATGGGCTCTCCTTCGGAAATTGGATTCTTTTCAGCTTTTTCACAAGCTCTGCGGATAGTACGCGATCATCGAACAGCAAGAACAGTGGATCGGTCATTGCGCGGCTATATTCCGGCATCCCTGGCTGCTTTACGGTAAGCTGGAAGGCATCTTTGTTCATATATCCCTCTATCTGTCCACTATCCTTGCCGGGAATGAAATACAGTTTTTCCGGCCTATTTGTAAAAGAAATAGAACTATCCTCATTCAAAAAGAATGGGATTTCCTGAAGGCCTGCACGATAAGATTGCGTGTGACTGTTTCCGGTAACTGACACCCCAAGCTCCGTGAGGTCTGGACAGCCGATGAACAGATCTGTCACCCAGAGATCACTTTCCACTATTTTACCGCCGTCTTTTTTCAATTCAACGAAAGAGGCCAGTACCGGCACACCGGGCAGCATCAAATAGTATTGAACATAGACGGCTCCTTTCCAATGTCCGTTCTCAGTGATTTCGGTTGTGATGGCGATACCGCTCCATTTATTCCCCGCACTGTCCAGCCGTTCAGATGCAGCTGCCGAAGTTTTTTCTTTTAAAAGCGAAAAAGTATTGATTCCTGACGGGGCCGTTTTCATGCCGCCAGCCCATGGATTCCACCAGGCTTTTGCAGTCCGTTCCGGATAGGAATGGTCGAGCCATTCCTGGCCATCGACCATGATGGAGTATAGGCCAGGATAATAACTGGGATTGGTTTTAAGTTCAAGCCTCCCGTTAGATGCGGATAACGAACCATCTTCAGCAATGCTTGTGCCTACCTTCCCGTTAGGAAGCAGAAGCAGCTCGGAAAAAACGGATGTCCTGTATTTTTCGCTGAAAATAGCGGATAGGATGGATACCGGCTCATTGCCTGGAGAGGGAAACGTTCCCGAATGGATCACCTTTTCTTCCTGGGGCACGATCGACCCGGCATCCCATTCCTGTCCTGCCGCGTTTATTGTCAAGTTCCCGTCAAGATAGCTGTTCCGATATGTTTTCAGGGTGAACGGGATTTCTGCGGCAGGGGAGGCAATCATCCGCTCAAGCCGAAAATCCAGCTCATCCGCTGGTTCTTCTGTTTTCTTCACCGGCATTTGCTCGGCATAGGCCTTGAATTCGTCCACATGCTGGAAGGTCCCTATTGCTAAAGTGATTTTGCCAGAGGCATGCTTCGCTCCAGGTTCCATCCTGCCGAACCTGTCCTCGATGATGAATTGCCACCCTTCAGGCGCAGCCTTGCTTTCAGGTGACCAGGAAACGCCTATTGGCTCTCCGTTGTCTTCACTGAAATACCAGTTTCCTGTGATACTGGAAGGGTTCAAGTCGCCAACTTCAAGTGGTTTGCTTTCGGAAAAACGGACAACCTTTCCATCAAGGGGGAAGTAGGTTTTCCCTAGTTCGTGGTAAATGGGCTGGCTAAGTGCGACTTCAGGATGGGTAATCGATCCGCTGTTCTCGACTTCGCCCCAGCTATGGACAATTCCTTCACTGAACAGCTGGTACGCCTGTGTAAGATGAATCCCTTCCATTTCTGACGATTCAAGCCTGATTTCGAGCAAGATTGATGAATCATTTGCCTCCCAAATCACAGAAGCAGGCTTCTTTTTCGTGAATTCGAGTGAATAGGGTTTTCCGAGTTTAGGAGCCATAAGGGCGCAGGGCTGCTCCGCTTTTTGATTCCTTCCAGCAGTCATCAGCAAATCCCGTTTCCGGACATTCACCTGGGCAAGCCCGTTGAAGATATGCCAGTGATCCTTCGTTTCACCGCCGAACTTCTCGCCGATCCCTTTAAAGGCAACAGCGATTTCTTGTTCGAAGGACAATTTCGTGCCGTCCTTCTTCCTTGCTTTAATGGAGAGCAATGGATTGCAGAATCCGTACTGTTTTACCCTTAAGGGAATGGAGAGCTTCTTTCTTCCGCCTGAAGGAATCCAGGATGTAAACTGTTCCCGCTCCAATTCCGCCTGCTGGATAGGAGGAAAGCAGATTTCGAAATCAGCATCCTCATTAAGGTGGTTTTTGATTTCTAATTCCACGTATGTTCCTTTATTTAAAAAGCATAAGTTCCCGAAATAGACTGCTTTGATTTTAGCCGGCTGGACAGGGAAAAGGCCAAGCTTCAGCTCACATTCGAGACCATTGATTGTGATGGTAGCAGCGAGTGTTGGGTGGGTCCGCCAAATGCTTGGTTCTTCCCCTTTTTTTACGGTGAAAATGCCGGGGAGGACTGCCTCGTCTTCCACAGTCAATTCTTCCTCCAAATCATAGACAACACGCTCATTGCCGGTTCCAAAGGCTCTAACGTCAAGAGGCGCCGTTCCTTTATTCACGATCCTGATCCGGAAGCTGAGCTCATCCTGCTCGATCACTTCATGGCTTTCCGTTGAAATCTCAAGCAGGAAGTCGTCTGTCTCAATCAGGCTGATCCCCCGTCCGGTCCGTTCAAACTGGACACGCAGCTGCCTCGTTTCGTTCTGCCAGCTGTATTCGTAAAAAGAAAATCCATTCTTCTTGACGCCGTCCGGATTCACTTCGATTTGCCGTATGCTGGATTCATACCAATCAAGCTCCACAAAGTGTTGCCTCAACAATGGAGTGTTCAGGACCTGGGGAATGAAGTTCATCAAATGGGTTGTGTCATCGCGGTCTTCCCAAAAAAACCCGCACTTTTTGTATAGCGGGACTGCTTTCGTGTTCCCTGGCCAAGTGTAAAGGTCAAGGCGCGGCCAGCCTAGTTCGATTGTTTTTTCCAGCGCCATCCGGACAAGCTTTTTCCCAATTTTATGTCCATGGTAATCGGGCCGGACATTCAGCAGGGGAATATACAAGGATCCGGTATCCTCTTTATATTTGGACAAACCGCAATAGCCGACAACTTCTTCGCCATCCATTGCGAGATAAAGCTCGATATTATCTGAATTGGCTTCTTTTGCCTTTACCTGCTCTTCGGTCATGACACGGGTATCGCCGCCCCAGCTGTCACGGCTCATGTTCCACATTTTCGCGATCCCTGCGGCAAGACCTTCATGATAACGAACAATTTCAATTGCCTTATTCAGTTGTGCCATTCACATTCTCCTTCCTTACTATGGGCCATCGTCCTCTTTTGAAAAAATAAGCTGTTTCTTTGCATTGTTCATCGTTTACTCCCCCTTTCCAATTAATAGGGGATGTTTGCCATCCCATTCTTATCGTAAAGTGTAATCTGTTAAGAGTAAAGAAAATTCTGAATACTTTATTCATATTTTTCCTTGTTTTGTAACTTCAAAATTATCATTTCTTGCGTTTTCATTAAACAAACCTTTTCTTCATGATGGTTCAGTTTATACTTATATTAGAGCGATATCTATGGCGCCGATTCTGGGTAAGTACTGGAGGACAAGTGTGGACTGTGGTGATGCGTATGATGAAGTTTCGATTTATGCGGTAAAAAACCGGGTTCTATCCGCTGCCGACAAACGAAATCATCATGGATAGAGGTTTCCGTTTAATGCGAAAAAAAACCGGGATTTATTGCCGGCAAAAATACTGGAAGCCGAGGGTGCTGAATAAAGAGAATGTGTATTCTCAAGAAGTGCTGTTTAACGCTCGAACAAAACGGAAATGAAGCTGGATGACCCGGTCCCGACGGGGGAGGAATGGGTCGGGCTTTGATTGGGACTGCTGCTCGAATATGGCCATGGAAACTGGGGCCGATCTATTCCATCGAAGTCCCTTCCATCTCCAGTGGCTGTTCAAGCTTGCCGCGTGCCGAATATACCCGGATGGTGGGACTTGAGAAAGCACTTGAATGGGTGAAGGAAGCCGGGATGCCGCGATCATCCATCAACCGGGTTTTCGAGACCCTTTCTTTGATAATGGTCAAGAAAAAATGGCAGCACGCCAGCAATCTGCCGGAAAAAGGAGCGAATGAAGAATGCAGGGAACCAGACGACAAGAGATTGCATGGACGAAGCTTGATTTTTATAAGACGGAGCTATATGTAGCCGCGACAGAATATGGCCTCTGTTATGTCGGCACACCCGATCAAGCTTTCGAGGAGTTTGAAATGAAAATCAAGAAGCAGTTTCCCGAAGCGTTTTTGATAAAAGACCGGGAAGCTCTGCAGCGATATACAATGGAATTGGCGGAATTCCTTGAGGGAGGCAGAAGGTCCTTTTCTGTGCCTGTCGATGTAAAGGGGACACCATTCCAGGAGGAGGTTTGGGAAGCCCTTATGGCCATCCCGTATGGGGAAACCTGTTCGTATGGGGAGATTGCCGAAAGAATCAATAAGAAATCAGCTGTCAGGGCAGTCGGAACCGCAATCGGAGCGAATCCAGTATTGATGGTGATCCCATGTCACCGTGTGATCGGGAAAAATGGTTCAATGACAGGCTACCGGGGCGGGATTGAGATGAAGCAGCTATTGCTCGAACTGGAAAGGGAAAATCGCCGTTTTTTATCATAGAGTATTTGGGAAATGTTAGAAAACCGTCAAAATTATTTTGTGATCTCCTGCGAACATAACGATATAATGGACCCAAATGGATATTTGTACGGAAAATTGACCAGAGACCATGATGGAGGCGATCCAATGAAATGCTTGATTGTTTTTTGCTCAACACATGGTACTACTGCAAAAGCGGCACACCTTCTAAGGAAGCAAATCGAAGGAGACGTGGTGGTCCTGAATTTGCAGCGGACAAAGCTTTATTCGGACCTCGAATTTTTCGATGCCGTCATCATTGGGGGATCCATCCACGCTGGGAGCATTCAGGGGAAGGTAAAAAGGTTCATGAAGGAAAATATGGACATTCTTGAAAGGAAGAACGTCGGCCTTTTCCTATGCTGCATGCGGGAAGGCCAGGAAGCGCATGCTCAATTCGATCATGCCTTTCCAGAAAGACTGAGGGAAACAGCCATTGCCAAAGGGCTTTTCGGCGGTGAATTCATTTTTTCCAAGATGAACTTCTTTGAGAAAATGGTCGTGAAAAACGTCAGCGGAGTCAACCAGGACCAGTCAACCTTGGATCTGGAATCAATCAGCGAGTTTGCCAGAACCTTCAATAAAAATAATAAGCTTACGCTCGTATGAACCTTGCGCCGGACCATGGCGTTTTTTTTATGCCGTGAAAAAATGGATGCTATTAAGGAATTTACCCTGTTTAAGAGGAATAAAAAAGGTGGAAGCGATTTGGAAGTGTGCAAATAGGGAAAAGAAAGATTCATGGAACCTATACAGTCTTTCTGCCATATAAAGAATAGGCGTAAAGTAGTTTGTCCCGGGAAGTGCCAGTATTTGATTTCTCTGTGGCTGGACAGTAAAATGAAACTAATAAATTTTTTTCGGAGAGTGAATATTTTTGGAAGTGCCCATAGGTTTAATCATTTTTCTAGGTGTTTTAATTCTTTTATCTGCCTTCTTTTCTTCGGCGGAAACGGCTTTTTCCAGCGTGAATAAAATCAGGCTGAGAAATTATGTGACAGAGGGACGGGCTGGAAGCAAGAATGCTTTGAACATTTCCGAGAACTTTGATGATGCGCTGTCTACGATACTAGTAGGCAATAACATTGTCAATATCGCAGCTGCCAGCATCTCTTCCAAAGTAGCAGTTGACATTTTCGGGGCGAGTACCGGCCTGATTGTCAGTACCTTTGGGATGACCATCCTGATCCTGATTTTCGGCGAAATCCTGCCGAAATCGATTGCCAAGGAAAATGCCGAGATCTATTCTTTGAAGATTTCCGGAATCCTGCTTTTGCTGATCAAAGTCCTGACCCCGGTCAACTTCCTGTTCAGCAAGCTGAAAGCCTTCGTTTCAAAGGTTTTTTCAAAAGACGGAGAAGCTGCCCCATCCGTCACCGAGGAAGAAATCAAGGTGATGGTTGACATCAGTGAAGAAGAAGGCGTCATCAACAAGGACGAGAGGGAACTGGTCCATCGTTCTCTTGAATTCAATGAAATCCTCGTTGGTGAGGTTTTAACACATCGAATGGATATGATTACAATCGAAGTGAACCAGTCCGTGGAGGAAATTAAGCAAATTTTTCTTAAAGAGAGATTTTCACGTATACCGGTTTATGAAGATAACATTGATAACATCATCGGCTTTTTGTCCGAACGCGAATTCTTAGCTCAGCTTGTCCAGGGCAAGGAAGTGAATGTCCGTGAGCTCCTGCGCCAGCCGATGTTTGTTGTGAAATCAATGAGGGTGGCCACGCTGCTGCCTGAGCTGCAGAGGACGAAGAGCCATATGGCCATCGTTGTCGATGAATTTGGCGGCACATCCGGCCTGATCACCCTCGAGGACATCCTAGAAGAGCTGGTCGGGGAAATCTGGGATGAGCACGATGAAAAAATCAACATTATGACGAAGCTCGATGAAAAAACATATGAGTTCGATGCACAATTTGATTTGGATGACTTCGCAGAATTGCTGCATGTTCCAATGCCAGAAACGAACTACCACAATCTTGGAGGCTGGATTTTCGAGACGCTTGAAACCATTCCGGAAAACGGTGATTCATTTGAGTATGAAAACCTGAAAATCATTGTCCAGAAGGTCGAAAACCACCGGATCCGAAAAATCAAAGTAGAAATCATGCCTAAAATCGAACCTGAAGAATAGAAGAAGGTGGAGCCAGGAAATATCCCGGCTCCATCTTTTCTTTTGGAAGAAGAAATTCCCGACTGGATGCTTGAATCTCCGTGAAAGGAATGCAATAGCCTTTTTTTTTGACGCGGAAAATTGCCGGATATATTCCTGATTCTCGTGGCTGATGCCAGGAATCTCGGAAATTAGTCAGTCAGGTCATGGAATCACGCGATTCAGTCGAACACTCTGGGAATCGGGCGTTTAGGGCCGCTAATTGGGCAGTCAATTCTGGGAATCAGGCGCTAGGATAGCTAATTGGGCGGGAAAACGCGCCTTGTGTCCGCTGATTTGCACTCAATTCTGGGATTTACGATCTTGGTGTCCGCTGATTTGCGCTCAATTCTGGGATTTACACACCTTGTGTCCGCTAATTCTGTTGCCAAATCGGGGAATCTCCCAATAGGATCCGATATTCTCTCAATCTGGTTCCATATTCTCCCGATCCAGTTCGATAATCTCCCAAATCTTTGTCGTAATCTCCCAATCAAGCCACGGAATCTCCCGTTTGTCCAATTAATGGAAAGCGCCAGCGGTTTGGAAAGCCTTCTTCACGGCAAGTTGCTCTTTTCTTGTCTGATTCGGAGCCGCTTCCTTGATCCTGATGCTGCAACATTCCAATTTGTTTTGCCGACCATTGATTACATAGCCGCCTCCTTCATTCTTAATCAACTTCTTTTAAACGAGATAAAAGATAAAACCGGAAATCGTCGACTTGGTGATAACAGACAGGATGAAGGCGAATAAATCGATTTCAGAAAGTTACTGTCGGGCAAGCCGGCCTCAGCTGAACTGGTCTCTGGACCAATTTCCATGCCTTTGATAATCAGCATTTTCGAAACTGGAATCATGCTGGATAACCGGATATACAAGGGCGTCCCGGATTGTTGCAATAGTTTATGTTATTAAAAAAATGCGTTCAGCAGGTTGAGTATATAAGCAAATCGTTATATGCTAATAAAGCAATGGAGGCGAAATCGATGAATATTGTTCAAAGAATTGAAATTGATCAGGCTGCAGCCATCCTCAAGTTGCTGGGCGATAAAACCCGATTGACGATGATGAGGATTCTGGCAGATCAGGACTGCTGTGTATGTGAGTTCGTCGCGATGTTTGATGCGAGCCAGCCCGCAATTAGCCAGCATATCAGGAAATTGAAGGATGCCGGTCTGGTAAATGAAAGCAGGAAGGGGCAGTGGATTTTCTACTCATTGAACAGGGAATACGAATATTTCGATTTTCTCGAGATGCTACTGGAAGCGGTGCCTGGACAAGAGGAAAAATTAATAGAGCTGGAGAAGCAGGGAAAACGGATTTCCTGCAATTGATGGAGGTGCTTCAATTTGTCATTTTCGATTATTGCTTCAATCATCTTTCTTGTCACGCTGACGCTGGTCATCTGGCAACCTAAGGGCTTAAGCATCGGCTGGTCGGCGATGGGAGGAGCGTTAATAGCTTTACTGTTCGGTGTTGTTTCTTTTCAGGATGTCATTGATGTAACCGGCATCGTCTGGAATGCAACCCTGACATTTATTGCCTTGATCATCATTTCGCTTATCCTGGATGAAATCGGATTTTTCGAATGGTCAGCGCTGCATATGGCCAGGACCGCACGAGGGAATGGCACTAGGATGTTTGTCTATGTTACCCTGCTTGGGGCTGGGGTAGCTGCATTATTCGCTAACGATGGCGCTGCGCTGATCCTGACTCCGATTGTCCTTGCGATGGTGCGGAACCTGAAATTCGAAGAAAAAATGGTGTTCCCGTTCATCATGGCGAGCGGATTCATCGCTGATACGACTTCGCTGCCGCTGGTTGTCAGCAACCTTGTCAACATTGTTTCTGCTGACTATTTTGATATCGGATTTGTTGAATATGCATCAAGGATGATTGTGCCGAACTTTTTCTCATTGGCAGCAAGTATTTTGGTTTTATACTTATTTTTCCGTAAAAGCATCCCGCGCAATTATGATTTGTCCGATTTAAAGAAACCATCTGATGCAATCAAGGATATCAAGATGTTCCGCCTTTCGTGGCTTGTACTCGGCATCCTGCTTACCGGTTATTTTACCAGCGAATTCCTTGGAATTCCGGTTTCATTCATCGCCGGCGCAGTCGCGATTTTCTTTTTAATAATGGCTCGGCGGAGCCCCGCGGTCCATACAGCAAAGGTCATCAAAGGCGCGCCATGGGCGATTGTGTTCTTCTCGATTGGGATGTATGTCGTTGTTTATGGTCTGCGCAATGCGGGATTGACCAAATTGCTTGCGGATGTGATCCAGCTGGCGGCTGATCAAGGCTTGTTCGCTGCTACAGTGGGGATGGGTTTCATCGCGGCGATTCTTTCGTCGATCATGAACAATATGCCAACCGTCATGATCGATGCGCTGGCCATAGCAGATACGAATACAACTGGTATCACACGAGAAGCGTTGATTTACGCTAACGTCATCGGCTCCGATCTCGGTCCGAAGATCACGCCGATCGGTTCCCTGGCCACTTTGTTATGGCTCCATGTCTTGTCGTTGAAAGGTGTAAAAATATCATGGGGGACTTATTTCAAGACTGGTATCATTTTAACCATACCTACATTATTCATCACATTGGCAGGCCTGTATATTTGGCTGCGGATTATCTAAAAAGGGAGCGATTCAAGATGTCGAAGAAAACAATTTACTTTCTATGCACAGGAAACTCCTGCCGAAGCCAAATGGCTGAAGGCTGGGCAAAAAAATACTTGGGCGGCGAATGGAATGTGAAAAGCGCTGGCCTTGAAGCCCACGGCTTGAACCCGGACGCAGTCAAGGCGATGGACGAAGTGGGCATTGATATTTCCGGCCACACATCTGATGTCATTGACCCGGAAATCCTGAACCATGCGGACCTGGTTGTCACGCTCTGCGGCCATGCGGATGAGCATTGCCCGGCAACACCTCCGCAAGTAAGGCGCGAGCACTGGGGTTTCGATGATCCGGCAAAGGCAAAAGGCACTGAAGAAGAGAAGTGGGCTGTCTTCCAGCGTGTCCGTGATCAAATCGGTGACCGCATCAAGCGCTTCGCTCACGAAGAATGAGCTATTGGGCATTTGACCATCACGAACATTGTCCGCTGAGTTATTGGGCTAATCAAAAGCTGCCGGTGAAGTTGCAAGTCGGTTTTGCTTTTAGAGAGCGTCCGCGATCCAGGATGCCGGAACGATGTTGTTCATGCGTGCTGCAGACATTAAGGACGTTTTCCGGATGGAACTAGAATCAAACATTAATAGATGAACAGGAATCCAGCACTAAAAGATGACTAGGCACTCCAGCCGGCAACAAGAGAAGTGAAAAGGAGAGCCTGGAGAGGATATTCCAATCCATATAAAAAGTCCGGGCACCAGCCCGGACTTAGTCATGCCAGCAGACTTTACCAGGGTGCGGGCTTCACGACCATGAACCAGAGCATGGACATCAAGAGGATGATGTATATCCAGATCGTGCGCTGCAGCCTTGCTGAAAGTCTGGCTTTGTCGGTGCCTTTCTCCCCGAATTTCTTCAGGGTCGGCGAAAAGGCCCGTGCGAGGAAAAAAAGTGATGAAAACATGAGCGCCAGTGTCATGACGATCCATGGGGCTGACCATTTCCACGGTCCGAGAATCACCAGGAGGATACCGGTTCCGACCAGCACGTGGCCTGCATGCATGGAGAGCCTTACAATGGACCGCAATGTTGTCAGGTAGGCAGCCAATTCTTTTTCTTCAGCCAATGGGAGTTTTTTTATAATCGGCCTGACGATGAAGAACGGGCCGATCGAAGCGATGACACTGGAAACATGTAAATAAATGATGGTTCGGTAAATTAGATCCATGCGGAAAAATTATTCTTCAACAGGGCTGAACTCATGAACCCAAACTCGCATTTGCGGCAGCCATGGCATTCCCGGATGATAGGACAAGATCGACTGCTTGTATTCCTCGATTGTCCCGTAGCCCTCCCGATGGGCATCCTCATCGCTCAGTTCTCCAAGTGACTGGGAATAAACGTTATCCACAACGAATTTCTTGCCCTTCAGCACCATGATTTCGCCCACATCAGCGTATCGACCGTTGCGGCGTGTCGCCGTTTTCTTGCCTTCCAGCACTTTGTTGACATCAGCTTCCATTGTAACAAGGCGGTCGATTTCACAAGTCTTAGGCGGCAATGTGTTGTTTTGGTCGTTGTTTGTCATCGAAAAAGCTCCCTTCCTTTTTGTTCCTAACTAATTTACCATTTTTTTAAAAAAAGTGACAGGTACGATATAAGGAATCGCAGAAACTGGACGATTCTCCACGTTTCCCGGCAACCGGGCAGGGGAAGAAGGAGAAGGAACAAAGTAACTAAAGCTTTTTTTTACTTCTTTCATTCGCCTCTGAAATAGATTAAAATAAACTTCTCTAGTAAAAAAGAATCATATGAATGAATACGGTCGGGGCGAGATAATGGCGCAAAGCAAACCGAGGGAGCAGTTGTTCCGTGTTGAGGAAGCGTGTCGGCTAATCGATGCGATCCGTTTGGGAGATGAACAAGATGATTAAAAAGTATGAGTCGGTTGATGAACTGAAGCGGAGTATCTATCTCTGGGTGCTGCCGTTCGTTTCGCTGGCTGTTTTGATCAATAGTTTGATGAATCATGGCAATACTATTGATCTGGCAATCAATGCTTCTTTATTTTCCTGGTTTGTGTTCAGCTGGTTCCTGGTCTTTTATAAAAAAGGAATGCGCTTTGGAGAATACTCCAATCTATTATTGATCAGTGTCTACCATATCATCACGGTATATGAAGTGATCCATAGCCAGCTTGCAAGGACTGGAGTTGGCGATTTGGGGGATTTCATCGTCTGGATGCCTTTATACTTCATGCTGATCTTCGTGACGGTCGGGTCGAAGAAGGGTTTGTTTTTTTCCGTAGGGATATTTCTTGTCACGCTTTCCATCGGCTTGCTGGATGTTAAGCATCTATCATCCGAATCGATTGATTCGATCAGCCAGTTTTATTTTGCCAATCTTGTCTATATCCTGGTTCTCTATTATGCACAGTATTTGTTCAGAGCTTATACGGAGATTGAGATTTTCCGGAAGCATGCGTATGTGGATTCATTAACCGCGATTGCCAATAGGAGAAGAATCGATGAGTGGCTGGGAGAGAGACTGACTGCTGCTAGGCAGGAACACAGGCTGTTTTCAATCATCTTTTTCGATATCGACCATTTTAAAAGGGTCAATGACCGTTATGGCCATAAGATTGGTGATTGTGTGTTAAAAGAGCTTTCCGCCTTGGTGTCGGAGAACCTGGAAAAGGGCGACTGCTTTGGCCGCTGGGGCGGGGAGGAATTCATCCTGTTCACCGATTCTACAGGAAATCAAGTATGGAAAAAGGCGGAGTATCTCCGAAAGCTGGTCGAACAGCATCGGTTCAAGGAGGCTGGCAAGCTGACCGCAAGCTTTGGCATAGCGGAGTACCGGCCGGGCGATGATACCGATACGCTTTTGGGCAGGGCGGATAAAGCATTGTACGAGTCAAAACATTGCGGCAGGAACCGGGTAAGTGTCAATTGACCATCTCTCTTTTGGAGAGGTGGTTTTTTGTGCTGACAAAAATCTGACAAAGGTTGTTACAATTTTTTTGTAACTATTAAAATTTTATTTGAACTCTACTAATTTTATGTTATGATGTCTATGCCTTGAAGAAAAAAGGTATTTTTTTGAAAAGGAATGGAATCGCTTACATAATAGGGAGGGCTGGAATTGGAAGAGAAGAATGCGCCAGTTTTTAACCTGGCGATGCGGACAGCGGATATGCTGGTGAAAATGTTCGGTTCCCGCTGCGAAGTCGCAGTCCATGATCTTGCTGATCTGAAAAAATCGCTTATCTATCTTGCGGGGAATGTGACCGGGCGGGAGATTGGCTGTCCAATCACGGACCTTGTGCTGAACGAACTGGCAAAGCATCCATCTGATATAGAAGACATCCCGAATTACAAAACAAAATCCGGACATGGGATTACGATGAAATCTTCTACTGTATTCCTGCGGGATGATGAGGAAAAGGTGATTGGCGCTCTTTGCATAAACTATGATATTTCGTTGATGATGCAATACGGGGCGGAGCTGGAAGAGTTCATAAACTTTGATGCGGCAGAGGACAAGTCCGAGAATTTTTATACGACTGTCCAGGATGTCATCCAGAACATGGTAGACCAGGTACTGACAAGTTTCAAGAAAGCGCCTTCATTGCTGACGCTGGAGGAGAAAATTGAATGTGTCCGCTTGCTTGAAGTGAAAGGGGCCTTTCTGATAAAAGGCTCAACTGAGTATCTGGCATCAGTATTGGGAGTTTCCAAGTATACTGTCTACAACTATCTCCATAAAATCAGGACCCAGAATGAGTATCATCTTGAGGAGCCGGTCAAGGTGCGGTAACCATACAATGCAGACATAAAAAAAGGAGAGTGCAGCATGGAAATCATCAAGGGAACAGTGTTGTTATTATTGGTTTTGGGATTATTCTCGCTATTCAGCTTCAAAGCGCCGAAAGGGATGAAGGCAATGGCCGCACTGGCGAATGCCGCAGTGGCCGCATTCCTCGTCGAAGCATTCCAGAGATATGTAGGCGGCGACCTGTTGAAAATTGAATTTTTGGGAGAAGTCGGGGATGCTGCCGGAAGCATGGGCGGCGTTGCTGCTGCAGCGCTTGTTGCCCTGGCAGTCGGTGTCTCTCCGGTTTATGCGATGCTGCTTGGAGTTTCTGTTGCCGGACTTGGGCTTCTTCCGGGGTTCATTGCTGGCTATTTGGTTGCTTTCCTGGTGAAAGTGATAGAGAAAAAAGTTCCGGGCGGCCTGGATTTGATTGTCGTCATCTTGATTGGGGCTCCGCTTGTCCGTTTGATTGCGACGGGCATGACTCCGGTTGTGGACGCGACGCTTTTGAATATAGGCGGAATCATCACCGAGACAGCCAACAGCAACCCGGTCCTGATGGGAATCATCCTTGGCGGAGTAATCACGGTTGTCGCGACGGCTCCATTAAGTTCAATGGCCCTGACGGCGATGCTCGGGCTAACAGGGGTTCCGATGGCCATCGGTGCCTTGTCGGTATTCGGTTCTTCCTTCATGAACTATATCCTGTTTGACCGCATGAAATTCGGTGACAGGAAGACAACCATTGCGGTTGCAATCGAGCCATTGACTCAGGCGCATATTATTTCCGCTAATCCGATCCCGGTTTATGTGACCAATTTTATCGGGGGAGCGGGAGCTGGCGTAATCATTTCGCTTTCCGGCTTGATCAACAATGCAACAGGTACGGCAACACCGATTGCTGGACTGGCTGTCATGTACGGCTTCAATGATCCTGTGAAGGTGACCATCATTGCCCTTTCCTGTGCAGCTACTGGGCTGATCAGCGGATTCATTGGATCCCTTATCTTCAAAAACTATAAAATCAAGACGGTTGACCAATTAAAAGAAGTGCATGGGCAGAAAGAAGCAGCAGTCAGTGCTGGAAAGCTTGCCGTTTAAGGTATAAAGGAGCGTTGAATGATGAAATATCGGTCTGCATTTGATATTATCGGCCCTGTCATGATCGGGCCATCGAGCTCGCATACAGCGGGGGCAGCAAGAATCGGAAGGGTGGCAAGGACGCTTTTTGAAAAGCAGCCGACAAAGGCGGTCATCTCATTGTACGGTTCGTTTGCCAAAACATATAAAGGGCATGGGACCGACTTGGCACTTGTCGCGGGCATCCTTGATTTTGATACATTCGATGATCGGATTCCTGATGCGTTGAAAATTGCGGAGGAAACAGGAATCGAAGTTCAATTTTTAACAGAAAATGCCGTGACAGAGCATCCGAATACGGTTAAAATCAATCTGTATGACGGTGAGGGGAAAGAACTTGAACTCATCGGGATCTCGATTGGCGGCGGCACGATTGAAATCACCGAAATCAACTCGTTCAAATTGAAGCTATCCGGTGCAAACCCGGCAATCCTTGTCCTCCATGAGGACCGCTTCGGGATGATTTCCGCCGTCACAAGCATACTTTCGAGGAATGAAATCAATATCGGCCATATGGAGGTGTCGCGGAAGGACCGCGGCGATGTGGCTGTCATGGTAATCGAAATGGACCACCAGATCGATGACGGCTCGTTTGCGGAACTGAGTTTCCTGCCAGGCGTCACCCAGGTCATCCGGCTGGTCGATTAATAGTAAACATCAGGAGGACAAGCCATGTTTCGAAATGTTGCCGAGCTTGTTGAACTCGCAGAGCAAAATAAAGTCAAAATCGCCGAAGTCATGATTCGGCAGGAAATAGAAGTTACTGGCCGTTCGCGTGAAGATATCATTGCCCAGATGGACAACAATCTTTCCGTCATGGAACGGGCGGTTGAACGCGGATTGAACGGCGTGAAGTCCCATTCCGGGCTTACCGGCGGGGATGCCGTTCTGCTGCAAAAATACATTGAAAACGGCAAATCGCTTTCCGGCAATCTGCTCCTTGATGCCGTCAGCAAGGCAGTCGCGACGAATGAAGTGAATGCTGCGATGGGCATTATCTGCGCAACGCCGACTGCAGGATCTGCTGGCGTCGTGCCGGGCACGCTTTTCGCGGTAAAAGAAAAGCTGAAGCCGACACGCATGGAAATGATCGAGTACCTGTTCACGACCGCCGCATTCGGATTCGTTGTCGCCAATAACGCCTCGATTTCAGGAGCTGCCGGCGGCTGCCAGGCCGAGGTTGGATCGGCAGCGGGCATGGCGGCCGCAGCGATTGTCGAGATGGCAGGAGGCACTCCGCAGCAGTCAGCTGAAGCCTTCGCAATCACGCTGAAGAACATGCTCGGCCTCGTCTGCGATCCGGTCGCCGGCCTTGTTGAAGTTCCTTGCGTGAAGCGGAACGCGATGGGTGCTTCCAACGCAATCACCGCTGCCGATATGGCGCTTGCGGGCGTGACCAGCCGGATTCCGTGCGACGAAGTCATCGGCGCGATGTACGCCATAGGGGAAACCATGCCTTCGGCTTTGCGGGAGACCGCGGAAGGCGGACTCGCCGCAACACCGACCGGCCGACGCCTTGAGGAAGAGATTTTTGGGAAACCAAAAGCGAAACTAGTAGATTATCTGCTGAAATGATGAGGGACGCCTGCGTGAAGCAGGCGTTTTATTTTGTCTTTAGGCATAAATCTGTTTTCACTGAAATGAGAGCAATCTATCGTGCAAACTTCGTTCCAGATGGTTAATAAACTCCTTTTATTGAAAAAATACTCCTGCTCAGACGCTATTCCGCGAAATGTTCTCGAAATCTCGAAATAAAAAGCATGATTCCGCAGTTTGTTGATATCACGCAAATTGGAATTTACATATGTTGTTCACCAGTTCCCACCGATGAAAAAAACCGGTTCGTTTCCTATTCAGTCCAGCTATCGCCCGCGGCTTTTTCCGTGTGGAATGAACGCTGGGAAAGGATCACTGCTTAGAGGATGAAGCTGGATCCATAGGTAATAAGTATCATAGATGGTGCGGCAAAGGAGCTTAGTCCCATGCCACCCCCGTTCTCAAAAACCAGAATTGAAATCTGGCCGACGCTGGTACAGGCAACTAGGGGTGGCATCAGGATAGATGGATTTTCAGCGGTTTCCTGAACTTTTCCGCACTATTTCTTGAAAACTTTCTAACGATTTTTTGTACATTACAAAAGTAGACATGATTTGCGCTTCTGGAATAATATACTAGATAAGAGAGTGAGAGAGTTAGGTCATGCTGGCCAATTTATCTTAGGGGAGAAGGAGCCATGAAAAATAAATGCTTTGTTTTCACGATGACAGTCGGGCTTGCGTTCACTGGCGTTTTTCCGGCTGGAGCGGCTGAAAAAGCCTCTCCGGACGATTTAACGGAAATCCGTCAGCAGCGGGAGCAACTCCAGCATGATTTTCAACTGAAGGAAAAACAAATTGAGAAGATGGGGAAGGAAGAGCAAAAGTTCCAGGATGAACTAAAAGCACTGGATGATGAGGTAGCCTTCACCAATGAAAAAATCCGGAATTTGCAAACAAATCTTGAATTGACAACGCAAGTGATCGAAGAAATGAAAAAGGAAATCGGCCAGCTCGAGACTAGGATCGAAACCAGGGACTTGATCATCAAGGAACGGCTGCGGACCCTCCAGCAGCAGGAGGGTTTGAAGTTCTATGTTCATATGTTGATGGACACAAAAAGCTTATCCCAGCTGTTTGATGTTTCAACTGCGATCAGCACGATCATGAAAGCAGACCAGGAACTGATCGAGAAGCATAGGCAGGACCTAAATACAAAGGGCCAGCAGCAGGAGGAACTTAAGGACAGGATAGAATCGCTTGAAAAGGACCGCAAAGAGATGGAATCGTTAAAGGCTGAGCTTCAGGGAAAAGCAGCTGAAAAGCAGCGCTACCTTGATTCGGTCAAAAAGGAAAAGCGTGAAAGCGAGTCTGAGTTGATGGATATGTACGAAATCTACGTCAACTTGACTTCACAGGAAATCGCGATCCTAAAAGAAAAGCAGACGCAAAGGCTGGAGTACTTGAATGCCAATCCTGAAGATATTTTTATCATGCCGACAACAGGTACCTTGACGTCAGGTTATGGACCAAGGTGGGGAAAACTCCACGCGGGAATTGACATTGCCGATCCCTCACCGAAAGCGAAGGTGGTCGCCGCAGCTTCCGGAACAGTGATTCGCTCCTATTATTCCACTAGCTACGGCAACTGTGTGCTGATCACCCACCACATCAGAGGCACAACGTTCACAACGTTATACGCCCACCTTGAAAAAAGTACGGTCAGGACCGGGCAAACCATAAATAAAGGGGAAATGCTCGGATATATGGGCAATACCGGGGACAGCAGGGGAAAGCATCTCCACTTCGAAATCCATCAAGGACAGTGGAATCCGCAAAAATCAAACAGCATCGACCCGATGGGATTCTTCAAAAAATAGCTATGTTAAGGAACAGTGCTGATTTGCCATTTCTTGTTGAATTGGAAAAAAAGGAACTAAGGCTCTGCGAATGCAAGGGCATGAGGAGATCCTGAAGGTGCATAGCGCCGGGGAGGCAGTCCGGCATGCCAGTGGAAAGCGAAGTGCCTTGAGAGAAAAATCGATAACAGGGTGTCCGTTGAAATGCGGATGCCTTTTTCAATGCACATATTAATTTACTGATTATTCTGTTAAAATAAAAGCATCATGGATATGGGAGGGAGCCGGATGAGTTTTTACGAGGAAGAGCCGCAGTTCCGGATGCTGCTTAAGGAGCTGCTGGATGAGGATTTTTTTGCGTATGCGGACAGGGAGCTGATGGCCTTTGGGGAAAAGTGCGCCAACGAGATTGATGAGCGGGCAAGATTCACGGATCGAGAAGGGCAGCCGAAGCTGATCAAGTTCGATGCCTATGGCGAGGACATTTCAAAGGTCTGGGTCAATGAAGGTTATCGAAGGACGGTTGAGGAAACGTACCGGACCGGGATTGTCGGCTATGTACATAAAGATATCCCAGAGCTTGGACGGCGCGGCAATTATCTTTATTCCTATGCGCAGGGCTATTTATTGTCCCAGACGGAAGCGGGATTTTATTGTCCGGTGACACTGACGATGGCAACCGCGTATTTGCTCGATCAATACGCTTCGCCCGATGTGAAAGCCTTATTCCTTCCCCATGTGCTGTCAACCGGAGAGAACGTTTTATACGAGGGGGCGACCTTCCTGACAGAGCGGCAGGGCGGGTCGGATGTAGGAGCGAATGAGACGATAGCCGTCCAGGAAGAGGACGGTTACAAACTTTACGGTGAAAAGTATTTCGCTTCGAACGCTGGGATGTGCGGAGTGGCGATGGTGCTGGCGCGGCGGGAAGGAGCGCCGGATGGCACGAAAGGGCTGACGCTGTTTGCGGTACCTTGGCGAAGACGGGATGGGTCGCTGAATGGCATTAAGCTCCGCAGGCTTAAGGATAAACTCGGTGTGAAGGCTGTCCCGTCGGCGGAGGTTGAATTCGACGGTGCTGACGCCTATATCGTCGGCAATCCGACAAAAGGCTTTTATTACATGATGGAGGCACTTAACCTCTCCCGTGTCTG
The DNA here is from genome assembly GCF_017912555.1 of Bacillus sp. REN3. Classification (GTDB taxonomy): domain Bacteria; phylum Bacillota; class Bacilli; order Bacillales; family Cytobacillaceae; genus Mesobacillus. The sequence goes on along the minus strand of NZ_JAERSD010000002.1, from coordinate 239,064 downwards.
CAATACGGTCGCATCACTTGGCATCATGCGGCGTGCCTATCGCGAAGCTCGCGGGTATGCGCTGAAGCGGGATGCTTTTGGAAAGAAGCTTGCGGATTTTCCGATGATCCGGGATACACTGTCAAAAATGGCCGCAAAGCTCGAAATCGAGACACGTACCGTTTTCCACTACTTGCCGCTGTTTGAAAAAGTCATGAGGAATGAGCCAGGCATGACAGAAAAAGATTTTGTCCTGAATAGGCTTTTCATAGCGATTTTGAAAAAGGAATCAGCGGAACAAGCGGTCCTTTTCGCCCATGAAGCCATCGAGATGCACGGAGGCAATGGCTATATTGAGGACTTTGTAACCCCGCGCCTCCTGCGGGATGCCCAGGTATTGACGGTGTGGGAAGGGACTGCGAATATCCTTGGTCTTGAAGTGCTGCGTTTGATTGAAAAATTCAATGCCGGAGAGCTGTTTTTACAGGAGATGAAAGAGCGGATAAGGGGGCTGGACGGTAGGCAGGCCGACCAGGTCAAAGGAGGGATCGGCCAGCTGGAAAGGTTGCTTGCGGCACTGGAGACAGCGACCCCGGACCATAAAACGTTCCACTCAAAGCGTGTCGCCGAACTGATGGTGAAGATTTTTGAAAGCGTGGCGGCAGTGGAATACGGCTTGAAGGGAGATGATCGTGCGCGCAAGGTGATGGAGGTATATATCGACGATGCATGGAACCCTGAACATGAATTCGATGAAAAGTTGAAAACCGTCGACTACTTCGAAGAAATTTCCCTTCTCCATGAACCGGCAGTAAAATAATTTCTCAATGTTTGAGCCTTGAAAATACTGGCTTTCCGTCCGGTTGAGCAAAATTTTTAAAAATTTTTGCATTGACACCGTTTTTTTCTTGTCCTAAAATGAGGGACATATTACAAACCGAATAAAAAGTTTCGTTTTCTTATCCAGAGAGGTGGAGGGACTGGCCCAATGAAACCTCGGCAGCGGATCTGCGAGTAGCAGGCACCGTGCCAATTCCATCAGACTGATTTTAGCGATCAGCCTGGCAGATGAGAAGCAAGCGGGTACCGATATACCCTCTTCTTGTCTGTGTGTGCATGACAGGAAGGGGGCTTTTTGTTTTCAAGAGGGATGGTATGAGCGGCCTTTTATCTTTCATGCAGTATTTTTAATAAGGATGAAAGGCATTCCAAGTCTGCCAGAAAAAAGTATGGAATTTTTAGCTGCTTTCTGGAAGGGGAGAATGGGCTGAAGAGAGGTTTAGGTTTATAACCAAGCATTCTGATGTGTAAAGGAAGGATAAGAAGCCATGATTACATTCGAAAAAGTAACGAAGAAGTTCAAAACAAGGGATCGTGAACTAGCAGCGGTCAATGAGGTATCCCTATCGGTCAACAAGGGTGAAATTTTTGGCATCATCGGTTTCAGTGGGGCGGGAAAAAGCACATTGCTCAGGCTTGTCAACCTGCTTGAAAGGCCGTCTGCAGGAAAGGTCATCGTCAATGGGCTTGAAATCAGTTCTCTACCTCAAAAGGAATTGAGGAAGCTCCGCCAGCGGATCGGGATGATTTTCCAAAACTTCAATTTGTTCAATTCCCGGACTGTTTTTGGCAATGTAGCCTACCCGCTGAAGCTCGCGGGTGCGGCAAAGGAAGATATTAGCCGTAAAGTGAACGATCTGCTGGAGTTTGTCGGGCTTGCGGACAAAGCGAATCATTATCCTGAACAGCTTTCCGGCGGCCAGAAACAGCGCGTTGGAATTGCCAGGGCGCTGGCGACATCGCCAGATATCTTGATTTGCGATGAAGCGACTTCAGCGCTTGATCCAGAAACGACTGGAGAAATCCTGAACCTGCTTAGGAAGGTCAACTGCGAATACAATGTGACAATCTTGCTGATCACCCACGAGATGGGGGTCATCAGGAAAATCTGCGACCGGGTGGCGGTAATGGAAAACGGCGCGGTTATTGAAGAAGGAACAGTATTTGACTTGTTCACAAATCCCCAAACGAAAACGACACAGAATTTCATCCGTTCTGTATTGAATGACAACCTGTCCGAAAGCCTGCATAAAACGCTCGCTGAAAAGCAGTGCAGGCTGTACAGGCTGATTTTCAAAGGAGAAAGCACCAATAGACCGATTCTTTCGGACATCGCCAAAAAATATGATGTCCATGTCAACATCCTGAACGGCAATATAAACGAGCTTCAGGGAGTCCTGTTCGGCAACCTGATCGTTGAGCTGCAGGGTGAGGACCGGGTGATTGACCGTGTACTGGGGGAATTGGAGGAATACGTAAAGGTGAAGGAGGTTGTGCATCATGAAGGTTGATTGGAGTACATTTTGGCCGCGCATCGCGGAGGCCACGGGTGAAACATTGACAATGGTCCTTTTTACGCTGACTTTTTCAGCGATCATCGGGATCAGCCTCGGGTTGCTGCTGTTCGTGACACGGAGCGGCAACATCCTTGAGAACAAATGGATATTCGGGACACTGAATGTCTTGATCAATATCATCCGGCCGATCCCGTTCATCATTTTCCTCGTCGCAATCGGCCCGCTGACAAGGATGGTCGTCGGTACGACCATCGGGACATGGGCCGCGATATTTCCCATGACGATCGCAGCGTCGTTCGGGATTGCCAGGGTCGTGGAGAACAACCTTATATCCATTGATCCGGGGATCATCGAGGCCGCCAAAGCAATGGGAGCAAGTCCTTTGCAAATCATCTTTGGTGTCTTGATTCCAGAAGCGCTTGGCCCGTTGATCCTTGGCATCACTTTCATCACAGTCGGCCTGATTGATTTTTCCGCAATGGCGGGAACGGTTGGCGGTGGGGGGCTTGGCGATCTCGCAATGACTTATGGCTATCAGCGCTTCGACACCTCGGTCATGCTGGTGACGGTGGTGCTGCTAATCATCCTTGTCCAGGTCGCCCAGTTCCTCGGGAACCATTTGGCGAGGATCTTCCTGCGCCGCTAATGTGCGGGCTTATTTTAAAGAGAAAAGAGGAGAAGAAATGAAAAAAGCACTATTCATCATCATGGCAGTATTCTTAGTATCCATTCTTGGAGCATGCGGGAACAACCCGGCAGCAGGGGAAAAGGCACATGTGAAAATTGGGGTTACAGGCTCTGATGGACAGATGTGGGACATCATCAAGGAAAAGGCTGAAAAAGAAGGCATTGAAATTGAACTTGTCGAGTTCTCCGACTATACGCTTCCTAACCAGGCACTGGCAAATGGCGATATCGACTTGAATGCGTTCCAGACGATTGCGTTCCTGAACCAGTTCAAGGAAGAACATGGACTCGATTTGACGCCGGTTGGCACGACGCAGATTGCACCGATGGGTATTTACTCGGAAAAGGTAAAATCGATCAAAGAAATCAAGAAAGGCGCAGAAATCGCGATTCCGAACGATCCGACGAACCAGGCTCGCGCCCTGATGGTCCTTGAGCTTGCCGGGCTGCTTGAATTGAAAGAGGATTTCAGCCTGTTTGGCGATTTGAGCGGCATCGAAAAAAATCCGAAGAATCTTAAGATCACTCCCGTTACCGCCCAGCAGACACCTCGTGTACTGAAAGATGTTGCGGCCTCTGTCATCAATAACGGGATTGCCGGCCAGGCAGGCTTTACCCCGAATGAGGATGCGATTTTCCTCGAAGACCCCAAACAGGATGAAGTGAAGCCATATATCAATATCATTGCTGCCCGGAAGGAGGAGAAGGAAAAGGAAGTGTTCAGGAAAATCGCCAGAATCTACCATGAAAAAGAAGTAGTGGAAGCGATCAAAAAGGACACGAACGGGGGCTCGATCGTCGTGGACATTCCGATTGAAGAACTGAAGGACATCATTAAATAAAAGGAGCTGGTTTGCTTGTCAGGACAAAGAGAACGAATCACGAGAAATATTGAAAGATCTGCGAAGCTCTATATCGATACAAGCCGCCGAATCCACGAAAACCCGGAAATCGGCAACCAGGAGTTTTTTGCCTCGAAACTGTTAAGTGGCATTCTAGAAGAAGCAGGGTTTGAAGTAACAAGAGGGGTCGCGGGGCATGAGACAGGTTTTGTCGCAAGGAAAGGCGCTGCCAGGCCTGGCCCTGCAATTGGGTACCTCGCAGAATATGACGCCTTGCCGGGGCTGGGCCATGCCTGCGGCCATAACATCATCGGCACGGCCAGCGTGGCAGCAGGCATTGCGCTGTCGGAAGTAATCCAGGAAACTGGCGGCGAAGTGGTGGTTTTCGGGACTCCAGCAGAGGAAGGCGGCCCGAACGGAAGCGCGAAAGGAAGCTTCGTTAAAGATGGCCTGTTCGAAGGTATTGATGCTTCCTTCATGATCCATCCGAGCGGGAAAACAGGTTTGACCGGTCCGACATTGGCGGTGGACCCGCTCGATTTCCATTTTTACGGCCAGGCAGCCCATGCGGCTGGTTCGCCGGAACAGGGAATCAATGCACTCGATTCCGTCATCTTTTTATATAATGGGGTCAATGCATTGCGCCAGCAGGTCCCTGCTGATGTCCGAATCCATGGAATCATCACCCATGGCGGCGATGCGCCGAACATCATCCCTGATTATGCCTCTGCCCGATTCTTCATCCGCGCAGCTACCTGGGCACGCTGTGAAGAAGTCTCCGCGAAGGTCCGCAAGGTTGCCGAAGCGGCCGCGCTGGCTACCGGAGCTTCCTATAAAATCGAGCGATTCCAGAACGAAGTCCATGATTTCATCGTGAATGGGACTCTCGATCAGATTATTGGCGAAGAACTTGAGCAGCTTGGGGAGAAGGTAGACAGAGAAGAACGGAAGGGAATCGGCTCAACCGACGCAGGCAACGTCAGTCATGTAACGCCGACAGCGCATCCGTATATCAAGATTGGACCTGACAGCCTGATTGCGCATACACATGAATTCAGGGACGCAGCCGGATCTCCTCAGGGAGAAAAAGCTTTGTTGGCCGGGGCAAAAGCATTGGCGTTAGCCGGCTATCGGCTGCTCGTTGACCAGGAATTGCTTAAGCGGGTGAAAGCAGATTTTGAATTGGCACTAGAACCTACAGTGCAGGTTCACAGCGAGGTATAGACTGCATATGTGAGAAGGGAAGCACCTTCCAGGCAGGAAGCACTTGGTGGGCGAGGTCCAAAGAGCAAAGGACCTTCCAGCATTCATATAGAAAAATCATGAGCTGAAGGCAGGAAAGTCCTGCCCTCAGCTTTTTTTGACTGGGTTGTTCTTTATAAAGTATGAATCCTTCGCTAAAAAATGCTAAATAGTAAGGAAATAGGAGGTAAAGAGAGAAAACGAACGATTTTTGTTCTTTATCAAGAATATTTGGCTGTTTTCCAGGTTTTTCAAAAGTTTGAGGAAAGGTTATACTCAAAATGTAATTTCGTTAAAAAGAACGTTTGGTATTTAAAAAAGAACGATTGGTGACTGGAGGTGGACCCTATAAGATACGGCAGACTAAGAAAGTTCAGGAATAAAAATAAATTTCTTTTCCTCTTCATCAAGTTTTTAGCTGTATGGTACTTGTTTATAGGGATATCTACTATATTAACCGGACAAACAAATGCATATTTCAGTGATCAGGATAGAGTGAATGGCATTATCCAGGCAGGTGAATGGGAGACAGAAAGCAGCTGTGCTGAAAATGGAAAACACGGTGATTGGGATTGCAGTTCACTTAAGTTTATCGGCAGTAAATTTGATGGAGAGAAAATATCTGCCACGATTGAAAATACTGGCGAGGATATGAAGTCAGGCGGAAAATACGAGATTTACTATAGTGAGAAGGGCAATCCAAAACAAGGAGAAAGATTGGTCCGAACTTTAACCTTTAAGGCCTTAAAGAACGGAGAGAAGCTAGAGTTAACTTTTACACCGGAATTAAACGGAGTCTATATGTTCAAAGCATACCAGCATGAAGATCATCCAGGCGGAGGAGAGCTTTGGAGTGGAGAAATAAATGTGAAGCTGGCAGAGGTTGTCCAACCAGACAGCGGTCAGGAATCTGAAGTTAAAGAGAAACAACAGGGAGAGAAAGAAGCGCAATCAGATCACGCGAATCATCCGGACCAGGAATCGGATGACAATGCAGCCAAGAAAGAAGAGCCTGCTTCTGTAGAAGCAGAGGAAAAGCCTAAGGAAGAAACCGCAGAAGTTAAAGGCATCAGCAATGAAGATGCAAAGAAAGAAGAAGGCGCTCAGGCACAAAGCAATACAGCAGTGAAGGATGCTGCAGAAAATCCGGGAGAAGGAAATTAGGAAGGTGAATAGTTTGAAGAAAGTATTGAAAATCCTAAGCAATATTATTACTGCTGTCTTGTTCATGAACTTGATCCTAATGGCTTTTCTGGTCATCTCCTCAAAAGCGTCAGGTGGAGAACCCCAGGTATTTGGCTACCAGCTGAAGACTGTCCTTTCGGGTTCAATGGAGCCGACATTTAAAACGGGCTCCATCATAGCAGTAAAACCAGTCGATTCTGAAGAAAGAAAATCGCTCAGTAAAGGAGAAATCATCACCTTTCAGGCAAGTGAGAAAAAATTGATCACCCACCGGATCATCGGAATCAAAACTAGCGGTAACCACATGATGTATGAAACAAAAGGGGATAACAACAAAACGGCTGATTTGGAACCAGTACTTTCCGAAAATGTAAAAGCAGTTTATTCAGGTTTTACGATTCCATATGCGGGATATCTTATCGATTTTGCTCAATCAAAGGAAGGCAGCGCAATCCTTCTGATCGTGCCAGGACTTCTGCTTCTTGGCTACGCAGGATTCTCAATCTTCCAGGCATTAAGAGAATTAGATCCAAAACAGAAGGAAAAGGATCCGGAAGAAAAAACAGCTTAACATGGTTGCACTCCTTGTTTCAAGCAAGGGTCAATATAAAAAACTTTACATACCCGAATGGGGTAGGAGGAGGAATTTGTCATGAGTCTGAAAAAGAAATTAGGTATGGGGATTGCATCAGCTGTAATGGGAATTTCACTGATCGGCGGAGGAACATTTGCTTACTTTAGTGACACAGCAGAAGCAAACGCGAAGTTTGCTGCTGGCACATTGGACCTTAGTGTCAATCCTACAACAATTGTTGATGTTAATAACATCAAGCCTGGCGATACCATGCTCCGTTCATTTAAGTTAGTGAATGGCGGTTCACTTGACATTGCTGAAATCGACTTATTCACGGATTATACTGTAAATGATGTGAAAAATAACAATTCCGAAGACTTAGGAAAGCACATCCGTGTAAACTTCATGCTCAATGCTGACAAATTAGATTTTCCTGTCTGGTCTACAACATTGCATGATCTTAAGAATATGAGCCCAGATGTCATCGAAGGGAATTTCTGGAGTGAATGGTTTGCTGAACGTGGAGGAAATCTGGCAGCTGGAACAAATGATACTTTATATGTTCAGTATGAATTCGTGGATAATGGTAAAGATCAGAATCAGTTCCAAGGCGATTCATTGGAATTGAAATGGACATTTGATGGCATGCAAGGTGCGGGTGTTGCAAAATAAGTGACTATGGGAAAAGGGCGGGAAAACATATTCCCGCCTTTTCTTAAATCCTTAGTGATGAGGGAATATCATGAACAGATTATTAAGACTGGCGAAAGCCTTAACCATACTGGCTTTTCTTCCGATCATTCTCACCACTCAGATGAACGTTCATGCCGAAGGTGAAATCGATATCGATACTCTCCAGCATGGATTTTCCTTTGAGGCGGGAAATTTAAAACCAGGCGATTGGATTCCAAGGGAAATAACAGTCATGAATGAAGGAAAGCATGATTTTAATTATACAGTCAATGTCGGAAAAACAAAGTCCGTAAAAGGGCTGCTGGAAGAACTGGATTTCCTGGTAGCAAAGGGACCTGTAATCCTTTACAAGGGAAAGCTAAAGGATTTTAAAGGCTTCTCTCCAAGATTTTTGGAAGCTGGTTCGAAAGAGGAGTTATTTTTCCAAGTGACAATGCCATATGAATTAGGGAATGAATACCAAAACTCTTATGCAGAGGTGGAAATCATTTTTCTCGCAGAGGAAGCTGAAAGCAGTGCGGGCACACAACCGGATCAGGATAATGGGAAATCCGAAACGGATGCTGCCGTAACGCCCAAAATCGTGAACCACCTGCCAAATACAGCGACAAATCATTACAATCTCCTGTTAATTGGCGGATTATTGATTTGCGCAGGAGGGATTTTGAGTATCCTACATTATAGAAGAATCCGAAATGTAAATTAAATTGAAGGTCGAAGAGTAATTACTTTTTGACCTTCATTTTATTTTCATCCAGGTGCAGAAACTTTCTTGATGTTTCCAAACAATCTAGTAAAGGGAATAATATTTGCAGGATCAGACTGATGTTTGAGGTGAACTTTATGTCCTTCCTTTTCTGCTATTTAGCCATCCTAAATTTTTTCGACGCCGCTGTTACATGGTTTGGCCTGAGGCACGCATTCATCGCTGAAGTGAATCCGGTCATGGATGCGGTTTATGGGGCAAATCCATTTTTGTTTCTTGCCATCAAGTTAATCCTTTCTTTTTTTCTTCTATTCTTTATGATCCGCGGGATTGTCCCTCAATCTTCATTCGTTAAGGGAATCACTTTTTTCGCTGCCTTTCTCTACACCGCTGTTGTCTCGATGCACGGTTTCTGGCTGGCGAAGGTTTTCTGACGACCTCAACCTATAGGAAAATCGTTCCCTGTTACTTTTCACATTGTCCATTCCAATGAGGAAGGCGTATAATTTTCTTATCATAAGGAAAAGGAAGGCGAATGATTGATGTTTCAGACGCTCAAGCGTGAGCTTTTGGCCGGGATTACGGTTTCGGTCGTTGCGCTGCCGCTTGCATTGGCTTTCGGGATGCAGGCGACGCAAAACTCAGACGGTGCCATCATTGGTTTGTATGGCGCAATCATCACCGGTTTCTTTGCTGCCTTATTTGGCGGCACGAAGGGTCAGGTTACAGGTCCGACTGGGCCCATTACAATCATTTTCACTGGAGTCGTTGCCAGTCATGGCATTGAATATGCTTTTATCGCTGCGTTTCTCGGCGGTCTTTTTCAAATTGCCTTTGGCTTGCTGAAGGCTGGCAACTATCTGAAGTTCATTCCGTTGCCGGTTGTCAGCGGGTTCATGAATGGAATCGCAATCATCATCATCATGGGACAGTTGAAGTATGTGACCGGCAGCTTTATGGTCGTGCTGCTGACCATTGCATTTATGCTATTTTCAATGAAATCTATCAAGCTCATCCCGCCGAGCCTGATGGCCTTGATCTTGGGAACAATTGCTGTCATCCTTCTGGAAAAAGTGATGCCTGCTGTCCATTTTTCCTTGCCGTTCATTAATGATTTCATCTTTTTTGATACGGTTGACCGAATCGGAGAGATCCCAAAGGGGCTGCCGCAATTACAGTTGCCTGTAGCCGAAGCCGACATAATCCTCCAGTTGATTCCAGCAGCCTTGAGCATTGCCGTCCTTGGCTCGATTGACTCGTTGCTGACATCTGTCGTAATGGATAATATGACTGGTACAAAGCACAAGAGCAACAAAGAATTGATTGGGCAGGGGATTGGGAATACGCTTGCCGGCCTGTTCGGAGCAATGCCAGGTGCCGGTGCCACCGTCCGTTCCGTAGTCAACTTGCGCAGCGGCGGCCAGACAGTGATATCAGCAATGGTCCACAGTGTGGCCCTGCTGCTGTTCATGCTCGTATTCGGATCGCTAGCGGAAGAAATCCCACTTGCGGTACTAGCCGGGATCCTGATCATAACAGGGGTCACGATGTTTGATTATGATAGTTTCAAAATCTTAAAGGATGAACCGAGGTCAGATGCGGCGGTAATGGTCGTTACAATGGTCCTGACGGTGGCAATCGACCTGATGGTTGCTGTTGGAGTCGGAATCGTGATGAGTGCCTTGATTTTCATGAAGCGGATGAGCGAGGAAGGCTTCAAGATGACAAACAAGGCTGAAGGCGGACTGAGCCTCTATTTCCTTGAAGGCCCGCTGTACTTCGGTTCCGTTGAGCAGATCACCAGGACAATCACATCTGACAACAACCCGCATATCGCGATTGATATCGCGCAGGTAACAATCGTGGATGCAACAGGCGCCTTGACCCTGCTGCAGCTGAATGACCAGCTGAAAGAGCGGGGACAGAATCTATATCTTGTCGGTAATGATCTAGACCTCGGGGGAATTCTCCGCAAAATGGATATATTCAGCCGTATCGGGCACCATCGTCATTTCGAAACCATGGATGAATTAAATAGTTATTTACGGAAATTCCAAATGACAATCTCGTCTTAGTCATAAGGTGCCTGCTTCCTCAACGCGAGGGGCAGGCACTTTTTATCTTCATCGTCTCCTTCTTAAGACCTTCATGGTATCCCGCTTTTATCCCTTCCTTTTATTTTTGAAACGAATCTACCTTGGGCTGATGTTGTTCTTTTTAAGGAACGAAATGAGATGAAATCGGTAGTAAATCAAAGATATATCGAGGAAAAAGTTCTTTATTAAGGTCAAACCGGGAACTACGCGGTTTTTCTTTTTTTGCTTCTTCGCCTATACTTCTTATAAGTTCTTTATAATGAACAAGGAGTGTAGGTGAGATCGTGAAAACCAAAGTTTTTTTAATGTTTTGTCTCGTGGTTATTTCTTCTTCCTTGTTTGTAAGCAGTAAAATGAACGACGATCAACAAAATACAAATAGAAATGATGTCATCGATGATATTGAGGAAGCGTACAACATAACGAACAATTCAACTATAAAAAGTCAAGAAAAACAAGGAGAATGGAAGCTTGTTTTTGAGGAGGATTTTTCGGGAACATCTCTTGCCACTGAAAAATGGGAAGCGTTGGGCCGGAAGAAGAACTTCAATAACGAGCTGCAGGAATATCGCCCAGAAAATGCTGTTGTTCGCGATGGCCGATTATTTTTAACTGGAAGGAAAGAACGGGATCGATATACATCAGGTCTCGTTCAAACCAGGAAAAAATTCGAGTTTTTGTATGGAAAGGTGGAAGTGAAAGCTAAATATCCATCAGGGAAAGGCTTATTTCCAGCGATATGGCTGTTAAGAGCGGATGGAAAGGATAGCTTGCCGGAAATTGATATTTTTGAAGCAATTGGCAATGAGCCTCAGATCGCGTATTTTGTAAAACATTGGAGACATAATGGAACACTCCGCACGGTACATGATACGAAGGAAATTAAAAACCATCAAGAGGATCATGTTTTTGCTGTTGAGTGGGAAAAGGAGGCGATAAGGTGGTTTTTAGACGGCAATCTTATATTTGAAACCAGGAACCGGGATGCGAATTATCCCATGTATTTGATCATGAATCTGGCGATTGGCGGTAATTGGCCAGGAAATCCCAATGCATCTACTGTTTTCCCAGCAGAATTTTCGATTGATTATGTGAAAATTTTTGAAAGGGAGGAAAGATAGATGATGAATATTCTCAGCTTGGCAGGCATTATAATCGTTGGTATGTGTTTGGCTTTCCCACTATACCATATCATACATTCCTTTACGGGAAGAAGAAGGTTACCATATTATTTAGAGTTTAAACATGCATTGAAGGAGAGGCAAGTCAGTATTTTGGTCCCTTGCTATAATGAACAATCGATCATAGGGACGGCCGTGAAAGGAATAGACAGACTAAATTACAGCAATTACGAAATGATTTTCATCAACGATGGCTCTAAGGACGGTACTTTCCAGCTACTGGAGGAATTGTTGGAATTAGAACCTATCTATAAGGATCTGATCGGTTCCCTTGAATTTGAAAAGGTTAGAGGAATTTACAGCTCTAGGAAAAATCAGCGAATATTAGTGATAGATAAAGAAAATGGAGGGAAAGCTGACGCCTTGAACGCAGGGATCGCATATGCAAGCAGTGAAATCATCATTACCTTGGATGCCGACAGCATGCTTGATGAACAAGCACTGCGAATCATTAATCGAGCTTTCGAGGATCCTAATCTCGTTGCGGCTGGCGGGATGGTCCATGTCCTCCAGGGCAGGAAATTCCATGGAGGTATGTTAAAACCGTGCTTGAGAGTGAAAGCCATTGTAAGACTCCAAATTCTTGAATACTTCAGGGGATTCTATATATATAAGTCATCACTTTCAAAGGCAAAAGCCCTTTCCATTATTTCTGGAGCTTTCGGGGTATTTAAAAGGGAAGCACTCCTGAGTGTAGGCGGCTACAGGAAAACGATCGGAGAAGATATCGATATAACAATAAAAATTCAGAACTATATTAAGAGTAAAAATAATCTCAAGGTCATTTTCATTCCCGAGGCAATTTGTTACACGGAGGTCCCGGAGAACTGGGGAGACTTATTCAAGCAAAGAGTAAGATGGCAAAAGGCATTTACCGACTGCATCATATTGTATTTCAAGGAATTCATCTTGACCCTATTCAAAAGTCCGATTTCTTTTTTTCTTATAGTCGATGCCTTGTTTGTCGGTGTCGCCTGCTCTTTTTTAACGATCGCAGGACTGATTTTCATCATAATACTAAATGATTCCTCATCAATCTATCTTTTCCTGCTGCTCCTGTCTATCTCTATTAACTTAACGTATAATGTGGTTTCCCTCGCTGTTGCGTCCAGTTACGGACAAAAGTTCAGCTATAGAGAATTTGGTTTCCTGTCAATGACCTTACTAGCTGATTTACTGTTTTTTAGAATCATTTCACTTTATATTATTATTCATGGGACAATACAGTATTTTACTAATAAAGAGTCATGGAACAAGGTCGAACGAACGGGAAGAGCCTATCATATAGAACAGCAAAGCGATTTTTTTATCCCTTAGTGTTCTCTATTTAGAACAAAAAGTTCATTTTGTGGAATATATAAAGGTATTCTTTTAAAGTTTTCGCTCCTTTCTTGAACATATTGGCTTCAAGCAGGCTGGTCGTTTTTCTAGGTTAGGTGCTCCTGCCTGCTGGCTTCACTTGCTCCCCGGAAAAGCTAAAGCCTTTTCGCGGAGCACCCGATCCAATTGCACCTCTTCATACTGTTTGGACACGAACAGATCAACGGGTGGACCTTTAATGAGATATTATTCATTTATGGGATTGCGGCAACTGGAAGGTCGATCCACCAAATCTTCTTTGATAACTTGTGGACGCTTGGCTGGCAATACATCCATCCGGGCAAGCTTGACAGCCTGCTAATCCGTCCGGTGAATCCGTTGTTCCATGTCGAAGCAGACCCCTTCACTAGGATGGCTTTGGCCAGCTGTTCATAGGCGTGATCATCCTTTGGACTGCAATCCCAAAGCGCCTCGTCTGGGGAGCGGAAGAAATCGGGATGCTGATCGTGATGATGATTTCATCAGGGCTGATTTTTGTTGCAATCAATTTATTTTTCGCCACGTACAGCTTCTTAATGATTGACAGCCTTCCGATTGTCTGGACGGTCTTCAATCTGAGCGACTTTGCAAGATACCCATTGACCATTTACCATAAGGGCATCCGCATGTTCCTGACCTGGATCATCCCATATGGCTTCACGGCCGCATATTTCATAGACAAATCCGGCTACAAAGCATTTGCGCTCTGGACACCAGCAGCTGCAATCATTTCTGCATCGCAGCTATGCATTCTGGAACAGGGGACTTAAAGCCTTCTCCAGTAAAGGAAGCTGACCCTGACAGATTTCCTCAAGTTTTGCACCCGACGAATAACGGGGGGATGAAGGGAGGCACGTTGTTCGTCGGGATTGTGGGCGCTTTGTTTGGAAGGTATGATGAGGAAAAAAGAATGGCAGGTGGGTTATGAATGTTGGAGAATAAGTCAGTCCGGGAAGTCTGGCATGACCTCGAAAGAATGATGATTGAGAATCCAGGGCCGATCGAAGGCTTGAATGTCGTCTATCAATACGAAATCACAGGGGAGGACAGTGGTATGTTTGCGCTGAAATTGGCGGATGGAAAAGCCCTAGTCATCGAAGGACCAGCGGGAGATGCCGATTGCCTATTGAAGCTCTCAGACAAAAACTTCAAGAAGATGATCACCGGCAAGCTGAATGGGACAGCCGCCTTCATGACAGGCAAGCTGAAAATCCAGGGAAGCATGGGCCTCGCTTTGAAACTCGAAGGCATCCTGAATGAATACAATATGACCGAAACAGCATAATAAAGTGGATCAGGCACCCGATGCCTGGTCCATTTCTATATATAAAAGAAATTTTTAAGTTTATAAAAAAGTTTGATAGGTATAGGAGAGAGTCTGGTGACAAAATGTAACAATTTTAGACATATGCTGATATAATATGTTAATGAAAAGAGTCTTTTTTTGAAGAAGGAGTCCGAAGATGAACACAACTATCAGGGGACAAGTATTGATTTCCGAGGAAAACAAGGCGATTAAACTATTTATCGGATTGTTTTATCTTATTTATATAGGTTATGATTTCTTTTACTATTTTATTTTTCCATACTATTTGAAATCAGAAATTGGGTTACCAGATGGAGGGCTAGGCTTTTTCTTATATGTCTTAGTATTTTTACCATTGCCTGTTGCTATCTATCTCATTAGAAAAGGAAACCCATTCCCTATAAAATATATTTTCCTTGTCTTCTATCTTGTCTTAGAATTCACTAATTATTTCCTTATTTATTTTGGGAAGGACATACCTTTCAGTGGCGGCCATGTGATCGAGCTTTTTTTCATTTTGTTTTCACCAATATTTGTGAATAGAAAATTCTTTTGGCTTTCTGTAAGTTCAATGATATTAAAATATGCAATTTACGGAATGGTATTCCAAAGTCTGGATGTTATTTTAGCATCTGTTTTGATTGCTTTTATCTCTGTTGTAGCCTTCATTCTATTAAATCGTTTCTATTCTTATGTAAAAGCAATTACGTTAGCTTATGAGGAAGCAAGGGAAAATGAGAAGTTGGCGGTAATTGGCCAAACGGCTACTGCTATTGCACACGAGATTAAAAATCCTCTCTCCTCTTTGAAAGGGTTCACCCAGCTCCAGCAAGAAAAGGATAAAGGGGATGAACAGTATTATCCCATCATGCTAAATGAAATCGACAGAATCAACGAAATTGTCAATGACCTCCTAATTTTAGGGAAGCCACATACAGCCTTAAAAAAACCTGAAAGTTTGAAGGATATAATCGAATACGTCGTGAATGTGATAAAGCTTCATGCGGACCGTCAAAAAATAACGATTAATGTTGATATTGAGGATTCTTCTTCATTATTATGCGATGAACACCAAATGAAACAAGTGTTTATCAATTTAATCAAAAACGCCATGGAAGCTATGCAGGATGGTGGCACAATCATCATTCAGTCTGAAAATAGAGATGGTTTTGCCCGAATTTCAGTGATTGATGAAGGGTGTGGTATTGAATCTGATAAGCTCATGAAATTGGGCGAACCATTTTATACTACCAAGCAAAAGGGTACTGGACTAGGATTAATGGTGACCAAAAAAATTATCGAAGAGCATGAGGGGTTCTTTTCCATTTCCAGTGAGATAAATAAGGGGACTACTGTAGAAGTTAGTCTCCCTTTAGTCGAAAATGGTCCTGATTTAAAATAAGATGAATAATTTCCCAATAAATGAACCAAAAGGACTATTATTTAGATAGTCCTTTTGTTGTATAATGAAGAAAAATGTCGAAAAAAAATTAAATGACCAGTTCTAATGGTCTATATATTTCTTAATTCCTTTATACATATTAATTAATCAAAAAGCCTGGCGATAAGTAGGTTAAAGATAACATTTAAAAATAATGTGAGGTATTTATGTTTAGTGAGATAAAAACATTACCCCTGGAAAATGAAGAACAGAGAGCATTAAAATGGTTTCTCATGTTGTTTTATTTAATTTATGTATTTTATGAAGTTTTTTACCATCTCTTTTATAAAAATATCGATTTGCATCTTCCACGCGATGTGAATATATGGATGTACATTGCTTTATTGCTTTTGTTGCCTGTAAGCATCATTATGGCGAAAAAAGGAAAACTTTATTGGATAAAATATTTTTTCGTAACTAGTTATATTGTAATTTCAATAATTAATGAAACATTAATATATACACTTAATACACTTGAATATCAAAGTGGAAACGCAGTAGAAATTTTGCTTATATTATTTTCACCATTTTTCGTTAATAAAAATTTTTTCCTTTTGGTAACGTCAAGTTTATTGTTTAAATACGGTTATTTTGGAGTCTTGTTGCAAACTAAACAAGTTTTGGCACCAATTGCACTGGTTATCATTTTAAGCGGAATAGCTTTTATTCTGCTAAAAAGATTTGAAAGCTATATCTCTTCGATAAGGCTGTCATATGATAATCAGCTTTCAGCAATTGTAAAGGGGGTAATTGCTACAATTGAACTAAAAGATCCATATACAAGAGGTCACAGTGAGAGAGTAGCTTTTTATGCAAATTCATTGGCGAAGGAAACTGAAAGGTTCTCCTTACAAGAACTTGAGTCGTTTAATAAAGCGTGTTTATTGCATGATATTGGAAAAGTAAGTATCCCGGATTCAATCCTCATGAAGCCGGGAAAACTTACAAATGAAGAGTTTGATATTATAAAAACCCACCCATCCGTAGGTGCAGAAGCGATAAAGAGGGTAAAGGGATTAGCGGACAGTGTTGATATTATAAAATCTCATCATGAAAGATGGGATGGAAAAGGCTATCCAGACCAGCTTCAAAAGGAGCATATTCCATACCTCGCAAGAGTAATTTCTATCGCCGATGCATTCGATGCGATGACCTCCTCAAGATCCTATAGAGAAGCTTTGCCCGTTGAAGAGGCATATAAACGAATTTTAGAAGGACAAGGAACACAATTTGATCCCCAATTAGTAGAGGTGTTTAAAAAGGTTTATCCTAAATGGGTTGATTTTCATAATACCCATAAGTGGTCGGAAAACCTTTCTATCACAAAATCCCTAGGTTAAAGGAGGTGTTAATATGAAAATTCGCAAGTTAAATAGAGTGAAAACTACTTGCTGGTGGTGCATTATTAGGTTCTAGGTTGTCCAGGGAGGGGATGCTGACGGGGGTCTGCATCCCTTTATCATGATTGAATAAGGTGATTGAATGAGTTTTTCCGATGAAACGATTGTTTCCCTGCGCCCTTTGACGATCCGCAAAGATAAAAAACATTACATTGTCGAGGATAAGGAGTCTGGCGATTTTTATGAGATGCCGGAGGTTTGTGTGGCTGCGATTGAGTTACTTGATCAGGGGGTGCCGCTTGGCCAGGCTGAGGGAGCTTTAAGGGCACAGTTTCCGGATGAAGAAGTGGAGCTATTCGACTTTGTCTATCAGCTCCTTGAGCTTGAGCTCGTAGGAGAAATCGATGGAGCGGATGTTGAAAGAAAAACAATCACAGATTCTCAATCGGGGTTCGGGTGGATCCCGGCTGGGATTGGCCGCTTTTTTTTCAATCAATTGACGTCTAAGCTATATATATTGCTGCTTGTTGGCATTTTTTTGATTTTAATTTTTAATCCAGGATTCTTTCCGAAATATAAGGATTTGTTTGTCTTCAACTTGATGCTGAAGAATGTAGCTGCGTGGCTGCTAGTCACGTCAATCCTTGTCCTGGTGCATGAGTTTGGCCATGTCCTTGCCGCCAGGTCAGAAAACCTGCCCGCAAAGGTAGGAATCGGCCATCGTCTTTTCTTCGTTGTCCTGGAAACGGATTTAACCCAGGCCTGGAGTCTGCCTGCAGAAAGGCGAAACAAGCTGTATTTAGCGGGAATGTATTTTGATATCACTGTCCTGTTCGCAGCTCTATCAGCTCAGTTATTTATAGATGAAAACGCCCTTATTGCCAGTTTTCTCAGGCTTGCTGTTCTCGATACGTTCGTCCGTTTGGTCTACCAGACAGGAGTATTCATGAAGACTGATCTATACTATGTGCTGGAAAACATGACGGGCTGTTATAACTTAATGGAAGAAGGCCAGTTTTTCCTTGGAAGATGGCTGCCGTTCCTGAAAGAGAGGGACACAGAAGCCCTTACGATTGAGGAAAAGGTTGTTCGCCCGTATGCTGTTTTTTACCTGGCAGGCATTGCCGTGACATGTGCGCTTGCTGCCTTCTATTACATTCCGCAATTATTATTTGCCGTTAAGGAATTCATGCTCCCAGGCCTGGCTGAACCGTTGAATAGCCTGCGGTTCTGGGATTCGGCTGTCTTTATGCTGCAAATTGGCATCGTACTTTCGTTATTGCTTTATTCGTGGACGAAAAAATACCGTTTAAGCAGTTAAAAAGACAGCCAGTGGCTGTCTTTTAAAACTTATGCACGTAATCGATGAGGATCCTTTTATAAGTCTCAATGGATTGGTACTCAATGTATTCTTCATCACCATGCCAGTTGGCTCCGCTTGGTCCGAATTCGACCGCCGGAATTCCTTCCGCGAAGAAGAACTGAGTGTCCGCCGAGCCGTGCTGGCCAAATAGTGTTGCTTCACCGCCAATGTGTTTTTCCACGATCGGCCTCAAGCTTGTGATGAATGGATTGTCTTTTTTCGTAGCGACTGGAATGCCGTTCATCTTGACCCGGACATCGCCCTTGGTGACACCTTTGATCTGCTTGATAATTTCATCCGGATTTTGTCCCGGAAGATAGCGGATATCAAGAGACATTACACAGCGGTCGGGGACCTTATTGAATACTTCCCCGCCGGAAATAATCGCAAGGTTGACCGATGGGCCAGGATAAAACTCAGAGCTTTCTTTTGTAAAAGGCAGTTCCAGGATTTTTTCATAGGCCTTGTACGCATTGAGGATGGCATTCTCCCCTTCCCATGGACGGCTGCCGTGCGCTGATGTTCCGTGAACGTCGACCTCAAGCCTTAAAGCTCCCTTCGCCTGCAAGGCAATGCCAAGCTGTGTAGGCTCGGAACAGATGACAAAATCCCCCCGGTAGCCATTATCGACAAGGAATCCTGAACAATTGAACCCGCCGATTTCTTCATCTGAAACAATTTGCAATTGTATTTTGACCCCTGGAGGCTGACTGGCCAAATCAGCCATCGCTGTCATCATCGCGGCAACGCCAGCCTTCATGTCAGCCGCTCCGCGGGCATAAATCCGTCCGCCCTGTTCTTTAGGGACGAATTGTTCCTTTTTGCCGGTGACCACATCGACATGGCCGTTGAAGACGATTGTTTTATCCCCCTCGCCTACTTCGCAAATCAGCATCTTATATCCGTTATTTTCTATGATTTCTGGCTCAAGGTCATGCTCCAATAGCCATTGTTTGCAAAATTCCACTGCTTGATTGGCACCGTCTATCGTGGTGCTGTCAATCAGGATCAATTCCTTCAATAATTCCTTCATTTTGCCAACACTCCTTGTTTAGGTCTCTATCCTTTTTTACCACCAAACCGTTTTTTCAATCGTAGGAAAAGCTGGCAGGACTTTTAGAAGATAAAAAGGTCCGGAAAAAATCATTTTTTAGGAAAAAAATTCTCAAAAAAGGGAAATAAGTCCTGGGAATTCATGAAAATTTACAAAAGGTTAAGAAATTTCAGGTCTATTAGTCCATTTTCTTCCTAATGAATACTACTATAATTAGAACCGTATGTTACCAATTTATTCACTAAGGAGATGGATTTCTTGAAAAAGCCTTTGCGCAAGTTAGGAAAATCCGTTGTTGCTACAACAATGGCATTGTCGATCCTGGCAGCACCTGTTTCATGGAAAACATTTGCGGCCGGCAAGCCGGATAAAGCGGGGAAGCATGAAGTGCAGCTTCGTGTTTTAGGGACGACAGACATTCATACGCATTTATACAATTACGACTATTATAAGGATGCAGAAACACTGGAATTCGGGCTGGCGAAAACAGCGACATTAATCAAGCAGGCTAGATCCGAGGCTGCGGGCAAGAACAGTTTGCTTTTTGACAATGGAGACCTGATCCAGGGAAATCCGCTTGGGGATTACAAGGCGAAAGTCGACAAGCTTGAAGAAGGAGAAGTC
Organism: Bacillus sp. REN3; assembly: GCF_017912555.1. Lineage (GTDB taxonomy): Bacteria > Bacillota > Bacilli > Bacillales > Cytobacillaceae > Mesobacillus. Next base: position 219,035 of record NZ_JAERSD010000002.1, on the reverse strand, counting down.
CATCCTGTATTCAAAGCGATGGAGCTAATGGATTATGATGGAGCGACATTAGGGAATCATGAATTCAACTACGGCCTCGACTATCTAGATGAAGTTCTTGATGATGCACCGATGCCTTATGTAAATGCAAACGTTTTCAAATTTGACGGTGATGACAATCCGGACAATGATGAGAACTACTTCAAGCCTTACAAGGTTTTTAATAAAAAAGTAACGGATGGAAGCGGCAAGACTCAGGTCATCAAGGTGGGCGTGGTCGGTGCAGTCACTCCCCAAATCGTCCAATGGGACAAGGCGAACCTTGATGGCAAAGTCATCACGAAGGATATCGTAAAATCAGTAGAAGCACAAATTCCAAAAATGAAGGAAGATGGCGCGGACATCATCATCGCGCTTGCCCACTCCGGTATCGGCGATGAGAAGATTGTTGAAATGGAAGAAAATGCGGCCTATGACCTGACAAAGGTGGACGGCATTGATGCGATCATTTCCGGACACAATCATCTGACATTCCCAGGAAGCTTTAAGGATTTGCCAGGAGTGGATACGGAAAATGGCACCATCAATGGCGTGCCGGTAGTCATGCCTGGAAACTGGGGCAACCAGCTTGGCGTCATGGATTTGACGATTGCCAAGGAAAAAGGCAAATGGATAGTAAAAAATTCAAAGACCCATCTGAGGGCGATTTATGACAAGGCGAACAAGAAGAGCCTTGCTGAAGCTGACAAGGAAATTCTGGAAGCGGTAAAAGAAGATCATGAGGGAACAGTCAATTATGTCCGTCAGCCTGTCGGCACTACAACCTCAGACATCCACAGTTATTTTGCTTTGGTCCAGGATGATCCTTCTATCCAGATCGTAACGAACGCGCAAAAATGGTATGTTGAAAAGAAAGTGAAGGGAACTCCTGATGAGAACCTGCCAATCCTGTCAGCAGGAGCGCCGTTCAAGGCAGGCGGCCGCAATGGTTCTGAGTATTACACCTATATCCCTGCAGGGACGATTGCGATCAAAAACGTTTCCGATCTTTATCTGTATCCAAACACAGTTGCGACAGTGAAAATCAAAGGCAGTGATGTAAAAGAATGGCTTGAGATGTCCGCAGGCCAGTTCAACCAGATCGACGAGAACAGCACAAGTGAGCAGCCTTTGGTCAACACTAGCTTCCCGACATACAATTATGATGTCATCGATGGCGTTACATATGAAATCGATGTAACGGAGCCGGCGAAATATGATCAAGAGGGAAAATTGCTTAATCCTGAGGCAAACCGGATCAAGAATCTGCAATACAATGGCCAGCCAATCGATCTTGAACAGGAATTCCTTGTCGCCACAAATAATTACCGTGCAAATGGAAGCTTCCCAGGAGTACGGAACAAAACAGCAATAGAGATGTACCCGGATGAGAACCGCCAGGCAATCATTGATTACATCAGCGAGCTAAGCACCATTGATCCATCAGCAGACGGCAACTGGAACTTCTCAGCCGTAAGCAAGGAAGTGAATGTGACGTTCCAATCAACGCCGAGTGCACAAAATGCGCTGCCGAAGAACGGAATGATTGACTATATCGGCCCGGATGCCGATGGTTTCGCAAAGTACAAGCTTTCTTTGCCAATCGGCCTTCAGCTGTTGGGAATCAATGATTTCCATGGCCAGTTGGATACGTATAATTCTAAAATCAATGCAGGAGGAGTCGACTACCTTGCTGCCTATTTGAAAAAGCATGAGGCTGAAAACCCGAATACCCTGATGGTTCATGCAGGGGATGCAGTCGGAGCCAGCTCCCCGGTTTCTGCTTTGCTGCAGGATGAGCCGACAATAGCAATCATGAACAAGCTTGGTTTTGACGCCGCTACTGTTGGGAACCATGAATTCGATGAAGGCGTGGAGGAAATGCTTCGCTTAATCAATGGCGGCAGCCACCCGAAAACTGTTGGAAAATATGGTGAATTCGAAGGGGCAGACTTCCCATATGTAGCAGCAAACCTCGTTGACGCAGCAACAAATGAACTGATATTGGAGCCCTACCATATCGAGGATGTCAATGGCGTCCCGGTTGGCATCATCGGTGTTGCTCTGTCTGATACGCCAAGCATTGTCATCCCTAGCGCGGTAAAAGACGTAAAGTTCACGGATGAAGCTGAAGCGATTAATAAATACACAACTGAACTGAAAGAACAAGGTGTTGAGACGATCGTTGTCCTGGCCCACAATCCTTCAACATCGGGCATTGATGGCTCTAATCCTGGTGAAGAACTGGTCGAGATTGCCGGAAACGTCGATGATGAAGTCGATGTATTGTTTGGCGGTCACAACCATGCCTACACCAATACAAAGGTCGATGGAAAAATTGTTGTCCAATCATACTCATCCGGAACGGCTTTTTCAGATATCGATTTGCTGATCAATCCGAAGACGAAGGATGTTATGGCCGGAACAGCTGAAATTGTAACGACTTATCGCGATAAAATCGAACCTGATGCTGAAATCAAGGAAATCCTTGACCGTTATGTAGCCGATGTTGCACCGATCTTGAATGAAGTGATCGGAGCAACGCCAGCTTATATTACGAGGGAAACAAATGCTGCCGGAGAGTCCCCAATGGGCAATTTGATTGCGGATGCCATGCGCTGGCAGACAGGCACAGATTTCGCCTTCATGAATTCTGGGGGAGTGCGTGCCGACATCGATGCAGGCGATATTACCTGGAAAGAAGCTTTTACGGTCCAGCCATTTGGCAATGATTTGGTGAAAATGAATGTAACAGGCGGGCAAATCAAGACTTTGCTTGAACAGCAGTGGGGCAGCAAGGTCCGTATCATGCCAATTTCCGGGCTGAAGGTTTCCTATGATGATTCGAGAGCGGCCGGTGACCGCATTGTTTCCATCGCAAAAGAAGATGGAACACCAGTGGAAATGAATCAAACCTACTCGATCACAGTCAATAACTATATGGCCGGCGGCGGGGATGGCTATGCGATTCTCGCAACCATCAAAGACCGGACAATAGATGTAGTGGATTTGGACGCACTGGTGAACTATATCAAAGCACATGGTGAAATTAACCCGCAAATCGAAGGCCGCGTGACAAAATTGAATCAATAGAATGCAAGAAGAGTGCTTTTGCACTCTTCTTTTTTCATCGTGAATTTTTAGCCAAGGCTATCAAGCTTTTACTATATAAAAATAACCTGATACCAATTATTACCTTATAGGCCGATAGAATCAAATTTAGGGTACCGAAGTAAATTTTCCCAATCTCTATCTGGGAAAAATGCGGTTAATTGCCTATATGCTCATTAAGTAATCAGGTGAATGGTCACTTCCTTACGATAAATTCGTTAAAAAGAAAGGGTGAGGACTGGATTTTATAGGTAAATTTTATTATATTTAAAAAATTTACAATATTTTAAAACCCTGCTACAATTTCTAACAGATTCTTCAAAAAAATAGAAATCTAGTAAAATAGCAGGGGGTATTCGTTTGAAGAAGAAGAGCATTTTACGAGTTTTTTCCAGTATCGCAGCCAGCTCTGTATTTTCTGCTTCACTTTTTGCCGGAACGTTTGCAGGTACGACAGCAGCGCCAAAAAATGCAGCGGCGGCAACCGCTCCAGAATCAGCGCCGATCGACCTGAACATCATTGATCAGGACCGCCTGGCTAAGAGCTTGCAAGAAAGAGGATTGGTTGCGAAGGGAGCTTCAGAGGAGGAAATCAGCAAGGCTGTAAATGAGTATATCAAGCAAAAGCAGGGGCAAAAAACAGCTAAGGCTGGAAACCATGCTGAGAAGGACGCCTTGTCCAAGAAATCAAAAGACTTCCTTGCAAAGCAGAAGGAAAAGCTGACAAAGCAGCTTAATAAAGGCCACAAGAACTTCAAGAAGGGCAAGCCGGACGGATATGTGAAAGTCGACCCGGCAAAGCAAGCTCATTATAATGGAGCAGTGAGGGAAGACAAGGTCCTCGTCCTGCTCGCGGAATTTGCGGATTTCAAGCACAATAATGTTGAGCAAGAAGAGGGCTATATGTATTCTGAGGATTTCAGCCGTGAGCATTACGAAAAAATGCTGTTCGGTGATGAAGAATTCACCCTTTTCAATGGCGAAAAGGTGCAAACGTTCAAGCAATATTATGAAGAGCAATCAGGCGGCAGCTATACGGTCGACGGAACGGTTACAGACTGGGTGACGGTGCCTGGGAATGCGGCAGACTATGGGGATGACAATCCTGAAGGCGGCCACGACAACCTTGGTCCGAAAGGTCCGCGTGATTTTGTAAAGGATGCATTGAATGCAGCGGTTGAAAACGGTCTAGATCTTTCGGAATTCGATCAATTTGACCTGTATGATCTTGATGAAGACGGCAACCAGAATGAGCCGGACGGCCTTGTTGACCACCTGATGGTCCTCCACGCTGGTGTCGGCCAGGAAGCTGGCGGCGGGGCGCTTGGCGATGACGCGATTTGGTCTCACCGCTGGGTATTGAATGGAGTATACGCAGTACCAGGTACTCAGGCGAAAGTCGATTACTGGGGCGGCAAGATGGCAGCCTTTGATTATACGATTGAGCCTGAAGACGGAGCAGTCGGTGTATTCGCGCACGAATTCGGCCATGACCTTGGCCTTCCTGATGAGTATGATACTCAGTATACTGGACAGGGAGAGCCGGTTGCATCATGGTCAATCATGAGCGGGGGGAGCTGGAACGGAGCGGTTGCCGGAACAGAACCGACAAGCTTCTCTCCACAAAACAAGGAATTTTTCCAAAAAGTAATGGGCGGCAATTGGGCGAACATTACTGAAGTAAACTATGAAGATATCGATAAGAACGGTCTTGCGGCTGTAGTCGACCAGAGCGTGACAAAGTCGAAGAACAACGGACTCGTCAAGGTCAACCTTCCTGCCAAGAAGGTCCAGGGCATCCAGCCTGAATTCGGTGACAAGTACTACTACAGCACAAAAGGTGATGACTTGCACACCACCCTTGAAACACCTGAATTCGATCTGACTAACGCGACAACAGCCAAGTTCGATTACAAAGCTTGGTATGAAGTTGAGTACGATTACGACTTTGTTATTGTTAACGCGGTAACCTCAGCCGGGGAAACTGTACAACTTGACCTGATTGGCGACGAGAATACAGAAGACGGCACGGAGTCTTCCAAAGGCGTTTGGGAAGACAAATCCTATGACTTAAGCCAATTCGCAGGCAAGAAAGTGAAACTGGTATTTGAATATGTAACAGATGGCGGACTAGCCCCAGAAGGATTCGCAATGGATAACCTCAGCCTGAATGCCGATGGCGAAGAGGTATTCTCCGATGGCGCCGAAGCAGCTGAAAAAGTAACGCTGGATGGCTTCATCTCCACGAACGGCTTGTTCGATAAAAACCATTATTACTACATTGAGTGGAGGAACTACGCTGGTGCTGACAAAGGCCTGCTTGAAGGACGAGGCGTGAAATACAACACTGGCATGGTCGTCTGGTATGGTGATGACAGCTTCACGGATAACTGGGTAGGCGAACACCCTGGAGAGGGCTTCATCGGTGTCGTTGACTCCCATCCAGAAGCAATTGTCGGAACGAAGGCGGACAAGCAGACTGTGGCCCAGAGCACTCGCTACCAGGTTGCTGACGCAGCCTTCTCACTGGACAAGTCACCAGAATGGTATATCGATTCTCCATCTCGCGGAATCTTTGATTACGATGGACTTCCAGGCGTCACGACATTCGATGATTCCAAGAAATATATCAACGAATTGATTCCGGATGCTGGAAAAATCCTTCCAAACTACGGATTGAAGTTCCAGGTCATCGGCGAAGCGAAAGACAACTCCGCTGGTGCTGTCTGGATCCACAAATAAGATTGACATGAAAAGACATCAGGCGCATTCGCCCGATGTCTTTTTCAGTCAACTATTCTACTTATTCCGTAAGTTGTTATTCATTAATATTTCCGCTTTTTTCCGTAAGTGACCATTCTTTTTTTCGCAGGTGTTTACTTTTTTCCGTAAGTGACCATTCATTAATCCTATTTACTTTTTCCTCATGTGGTTATTCTTTAATCCTTTCCCCTTATTCCATAGGAATATACAAAAAATGGCAGAACGGGAGATTATGGGCCGTTTTTGGGAGATTCCTGCATACAATTGGGAGATTATGGGCATGAATCGGGAGAATTCCGCCCTTGATTGGGAGATTAATGAGTCTGTTTAGGAGATTCACTTCGTTCCGCAGCAAAACTGTAGCGATAGGACGGGAATATCTCCAGCGCAAGCAGCAAATTTGGCCATTTTGACTGGCAACCGACCAAATCATGATCTGCAAAACGATTTTTCACTCTTTCATACGTTTTATCGCCAAAGATTGCCAAAATGCAAATCGTTAACTCAGCCCCTTTTTATACAGAAAATGGCAGAACGGGAGATTATGGGCCGTTTTTGGGAGATTCCTGCATACAATTGGGAGATTATAGGCATGAATTGGGAGAATTCCACCTTTGATTGGGAGATTAATGAGTCTGTTTAGGAGATTCACTTCGTTCCGCAGCAAAATTGCAGCGCTGGAACGGGAATATACCATATGCAAGCAGCAAATTTGGCCATTTTGACTGGCAACCGTCCAAATCATGATCTGCAAAACGATTTTTCACTCTTTCTTACGTTATTTCGCAAATGTTGCCAAAATGAAAATCGTTAACTCAGTCCCTTTTTATACAGAAAATGGCAGAATGGGAGATTAAGGGCCGTTTTTGGGAGATTCCTGCATACAATTGGGAGATTATAGGCATGAATCGGGAGAATTCCACCTTTGATTGGGAGATTAATGAGTCTGTTTAGGAGATTCACTTCGTTCCGCAACAAAATTGCAGCGATGGGACGGGAATATCTCCAACGCTAACAGCAAATTTGGCCATTTTGACCGCCAACCGTCCAAATCATGATCTGCAAAATGATTTTTAACTCTTTCTTACGTTATTTCGCCAAAGATCGCCAAAATCAAAATCGTTAACTCAGCCCCTTTTTATACAGAAAATGGCAGAACGGGAGATTATGGGCCGTTTTTGGGAGATTCCCACAAACAATTGGGAGATTATAGGCATGAATCGGGAGAATTCCACCTTTGATTGGGAGATTAATGAGTCTGTTTAGGAAATTCACTTCGTTCCGCAGCAAAACTGTAGCGATGGGAGGGGAATATCTCCAACGCTAACAGCAAATTTGGCCATTTTGACCGCCAACTGGCCAAATCATGATCTGCAAAACGATTTTTCACTCTTTCATACGTTTTATCGCCAAAGATTGCCAAAATGCAAATCGTTAACTCAGCCCCTTTTTATACAGAAAATGGCAGAACGGGAGATTATGGGCCGTTTTTGGGAGATTCCTGCATACAATTGGGAGATTATAGGCATGAATTGGGAGAATTCCACCTTTGATTGGGAGATTAATGAGTCTGTTTAGGAGATTCACTTCGTTCCGCAGCAAAATTGCAGCGCTGGAACGGGAATATACCATATGCAAGCAGTAAATTTGGCCATTTTGACTGGCAACAACCGGCCAAATCATGATCTGCAAAAATGATTTTTCACTCTTTCATACGTTTTATCGCCAAAGATTGCCAAAATGAAAATCGTTAACTCTTCACTAGTTGAAGGGAGATGTCAGGCGGATCGCCTGTCCCCTGCTGGACTTCTCGCTTTGTTTTAGCTAGTATCATAAATATGAAAAGCTTAAATATGAAAAGCTTAATTTTAAGGAGAAAATCATGTCTGAAACTCAACTAATCATTTCGCAATTGAAACCGTTTTTGCAGCAAGCCTGGGAGAAAGCCGGATTCGATACTCTCACATCGGTCCAGGAAAAGGCGATCCCACTTATAATAGAAGGAAAAGATGTCGCAGCCGAATCGCCTACTGGGACAGGCAAGACTCTGGCGTATTTGCTGCCGGTGCTGAATAAAATCGATCCAGCCAAGCGGAATGCGCAAGCAGTGATTCTTGCCTCTTCACAAGAGCTCGTCATGCAGATCCTTTCGGAGATCCAGAAATGGGGAGAGGGCTCGGATATCAAGGCGACCTCGCTGATTGGCGGCGCCAACCTGAAAAGACAGCTCGAAAAGCTTAAAAAGAGTCCGCAAATCATTGTCGGAACGCCGGGAAGGATCCATGAACTGATCAAACAAAAGAAACTGAAAATGCACGAGGTGAAGACAGTTGTCCTTGATGAGGGTGACCAGTTGCTGACACCTGAGCACAATGAGACGGTAAAAAGTATCGTTAAATCAACTCTAGCAGACCGCCAACTTCTGTTATTTTCGGCAACGATGCCGCCTACTGTGGAGAAATCGATCCAAAGAATGGCCCCGGAACCCGAAATCATCAAGGTGAAAAAGGATGACACCATCGATGCTGCAAAAGTGGAGCACATCTATTTCATCAGCGAGCAGCGGGACAAGGTCAAAATCCTTGAAAAAATTGCCCGGCTTGAAGGGTTGAAGACGCTTGTTTTTATCAAGGATATCGCGAACCTGACAATCGCTGCTGAAAAGCTGAAATTCAAGGACATCCATGTCGGCCAGCTTCACAGCGACCTGAATAAACAGGATCGCCAGCGCTATTTGAAAGGGTTCAGGGAAGGCAAAAGCGAAATGCTGCTTGTTACGGATATCGCTGCACGCGGCCTTGACATCAAGGGAGTGACCCATGTGGTCCATTTTGATTTCCCGCGCGAGCAGGATATCTACGTCCACCGTTCAGGCCGTACAGGCCGATTCGGAGCCGAAGGAACGGTCATCTCCATTATCAACGAGAGAGAAGAACGCGATTTAAAGAAATATTGCAGGGCACTGAATATCGTACCAGTCCGCAAAGAATTCTTCGGCGGGAAAATTGTGGATGCAGGAGAATGATTTTGAAGCTATAGGGATTTCCTATAGCTTTTTTATGCTCCGCGGGAATACGTGTATCTCAAAGCTGCCAGCAAAACTGGCCTAGCAAAAAAGGATATCCGGCCAAGTACTAAGAATATATATCTTAGCTTATTTTGGAGAGGAAATGATGCACATGAACAATCCGCGATTGAATGCGATGATGGAGGAATGGCTTCCTGAAGCTGCAATAGAAAAAATGCAGGAAAAAATGGAGGCCGGGGAATTGTCTTCTCACGAACTGGTGCTGATGTACCAGGCGCGGATCGCGAAATATGATCCGGCCATCCATTCAGTTCTGGAGCTGAATCCTGATGCACTCCACATTGCTGCAGCGCTAGATGCGGAACGGAAGGCGAAGGGGCCGAGGGGGCCATTGCACGGTATCCCTGTCCTGATCAAGGATAATATTGCTACACAAGATAAGATGCATACGAGTGCAGGCTCTCTGGCGCTCAAGGATTCATTCGCGCCGAGGGATTCCTTTGTTGCGGCCAGGCTTCGCGAGGCGGGGGCGGTCATCCTTGGCAAGACGAACATGACGGAATGGGCGAATTTCATGGCCAATGGGATGAAGAGCGGATACAGTTCACGTGGCGGACAAGTCCTCAACCCTTACGGTCCGGACAAATTCGATGTCGGGGGCTCAAGCTCCGGGTCCGGGGCTTCTATCGCATCCAATCTCGCTGCTGCTGCGGTAGGAACCGAAACCGATGGCTCTATCCTTAATCCTGCTTCGCAAAACTCTCTTGTCGGCATCAAGCCGACTGTCGGCCTTGTGAGCAGGAGGGGAATCATTCCGATTGCCCATTCACAGGATACAGCTGGACCGATGGCCCGGACTGTGAAGGACGCTGTCTTCCTCCTGAGAGCAATAGCCGGACAGGATGAAGAGGACCCGGCGACTCTGGCAAATCAAATCGATTTAACTGCCGATGAGTTGTTTGATCCTGCAGCGCTAAAAGGTAAAAGAATTGCCTTCGTGACAGAGGAGTATCTTGGAAAGCTGTCAAAGGATAAGGAAGCAATTTTTCAAAAAGCAGTTGAAACGCTTGAACGGCTTGGAGCAGAAGTGTTCGAAGCTGCTATGCCGGCTTCGAAAGCTAAGTGGGGCTATAAAGTGCTGTTACATGAATTTAAAGCTGGCATTAATGCGTATTTGAACGATCTTCCGCCCCATTATCCTGTCCGTTCACTAGCGGATGTGATTGCTTTTAACGAGAAGCACCCGGCGGAAACCCTGAAATACGGGCAGGAAGTGCTGCTGGAATCCGAAGCGAAAAGCGGGACGCTGACTGAAGCGGAGTATCTGGAAGAACTTGGATATAATCTGTATATGGCAAGGGAACAGGGCGTCGACTATGTCCTTGAAGAATATGGGGCAGACGCGCTTCTTTTTCCGATGGATGGTTCGACTATCGGGCCAAAAGCTGGGTATCCGTCCATTACCGTCCCGGCAGGCTATGCAAACGACGGTGAACCAGTAGGAATCACCTTCACAGGTACAGCTTTCAGTGAACCGCTGCTGATCAAGCTGGCCTATGCTTATGAACAGGCAACGCTCCTCCGCAAATCGCCGGAGCTTCGAATAACAAGCTCTGAAAAAATCCATACTACATCTTGAATCCAACTAAAGGAGCGAGTGGGAAATGGGTAAAACAAAACGTGGCAATGCGAACGCGCAGCGTAACAACAATAAGAAAAAAGGCAGCAATACGAGCGAGGAGCTGGTTGAATTCACAACCGGCCATAAAGAAAAGAAGCAGAACAATCCAATGGATTGAGCATAAAGGCGCCCGCGATTGAGTGGGCCCTTTTTTAAAGCGTCCTTCTGGCAAAATCCGTATGAGGATTACATAAACACGCATTCAGGGTAAAAGGGGAAGGAACAAGTTTAGTAATTTGGAGGGACCATTTTGGCGAACGAAGCACAGATTAAAAATAAACCTAAAAAAAATCAGCAAGAAAACGATAAAAAGACTAAGGGGAAAAATCAGGCTGATGAGCAGAGCCATAATAGCAAGAAAAACCCAAAGCCTGTAAAGAGCAAAGGAGAATCGAATCCAAAACAACCGGACAAGAAGAATGGCCAGCTTGATGAGAAAAATAATCATGCTGCCAATAAAAGAAGCCAAACCGATCCTGGTAATCATGAAAACCGTGACATAAAGCATAAGGAACAATCCGGCCGATTCGAGACCGCATTCAACAGGATCCATAAAGCGCTGAAAGAGATGGTAAGGGATACGGAAAGTGACGCGTTTGTCGAACTGCTATACGCGGGATATAAAAACCATTCCTTGATTCGCAAGTTCAAAAAAGAACTGCATCAGTTTGCAAAGCTCCGCAACGCAATCGTCCATGAAAGGGTGAACGCTGATTATTACATCGCTGAGCCTCATATCGAGGTAGTCGAGCGGATCGAGGGAATATCCAGGGAATTCGAGAAACCGCTGACCGCTCTATCTATCGCGACAAGCCCTGTATTCTACTATTATGAGGATGCTTACCTTAAGGATGTTTTGAAGGTCATCAATAAATTTGATTTTACGAGATTCCCGATCTATGACAAAGATGATCAGTATATTGCCCTTCTGACCGCAACGGAAATCATCCAGTGGATGGCCAGGCATTTTTCTGATAATGTCGTCCATTTTGAAGATGTACGTATAAGGGACCTGCTGACAGGAAAGAAGAAATACTATGTTACGTTTGTTCCGCAAACAGCTACCCTGTATGAAATTGAAGAGAAATTTGAGGACTACCATACAAGAGGGAAGAAGCTTCAGGCTGTTATCATTACTGAAAAAGGGGACCGCGGAGGAAAGCCGATTGGCGTTATCACTCCCTGGGATCTTCTCGATAGTGATGCAGCCGAGGACTGAAACGAACGTGCAAGGGATTATTTTCAATAAAAGTTTCATTGCTGTCGCATCGCCCCCTGCACTATACTGCATCTAGTATTATATGGAAATGATTGAGAGTGAAGACTGGCACCTTTTTTTTGAAAGAAAGCTACCAGCCAAAAACACCTCTTCTATTGTGGAAGAGGTTCTTTCTTTTTAAAAATATGGAAAAGAGGGTGAAGGGATTGACTGAAAAATTCGAGACGGAAGTTCTTCATGCGGCCCAAAGGAAATTGGGCGGAATAAAAAGCAAGTCGATGCCTATTTACCAGACATCCGCCTTTACCTTCAACGACCTTGATGAGCTTGAAGGCTTTTATCAGGGAGAGGGGAATTACTTGTATTCAAGGGTTGGGAACCCGAATACGGATGAACTTGGCCAGTCTGTAGCGGCGCTTGAGCATGCCCCTGATGGGGTTGCGGCGTCTTCCGGACTGGCGGCAATCCTTGCTGGCATTCTTGCCATCGCGAAGTCGGGAGACCACATTGTTGCCGCTGATGATGTCTATGGCGGAAGTTTTCATTTGTTAAAATCAGAACTTGAGCGCTTTGGGATCGGAGCGACTTTTGTCCCCTTCTCGGATTTAGGTAGGGTGGAAGCCGCTATCAAAGATCATACGAAAATCTTATATACAGAATCAATCACAAATCCGCTGCTGCGTACAGAGAACCTGGAGGCAGTCATCAGCCTGGCAAAAAAACGGAAGCTGGCAGTCCTCGTCGATAATACGTTTGCGACTCCGCTCCATGTACGGCCATTTTCGCTGGGCGCTGACCTTGTTGTCCACAGTGCGACCAAGTATATTGGCGGGCATAGCGATGTGACGTCCGGAGTCATCGTTGGCAGGAAGGACTTAATCGCTGAGGCGCGCTCAAGGATAGTGAATCTCGGGGCGAATCTAAGTCCGTTTGAGGCATGGCTTACATGCAGGGGCTTGAAGACGCTCGCTCTGAGGATGAAGGCCCAATCGGGCAATGCCAGGCTACTTGCCGAAAGGCTAAGAGAAAACGAGAATGTCGCAAAGGTTTATTACCCTTTTGATAAAGACGAAAAAGGCTACGGCGCCATCGTTACGATTGAGCTTGCTGTCCAGGTGGATACAGACGCATTTTTCAAATGCCTTGACTGGGTAAAGATGGTCCCGACTCTTGGAGGAGTGGAGACCACGGTCTCCCATCCGCTAAAGACGTCGCACCGGGCACTTCCGCCTGGCGTCCAGCAGGAACTGGGAATAACCTATGGCCTTGTCAGGATTTCTGTTGGCATCGAACATGCTGAAGATATTATCGCACAATTCGAAAAAGCTTTAACTTTGGCTAAGAAATGATTATAGATTAGCAGTTTAACAGGAGTGGATAGAGATGCGGGGGTTAAGGGATCTTTCTTTAAAAACAAAGGTTTTTACATTCTTCGGGTTATTGTTTGTCGTCTATGCTGCATCAACGATTTATAATTTCTTTTTGCTGAACCAGTTTGGCAGGAGTTCGGATCCGTCTGGGCTTATCTCCAAGAGCATTTATTCCACCGCGGCTGCTGGAACGGTTATTACGCTAGGATGCCTTGTGTTCATCACCATTCTTTTCAAGAATGTATTCAAGCCGATCGACCAACTGACGAAGGCGACCCAGAAAATTGTCCATGGAGATTTGACAGGGCAGCTGGAGAGTCAGTCGAATGATGAAATCGGCCAGCTGACTGCCCATTTCAACTCGATGATCAGCCAGTTAAGGTCATTAGTCGGGCAATGCCAGAAGAATACGGAAGTATTGCATGATTCAGCACGAATGCTTTATGGGCATTCCCAGGACCATCAGGGCGAAAGCAAGAAGATTGTCGCTTCCGTCAGCCAGGTTTCTGCAGGGGCAGAAAAGCAGCAGGAACATTCGCACAAGCTCGAAAGAATCATCCAGGATATGGCGGAAAGGATCGGCGAGATCGCCAACCTGGCAAACGGGATTGAAGGGATGTCAGCTGATAATGCAGTAAAAAGTGAAGCGGGCATGGTGCTGATCAGGGAGACGGGCAATCAGGTAGTGAATATGAATTCGATTACCGCGAAGGCAACATACGATGCTGAACAGCTCGCTGAAAAGACAAATAAGATTGATGACATTGTCAATCTTATTTCCGGGATCGCAAACCAGACGAACCTGCTGGCGTTGAACGCTGCGATAGAAGCCGCAAGGGCTGGTGAACAAGGAAAAGGATTCGCGGTCGTTGCCGGGGAAGTAAGGGCTCTGGCAGAGAAATCAATCAAGGCATCAAAGGAGATCCAGGAGACAGTCGTGGAGGTCCGGTCCGAAATCAAAAGACTGGCAGAAATCATTGCTGGCGGAAGGCTTGAAGTCGAAAAAGGAAGCAAACTGTTCGGTGAGGTCGAACTGCAGTATGAGGATATGCGCAACGGCGTGATTTCGATCCAGGAGGAGATTGGACGGGTCGCAAACGCAGCGTCAGAGATGGACAGGCAGACAGCAGAGCTGACTTCCATGAAGGAAGAAACTGCAGCGATTTTAAAAATGAACGGTACCGGCATTGACGAAATGGCTGCCGGGGTGGAAAAGCAGGGTGCTGCCATCATCGAAATCCTCCGGACAGCGGAAGGGCTGAAGGAAGTTTCTTCTGTCCTGAAGGCATCCGTGTCAGCATACAGGAACGCCTAGAACCAATAGACAATCATGTTTATGCCTTTTTTTAGCGGGTAATTTTAAAAAAGACTACTTGTCTAAAGGAGGCTTTAACTATGTTTGAACATGAAAAGCATCTTGTTGGAGTTTACGATACGGAAAACGAAGCAATCCAGGCAGTTGAAGATCTAAAGAGACAAGGCTATTCGACGGACGATATTTCAGTTGTCGGCAGGAATGAAGGAGAAGTCGATGAAATAAATGAGGCAACCGGTACGAAGACTGAGGAAGGACTTGCAGCAGGGGCTGCGACCGGCGGTGTATTAGGCGGCCTTACGGGATTGTTGGCAGGCATCGGCGCTTTGGCGATTCCCGGTGTCGGACCGATTGTCGCTGCAGGACCGATTGCGGCCACACTTACTGGCGCTGCCGTTGGCGCAGGAGCTGGCGGCTTGGCCGGTGCTCTGATAGGCATGGGCATTCCTGAAGAGGAGGCCGATCGCTACGAAGGCTATGTAAAAGAAGGCAAAATCCTTGTCGTCGTTGACCGCGACGAAGATCGAATCGGTGTGCCAGAGGACACAACTGGTGCGGGCGTTGACCGAACAAGAAACGCACCTGGAGGGACGGGCAATCTTGATCTTGCTGATTCGACGAACCCAGCAGGAGGCATGGGCGGTTTAGGCGCAGATGCCACAAGGAGTCCAGCAGATGCGCCCCTGACAAAGGACAACCCTGCTAATCCTAATTTTGATAACACAAGGGATTTTTAAATCGAATGAACGATTAAACAGGCTGCCGGCTTCGGCAGCCTTTCATTTTGGCCACTTTCGTGGATAAGGAAATTCGTTGTGATTTTCCATAGGCTTCAGCGATATAATCCCTTTTCCATGCACTTTCGAGCCAGCACTTCCATAAATCCCCGCCACCCATAGGGAAACCCCTGTCTTTCGGCCAAGTTCTTACCTACTTTTTTTTCCTCGTATCAAGCAACTCAATCCGCTCTGCATCTTCCGGTTCAAGAACAGAAGCAATGAAAAACAACAGGATTCCGCATAATAGTCCGAGACAAATGACATAGCCAATGGTCATTACCGATAAATAGGCCATGATCCGCATTCCTCCCTTGTTAAAAACTATATGCTGCGTTTGAATGAGGTTTTTGCGCAGGTAGAAAAAATCCAAGGTATAATTTTCATCCTATTCCTCATGCTAACAATCGAGGAGGAGTTCATTGATGACCAAAAAATGGATAGGGGCTTTGGCATTCCTGCTGTTCGCCTTGCCGGCGAGTTCCTTTGCGCAGCGGATTCACACTGTCCAGCCGGGCGATACTTTATGGGAAATTTCCGTGCATTATAAAGTCGATTTTCCAGAACTTGTTACTGTCAATCGGCAATTGGGGAATCCTGATTTGATTTATCCGGGCCAAACAGTGAAGATTCCTGATTTGAGTGCAGCGAAGATCGTGGGGAACGAAGTGATCGAACTGACAAATAAGGAAAGAGCCAAGCACGGGCTAAGACCGCTTATTCCTGACGGGCAGCTTTCAAAAATAGCAAGATATAAATCCGCTGACATGCGGGATGGGAAATATTTTTCACATAAAAGTGCAACCTATGGGACCCCTTATAAGATGATGAGGGACTTTGGCGTATCGTATAATAGCGCGGCTGAAAATATCGCCGCGGGACAGAGGACGGCCCACGAGGCCGTCCAGGCGTGGATGAACAGCCCGGCCCATCGGCGGAACATCTTGCATGGGACGTACACCCATGTTGGCGCCGGCTATGTATCGGGCGGGGAATACGGCCATTATTGGACACAGATATTGATAGCGAAATAATCTGAAAATGCCTGGGAAACAGGCATTTTTTTCTGTTTAAACACTTGGTTCTTGCTGGGCCTGCCGCCGTCTAAGCCTCAGGTCCTAGCCGAAAATCAAGCTCAGGCTCGTTATGGAATTTCGGTGCTGGAGGTAAGATGGAAACATAGAAAGGAGGAGTTTTGACAATGAAAAAATTTGGTTTGCTTGCTGCGGGAGGGATTGCGGCACTTGTGCTGATTTCAAACCTTGGACCGCTTATCGGCCTCGCTGTCAGTCTGCTGGTGCTGTACTTTATCCTGAAACAATTTTTAAAGGCTAATTCGACTGCTGCAAAAATCGCCTGGGGTATGGCCGGATTCATCATCCTGATGGCGACAGCCTCCAATGTGCCGGCCATCATTGGAATCGCGGCAGCCTATGTCCTCTACCTTGTATATAAGAATTGGGATAAGAAGGAACAGCCAGTAAGCAAAGAATATTATGATCCATTCATCAACTTTGAAAAACAGTGGGAACAATTAAAAAACAACTAAAGGAGAGAGAAAAATGAGCAATCTTTTCTCAAGAATCAAGGATACTGTGAAGGCAGACCTGCATGAAGTGCTTGACCAAAAAGAACGGAAAAACCCAATAGCCCTCCTGAACCAATATTTACGTGAAGCCGAGCTTGAAACAGAGAAGGTCCGCAAGCTGGTTGAGCGCCAAAACCAATTGAAAGACCAGTTCAGGCGCGAATACCATCAGGCTGTCGAGCTGGCAGAGAAACGCAAGTACCAGGCTGGAGTCGCAAATAAGGCGGGTGAGGCGGAACTGGAAGCATTCGCGTCCCAGGAGCAGGCTCAATATGAAGAAAGGGCAGCCCGGCTTCAGGAAGCGATGGTCCATGCTGGGGAACAGCAGCTTGAGCTGGAGCGGAAATATGAAGAGATGAAACATAAGCTTAAGGATATGCAGATCCGCCGTCTCGAATTGATGGGCCGTGAAAATGTGTCCCGCGCCAATCATAAAATGAATCAGGTACTTGATAACAATGATTTCTCCAACAAGGCTTACTCCAAGTTCACAGAAATGGAGACGTATCTTGATCATCTTGAGCATCAGGTAAACAGCTCCTACTATCGAAACACAATTGACGGCAGGATTGCCCAGCTCGAAAAGGAATTGAAAACAAAGGAAGCTTCAAATTCCTGAAAACCTGTTTAGCGCAGTCCCTCGAAAAATGCATGAAAAAGTAAGGGAACTCATACTTTTCCATGGCCAAAACATGGTATTCTAAAGAGGCGCGGACATCTGCGCCTTTTCGGATATCACGCGCAGGATTCCTCAACAATTATTTATCCTATTAATCATATACTGAAGGGAGGAGACGGGTGTGTTCAACAACTTTAAAAGTGATTATATAAGCTGGATTGTCCTGATTGGACTCGTCCTGCTTTTGCTTGAGGTATCTTTCTTCAATGAAGGCCTGATATTCTCCCTTCTTGCAAGCGGGGCAATGGTCTATTTTGGCCGTTCGCTGATGCCAAGGATGACTGGGAAGATCCTGTTCTGGGCAGGACTGTTCTTCTTCCTGAGCAGCGTGTTCAGCATGATGACCTTCAGGTTTTTCCTGCTCGCCGCACTGATTTACATCCTCTATCAATATGGCAAATCGAAAAAGAAACCCGAGGTGATTGTGCCAATTTTGGAAGAACCAGCCTCAGCAGAGGCACCTAAGGAAACGGTCGTCCAAAAACAGCCTTTGTTCGAGAACCGGATGTTCGGCCATCAGGCAACACCGCCGCATCCTTATGAGTGGAATGATGTCAATATCCAGACAGGAATCGGCGACACCGTCATCGACCTGAGCCTGACCGTCCTCCCGAAAGGTGAAACAGTCATTTTCATCCGCAATCTCATTGGCAATATCAAAGTGTTTGTGCCTTATGATCTTGAAGTGGTTGTCCGGCATTCCTCCCTCTTGGGTTCCGCGGAGGTTTTGGAACATGAGGAAGACAAGATCCTGAATCAAAGTCTGTATATCCAGACACCTGGATACGAGATGGCTGAACAAAAAGTGAAAATCTTCACTTCATCAGTGGTAGGGAATTTAGAGGTGAAGAGAATATGAGCGCGCTCATCCGCCAGATCGTATGGGGTTTAGCCTTGGGCATCATTTCATTCATTGCTTTGACTTTATCTTATTTTTTTGTGTTCCCGTCCCTGCAGCTTTCGGATCTGTGGAAAAAGGAACTGATGGATATCCCTTTCATCGTTTTTTCCTTCAGTTTCAGTGTTGTCCTCGGCCTTGTGTTCGGAACAGTCTCTGGCGTGTACTGGAGAAAGCAATTCGAGGCCGTCGACGCGTGGCTGTTCCAGCTGGCTGAAGGACAGAAGCCTGAAATCGATGCGAATCAGGCTGTCACCGAAGTCTCTTCAATCTCTTCAAGGATTGGTACGCTACATAAACAAATCACTGAGAAAGCCATGCTCTCTCAACGGCTGGCAACAGAAAAAGCGGAAGAGAAGGAATCGAGAATCCAGGAAATCATTTCACAGGAGCGGAACAGGCTTGCCCGCGAGCTGCATGATTCGGTTAGCCAGCAGCTGTTCGCCGCGTCGATGCTGATGTCGGCCATCAATGAAACGAAAGCACCCGCTGATGATCGGGAATCAAAACAGCTGAAGATGGTAGAGGAGATGATCCACCAGTCTCAGCTTGAGATGAGGGCATTGCTGCTGCACTTGCGGCCAGTTGCTCTTAAAGGGAAATGCCTGCAGGAAGGAATCGAGGAACTCTTGCTCGAATTAAAGCAGAAGGTAACGATGGAAATCAAGTGGAAGGTGGAGCCATTCCCATTGGATAAAGGAGTGGAGGACCATTTATTCCGCATCCTCCAGGAATCTGTATCGAATACCCTAAGGCATTCCAAAGCAAATCAGCTCGAGGTATTGCTGATCGAGCGGGATGATAATGTGATCATGAGAGTTGTCGATGATGGCATCGGTTTTAATGTCAAAGAGGCGAAAGCAGGATCCTATGGCCTTCAAAATATGCATGAGCGGGCAGGTGAAATCGGCGGTACGTTGAAGATTGTCAGTGTTGAGAAGAAAGGAACCCGGCTCGAAGTGAAGGTTCCAATTTTACATGCGGGTGGTGAAGACCATGATTAGAGTTGTTTTTGTCGATGACCATGAAATGGTGCGGATCGGTGTTTCTTCTTATCTCTCTGCACAGCCTGATATCGAGGTGGTTGGCGAGGCAGATAACGGAAAGGCGGGCGTGGAACTTGCGCTTAAGCTGCGCCCCGACATTATCCTGATGGATCTTGTCATGAAGGAAATGGATGGGATCGACGCTACACGGAAAATCATTGAAAAGTGGCCGGAAGCGAAAATTATTATCGTGACAAGTTTCCTTGATGATGAAAAAGTATATCCGGCTCTTGAAGCAGGAGCGACCAGCTATATGCTGAAGACTTCGAAGGCAAGTGAAATAGCCGATGCAGTAAGGGTCACATATTCAGGGCAACCAGTATTGGAGCCGGAGGTGACCGGGAAAATGATGATGAAGATGAGGCAAAGGAACACAATGCTGCCGCACGAAGAGCTCACCGAAAGGGAAATGGAAGTCCTGAAGCTGATTGCCGAAGGAAAGACAAACCAGGAAATCGCTGATGAGCTGTTCATCGCTTTAAAAACGGTCAAGACGCATGTGAGCAATATTCTAAGCAAACTCCAGGTGCAGGACCGGACCCAGGCTGTCATCTACGCGTTCAGGCATTCGCTTGTAAAATGAAGTCTATGTTAAATTTTGATTATTGATTTCTGCTCGGGGCACATCGTTTTCCGCGGGAGTGCTGGGAAGCCTTCCCCGGCGGGAAGGAATTCTCTGGTCACGCTGAAAATAATGGAAATCATCCACTTGCTTCAAAAGCAACAAATTTTTACGTAATGTCAACGAAAGGGAGGCAGGCAGGTATGCCTATAATGGATGGCTTTTTCGGTTTGTTTGGACTGTTTGGAGTGTTGATTTCCATAGGAATCCCAGTCACGGTGATCGTCCTATTCGTAATACTGGTGGCCAGCACAAAAAGGCAGGAAACGCTTCTGAATGAGATATTAGCAGAGTTGAAGAAAAGGGACCACTTATAATGCCATAAGAAAGGGGCCAATTAAATGGGCCCCTAAGTTTTTATTCGATTACATCCAGCTTGATGAGCATTTCGCTCAGTGCGATTGAGATGATTTCCTGTTCTCTATATTCACTCGGATATTTTGAAGCCCAATTTATATAAGGATTCTCAGCTAACTTTTCTTTAATCTTTTTGCACATCCAGAGCTGGTAATCGGATAGTTCAAGGTTTCTAAGCATGCTACCCACTCCTTCGTTATCCATTACCCGCCGAGGGGTTTGGATTAAACTCCCATAGAGGAAAAAATCCGGCCTTCATCAAACGTTTGATGAAATGAAAAACGAGAAAATGCTTGATTTAAACAGGCATAAAGATGAAATGAAAAACGAGAAAATGCTTGATTTAAACAGGCATAAAATTGTAAAATAAGAATGAATATTCAGCGAACGGAGGTGGGGAGAGATGATCAAGACTGTTTTTATGCGCGGATATTGGATTAAGTTCCTTTATTTTTGCCGTGCGGAATTTGCTATTGCAGCTGTCAACGGGATACGTATGCCCTTTTTTAACAGCTCAATATCAAAAACAAACGGTAGGATCATCTCTATTCCCGCATGAAGTGAAGTTATGCGAAGGAGGGGGCTACGTCCCCCTCCTTTTGTGTATTCATTGAATGGTAAGCCAGGGGCAGAGCTTTTTCTGCCTCTGGCTTTTTTTTGCGCGGAGGGGGTCAATAGGAGGATAAACCAATGATTATATGCAGTGTGGACCAGATAAGCAAAATGTACGGCGGCAATCTGATATTCCAGGATGTATCCTTTGAAATCAGCAAGAATGATCGACTTGGCATTGTGGGCAGGAACGGCTGCGGCAAGACGACATTGTTGCGTTTGGTTGCCGGGATTGAAGAACCGGACAATGGCGTGCTCCATTGGAAAAAAGGGCTGGAGATCGGCTATCTCGCCCAGGTTCCTATATATATGGATGGAATGAGTGTAAAAGACATATTATCAACCGCTTTTGCTGATTTGCTCTCCGTCCAACAAGAAATGAAGGCACTTGAAGAGGAAATGTCCAGAGCGGCGGAGAATTCAGTGAGGCTGGAGTGGATGCTTGGGAAATATGGTGCCCTTCAGGAGCAATTTTCCCTTGGGGACGGTTATGAAATGGATGCAAAGATTGTCCGGGTTGCGAATGGGCTTGGAATCGAGGATATGCTTGATTCCGATTTCAACAGCTTAAGCGGCGGTGAAAAAACAAAAGCGGGCCTGGCATTAAGCTTGTTGAGAACCCCGGATTTGCTTCTTCTTGATGAACCGACGAACCATCTTGATATCAAAGCAGCGGAATGGCTTGCGGAATTTTTGCTTGCCTACGAGGGGACAGTTGTGATCATTTCGCATGACCGCTATTTTCTTGATGAAACAGCGACGAAAATCCTTGATATGGAAGATGGCGAGATTGAACTTTATCATACAAACTTTTCTGGCTATGTAAAGGAGAAAGAAGAAAAACTGCTCCGTGAGTTCCAGGCGTATGAGGAACAGCAAAAGAAAATCAAAAAGATGAAAGAAGCGATCAAGCAGCTGCGGGACTGGGCTAATCGTTCCAATCCGCCTAGTTCTGCGCTCCACAAGCGGGCGACGAATATGGAAAGGGCGCTGGCCAGAATGGAAAAACTCGACCGTCCGATCCTGGACAGAAAGAAAATGGGCCTGGAGCTGGAGGCGGGCAGCCGCAGCGGCAAAGAGGTATTGTCCATCAAGGAAGCGGGGATGGCTATTGGGAAGAAGCATCTCTTCAATGGATTGAATCTCCATTTGTTATACAAGGAAAGGGCGGCGATTGTTGGCGGCAATGGTTCCGGGAAAACGACGCTGTTGAAACTCATCATGGGAGATCTATCCCCAGACAGGGGAGAAGTGAAAATCGGCAGCGGTGTAAAAATAGGCTATCTATCCCAACATGTAGGGTTTTCGGCCAGCAAAGGAGATACAGTGCTTGACGTTTTCAGAAGTGAGGTCATCATGAATGAAGGGGAAGCAAGGAATATTCTCGCCGGTTTCCTGTTTTACGGTTCGGCTGTGTATAAAAAGGCATCCCAGCTGAGCGGCGGTGAGAGGATGAGGCTGCGCCTGGCACAGTTGATGCACCAGGATCTCAACTTCCTGATCCTTGACGAGCCGACCAACCACCTGGATATTGACTCACGGGAAGTGCTTGAAACAGCATTGGAAGGCTTTTCCGGGACACTCCTCGCTGTTTCCCATGACCGCTATTTCCTGAACAAGTTGTTTAATAAAATATATTGGCTCGAAAACGGCGAGCTTTCAGGGATTGAAGGAAACTACGACCGCGCCAGGGTGAAGATGGCTGAGAAAAGAAAGGAAGGAGAGAGGCCCCGTCAGGATCCAGCCATTCCAGCTGGGAAGAAACCGATATCCCCTCCTGCGAGGGTGCCAGCTGGGTCCCCGGCTCCCTTTCCAGAAGAGAAGCTCATGGAGAAAATAGAAGCTGTCGAAAGGGAAATTGCCCTGCTCCAAAACCAGATGGCGGAAGCAGAACAGCTTGGTGAATTACAAACGCTCTACCTCGAAAAAACCAACCTTGATAAAGAACGGGATGAACTTTATTCAATGCTTGATGAGATTTCCTGATGGCTGTGTGGAGAACTGCTTTGATGGGCAGTTCTCCCGATTGTAAAAAGCCATGCGGAGACGTACATGTACGGTTACCTGGGAGAAGTACCCTTGATATGCCAAAAGGGCAGCTTCACGGAAATCCGTTCAGCGACTGGCTTTCTATCCCCTTTTGTACTCCTTGATCGGTAAGAAAATGGACTTTTGCCTCTGCTTGTCTCATACACTAGTAAAAGTAAACAAGGTAGGGAGCGGAGCTATGAATACATTTTTTAAAGGATTATCCATCCTTGTGATCGCCAATTTCCTGGGAGAAGTAATTGAATTCATGGTGAATATGATTCTTGCCAGGGAGCTTGGGGAAAGCGGGCTTGGCCATTACATGACGATTTTGCCGACTATTTTTCTGATCATGATGCTGGCAAGCTTCGAATTGCCGGTTTCCATTTCCAAGCTTGTTGCGGAAAAGGATGAGCTTTATCATCGAAGCATGATCCGCCATGCCGTCAGGATGGCGTTGATTTTCACTACTGTCCTGTTTATTTTGGCAGCCATTGCGGTCCCGGCCATACCTGCATTTGGGCATTACCATCCTTTGCTGAAGTGGATCGTTATATCGCTGATTCCAGTGATGACGATATCCGCCATTGCCAGGGGTTTTTTTATGGGAAAGCAGCAGATGGGCAAAATCGCGGTTTCCCATTTCCTGCGCCGCATCGTCCAGCTAGGTTTATTGACTGTTGTCTTTCAATTTTTTGAATTCGGGAGTGCGGCTGCATTGCTGGTCGCTTTTTGCACTCTCGCCGGGAGTGAGCTTGTCGTTTTCCTTTATTTATTGCACTTATTCATTGTCACCTATCAGAAAATCAGGAGGGTTCCTGGGAAGCCGATGAGCGGCAGGGAGGTCAGGGAAAGCCTTGCGGCGGTTTCAGTCCCGACTACCGGATTGCGGATCTTCCATGCCCTCACGCATGCGGTCCAGCCATTCCTGATAAAGGCGGCGGTCATAACGGCAGGCTTCTCTCCGGATATGGCGACAGAACATTTTGGGATGCTCGCTGGTGTGGCCATGACGATCGGTTTTTTCCCGGCATTCATTGCGCACTCATTTTTAATCGTCTTGATTCCGACTGTTTCGAAAGCGTACGCGGAAAAAGATTCATACAAGCTGCAGCGATTACTGCAGCAGGTCATGATGCTGACAATTTTATATGGGCTGCCATCTGTCACCGTGTTTTATTTTCTCGCAGAGCCGTTGACAACGACTTTCTTTCACTCCGGGGAGGCAGCCTTCTATGTGCAGATGCTTGCACCGTATTTCCTGTTCCATTACTTTACGATTCCTTTGCAAGCCTATTTAATAGGGCTGGGATTGATAAAGGATGCGTTCATCCATACTGTCTGGGCTACAATCGTTTCTTTTTCATTGATCTATTTTATTGGTTCCCGGCCAGGCTGGGGAATGGACGGTGTGATCATAGGCATGAATGCCGGCAGTCTCGTTGTGCTTTTATTGCATTACTTGACAATATGCAAAAAGATTGGCATCCATTGGCTTGCCAAAAGTGAGCTCCGGGATTCACATTTTTGACGGCAGAAAAAGGGTTCTTGTCCCTCTCCGGAGAACTACATGGAGGAAACGAATTTTGATTAGGAGTGATGTTGTGAAGAAAACATTGCGCGGACATCATCTCCTCTGTGTGCACGGATTTAGAGGGATGGGGTACAGTCCTGGTTTTGTGGAAAGAATGAAGGACATCGTCACAGATATAAGGAAACCGAATCTGGATTTTCCCATCAAAGTCGTGGCCGCATTCGATGATGCCTGTATGGCGTGCCCGCATCGGGGACTGGAAGTATGTGAAGCGTCAGAAGGGTCGAACGATCATGTTCTGTCCATGGACGGAAAAGTCATCCGCCATTTGGGCCTTGCGCCGGGGAGCAGTTACTTGAAATCGGAGCTTATCAGTCTCACTGCTGAAAAAGTGGAACCCGACGACCTGGACGAACTTTGTGAGAACTGTTCCTGGCTGCCATATGGCGTATGCAAAGAAGGGATTGCTGAATTGCGCAAACGCAAATGAAAACGGTGACTGACCTTGGCGTTTCATACCTAAAACTGCCAGGGTCAGTCACCGTTTCCGTTTTTCGCTTCCAATCTTTCCTCGATCAAGGAATTGCGTCCATATACGATGATCCTGTCTCCAGGTTCGAGTTTGGATTGCCCGGCTTTGTGGCGGATGTTAACGTCTCCTCTTTTAATGAACAGGAGGAGAAGATCGTCTTCATCGTCGATGATTTCTTTGAAGGTCTTCCCGACGAACGGGGATTCTTCCCTGATTGAAATCTCCCTTACCTCATCATCGTCCTCGAGGAGCAGGACGTCCGAGATGGGAAGATCAGCCAGTTCATAATATTCTTTTATTTCCTTCTTCAGTTTTTTCCCTAAGCGTTTTTGCAAAAAAGGCGCCCGTACGATCAATAAAAGGACAATGAGCGCTGCAGCGATATATGCGATTTCCATCGTGTAAAAACTATCTGTAAGAAGGTTGCTGATCGCCGAAATGATGACAGCAAGGGAGAATGCACCAAACAGAATCAAAAAAGCACCCAATCGCCTCCTGACTGGGTGGTCGATGATCAGTTCAGATTCACCGGTCGTGAAGCCGGTTCCGGTAAGCATCGATATGACCTGGAATTGGGCAACCTTCCGTTCGAGGCCTGTCATGACGAAGATGGTAGTATTGATTTCAATGACTGCCAGGACAATCAACAAATAAACAAATATGAATAAAATGCCCATTTCCTCCCGCCTCCCAGAACGTATCTAACCCTATTATTCCGTTCCAGGGTTAAAATCAAACAAAAATAGTCCGGGGAAGGCTTCCCCGGATATCTTTATCGCTGTTCTTGAAGATTCTCGTTGTAGTAGTTGACTCCGTACATTGATCCTTCGCTGACCATCTTGTTGTCTTCCACGTCAAGTGGATCAGGATTCCCTGCTTTTTGTACAGGAATCACTTCCTGCTTTCCGGATGGCATGATCTTATCCTTCATCTGTGTTGCCATGTTGCTGATTTTCGTTCTATTTTCAGGTTTCATTGCCATCCATACTGCAGCAGCTCCAACTCCTAGCATGACAGCTGATTTCATTGGGCTTCTTTGCATGGTTATTACCTCCTGGAATGAACTCTCTAAAAGAGTATTCGAGGCTTTTCGTACTGCCTCGTATATCATCTTTACCCGGAATTGAAAAAATAAAAACATCTTTACACTGGCAGGAGAGGAAAGGATTAGCAGCAGCTTGTTTCAATCCTGTGTGTTTTGGGAAGATTATCTTTAATGAGAACGAGGAAAGGCATGAGACCGATGAAACAATCTTTCAATGATGAAAAGTGGCTTTGGTATGAGGTTGCCGAGGATGAAACCAGTGAGTTGGAGGAAATTGTCTCCAAGTATTCCGGCTGCCGGCAGCTTGTGGTGGATATCAAAAGCAAAAACACCAATTTCCTTCAGCTGAATACTGAAACGCACGGACAAGAGTATATATGGGGATCTCTCATCTATAGACAAGACATCAATATAAAGGATGAAAACAGTATTTTCCACTTTTATGTATCAAAGGAATTTTTCCTGACGATTGGCTTTGATTTCAGTTTGCTGAAGCAATCTGATCCAGACGCCGTCCTCAGGAAAATGGATCAGGCAGAGGACGGGATAGAAGGATTTTTTATTTTGCTCGGAGAAATCCTGACAAATTATTTATTCAGAATCGACGAGTATGAAGAACGTCTTCATGATTTGCTGTGGAGGATGAAAGAGCAGAATAAGCGGGAGATACTGGAGAAAATTTATGAAAATCGGCATGAACTGCTGACATGGAAAAACCTATTGATTCCCGTTACGGAAATCAAACTGATCGCTGAAGAAGCATTCAGCAGCAAAATCAAAGAGCAGCCGGAATTCAGCAGGGTAGCGACAAGGCTGGAACGGGCAAGGATCCTTGTGAAGGATTACCAGCAGGAAATCGACACAATGATCAATCTGGAAGAAGTGGTATCGACCCATCGCGGAAACGAAATCATGAAGACACTAACGGTGATGACAATCCTGTTCACGCCTGTCATGGCCTGGGGAGCATTGTGGGGCATGAACTTTAAAGCAATGCCTGAGCTGGAATGGAAGTCGGGTTATGTAATTGCCCTGATCATCATTATCGTTTCGACATTCGGCTTGTATTTTTACCTGAAGATGAAAGGCTGGATCGGCGATATCCTGCATAGCAAAAAGAAAGGCTCGTTTTTTGACTGATTGAAAAAATCGCCCTTATCATTCCAAGGGCGATTTTCATGTTATTCTGCCAACTTTACCAGCATATGTGCCAGGGCATGCTGTTCCTCTTCCGTGCCAACCTTCCAAAGTTCCTTCAACAGCTGTTCTTCGCGGTTGCGCGGTTCCACTTTATCCGCAAGATAGTCTGCTACCTTCTGCGCAGTGTTCGCAAGCTGTTCTTCATTCAAACCCGCAGTCTTTCCAAGCTGGATGCGCTTGCTGAGATAGCTTCTGAACTCATCAAAATCTCCAAGGATTGCGTCTGCCCGATCGCGGTCTTCAATGTTTCATCCACCTTACTTGTATCGACTTCTCCATCTTTATGAATCATATGATCTTTTTCCATCATAAAACCTCCTTTTCAAAGATAGTATTTAAATATCCATTATGGGAATGGCTAAACAAAACTCAGCACATCGGAAACTTCCATCGTTATGATCGATTAAAAAAGGCGCAAGCCATCTGGCCTGCACCTTTTTTAAGTCCAAAAATGGACGATGGGAGGAGTATTTCAAGCATTGAGGTTTCATCCTCATTGGGGCCAATCGATTTTAAGTATATCGATTTAAGACCAGCGTGCCATTGGAGAGCAGCGCGAATCTTCCCCCACTAACAAAGCCAATGACGTATTCCGAAGTCGCCGTGAAGTTTTCCAACTTGACCAGTCCCTTCCGGTTGTATTGGCCAAAACCCTATGTGTCAATTTGCGCCTTTCCTACACTCTCTGGGGTCAATCGATTTTAAATCCATCGATTTAAGACCAGCGTGCCATTGGAGAGCAGCGCGAATCTTCCCCCATCAACAAAGCCAATGACGTATTCCGAAGTCGCC
Organism: Bacillus sp. REN3; assembly: GCF_017912555.1. Lineage (GTDB taxonomy): Bacteria > Bacillota > Bacilli > Bacillales > Cytobacillaceae > Mesobacillus. The sequence continues at coordinate 190,821 of NZ_JAERSD010000002.1, read as the reverse complement.
GTAAAGTTTTCCAACTTGACCAGTCCCTTCATCTTGTATTGGCCTTAAACCAAGGGGTTCGCTGGAGTACTCGATACGTGCCTGTGATTGTGTAAGCTGGATTCAATCGATCTCAACTATATCGATTCAGGACCAGCGTGCCCTGGGACAGGCGCGCAAATCTTCCTCCAGTTGCAGAGCCAATGACGGTTTCTGAAGTCACTGCAAAGTGTTTCACTTTGTACCAGTCCCTTCTGTGTTGTATTGGCCTTGCACTCTTCATTTACCCGGATGGAATAGTGGAAAACCCCATAAACTCCCAAAAGAATTGGAATTAATGGAAAATTATGAGAATAGTTGAATGAAGTGATCAGGAAAGACTTTTATGTTTTTAAGAGTAAAGCTAAAAGAAAGACAAGTGTCCGCTTTCGAAGCTCTATTGATTGGAATGGCAGAAACAAGGGGGACATATAGAAGATGGCGCATGGCGAAATAAGAAAAAGCAGCCCATGGCGAGCTGCCTTTAAGGAAAACACATTAATCCCTGCTTGATAACACCCCGAAAAAGCGGAGGATGTAAAGGAAAAGATTGATGAAATCGAGATACAGATTTAGAGCCATCAACGGGACTTCGGCCGGGTTCACACCATAATGCTTCATGCGATTGAAGTCGAATAAGACATATCCGCTGAACACCATGATGCCGATGAACGAGTAAGCGAGCATCCCAGTTGAGCTGAGCGGCCAGAAAATATTGAATATGCTGATTGCGATTAAGGCGAGCAAGGCGGCCATCAGCATTCCGCCAAGGAAGCTCAGGTCTCGTTTTGTTTTCGTGGCGTAAATGGCCAAGCCGGCAAACACGACAGTCGTCGTGCCGAGTGCGTTCAGGACGACATTGGCACCTGCTGTCGCGACATAATGGGCAATCGCTGGATAAAGGGTGATTCCTGAAATGAATGTAAAAGCGTATAAAAATGTATAGGAAATGGCTTTTCTTTTACGTAAAAAAAACATGCTAAGAAGCATGACCACTTCCACGATGACAAGTGGCAGGAACAATGCAGGCGGAACAAACACGCCGGTCATGGTGCCGATGAACGCAATGGCCAGCGAAAGCGCAAAGGTGCGCATGACGGATGGCATCAATTGATTTTCTGAATAAGCATACATTCAAATTTTCACCTCGTGATATATTTGGATATGTATACGGGTGACAGGTTTAATAGGTTTCATTCTGGCGGTTATTTTCTTTCAATAAATCACGGATCTCGACCAAAAGCTCTTCTTTTACATCTGGAACTGGCTCAGCAGCCTGTTCTTCCTCCTTCTGCCTGAAGCGGGATATCAGCTTGATGAACACAAAGATGGCGAAGGCAGTAAGGAAAAAATCGACCACTGTCTGAATGAAGTTGCCATATTCGATCGTCTTATATTTTAGATTCGTGAAATCCGCATCAAATGAGACTAGGCCAACAATCGGCATGATGATATGATCCACGAGAGAGCTTACGATTTTTCCGAAAGCAGCCCCGATGATGACCCCGACTGCGAGGTCAAGTACATTCCCTTTAAGGGCAAATTTCTTGAATTCTTCCCACATTGAACAAATACCTCCAACAAAATGATTTTCTTTACTATTTTGGTAGAATACCAGGAAAAAAGCAAGGTTTTTATGAGCACCGTAAAATGAAAGCAATTATGACAATTAACGGCTGTTTTTTAAAAGTTCCATCCATTCACTGGATCAGCCGCATTTTCAATGCCTTTACGGCTGCTTCGGTGCGGTTTTTGGCGTCAAGTTTCTGGATGATGGCGGAGATGTAATCCCTGACGGTATAGCTGCTGAGATGAAGGATTTCAGCAGCTTCACTGATGGATGCGCCTTCAGCGATAAGTTTCAGGACTTCACGTTCCCTGTTGGTCAGGATCGCACGCTGCTCGCCAAACAACTGGATCGCGTCATCCCAGTACTGATTCAGCAGTTCGCCTCCGTATTGGCCGAATTTGATGAGGGCGGTCAGAGTCTGGTTGCTCACGCTAAAAACAGTGTTCTCCCCGCGGTCAAGGATCGCCAGCCCAATCAGCCTGTTTTCGGAAGGAACATAGATAGGCAGCACAACAAGCGACTTAAGGCTATATTCGCGAACATATTTATCCGGCAACACTTCAGCGGCATCTTCGATAAAAATAGGCTTTGCATGGCAGAAATGCTTCAAATACTTCCTAAGCAGGGGAAATTCAGCGATGCTTTCCTTGATCTGCTGGACTGAACTGCTGTTTACATTCTCAGCATGGACACCTACACCGCTGTGCTCACCTGGAGAATAAATGAACAAGGCACAGCGGGAGAAGGGCAGATAATCAACGAGTCCCCTGGTGATCATCTTGACTGCTTCGGATGCGCTTTGTGAATGGATGAGGCGCTGCTGGAACAAAAGAGAGGCATCCTTCCATTCAAGTTCGTTCTCGAGATGGCTAAGTTTCATTTGTTTTAAATACATTTTGCGCAGCGATTCGATTTGCTCATCCGTTACTTTGGCTGCCTCTTCCTTTACAGAAATCATCAATGTTTCATTCGGGCAAGGTACCGTGACAATCTGGGGTTTGCGTTCACCGGGAGTCAATAACCGGGAAAGGGCGACTGACAGGTGCTCCTCGCTGCCAGCCTGCAGCCCCTCACACATGCTGATGATCTGTTCATTGATCCCGGCTTCACCGGAACAAACGACCTTGCTGACTTTCGCCTCTGATTTTTCATGCCTGATGACGGCTGCCCAATTTCCCGGGATGGCCCGAAGCGAAAGCATCATCCGCAGCCATTTATCATCCTGGCTTTCAAGCTGCTGGGTATGCAAAACCTTGTCGATGATTCTCGTGAAAAAGACCTGGATAGCCTGGTGGTCGAGGAAGCTTGCGTCGCGCTCATTTAGTGCTTTATGAAATAAGTTCTCGATTGCGCTGATTAAAAAAATCCCTTCGACGTCATCCATGAATACAGGGTTTTTCCTCTGCCATTCGTGAATGAGCAATAAAATGAAATCATTGGACGTTTCATAGGTGGCCTTCGAAAGTTGGCCGAAGCCGAAAATGATCATTTTATCAAATTCCGAGACTAGTTCGATTGGCCAGGCATTCAGGTTTTTTTTGAAGCCAGTCCATTCCTTCAGGAAAGATTGCTCACATTCTTTTATAAGAAATAACCCCTTGATTGCCAATTCTTCGATTTTATGTTCCATCAGCCCACCTCCTTTTTTTTTCCCCTATCATAAAATTCGTTTGAATATTCAGTAATATGTACGCCCAATAAAAATATACCCGACAACTGACGGGGTTAACAAGTCGGTAACGATATTTTTCGAGGTTGTAAGGTTATTTTGCCCTGGATATGGTAGAAGAAAGGAGTTTGAATTTTAAAAATATTCCATGGAGGTGCCAGCTTTGGATGAATCAGTCGTAGTGGAAAGCAAGATTAATAAGAAAGTATTTTGGTCAACACTCGCATCAGGGGTACTGCTTCTGGGGATTCTTCTCGCTTCCTTTGGTTTATCGGGTGTCGCATATGCAGTGCCGATTGCCGGCGTAGGCGATTTTTATGTTGAGTTCGACAAGCTAGAGGGAAAAGGATACAAGTTTTACCCGAAAATGGGTGAGACCAGCAGTTCGGACGCTTCTCCGCAGGGAACGAATCTAATTGAGACGCTTACGATTGATAATTTGCAGTTATACAAGGATTTCAAGGTTGGGAATGAATGGATTCGCGTTAAGATCCAGGCCTCTAAGCCTGTGCAGATATCGGGCCTGCAGCACGATGCAGGGTTGATTGAAGCGGATGCCAAGTTCCAGAACCTTGCCCTGAAGGAAAACAATAGTGACGACTGGACGAAGCAATTCCAGCAGACATCGAGTACGATCACGCTTGAAAAAGCAAAGCTGAAGACACATTATTTGTTCCAGGAAACCATCAATATGAATGGCATGAAATTGACCGTCGAGAAAATCGATAAAAAGTAACCTGGGGGTGGAAAGATGGTTTTTCGAAAGTGGAGGCATACAAGGCCGTTTTTGGGTTCGATATTCACGATCATAAGCGGGTTGATGATTCTCTGGGTGCCGATGAACCTTTATCTGAGCACCTTTCTGCCTGGCTCGGTCGCAGTAATCGGATTGCTGTTCGGAGGATTGATCACCCTGATAGGCATCATGTCTTTCTTTATGCCTGGAGCTTCTAAGGCGCTTGGCATCATCGTCATCTTCCTGTCGATTCTTTCGGTGATCGGGGCCCTGGGGGGATTCCTGTTCGGCACGATAATGGGGATCATCGGCGGATCGCTCCTGACAGCATGGAGGATCGTTCCGTCTGAACAGGCTGGCAGGACCGGGTCGAATCTTGAAACCCGTCCAGTCAAAACAGGGTAAAGGAGGGATAGGATGAGCTTTACGGGTTTGATGACGCGCAAATGGATTTTAGTGGGGTTGAGCCTTCAGCTTGCAGCTTTGTCGTATCTTCCTTTTATCCCGAAAATGGAAGCTGCCGGGTTTGATGCCGGCGGATTCATTATCGAGGCTGACCGGGTTGTCGGCGAAAACATGAAAGCTACGATTGTTTCCGGGGAAACTTCGGAAACAAAAGCCATGCCTCTGCTTCGTATTACCTATGATTCAGCCAAAATTTACGGGATGAGACTGACAAAGCAGTTCCGCACCAAGGGCGGAATGGTCAGCATCACGATGAAAGCGAATGGTCCTGTCCAGATCAATGGCATGCAAGTCGATACAAGCGCTGTTTCCTTCAAGGGAGCATGCGTCCATGCTGAAAAGGCACTTCCCAGCGTTGCCCTCGAAGGCGTGACGATGGTTGCCCATTCCATGAATGCAGCCGACAGCAGCCTTGACCAGCTTCAACTGCAAACGGTGAATGGAGATGGCTGGGTAAAGAAGCCGGGACCGCTGAAAGTATTGCAGGACTTAAGCGCGTTGCCTTTTGAGCAGATGAAAAAAGAGATTGAAAAGATCACCTCGGGCCAGCTTCCCCTTACATGCGAGCCGCCGGTTGAGGAAGAAGATACAGCCAATCCGCTGGATAAACCGGTCGAAGATGTTGCTGGAAAGGGTGCGGATCCTGTTGGCGGCGTGATAGATCCGGCAACGGAAATGGCGGAAAAAGTCACGGAACCTGTAGGAGGTGCGATCGGCAAATTGACGGACCCGGTTAAGGATACAGCTGATGGTGTGACCGCACCTGTGAAAGAGGCCATCGAAAAGACAAAGGACCCTGTCATCGATGAAGTGAACAAGCGAACCGAACCAGTCAGGGAGACGGTGAGGAAAACAACAGGGACGGCAAAGACGGTGACGGAACCAGTCCGGAAGACAATAAGGAAAACTGCTGAAACAGCAAAGACGGTGACCGATCCTGTCGTTGAACCGGTCCGGAAGACCGTTGATCAGACAGCCAAAACAACGTGCGAAAAAGCCGCGGCAGCCAATGGCAAGATTACGAAGGAGCTTGGCCTTGAACTAATCGATTTGGCGATGAAGGAAAAGAAGGGGCTCGATGAGGTTTGCCCGACAGACACCACACTCACCAAGCAGCTGGAGAAATGGACGGAGAGCCTGCTTGATGCCATTGGATTGCTTTCCCTGCTTGGAGCCAAACCGAGCGAGGAAGACCAGTTAGAAAAAATGCGCGAGGCGCTCCTAAAAGAGCCGGATGGTGCGATAATCGACTTCAAATAGAAAATAAAAAGCAGAGGGGCTCCTCTGCTTTTTTTATGTATAATTTCATTTTTGAAAACTGTCAAGCTCCAGATCCCAGCTGCTGGCTCCACGAGGCTGCTTCAGCCTGGCACAATGATGCCGGATAATGGACTTCACCAGGTTTCACGTCTCCGGACAGGCCGCCCAAGCGGCATTTCCATAGGATACGGAGTCCTTAGTCAGTCACCGGCCAGGATGCCCCAAATGCCCGTATTGCAGCAAGGCGCGGCATCCCTAGTTGCCGGGGCTGATCCAGGCACTTGGGCTGTTCTTAATACTTTATTGCGAATGACTTATAGGTCTCGGTGTTCTCTTGTTCTGTCACTTCCACATGGTCAACGGTTGAAAAAGGGTTGCCTCTCCTGATTTCATCGATGAATTGGTCAAGGCTCTCCCTTAGGCCGGATGCCAGTATTTCAACGCCGCCATCCTCAAGGTTCCTGACCCATCCCGTGATGCCAAACTGAATGGCCTTCATCTGTGCATAATAACGGTATCCCACACCCTGAACTTTTCCTGAAACAACAATTTTTAATTGAATCAAGACGCCGCCCCCAGATTAACAATTAGGTAAACAATATATCTACTATTATGGTATATATTCCTATACAAGATTATTATAGCACAGTTGAATAAAAAAACAGCCGTACCTTTTACAAAAGTACAGCTGTCCATGCTTTAAAACGCCCAGTCTCCGTTGCGGAAGACCGGCTCAGTGGTTCCATCTTCAGCAATGCCGTCGATGTCCATCTGATCGGAGCCAACCATGAAATCTACATGCGTTATGCTCTCATTCAATCCATGTTCAGCAAGCTGTTCGGAAGTCATTAGTTTGCCCCCTTCCAGGCAGAAGGCATAGGCGCTTCCAATCGCAAAATGGTTGGACGCGTTTTCGTCGAACAGCGTATTGAAGAACAGTACATTCGATTGCGAAATCGGCGAATTGAACGGAACGAGTGCGACTTCGCCAAGGTAGTGGGAGCCTTCGTCTGTGTCCACAAGCCTTTTCAGAATTTCCTCGCCTTCTTTTGCCTCAACGGCGACAATCCGGCCATTTTCAAATGTCAGCTTGAACCCGTCGATGATATTCCCCCCGTAGCTTAACGGCTTTGTGCTCGATACATAACCATTGACTCCGGTTTTTGACGGTACAGAGAAAACCTCTTCAGTCGGCATGTTAGCCATGAATTCATTGCCTTGTTCATTGACACTGCCAGCTCCAACCCAGATATGCTTTTCCGGAAGCTCGACAGTCAGGTCAGTACCCGGCGCTCTGTAATGCAGCTTCTTGTAGCGCTTGCTGTTCAAGTATTCGACCTTTTCATGCAAGGTGGAATCGTGCTTTTTCCATGCGGATACAGGATCTTCCGTATCGACACGGACTGCTTTGAAAATGGCGTCCCAAAGCATTTGCACTTTCTTCTCCGCTGGCTGGTCAGGGAAGACCATCTCTGCCCAGCGTTCTGATGGAGCGGCAATCACCGTCCAGCTCACTTTATCTGACTGTATGTATTTACGGTACTTGGAAAGTGCTGTTCCAGCTGCTTTTTGGAAGTTCGCGATACGTTCAGGATCGACCCCCTTCAAAAGGTCCGGGCTCGAAGATACAATCGACATGAAGGCTGCTCCGTTCTCGGCCAGTTCCTCTACTTCCCGTGCCCGCCATTGAGGATATTCCTGAAATGCTTCATCAGGAGCTAAATCATATTTTGTTCTTGATACAATATCATCCGTCCAGTTCACGATGACATTTTTTGCACCAGCTTCGTATGCCTTCCTTACGACAAGGCGGACAAATTCGGCAGCATCCAGCGTAGTATTGACAACAAGCGTCTGGCCCTTCTGGATGTTCACGCCAACCTTGACGGCAAGCTCAGCATATTTTTCTAAATTCTTTTGAAAGTCACTCATCCATTTCACTCCTTTTCTGAATCTTCGTTTTATATTGTACCCGATTCTACAGGAAAAAAGAAACTTTTGGAATCTTTAAAACTGGCATCCCACATGGAGCTGCGTTAAAATAATAGCCGGTAAATCAATGGGGTTTAGGAGGATTTTTCACATGAAATATGATGTAGTACTGCTAAGGCTCTCCGCTATTTACGCATTGATCGGTGCATTCCTTGGTTCGCATATGGCCGGTGCCGGTGACTATGCGATCCGCCCGGTCCACGCCCATATCCTTGTCGTTGGGTGGCTGAGCTTGTTCGCGTTCTCGAGTTATTACCGCTCTTATGAGGTGCCTGAATCTTCAAAGCTGGCAATATTCCATGTATGGACCGCCATTCTTGGCTCGGTTGGTCTGACAGCCGGCATGTGGCTCTATAACGTCAAGCCATTCCCGCTTCCGGAAACGTTCACGATGGTATTTTATATCGTAGGCGGATCAATCCTTTTGCTCAGCTTCCTGCTGTTTGTTTTCATGACTTTCAAATACAGCGAGGCGAGGAAGAAGGAATAGAAAAGACCAGCGGAAATTGGGAACATCGTTGAATGGCTCGGGCTGATGCTGCCGTTGCTGGTTCCAGGCAGGATCCCTGATGGAAAGGGAGAAGGCAGGCCGGAGTTTTCAGACGATCCGGTCTGCAGGAGAGATTTTGAAAAAGCCATACAAAAATCCATGCAGACATGACTTGCATGGATTTTTTCATACAGCAGGAAATGATGAAATTCTATAGGGTGGATAACGAAATGCAGTGTTCTAAATCCAGCTCCAGGCCTTAGCCTGCCAATGAAGCCAAGGAAACGACTTCATTGGCAGGCCCTTTGAAGGACACGGATGTCCTAGTCCCTACGTTGCCACAGGAAGTCGCGGTCTTAGTCGGAGCTGAACGGAGCTCTCGTGCCTTGGTCAGAAACTGTTAGTTGGACGTTTGAATTGGTTATCTCGATAACTTTCTCCACGTTCCGGGCTGCCGTGAACATCAAGTAGCGCTGATGCTTTGCTTTTGAACGAAATGCGGCTTGCTCCTCCTCACTTTTCCGACGATATAGGAACCGAATGGAAGGAAAGATACTAGCTTAATGATCATCATCGAAAGAAGAAAAGAGGAAAGAAACAGTCCCAGCATCCTCGTGCTGCTATTGGAAAAATTCTCGGCAAAATATGGAGAAAGAAATCGCTGTATCTGCCAGTGCAATAAATAAATACCGAACGAATAATTGCTGATCAGGTCAACTATTTTCGATTTTGGGATTACTTGCCCCCATGCCAGGACCATCGCTGTCATCGATAATACCAGCGGGAACATGTCCCTGCGCTGTGAACTAATCGATGTTATGCCGGATTCATAGGAAAAATAAATGATGGCAAGTGAAAAGATAACAGGCAAAAACGTGAACCAGCGATATTTCAACAGCTTTTCAGCAACCATTTTATAATTCTTTCCCAATAAATAGGCGGCGGAAAAATAACCAAGCCAGGCAATGAACGGCAATTTAATCATGTATTCAAACCCTTTGATATAAGAGAGGGAACTGATTCTTCCTATATTGGATAAATAGAACGTCATGATGACGATGCTCACAGGAAGCAGCCATACCATATTGATTTTATATTTCACCACCAAATAATGGACGACATAGAACTGCAGAATGACCAGTATGAACCAGCCTTCGAATTTTCCGGTCAGGATATTGCCGATTATTTCTTTATCCAATAAAGCAGTTTCGTTGAATTTTTTCGTAATGACTGCATCGATGATCGCGAAAGATAGATAAGGCAAAAATATCCACTTGATCCGACCTTCCCAAAAATGGTCAGGCAATCCATCAGGATATCGATTGGCTAAAATCATGACCGACAGCACAATGAATGTTGGGGTAGCAAATGTGAGCGTAAGCCGGAAAAAATGGTAGATAAAATCGTCAGGATGCCCAGCATAATTTTGGATTTGTGTCGTGCTATGAAGTAACACGATACTGATACAGGCTATTGCCCGCAGTAAATTCCATTCTTTAATCATAAAACCTCACTCTTTGTCATCAATTAAATTCTAGTACAGACTATAGAGGATTCAATTGGGTTGAGCAAGGATAGCGGGATGTGCAGTTATTGCCATAGAAAGAACTTCCATAGTCCTGAAACATTTAGACTGCTTCGTTGGATACCGATTCCAGCAGCATTTACGTAAAGTTGATCCTTGTTCAAGGGGAAACGGCATTATTTTTTGCAAAAAAAAGAAAAAGCATAGGACTATCCCATGCTTTTTCCGATTTCCTTCTTATTCTCATACATCCTGAACATGATCCAAAACAGTGCCGCGCTCAGCAAGGCGAGCAGGCTCAAGATGAAGAACGTCCAGCTGTAGCCGATCCAGACTGTCAGCGGGATGCTGATCGGCGCGATTGTCCTGCCAATTGTATACCTCAGTGAGGCGGCCGCGAAGTATTGGCCTCTCATATGCTCCGGAGCAAGATTGGATATGAAGGTTTGCTGCAGGCCCGCGACCATCAGCTCACCAAGTGTGAAGACGGCCATTGCGGCAATCAGGCCCCAGATCCAATTTGTCGCTCCAAACATCAAAATCGATGCAGCATAGACAACCGAAGAAAGGACAAAGACATTCCGTTCACGGAACTTAGTCACCCACTTCGTGACGACGACAGTAAAGAGGGCAACGATCAGTCCATTTTCGGAGAGGATCAATCCGAAAGCCTGCTCGCCATTGACCGTGAAGGCTTTGTTGCCGAGCTCAAATACTGTTTGGTTGTGAATGGTGTCCTTCGTGTAGACAGGGAACAACAAATCGAGCTGCATGAAAGTCTGCGCAGCCAAGATTCCAGCGATAATGAACAAAAGGAAAACTTTATCCTGGACGATGATTTTGTAGTCAGCAAACTGTTTTTTCAAAAAGTCATACCACTTGCCGCCTTCCGCCTTTATCAGTTTAGATGGCTCAGGAATGGTTTCTCGCGTCCACTTCGAAAGGACGAGGGAGAGCAAGATGGAAATGATTCCGACTGCGATCATCAGCTCAAATCGATATTTCACGTAGAAAATTGCGCCAAGGATCGGCCCGACGACAACGGCGATATTAATCGAAGTATAGAAAATTGCGAACACACCGCTCCGGTCTTTTTCAGGCACGACGTCAGCAATCATCGCCTGGCTAGCTGGCCAGTAAATTGCTCCGAACACCCCAACAAGCGTAAAACAGATGAATCCGAGCAAGGGCGAGGTGAACCATGGAGAGACAGCATAAGCGAAAACGAGGAAAGCAATCCCTTGTGCGAACGCGGACAGGACCATCATCCGTTTGCGGCCAAACCGGTCAGCAGTATAGCCGCCAAGCAAATTCGCGAACACCGAGAACACCTGGGAAAAAATCAGCAGGAATCCCGCCTTGTCCTTCCCAAAGCTTTCAGCAAAATAGATCGTCAAAAACGGGAAAAACATCCAAAAAGTTATATTCATCAATGCTTCGCCAAACAGGCGAATCTTCAAGTTGCGATCCCAATCCCTTATTCTCATGATGCTTCTCCTTTATATGCATCTTGCCATTCCATCGACTATCATACTATTAAACAGGAAGAATTTACAATAAGGAAGAAGCGACATAGGGATTTTTTTCCGAAGAAGTAAAATATGCAGGGATTCTGTTTTATCGATAAAGATCTGCCATTTTTAACTCTTACCTTTCAGTATCTACAATTCCGGGCAACTTTAAGCGGAAATATCAGTCTGTTTGGCTTGAATCACCCGTCATCTAGACAGAATCTCCCGATTTAGCCGCGTAATTCCCGTTTAGGTTCCGAAATCTCCTTCGGGGGGATGGAATCCTGGACCTTTTGTCGGGAATCACCCATCATTCGGAAGGAATCTCCTAATTGCTCCACGTATTCTCCCACTCAGGTTCCGTAATCTCCTAATCAAACCGAATAATTCCCCAATAAAGGCTAATAATCTCCTAATCATGTGTCGTAATCTCCCGTTCTCCCTTTTTATGTAAAATAAAAAGCAGCACTTCGTAATTAACGAGGTGCTGCTGTTCGTTATGGGGAGGAAATCCGGAATCATCCAAATTCCAGAGGGAATCGCCCGATTTAGACGCGTACTTCCCATTTAGGTTCCGAAATCTCCTTCGGGGGGATGGAATCCTGGATCTTTTGTCGGGAATCACCCATCATCCAGAAGGAATCTCCTAATTGATCCATATATTCTCCCACTCAGGTTCCGTAATCTCCTGATCAAACCGAATAATTCCCCAATAAAGGGTAATAATCTCCTAATCATGTGTCGTAATCTCCCGTTCTCCCTTTTTATGTAAAATAAACAGCAGCACTTCGTAATTAACGAGGTGCTGCTGTTCGTTATGGGGAGGAAATCCGGAATCATCCAAATTCCAGAGGGAATCGCCCGATTTAGACGCGTACTTCCCATTTAGGTTCCGAAATCTCCTTCGGATGGATGGAATTCTGGATCTTTTGTCCGGAATCACCCATCATCCAGAAGGAATCTCCTAATTGCTCCGCGTATTCTCCCACTCAGGTTCCGTAATCTCCTGATCAAACCGAATAATTACCCAATAAAGGCTAATAATCTCCTAATCATGTGTCGTAATCTCCTGTTCTCCCTTTTTATGTAAAATAAAAAGCAGCACTTCGTAATTAACGAGGTGCTGCTGTTCGTTATGAGGAGGGAATCCGGAATCATCCAAATTCCAGAAGGAATCACCCGATTTAGACGCGTAATTCCCGTTTAGGTTCCGAAATCTCCTAAGGGGGGATGGAATCCTGGATCTTTTGTCGGGAATCACCCATCATTCGGAAGGAATCTCCTAATTGCTCCACGTATTCTCCCACTTAGGTTCCGTAATCTCCTGATCAAACCGAATAATTACCCAATAAAGGCTAATAATCTCCTAATCATGTGTCGTAATCTCCTGTTCTCCCTTTTTATGTAAAATAAGAATCGCTCCTCCAGGAGAAAGCAGTATAAAATAAAAACCGGTCTTCCAAAAAAGTAGCACTTCGTAAAATAAAGACCGATCTCCAGAAAAACAGCACACCTTAAAATAAACACCGGTCTCCAGAAAAAAAGCAGCACTCCGTAATTAAACGGGTGCTGCTTTTTACTAATCAATCCTTATCGTCTAGTGCTGCCTTCAGCAGGTCGCCGAGGCTTGTGCCGAAGTTTGATTCGGATGGGCTGTATTTCTCTTTCAGCTTTCGCTCTTCGCGCTTGTTAATCCCTTTTTTCCTGTCCTCTGCTTTTTCAACAACATTGCATCGGCGGCATTGGAAGTAGGCGCCTGCCTTGCCATTGTGGATTTCCATGCGCTTGTGGCATTGCGGACAGCGGCGCTGGGACAATTTCGGATCCTTATGCTTGCGGAAGCCGCACTGCGGGCTTGAGCAGACAAGGATTTTGCCTTCTTTCGTTTTTCTTTCTTTTAAAAATTCACCGCATTCCGGGCATTTTGAGCCTGTGAGATTGTGAGCCCGATACGATTTGTCGCTTGCCTTGATTTCGGAAACAAGGCGGGCGGTCTGTTCGCGGATCCTTTGTTTGAAAGCTTTCGGATCACCTTTTCCGCGGGCGATTTGCTCTAGTTCCCTTTCCCATTTGGCTGTCAATTCGGGGGAAGTCAGCTCATCATTGACGAGGTCGATCAGCTGCTTGCCCTTTTTCGTCGGATAGAGCCGGCTGTTTTGGCGTTCCACGACTTCAGAGGTGATCAAGCGTTCAATGATTTCAGCTCGTGTAGCCGGCGTCCCAAGGCCAAATTTCTCCATTTTTGCGAGAATATCCGATTCAGACAGGCGCAGTGGCGGCTCTGTCATTTTCTTGTTCAACACTACCTGGCCGATTGCATAGCTTTTCCCATTTTCGAGATGCCCAAGGGTTTGCTTCGCTTCGTTTTCATCCTCATCCCTGCCGAGGACCTTTTTATAGCCGAGGTCAAGAATATTCGTTTCCCTGGCCGAAAGTGTTTCTCCGTCTGCCTCGAAGGTTGCGTGCACCGTTTCGTACTGATAGGCAGGGTAAAATAGTGCCAGGAACCGCCGGACAATCAGGTCATACAGCTTTTTCTCATCCGCTGAAAGGTCGGCAAGGTGCAGACGTTCTTCCGTTGGGATGATCGCATGGTGGTCGGTTACTTTTTCATTATTGAACACCCTTCGAGCCAGCACCTTGCCTTTTTGGGCGAGCGCTGGCTTCGCCTCGTCCCTGTAGCCTGGCATGATGCCTTGCAGACGGTCTGCCATCGTCGCCTCCATATCGGTCGTCAAATAACGTGAATCAGTCCTTGGGTAAGTGACAAGTTTATGCTGCTCATACAATCCCTGCAGCACATTGGATGTCTTTTTCGCGGAAAAACCAAAGCGCTTGTTGGCATCTCGCTGCAGCTCGGTCAGATCATAAGGCATGGGCTGCTGTTCTGTTTTTTGCTTGCGGTTGATGGACTTGAGCACCGCCTTTTTATTCGCCAGCTTGTTCTGGATTTTCTCGGCTTTTTCCTTTGAAAAAATCCGTTTCTCTCCGTTATGCTCCCATTCAGCATTAAGCGCTCCAACCTTTGCCTGGATTGTCCAGTAGTCTTTCGGGACGAATTTATTGATTTCGTCTTCACGTTCAAGAACCATCGCCAGGGTCGGCGTCTGGACCCGGCCTGCGGAAAGCGGATCCTTGTACTTTGTCGTCAAAGCTCTTGATACGTTCAGGCCAATCAGCCAGTCAGCTTCAGCACGGCAGACTGCGGATTCGTAAAGGTCCTCGAATTGCTTGCCGGGTTTCAGCTGCTTGAAGCCTTCCTTGATGGCGCGATCGGTCTGGGAAGAAATCCACAGCCGTTTCACCGGCTTTCTCCAGTTGATCCTCTGGAGGATCCAGCGGGCGACGAGCTCTCCCTCGCGTCCAGCATCGGTCGCGATGATGATTTCCCCGATATCCTTGCGGCTTGCCAGGTTCTCGATCGCTTTGAACTGGTGGCTTGTCTGCTTGATTACCTTCAGGCCCATCTTGTCAGGGATGATCGGCAGTTCTTCAAGCCGCCAGACCATGTATTTCGGATCGTAATTCTCGGGCATCTTCAGCTCGATCAGGTGGCCAAGCGCCCAGGTGACGATGTATTTGCTTCCTTCAATATAGCTTTTATGGTTTTGATTGCAGCCAAGCACGCGCGCAAGCTCACGCGCCACACTTGGTTTCTCTGCAAGGACTAATGATTTCATAGAAACTCCTTTCAAAATACAGCGATTTTACATATGCTTATACTTAAGTATAAAGGAAAAACCAATATTTTTGTAACTAGGCAATTTGGTAACGGAACCTCATTGCCGTATGGGACCGGTAAAGTCCAAGAACGAAGGGGGAAGGAAAGTGAGCGATTATTTCAGGGAAATTCGCAGGATGATTGGGACAAGGCCATTTATTTTGGTTGGATCGGCTGTGATTGTATTGAACCAACGTTACGAAGTCCTCCTCCAGCTTCGGTCGGATACCGGGAAATGGGGAATCCCCGGGGGTGCGATGGAACTGGGAGAAAGCTTTGAAGAAACAGCGCGCAGGGAAGTCTTCGAGGAAACAGGTCTTCGGCTTAATACCTTGAAGTTCCTGGATGTCTTTTCAGGAAAGGAATACTATTTCCAGTATCCTAACGGTGACGAAATTTATAATGCGATTGCTTTATATGCATGCGATGATTGGGAAGGGGGGCTTAGTATGTTGGATGGCGAAAGCCTGGAGCTCCGTTTCTTTCCCCTGGCTGAACTCCCGGAAATCGAAGGACGGCCGGCGATGATTTTAAAAAAGCTTGGCAGCTATGGCATCTTGCCGGAAATAAAAGAAATCAGCCTTGCCCATATCCTTTCAGCTGCCCAGTTGCTGGAACTGCAAAGGACTGCTTACAAGATTGAAGCAGAGCTGATTGGCACAGAGGATATCCCGCCGTTAAAAGAATCTTTTGAACAGCTGCAATCGTGCGGTGAAACGTTCATTGGCTGTTATCAGGGAAACCGGCTTGCAGGAGCGGTTTCGTTTGTAAAAGAGGGAAATACGATTGATATTCACAGAGTCATGGTACATCCGGACTTTTTCCGGAAAGGGATTGCCGCCAGGCTGCTGAAGCATATCGAACAGGAACATGATGGAGCGGAACTCATTGTCTCGACTGGAGCGGCAAACGTTCCCGCGTTAAAACTGTACGAAAAACTTGGTTTCGAACGTCTTAAAGATCGGACAGTTGGCGGCAGCATTGTACTGGCTAACTTCATTAAACGGAGTGGGTAGAGATCAATGGACCAGGCAAGTAGTTGCCTGGTCCATTGACGCTATTCTTTTATATAAACAGCTGTACCAGTGGCGATGCACATCATCATTCCCTCACGCAGGGTTTCGAAATCAAGGTCCACGCCAATGACGGCATTCGCGCCCATTTTTTGCGCTTTTTCTTCCATCTCCCGAAGAGCGATGTCGCGTCCTTCAGCAAGTTTGTTCTCATAGGCGGAGCTCCGGCCCCCAATGACATCCGTGACACTCGCCAAAAAGTCACGGACCACATTCGCCCCCATGATGGCTTCACCTGTAACAACTCCAATATACCGTTCGATTTCTTTTCCTTGCAAAGTGTTAGTTGTCGTAACAAGCACCCTGATCATCCTCCTTTTCAATCTATTAGTACGATACCCTGTTTGAAAGGTTTCAAAATGTATGAGTTTTTTTAAAGATATCAGCACGCTTAGAGGAACCAATGATGCTTGCGGGCAATCTCAAGTTTCCGGGTTTTATTCCGGGGTACCTCAAGGGAAAGGAAGAGGGGCATTGAAAAGGAATCGCCGATCTGCCTATGCAGTGTTTGCCGGAACAAGTCCAGCGCTCCTGTATTTGCCGTCTGATTGCCAAGCGAAATGGAACCTGGCCATTCGCCAGGTTCCCGCTCACTCTTAAGCTTCTTCTTCCTCGATCCGGTTTTTGAATGCTTCCTGGACAACAATGAATTCTTCATCTTCCTGAGCTTCTGTTGCTGGCTGTTTTGTCTGGTAGGCTATGCCAGGCAATTCGCCGGGGTGGCCTTTTTTCTTATGGTTGAACTCTTTTCCTCTGCCCATATTTAGGACCTCCTTTCTTGTCACAAGTAGTTTTCCCGGTGAATGCTGAATTATAAAAAATCAGTTTGCGCGAGCGTGCATATAATTGTAAAGATCGTTCAATTTGAATAAGGAGGGGCGCTCCATGGATGAAAAATTGTATGCGAAGGATTTGGCTGCCTGTCCATCAGTGTTTTGTGCAACGCGCGATGACAAGGCGCCGCTGTTCTCGGCTGAAGCAGTGATTGACACGTCCATCAAGCAAGTCAATCTGGATGATTATAAAGGAAAATGGGTGATTTTATTTTTCTACCCAAGTGATTTTACGTTTGTTTGACCAACGGAACTGGCGGCGGTCGCCGCTGTTTATCCGCATATAAGGGCGCTTGGGGCTGAACTGCTCTCAATCAGCACTGACAGTGTCTATTCTCATGTTGTTTTCAAGGAAACCTCTCCCTCCTTGAAGGATGTCACGCATCCGATGGTCAGTGACCGGACGCAGGTGATCAGCCGGGCCTATAGGGTGCTGGATGAAAACAGTGGTGCAGCCTTCCGGGCATCCATTTTCATCACTCCCGAACAAACCATTTGGGCAAAGCTTATATACCCGCGTAATATCGGACGGAATCTTCCTGAGCATGTGAGGTTGCTTGAGGCATTTAAATTCGCCGCACAGACAGGGAAGGGAGTACCTGCAAATTGGCTTCCAGGACAGCCGGGCATCAGTACCAGTCCGGAAAATATCGGTGAATTATAAAAAAAATTTCACATATGGAGCTAAAATTCGCCCTAGAAATAGGGCATTTTTTATATATTTGTGATACATCTCACAAGAACTAGTCGTTTTGTCACAAAATCTCAACAAAAAACTTCTGAATCCCTCACAAAGTTTTTCTACAATAGAATCATAATTATGTTAATTTTTTCACAAAGAAACTTTTTTGGGAGGGTATGAAGATGGATGAGGTCCTGATGTTGAGCAGGATTCAATTTGCAGTCACGGTTTTCTACCATTTTTTATTTGTGCCGTTAACAATTGGCCTGGTCATTCTCGTTGCGATCATGGAAACGAAATATGCTAGGACATTGGATGTCACTTATAAAAGGATGGCGGATTACTGGGGAAGATTGTTCGCGATTAACTTTGTGCTTGGAGTCATTACCGGAATAACGATGGAATTCCAATTCGGGACAAACTGGTCCGAGTATTCCAAATATATGGGGGATATCTTTGGTTCACCGCTAGCGATCGAAGCCTTGCTCGCCTTTTTCCTGGAATCAACGTTCATGGGAATCTGGCTGTTCGGCAAGGATAAATTCTCGCCAAAGTTCCGAGCTTTCTCAATCTGGATGGTCGCTATCGGCACGAATATTTCGGCGCTGTGGATCATTACGGCTAACGGGTTCATGCAAAATCCCGTTGGGTATGTTTTGAGGAACAACCGGATCGAGCTCGATAATTTCGGGGAGCTCATCACCAATCCTTATGCATGGCATATGTTTTTCCATACAGTAATCGGCTGTTACATTGTTGGTTCGTTCTTTGTGATGGCTGTCAGCGCTTATCACCTGCTCAGGAAAAACGAAGTGGCCTTCTTCAAGAAATCTTTTAAATATGGACTTGCCCTTGCCATTTTCGCTGCAACCGCGACTCCATTCATTGGACACCAGTCTGGTGTATTCGCGACAAAGATGCAGCCGGCAAAAGGGGCGGCAATGGAAGCGGTCTGGGAAACCCAGAAGGATATGCCTTTCCATATCCTCCAGATTCCCGACCAGGAAAATGAACGCAATGCCTTTGAGGCATTAAGCATTCCAAAGATTGGCAGTTTCCTGTATACAAATTCATTTGATGGCGAAGTAACCGGCCTGAAGGATATCCCGAAAGACGAAAGGCCGAATGTCGAACTGACATTTTACGCATTCAGGCTGATGGTCGCGCTTGGCGTATTCTTCATGGCTGTCTCCTGGTACGGCTTTTACCTTTACCGGAAAAATAAGCTTGAGCATTCACCTAAATACTTGAAGCTGGTTCTGTATTCTGTTCTGCTCCCTTACCTGGCGATCAACGCGGGCTGGGTAGTCGCAGAAGCTGGCCGCCAGCCATGGGTTGTTTATGGTCTGATGAAGACCGCAGAAGGCGTTTCGCCAATAGCCTTATCACAGGTGGTCTTCTCGATGGCAGCCCTCGTGTTTTTCTATACTGTGCTATTGATCGCAGACGTCTATCTGATTATTAAATATGCGAAGAAGGGCCCGGAATCCGAAGCGGGCCGCGCATTGGAAGGAGGTGCCCAGCATGTCTCATGATACACTTGCCATCATTTGGTTTGGGCTTTGGGGACTGATTTGGACGGTGTACTTCATTCTTGACGGATATACGCTTGGAACCGGTATGCTGTTCCCGTTCATCGCCAAGAACCGGCAGGAACGGAACCAGCTGCAGGAAGCGATCGGACCGTTCTGGGGAGGGAATGAGGTTTGGCTTATTACCGCGGGCGGGGCGACGTTCGCTGCATTCCCGGCTGTGTATGCGGACATGTTCAGCTTTTTGTATACACCGTTGTTCCTCGTCCTGATTGCCTTGTTCATCCGTGCTGTCGGGCTTGAATTCATGCATAAGGATGACAATCCAATCTGGCAGGCGGCCTGCAAATGGGGCTTTTTCACAGGAAGCCTGTTGATCGCGCTGTTGTTCGGGGTGACATTCGCCAACCTGTATCAAGGATTGTTGATTGGCGCCAATGGCTATGAAGGCAATTTGTTCAGCCTGCTGAACGGCTATGGCCTGCTTGGAGGGCTGCTGTTTGTATCGCTGTTCCTGCTTTCAGGGTCTTTATGGATCCAGCTGAAAACGGGAGGGAAAACCGCGGAACGGGCCTACCGTTATTCACGGCCGCTGTCAGGGGTTGCGGCAGCGATGCTGTCCCTGTTTTTCCTTGCAACCGTCAACAGGACAGCAATCCTTGAGAACTATACACTGAATCCGATCCTTTGGATTGTGCCGGTCATCGCTTTGGCAGCTATGCTTGGAGCGGCCTACTTTGTTTTTAAAAAGAAAATCGGTTATGCATTCACCGCCGTGTGCATTACGATTTTTACAAAGATGGCTTTCGGGTTCATCGGAATGTTCCCAAACATGCTTCCATCAAAAATTGACAGTGCCTACAGCGTGACGCTCTTCGATGCGGCAGGCAGCAAGCTCAATCTTACGATCATGTTCATCGTAGCAGTCATTTTCGTCCCGATCATCATCGGCTACCAGCTATGGAGTTATACACTTTTCAAAGACAAAATTATGAAGGAAAGCGCGAAAGGATATCAATGATCATGGAAAAAGGACGCCTTGCAACGCAAGGCGTCCTTTGCCATTCGGAATAAAGCTAGCACATACGATACGACCGTGATACGTTGAGTATCCACTTAGAAAAATGTTGTTATTAGATTTTAAATGCATCCAGAAATGGATTAGAAAAATACAAATGAAATATATATAATGATAGTAATAATATTGGATATTGATGGATAGGAGTTGCGGAGATGGATTTTTCGATGATTGTATCGGAAGACAGGATCAAGCGTGCTTATGAGAACGGGGAATTCGAAAAATTGCCTGGCTACGGAAAGCCTATTAAGCTTGATGATTTATCAGCCGTACCTGAAGAACTGCGGATGGCATACCGCATGCTGAAAAACGGAGGCTACTCTCCAGAGGAAAACAGGCTAAGGCAAGAAGTGATGACAATTGAGGACTTGATCCGCCATTGTGAGAATCCTGACGAAAAGGCAGAGCTTACCCAGAAGCTCGGGCAAAAGCTGCTCAGATACAACTCCATCATGTCAAAGCGCAGGAGCAACACCAATTCATCAGTGTTCAAGAATTACGAACGGAAAATCCACAAGAAATTAATCTGAAACAAAGCCAGTGGGGAAATCGCACTGGCTTTGTTCTGTAGCGGATTTTTTTCATTACAGTTCCGGGGAATGACCGGGCAGGGACCAAGGGAAAAGGCAAAAGCGAGGTTTCTTTTTTTCCCGACGTGTGCCCAAGGCAGACAGCCGCGGGAGCTTCCGGTTTTCTCCCCTTTATGAGTGTAAAAACCGAAATCAGGCACCAAGATCCTTGATTTTATCTGTTGCATCCTTCGTTTCGCTCACGTATGCTGCGATTTTTTGATTGTCTTCATTCAAGGTCTCAATCGTAGCATTCATTTCTTCCAGTCCGGCGGTTGCCTGTTCGATGATGGCGGCCAACTCCCTTGTTGATGCTTCGACATCGCCCGTTTGCTTCTTCACATCCCCTACCGTCAATTCGAATTGGCCGAACTGCGAGGTCAGCTCGCTTAGAATGCTGCTGACATCTGAAAAAAAGCCGGATACTTCATGGACAGCGGAACGGCTTTGCTCAAGCTTATCGCTGCTGTCATTCATTTTTTGCAGGGCGGCTGAATTGGTTTCATTGACCGATGCAAGGTTTTCTGTAATTTGCAAAGCTGTTTCCTTCGTTATTTCTGCCAGCTTGCGGATTTCACTTGCGACAACTGAGAATCCTTTTCCTGCCTCGCCAGCTCGTGCGGCTTCGATGGAAGCGTTAAGGGCAAGCAGGTTCGTCTGATCTGTAATCTTTTGGATATTGCCAATGAATCCGTTCGTTTCCTCGATTTTTTTCGTCAGCATGGAGAACGTGCTGCTGAGGCCCGAAATCGACTGAGCCAGTTCATTGACGTCTTTCTGCAGCTCGTTGACCTTGATGGAACCGCTTTCAGATGCTTTTGCAGCCTCCAGTGTATTTTCGGAAAGTACGATGGACATGCTGGACATTTCGTCCATTTTTTGCCTTGTCAATTCAGCGTTTTCCGAGATTTGATTGATTTGCTCCGTCTGTACCTGGCTTCCGGCTGAAATCTCATTGACCGCAATCTTCATCTCGGTCTGTGAAGATAAATGTGTCTGTATTTGGTCGTTAATTTTTGCAAGGCTGTCCGTCACAATCAAAAGTTCGCCGTGAAGCTTGGCGTTGTGTTCCTCCTTGCGGTTTTTTTCTTTTTCAGAATTGGCAAGGAAGATTTCGAGTGATTTATAAGTTTTGCCATTCAAGCGGATCAGGACGTATAAAACAACTCCAATCAATACGTAGACGATCAGCATCGCGATGAAGTTAGAGCTTAAGAAGTCCTTATCTTCAACTGCCAGGAAGGTGTTCAAGACAGCACCAGCCAAGCCAAGCGTGTATCCTATTGCAAAAACTCTGGCATTGAAATGGATCGCAGAGAACACGGCCAGGAACAGCAAAATCAGCAGGAAGGAGCCATTTCCTCCAAATTTAATAATGTAAAAATAGTGGTGGATATAGATGACGGCCATGGCTGCGTATGGAAAAAGGGACTCTTTTTTCAACCATACCTGCAGGATCAGGTAAGACAAGATAAAAAACAGCAATTCGCTGCTATAAACAGCTGTTTTAAAGAATTCTTCCTTTCCTAAGATCGTATAGGCAGTTGCTGCAGCGAGAGATACGGAGTAAGTGCCTAACATCAGGGTGTTTTTCTTACGCGTATCTTGTTTGCGGAGTTGTTCGATTGCCTCCACTGTGGTTCCTCCTCTGGAAATAAATAGTTACAAAAGTATTATCGGAATAAAATATCCATTGTTAAATTGCAAAAGTGAAAAATTTCATTTTTCAAAATACTTGTGTCCAAGTTCCTATCTATGAAAAATCCCTTTTTCACCTCTTAAAACTTATGAAATTATGTCGAAATAAATAGAGAGCCAAGCATCAATCGAGCAGGAAAAAGAAGTTTAAATAGATGTAATGCAGACAGGAGAGTCGTAAATGGATAAAACGTCGATCATTGGAGTCATTTTGGGGATCATTGCGGTAGGAGTTGGAATGGTCTTGAAGGGAGTGGAAGTACAAGCGCTGTTGAATCCGGCCGCGTTCCTGATCATCATTTTAGGAACGGTTGCAGCAGTAACGATTGCATTTCCTTCAAACGAATTGAAGAAGGTTCCGAAGCTCTTCGGGATCATATTCAAGGAAAGGGAGTTGGTCGATCCATCCACTTTGATTCGCCTGTTCTCCGAATGGGCACAGCTTGCGAGGAAAGAGGGCTTGCTGGCGCTTGAGGCGAAAACTAGTGAAATCGAAGATGAATTTTTGAAGAATGGATTGTCCCTTGCCGTTGATGGACAAAGCGCTGATTACATCCGGGATGTCCTGACGGAGGAAGTCGAAGCGATGGAGGAGCGCCATTTATCTGGCGCAGCGATTTTTACGCAGGCAGGTACGTATGCTCCTACACTTGGAGTGCTTGGTGCGGTAGTCGGTTTGATTGCAGCGCTGAGCCATATGGATAATACAGATGAATTAGGCATGGCGATCAGTGCCGCGTTCGTTGCTACATTACTCGGGATTTTCACAGGATATGTGCTCTGGCACCCGTTCGCCAACAAGTTGAAGCGTAAATCGAATCAGGAAGCCAAAGTGAAATATATGATGATTGAAGGGATTCTATCCATTCTTGAAGGCGAAGCACCGAGAGTCATTGAGCAAAAACTCTCTTCCTATTTGCCGGCAGGTGAGCGGAAACAGATCCTTGAAGAAAGCGTTGTGACGAAGGATGAGTAAGAGAAGGAAGAAAAAGAAGCATCACGATGAGCACATGGATGAATCATGGCTGATCCCGTATGCGGATTTACTTACGCTCTTGCTCGCACTGTTCATTGTCCTTTTCGCGATGAGCTCCGTCGATGCAGTGAAATTCCAGATGCTTTCAAAAGCCTTCAATGACGTTTTTACAGGGGGGACTGGAGTGTTTGAATTCCAGAGTCCGATGCCTGAGGGGCAAATGGAATCACCTGAGGAGCAGCAAAAGGATGTGAAACGCAACGACAAAGACGCTGCGGCTAAGGACCAGGAAGAATTGCAGGCGCTTCAGCAAAAAGTGAATGGGTATATTAATGATAAGAGGCTGACCGATAAGCTCGAGACATCGCTGACCGATGAAGGGCTCCTTGTGATGATCCGGGACAATGTCCTGTTCGAATCGGGCAGGGCGGAAGTACGGCCGCAAGATGTGAAGATTGCCAACGAAATCTCAGATCTGCTGATCATGAATCCGCCTCGTAATATCATCATCAGCGGCCATACAGACAATGTACCGATCAAGACGGCCAGATATGATTCGAACTGGGAGCTAAGCGTCATGCGAGCAGTCGAGTTCATGAAAATCATCCTTAAGAATGATAAGCTAGATCCGCGCTGGTTCAGCGCAAAAGGATTTGGGGAATTCCAGCCAGTCGCCACAAACGCCACGGAAGAGGGGAAAGCCAGGAACCGCCGTGTTGAAATCCTGATATTGCCGCGGACCGCCAATGAACCGCAATGATAGACTAACGCCATCCGATTTTTGGATGGCGTTTTTGTGTGCAGTTGAAATCCTGCGTGCTTTTGACTTTTAGGAGGATGGGTAAGATGCAATCCGATACCGTCTAAAGATTTTAAGGGAGGGGCATGATGCAATCCGAAATCGTTTATAGCCTATAAAAGCAGAACAAATGGCTTGGGTGCCGCTTTTTTGACTAACGCAGCAGTTAAGAGTGGGGAGTGGAACGAACATAGGCAAAAGAAACCAAAATTGTCTTTGAATGAATGAAGCAACTGGGAATTAGATAGAGCCCAAAGTGGTTTTTGAAAAAGTGAAATGGGAACGATCCGGGGCAGATAGAGCCCAAAGTGGTTTTTGGAAGAGCAGAATGGGCACGATCCAGGACAAATCGTGCCCGAACGGGTTCAGGGAAGAGGAGAATGGGAATTATCAAGGCCAAATCTTACCCAAACTGCTGCTGTATGGAACAAAAGTAAATAGCTCGCAGGGTCGATGAGGAAATGGCATAAAAAAACAAGGGATTCGTAAGAGGGATAAATGCAAGCTTAATCAAAAATGAATCCATAAAGCCCATAAGGCGGCCGGGTTGCAAAATGGTATATGGCTTGAATCTTAAATGAAAAAGCAGGTTAAACAACAATAAGCAAATAGAAATTCCTTTCCACTATTTTCATAATTTTGAATTTTTGCTATGATTAAGGAATCTTAACTTAAGAGGTAGCGCGATGAACAAACTTAAAAGCTATTATCGGCAATTCCATCCGATTGTCTGGGTTTTGCTTAGTGGTACGGTTCTTGCGAGAGGCTCGGCATTTGCCACTTTGCCATTCCTGGCTATCTACCTGTCCAGGAATCTGGATCTGCACCCCGTCCTGATCGGAATTACGATTGGTATCAGTCCGTTGGCGGGGGTGATTGGGGGATTCATTGGCGGCCATTTATCCGACCGTTTTGGCCGGAAGCCAGTCATGATTGGTGCGCTGCTGTCCATATCACTTGTCTATTTTGGTTTCATCCTTGCCGATTCACCGGGCTGGTTCATTGTCCTGAACGCGCTCAATGGTTTGAGCGGGGCTTTTTTTGAACCGACCAGCCAAGCGCTGATCGCCGACCTCACTGAGAAAAGCAGGCGAATGCGCGCGTTTTCGCTCAGGTACACGGCTATCAACATCGGTGCTTCTGTCGGCCCGCTTCTCGGTGCCTATCTCGCAGTTGTCTCTGCGAAATCGGCCTTCGTGGTAACGGGAATGATGTATTTCCTTTATGTCCTCGTTCTTGCCTCATTGATGAAAAAGTACAAAGTGGGCAATCCCCGAAAAGAACAGGCGTCCAAAGCTACAATCGCCGGATCGATAAAGGTCATCGGAAAGGATAAAGCATTACGGTATCTTGTACTTGGCACCGTCCTCATTAATCTTGGCTACTCACAGATCGAGTCGAATGTTCCACAGTACTTGGAGTCGTCAATCGCGAACGGTGTGTTCGTGTATTCCGTCATGCTATCCATCAATGCGGCGATGGTCGTAGCCTTGCAAATGCCAATCAGCCATTTTACGGAAAGGTTCAAGCCCATGCAGGTGATGATGGCTGGAGCCGTCTTCCTGTCATTGGGAATGCTGGCATTCAGCTTCGTATCTGGCTGGTATACAGCTCTATTGGCTATCATCTTGGTGACAATCGGAGAAATCCTGATTTTTCCATCGAGCAGTTACATGGTGGACCAGTTGGCGACGGATGAGCTGCGGGGAACTTACTTCGGAGCAGCGCAATTCAGGAGGATCGGCCACTTTATTGGTCCGATTGCAGGAGGCTTCTTGTTGAAAGAAGCAGGCGGACCTGTTTTATTTCCTATTATCTCACTGACGGTGCTCGGCAGTATCCTCTTTTTTATCCAGGGAAACAAAGTTGCCTTCAAAACGTTCGCTGCCACAATCGGAAAATAGCGCATGCAAGAGCAGGATTCCAGCGAGTCCTGCTTTTTGCATGCGCTATCCATTTTGTTTTTTCAGTTATCAAATGGACCGGCAGCAGATAGACCTTCCGGGAAAAATCCGCTCCAATCGCAAAATGGCACTCTATCCACTTAGCATTCGGAAATTATAAAACAACAGAAATGGGGCATAATCAGCGAAAAGGCACCTTTCTTTGAAAATGAATCCATCAATCTGCTTCCTGATCAGCGGCATCGGGCTTGCTCATTTTATCGACCGTAAAGCCAATGACAAGCATCATCGCAATTGGAATGGAAAAATTCAAAATGTGGACAAGGGTCATTTTCGAATCCTCCTATAGATTAATAACACACGTATAGTATTTAAATTATATTCTAAATGTCACAAAATAGACACAATTATCTGTCAATTCAGTTTTGTTTTCTGTGATTCTTGTGGAATGGCTGATTAAATAACACGCAACTTCAACTTTTCCCCACAGGAATTTCAAGTTTCTCTCACATTTATTTGCTAGTTTTAAATGGGGACGTTCGAGGGAGGATGGACATGAGCAGATTCGATATACCTTCAGCTTGCTTCAGTAGGCTGCTTGCCGGCTTCTTTTTTTCCTTTGCCTTGCTGTTTTTTTGCGGGCAAACTCCGGTACAGGGGGAGGAAATCAAGGTGCGAAATGGCGAGTCGATCCAGAAAGCAATTGACCAGTCCCAACCAGGGGACGTACTGGAGATTGCGCCTGGAGTGTACAGGGAAAGGTTGGAAATCACTAAGGCCATAGCGATAAAAGGAAAAGATGGTGCGATCATTGACGGAGCTGCCAAAGGCAGTGTCATTACAATCACAGGATCGGGTGTCCTTGTTGAAGGGCTGGCTGTCCAGAACAGCGGGGTACAGCAGGAGGACAGCGGCATTTACGTGAAAAAGGGGAACGGAAACGTCATTAAACAAAATACATTCAAAAATGTCCATAACGGCATTTATATTGCTAACAGCAAGGATAATCAAGTGCTTGAAAACACGATTTCCAGCTATGAATCCCATTTTTCAAAAAGAGGGAATGGCATCCATCTTTTCAAAGGCGGCAAGCACCTGATAAAAGGGAATGAAATTTCGGAAGTACAGGATGGCATCTATTATGATTTTACAAGCCAGATCCATGCTGCCGAAAACCATATATTCAATTCACGCTATGCGATGCATTTCATGTTCAGCGGAGATGTAAAGGCAGACAGGAACATGATTGAAAAAAATATCACTGGATTCATGGTCATGGATTCTGAAAAAATCGATTTCACCGCCAATGTTGTCAGCGACCATTTCCATTTCAGGGGATTTGGAATCATCATCTATGAATCGAAGGATATTTTAATCGAAAGGAATGAGATCCTCCGGAACAGTACCGGCCTCTCACTGGAGCATGGCGGAAATACATTGACACGCAGAAACATGATTGCGGCGAACCAGGTCGGCCTAGAATTCAGGGGAGAAAACAAGGATAATATTTTTTCTGAAAACAATTTTATCGGCAATGTAGTCCAGTCAAAGATTTCCGGAACGGATATGAGGCTGGACGATGGCAGGAAAGGAAACTATTGGGATGATTACAGCAGTTTCGACCTTTCGGGAGACGGAATCGGGGAAGAGGCTTACAAGGCTGGTTCCCTGTATGATCGCCTTCTGCAAAAGCAGCCATATTGGCAATTTTTCTTCGAGAGTCCTTCGGTGAAGTTATGGACAAAGGCTGAGTCTCTTTTCCCGACGTTTGGGACGGTTGACATCTATGACGCGCGGCCATTGACAGAACCTGTGCCAATGATGGCGAAACAGGACCGGCGGCGCAGCGAAGGGCCGCCAATCCCTTTAATGGCAGGGATGCTGTTCATGATTGTTTCTTTATTCGTGATTGTGAAAGGAAGGAAGCTGCTATGATGAAAAAAATCGGGCTGGCTTTGATGCTTGCAGCATTCATTACCGGCTGTCAGGCAAACAAGATGGAACCTGAGGAAATCAATCCCGAGATCGACGTATGCGAGGTTTGCAATATGGGAATTGCCCACGAATTCTTTGCGACAGAAATTGTCACGGCCGAAGGCGAGATCCATAAATTCGATGATATTGGCTGCATGGAGGAATTTTTGCAAGACAACAGCAGCCTGGATGAAAAAGGATCTGCAAAAAAGTATGTGAGGGATATGGAGAGCGGGGAATGGGTTGAACTGGAACAGGCATATCATGTTTTCCACCCGGAATTCTGGACACCGATGGCCAATGGAGTCGTCAGCTTCAAGAGTAAGGAAAGAGCCGAAAATTATAGGGAAGAACAGGGAATGGGAGAAATCTACGAATACAAGGCATTGAAAAAACATGAGTGGAGTTGGGAGAAATGAGGCATATCGCCCGGCAGCAAATGACTCTGATCATGAGAAGCCATTGGCTGACTGCCTTTGGCTTGCTGTTCGCATCACTGGCTGTCATGGTGGCCTTGCTGGGAAATACAGGGGCCTCGGGGTTTGATGGCTTCAATCGGATGACCGCCAGTCTGCTTAATGTGAACCTATTGTTAATTCCGCTGATATCTTTGCTGATTGGCAGCCTGTTCTTATCTGGAGAGAAAGAGGACAGGGGGCTTATGCTGCTCCTGACTTATCCAATTTCACCCTGGTCGGTGGTCCTTGGGAAATACACTGGCTTGTTTGCCGCTGTCCTGTCGGTATTAACATTTGGATATGGTTCCGCCTTGCTCGCTATTTCCTTCACAGGCGGGGACGTATCCCTTTCCCTTCTCCTGCTGTTTTATTTGTATTCGGTTTTACTGGCAGGCATCTTCCTGTCGCTTTCCATGGTCATTGGCATCCTCGCGAAATCTCGCTTCCAGGCGCTTGGAATCAGCCTGATTGTCTGGGCATTCCTTGTGCTTTTCTATGAATTCATCATCATGGGGATCAGCATGTTCCTGATTAAACAATGGCTATTGCCAATGCTGACGGTGTCGGTATTCCTGAATCCCGTCGAGCTGATTCGGGTGAAGTCGATCCTTTCACTCGACGGCGCATCAGTTTTTGGGCCAAGGCTATACGACCTGACGGTTTGGGCGGATGGAGCAGCGGGGAATTTGCTGTTTGTGGCCGCTGTTTTGCTATGGATCGGTTTGCCTCTATTGTTTTCTGTCCGTGCTGTAAAAAGGGGGGCTGTGAATGAGCACCAATGATTGGATCAAGATTGAAGGCCTTGCGAAGCATTATAGTGAATTAAAAAAGATAAGCGATATCAGTTTCGGGATAAAAAAAGGGGAGATTTTTGCCCTTTGCGGCGCGAACGGGGCGGGGAAAAGCACGCTGATCAAAATGCTGACAGGCATCCTGAAGCCATCAGCCGGAAAAGTGACTGTGGAAGGGAAGGAAATCAGCCCGGCTAGCCATGAATTTAAACATCTATTTTCATATATGCCGGATGAAATGCTTTTTCCGAAGCAACTGACCGGACTGGAGGTACTGACCTTTTTCGCAAGGCTGCGAAGCATCCCGCAGGAGAAAGTGAATGAATCGCTTTATCTGACAGGATTGTATGATGAACGCAATATGCCGGTCAAACAGTATTCCAAAGGGATGCAGCAGCGGCTCGCGCTCGCGCAGGCACTGATGCCCGATGTCCCTCTACGGATTCTTGATGAGCCTACAAATGGGCTTGACCCATATTGGGTATATCGATTCAAGGAAATCATCCGGGATGAAAAGGGAAAGGGCAGGACAATCTTCTTCACCACCCATATATTAAGCATTGTAGAGGAGCTGGCGGACAGGGCAGCATTCATGGAGGAGGGCAAACTCCAGTATTGCGATTCGGTCCGTTCGATGACAGAACAAGGCGGAGTGTATGTTCCTCTTGAAAAAGTGTTTTTTCATTAGCAAAAAGAATCCCGGTGTGTTTTATAATCGCATCGGGATTCTTTTTATGGGATGATTCACTTCGAGAAGTGTCCAGTACGAGCGCCTAGCCAGTTTACATCAATGGATGGAACCTTAAGTATTTTCGGGAAGGTTTTCTTCAAGCAGCACGAGTCATAGTCGCCCTCTAGCAGCTCGGGGACGCAAGTTGTGCTCTAAGGTCCAGCCGCGCGGAAGCTGATTAAGCTCAGCTGCCAGGCCAAGGGACTGCTTCTACAGGGGACGTCTCGCGCTTGTCGGAACTGACCAGGACGCTTGCGTTTGCTTAATGGCTGCTTCCATCTCCATCCGTATGGCTTTCTTCATTCTTTTCCATATCGCCGGAATCTCCGCCATTCTTCATTTTCATTTTCTTCATATAACGCTCATTTGCAACCTGGTCGATCTGCTCCCATGTGGCAATCATCGGTTTGACTTCGCCTTCGTCAGCGATGAATTTTTCAGCGCTTTCCTTGTCCTTGAAGAATGCATAGCCATAGTTCATCGGCGTGCTGATCTCTGCCTTTACCGGTACAGCTGTGTCGGCCTCGACCCATTCCGAGGTTAGATAGTCACGGACCCATTTTTCTTCGAATTCAGTGCCATCCCTGCGTGTGATATTCAGCAGGCAGCCAGAGTCGTCAAAGAAAACATATTCGCCATCCTTCGTTTTTGCCTGGGCTGTGAAAACCCCTTTCGGATCAGCCTCCGGGTAAACCTTCATGTTGCAGAATGCGCAGACATCATCTTCACCAGGCTCATGAGGGCCGTCAGCATGAGCGGTTTCATCATGTTCCTTTTCATTTTCATCGGCTTTTTCATTTTCAGCTTTTTCTTGTACTGTCGAAGTGGAATCATTTTCTTTTTTGGCAGCATCGTCCCCGCATGCCGTGAAAATGGTCACGACTAATAACGCCATCAAAACCATCAAGAATTTTTTCATCACCAATCCTCCTTTTTTCGAAACTAATCCTAACAGGCATTTGTGATTAAACTGCGAAAAATCAATGTAAAAACCGTGAGATTAGTAAATTTTTTTTGATACACTGACATTTTTGCCAAAATGCTAATTTTTAGACAGGGTTATTGCTGATATTGGAAAGTTGTTTTACATAAAGAACAAAAAATTCTTTAAAAAGTAAGAAAACAGGAGATATTTCATGATAAAGAACGAATTCTGTTCTTATTTAAGAAAAAAAGGGCTTTTTCGGTCTTTTCTTTATCTGGTACAAATAGACTATACTTTAGGTAACAAAAGGAGGATCGCATCGAATATATTGGAGGGGATACTTGTGTACAGGAAAGACTGCAGCCGCTGCATGCGGCCTTCATTCAGCAGCAGCGAAATAGGTGAGTGGATATGTCCGATTTGCGGCAAGGATCTAACGGACGCCCCCTTTTTCCATGCCATAACCCTTGAAAAGGCAGCTGTAGGCCGGGCTTGGAGGAAAGATCCTTACAAAAAACAGGACAATCGGACGGATACCGGGTTTTATGGGGGTAAAATTTAAAGAAATGTTCCTCAATATACGCAAGGATACGACAAAATTCCAAATTTTTTTAAGAAAAGATTTCAGAATTTTCACTCCCCTTCCTGATTTTTTGTAGGCTTTTGGAAGAAAAAAGGAAAACTTTATAGTATTGTCCCGACATATACCAACAATCTTATCATTGGAAACCAATTACAATAGCTATGGGGATTTGGTATGCAGTATCGGAAGATAAAGGCAAACGTATTGAAAAATACGGACGCAAAGTCACAGGTCTAAGGCACTGGGTGCTAAGATGGCTGGACTGCCTCGAATACGGTCTGTATTTTAGGGGGGAGAACGTGATCAAAGAAAAAACAGTTTTTGAAGAACTGGACTCAGAATGGACAAAGCTAATCTTGGAAGCACTGGAAATGGGACTGAACAAGGAGGAAATCAGGAAATTTCTAAATAACGAAAATACGATGCAGAGCCAGCAATAAGAAACTACTACATATTTAATAGAGAGAGCACCCTGATTTCAAGGGTGCTTTTTCCATGGGGTGGCTGATTGCTTTAAAAGGAAAGGCAGCCTTTTAAAAAGGCTGCCTGCTTACGATTCATTTTTTCTGGATCCGCCACTTGTTGAACTCTAGGAACTCCCTGAATTGATCCTTGCTGATGCCTGATTCCATCGCTTCCTTAACAAGATTCACCCAATCGGCATCCATGTTTTCTGTATCTGGCTGCTCATGGATCAGCTGGTCAACCGGTATATCTAGAACGGCTGCGATCTTTTCCAGGAACTGGATTGAAGGGTTTGTCTGGAGGTTGCGCTCTAAAGAACTTAAATACGATTTAGCGACGCCGGCTTGTTCTGCAAGCTCTGATAACGACATTTTCTTTTCCAGACGGATTTTTTTTACGCGTTCACCAATCACAGGCATTCACACACCTTCTTTTTTGTATATTTCTATCATATCAAAAAAAAACAAGAGGTTCCATATAAAGAACATCTATCAAAACAAAAATTTAGCGGTTCTAAATTTTTTGTTTGATTTCTCTCTCAAGCCCATTTTACTCGATTATGAGGAGCATGGACTTGGGAAATTTCTGGTTGAATATTATTATATCGTCTTGTTGGCGGATGAGTTTAGCTTGAATGCAAAGTTTTCATTGGCAATTGTGTTATTTATGAATATTATTTGTAGATTCCAACGGAAATGTTGTTCCCAGATTCAGGATTTGCGAGAATGTTTTAGTATATACAAGGGGGATAGACAGATGAGGAAAATGAAAGCGTTGAAATTGTCCACGAAGTTCTTGTTGATCACCATAGGACTGCTTGTCCTGTTTTCGGGTATAATATCGGTTATTTTGAATACAGTCGTTGTCAACTCGATCAAAGACGCTGCTACTGAAAAGGCGAAGGGAGATCTTGTTCTTGGCCTTGAAGCACTGGACCTGAAGTATCCAGGTAACTGGAGAATAGAAGGAGACAGGCTCTATAAAGGTGATACACTCATTAATGAAAATGAGGAAATCGTTGATTATATCGCTGGGATGACTGGTGGAACGGTTACGATTTTCAAAGGTGACACGAGGGTGACGACAACTGTCATGAAGGATGGCAAGCGGGCGACAGGCACCCAGGCAAGTGAGGAGGTCATTAGCCATACACTGAAGGGCGGCCATACCTTTTATGGGGAAGCGAATGTGTTGGGGAAGGAGTACCAAACAGCCTATCAGGCGATCAAGGATCCAAGTGACAAGATCATTGGGATGTGGTATGTAGGAGCTCCTATCGACATGGTCAGCAAAGCTATAAAACATATCAATACAGTGCTGATCATCTCATTGGCTGGGCTCATCGCTCTTTCTCTTGGGATTATCCTGCCGTTTATGAGGAATATGAATAAACGGCTGCTTCGTCTTGGAGAAGCGCTTGAGCATGCAGGAGCGGGCGATTTTACTGTAAAGGTTTCAGATCAGGGCGGAGATGAAATCAGCGCTCTGTCGAAAAGCTATGGGTTGATGCAAAAAAATCTTGCTGAACTTGTACTGCAAATCAGGGAAGCGGCTGAAACCGTTGCGGCTTCAGCAGAGGAGCTGAATGCAGGCGCAGAGGAAACGGCGAGGGCGACTGATTCAATCGCAACTTCTGTCCAGGAGGTCGCATCCTCAGCTGAGGAACAGGTAAGGCACACCGACCAGCTGGATCAGACTGTAAGGATGATGACAGAAGGGATTCGCAGCATTGCTGCTGGAGCTGAAGAAGTGAAGCTGGCGACTGAGGAGAATTCAGCAGCCGCAAGGTCCGGTGCCGAGGTGATTGAAAAAACAAGGCAGCAAGTATTGACAATCAATGATATGACTGAAGCTACGTCAACATCCATCCATCAGCTGCAGGAAAAATCAAAGGAAATCGGGAGCATCATCAATCTGATCACGGCGATTTCCGAGCAAACGAACCTGCTGGCGCTGAATGCCGCGATCGAGGCTGCAAGGGCCGGGGAGCAAGGGAAAGGCTTTGCGGTTGTCGCTGAAGAGGTCAGGAAGCTGGCCGAGCAATCGAACAAGTCGGCTTCGCAAATCCGTGAACTGATCGGCAGCATTCAAAAGGACATCGGTCAATCGGTCGTGTCGATGGAAAGCGGCAGGTCAGCAATCAGTGAAGGAATCGGCCTTGCGGGAGCGGCAAAGGACTCTTTTGATAAAATCAATGCTTCCATCCAATCAGTCAACGAGCAGATTGGAGAAGTTTCTGTTGCTGTCAGCGAATTGGACAATGGGACAGGAAGCATGCTCCAAGTCCTTGGCGGGATTGTCGGACACATCCAGCATACATCTGACGCCACTCAGTCTGTGGCATCCGCAACCGAGGAACAAAGCGCTTCGATGGAGGAAATCTATGCGTTCTCCCAGAGCCTGAGCACTCTGGCTGAAGACCTGCGCAGTTCCGTCCAGAAATTCAAACTATGATCCTCTCTATCAGGTTTATCTGGCCCTGTGGCCGCAGGTCCCTGCCACAGCCATCCGATAGGGGCATTGGCCGCCATGAAGCTTCATGGCGGTTTGCTATTTAGGGGACATTGGTTGTTTTCCTGGCAGGAAAAAAGGTAAAATAGGGGCAATCAAACGAAGTAGCGGTGATCAGCATGGAGAAAAAGTACTTAGTGATATATGAAGAGATTGCAAGGCAAATCCAGGAGGGACATTTCCCTTCCAAGACAATCTTGCCTTCAGAGAATGAATTTGCGGAAAGCTATAAAACTTCCAGGGAAACTATCCGAAAAGCGCTCCATTTACTTGCCCAAAATGGCTTCATCCAGAAAATCCGCGGCAAGGGTTCGCTTGTCCTTGATTTGAAAAAGCACCAGTTTCCAATCTCGGGCTTGATCAGCTTCAAGGAACTGGCGGACAATTTGGGGGACAGGGCGGAAACGACTGTGGAAAAATTTTCTCTGCAGCAGGCCGGCCGTGACATTGCCAGGGAATTGAATGTTGCTGAGGATGAGAAGGTTTGGAAGGTAGCAAGGGTAAGGAAAATCGGCGGCGAACGGATCATCCTCGACAAGGATTATCTTGTGGAAAGGCATGTTCCCGGATTGACAAAGAAACACTGTGAAAACTCGCTGTTCGAATACATTGAAAAAGAACTCGGGAAAAAAATCAGTTTTGCAAAGAAAGAATTCACGGTGGAGGATCCGAGTGAAGAGGACCGAAACCTGCTTGATATGGAAGGCTTCCATGCCATCGTCGTTGTCAAGAATCACATTTATTTCGAGGATGCGACACTGTTCCAGTTTACCGAATCACGGCACCGTCCGGATAAGTTCCGTTTCGTCGACTTCGCAAGGCGGATGGATGTCCAGGTGAATTGAAATGCTCGGTGTTAACCGAGTGGATGCAAAGCTGAGGCAAGGGATTCCTCGGTGGAAGATTCCAATTTCATTTACGAGGCGCTATTTGCAATTTGCCTGAGTGATAAGCTGAGGCAAGGGTCGATGGCGCATTCCTGCTTCGTTTATAAAGGAATATTCCCTATATATATGGATAAGGAGCAGGGAGCAGCCGGTCCCATCCACGGAAATCGGGATGGCACAAATCGACAGAAACCATATCCTATGAAAACAAAGCTGCCGGCAAGTTGCGGCAGCTTTTTCATGCTTCATGTTTCATGCTTCATGTTTCATGCTTCATGTTTCATGCTTCATGTTTCATGCTTCATGCTTAGGATATTTCCCGACAAGATGGATGGCGCTGATGATCCTCTTGTTGATCCAGGCTCTGTTCTCCTTCGTGTTAAGCTGTTCATACACCATCTTTCGGCCATTTTCGGTCGTAACATAATGACTGGGAAGTGTATTCAGGCTGATTGCGATGATATCATTCCGGCACTTCCGGCAATGGCAGAATGTCTGGTAATCAGGGCTCATCATCAACACATTGACGAGAGTGGTAACAACTTCTTCCATTACATTGACATAGTTAAAATTCATGCTGCTCCTTCTTTCCCTAAAGATGTCCTAAAGTAAATTATAGAGGATTAACTGGAACGAAACATAGTTCTATAGACCTATTTTCCTGGCTGATGTTTTATCATGTATGGACAGGGAAACCTATATAGTGGTGAAAAAGTACATCAAAAGGAGACGTGATTCCGATGGCTAAAAAAATCGCCTGCCTAATTACCGATATGTTCGAAGATGTTGAATATCTCGAGCCCTCTCGCGCTTTTACTGAGGCTGGCCATGAGGTCGTGACAATTGAGAAAGAAGAAGGCAAGACAGTCAAAGGCAAGCAGGGGAAAGCAGAAGTGAAGATCGATAAGAGTATCGATGACGTGAAACCTGACGAATTCGACGCACTGTTCATCCCTGGCGGCTTTTCTCCAGACTTGCTGCGCGAGGATGATCGTTTTGTCCAGTTCTCAAAAGCGTTCATGGACGCGAAGAAGCCGGTTTTCGCAATTTGCCACGGACCACAGCTTCTGTTAACAGCGAAGACGCTGGAAGGCAGAGGAGCGACTGGCTACAAATCCATCCGTGTCGACATGGAATACGCGGGTGCGAACTATAAAGACGAAGAAGTGGTCGTTTGCTGCAATCAGCTTGTGACGAGCAGAGAGCCTAAGGATATCCCAGCGTTCAACCGCGAAGCATTGAACCTGTTAAAATAAGTTTCTATTAAAAACGCCAGGAGTGACGCCAAGAGTAAAACTCGAAGTCCCTTTGCAGCATCGGCGCCTTGCCGTCCTTGGCCATTCCCGGGAAAAGGAGAGCCTGCTGAAAAGTTTCCCACTCCTTTTTTATGCGGTAAAATGGGAAGCAGGCCCACCCTTCCTGGAACTGGACAGTCTTTGGAATAATGTGGATAACCCTTTTGTCTGCACATAGGCAAGAGGGTTTTTTTCTGTTCATTTTGAGAATCGGGATGTATAAGATAATATAGATAGAGGGAATAGAAAGTTTTGAACGGAGATGAAGAAATGATTGTTTTAAAATCAGCGCGTGAAATCGAAAATATGAAGGAGGCGGGCAGATTGCTTGCTTCCTGCCATAAAGAGCTGCGGACGTTCATCAAACCGGGAGTCAGCACTTGGGAGATTGAACAGTTCGTCGAAGAATATTTGAAGAAGCACGGAGCGACTCCTGAGCAGAAGGGTTATCGCGATTATCAGTACGCTACCTGCGCAAGCATCAATGATGAAGTATGCCATGGATTTCCGCGGAAGGTGCCCCTGAAAGAGGGAGATATCGTGACAGTCGATATGGTTGTCAGGCTGAATGGCGCTCTTGCTGATTCCGCCTGGAGCTATGCTGTCGGCGAAGTATCGGAAGAGGCGCAAAGGCTCCTGGATGTCACAAAGGAAGCACTATACAGGGGAATCGCCGCTGCACAGCCAGGTAACCGGATTGGCGACATCGGCCATGCCATCCAGACCTATGTCGAAGGAGAAGGCTTTTCAGTCGTAAGGGAATTCATCGGACATGGGATTGGCTCTGTCATCCATGAAAAACCGGATGTCCCTCATTACGGCTTGCCTGGCAAAGGTGCAAGGATTAAAGAGGGAATGGTGTTCACGATTGAGCCGATGGTCAACATCGGGGAGTGGCCGACGAAAATGGACGAAAATGGCTGGACTGCGCGCACGGTTGATGGCACGCTCTCCGCACAATATGAACATACCATCGCCATCACGAAAGATGGCCCATTGATCCTTACGGAACAGGATGAAATCTCATAGAGCCAGCAGCATTGCTGGCTCTATTCCTTTACGGTTGATGAAAAAAAATTTCATATTTGGCAGTGAAAGTGAAAATACGCCGAGGAGTGGAACCATGGAGAATGAAATAAGAGGCCAGAGCATCATCGTAAAAATAAAAGCGATGTATTCTTCCTTGTCTTCAAGGGAGAAAGCGGTGGCAGATTACATTCTGAATAACCCGAAAGAAATCATCCATCTTTCGATCACCGAATTCTCGGAAAATAGTACAGTTGCCGAGGCGACGATTTTCCGCTTTTGCAAACGTCTCGGTTTTAGGGGCTATCAGGCTTTTAAAATCGCGCTTGCAAGCGAGGTTGTCGAGCCGATCCAGAATATCCATGAAGAAATCAAGGAGGATGATGAGGTCGGGGCACTCGCTAAAAAGGTTTTTACAGGGCATATTGAAGCAATGAAGGATACGCTGGAATTGATCGACGGGAAAGTCCTTGAAGAGATTGTCGATGTACTGAGCAAAGCAACCCGCATTGATTTTTATGGATCCGGTGGTTCTTCCGCAATCGCGCTCGACGCGTATCACAAATTTTTGCGGACAGGCATCCATTGCCATGCGCATAGCGACGGCCATCAGCAAATCATTTCCGCGGCGCTGCTTGGTCCCGGACAGGCAGCTGTCGGTATTTCGCACAGCGGCAGCAACAAGGATGTCATCGAATCGCTGAGGATCGCCAAAGCCAATGGGGCAGCGACGATCGCCATTACCAGCCATTATAAATCGCCGCTGACAAAGGAAGCGGACTATGTCCTTTATACGACCTCAAAGGAAACGTTCTTTCGCTCGGAAGCCCTTGCGTCTAGGCTTGTGCATCTGAGCCTGATCGATGCCTTGCATGTCGCGGTTTCCCTCAGGAAACAGGAGGAAACCCTCGGGAACCTCCAAAAAATCCGTGAAGCGATTTCCGTTAAGAGATATTAGCCGTTTTCACTTGGGAAATTCACTTCGAAAAATATCCAGTTCCTAGCATAGGCAGCTTTCGTCCATGGATTGGCTTCCTTAAGTATCGTTTCGGGAAGCGTTAACTTGGAGCATCTTAGTCATAAGCCGCCCCGCAGCAACTCGGGGAAGCCTAACTCCCTGAGCTGCGTCACAAGGCAGCCAGGAAGTCTGCCCGAGGCGGCTGCCTGGCTGGAAAATTTGCCTATTCAAGGTTTTTTTATGCCTGTTGGAGCTGATCAAAGCGCTTAAAAGAAGGAGAGGGATTTACAGTGAATGCTCCCGTGTACTTTAAACTGTAAAATATCCATATGTGAAGCAAATAGGAAGACTTAGGGATTTCATGAAAATAATTTTCGTTTATTAATATACTTATGAAAAAATATTTGATATGATGTGCCTATAACGAAGTAAGGAGTGCATCATTGTGAAACTAGGAATGGTTGGCCTTGGCAAGATGGGCTATAACTTAGTGCTGAACCTGATGGAAAATGGGCACGAGGTTGTTGCGCATGATATCAATAAGGATGTCATGAAGGATATCGAGAGCAAAGGGGCCGAAACGGCAGCAGATTACAAAGCGATGGCTGAAAAGCTCCCTGTCCCGCGTATTATCTGGCTGATGATCCCTGCTGGCGAACTGATCGACGAGGTAGTCGATGGCTTTGCGCCTCATCTTGAGCCAGGTGACATTGTCATAGACGGAGGGAACTCTAATTACAAGGATACAGTCAGGCGTGCAGACATGCTGAAAAAATCCGGGATCCACTTCCTTGATGTCGGGACAAGCGGCGGCATGGAAGGGGCGCGCCACGGGGCATGCACGATGATTGGCGGGGACGCAGAGACTTTTGCGCATGTGGAACCGATTTTCAAAGACATTTCAATTGAGAAGGGCTATTTATACACAGGAAAAGCCGGGAGCGGGCACTTCCTGAAGATGGTCCATAATGGCATTGAGTACGGTATGATGCAGGCGATGGCGGAGGGCTTCGAAATCCTTGAGAAAAGTCCGTTTGAGTATGATTACAAGGAAGTTTCAAGAGTATGGAACCATGGTTCCGTCATCCGCAGCTGGCTGATGGAATTAATCGAGAACGCATTTGAAAAAGAACCAAATCTTGAGAGCATCAAGGGTGTGATGCATTCTTCCGGCGAAGGCAAGTGGACAGTGGAAACCGCGCTTGACCTTCAGGCGGCAGCTCCGGTCATTGCCCTATCGCTGATGATGCGTTATCGTTCATTGGAAGAGGACACCTTCACCGGAAAAGTCGTCGCTGCTTTAAGGAATGAATTCGGCGGCCACGCAGTGGAACGGAAAGAGTAAAGAATCGAAAGCTTTCCTCGTTTTTTGAGGAGAGCTTTTTGTTTTTATGCTTTTAAAAACCAGCAGGCTTACATATGTCCAAAAAAGCAGGAAAAATCGGTCGGTTCGATTGTATGCCCAAAAGAACACAAGGTATCAAAAACTTCATTCTGCGGGGCGTGATCAGCGTCTTCCACCGCTCAATACCCCGACACGTTCATAAAATTCTCCTATTTTACAACATAAGCATATTACTTTTTAAGTTATAGTAGAAGTGAATGACGAAATGGGGTGCAGTTACCATTGAAAACGAAATGGTATTTCTTCTTTCTGACAATTATTGCGGCTTCGGCCGTTATATACGCTATGTTTGGGATTCAAGAGGAGGAGCCGGTCGAGCTCGGCGTCATCATGATGGGCGAAAACCGTTATCAGAAATTCGCGGGCTTGAAAGCAGGGCTGGATGAACTTGGGTATAAAGGGAACATTCATTACAGTGTGAAAAATGCGAATGATGATGAGGAAAGGCTCCAAAAACAAATCGACAATCTGCTAAAGACAGACCCCGATGTGATTGTTACGCTTGGCGGCATTGAGACGCTTTTCCTGAAGGAGAAAATGGATCAGCAGGAGAAAAAAATCCCGGTTGTTTTTGCCGGACTTGCAGCACCGAAGGAAGTAGGGCTGATTGATGATTACCGCTCGCCGGGAGGGCTTTTTACCGGCATCAATAATTATCATGCCAGCATTTCGGGAAAGCGCCTTGAGCTGCTTACTTCCCTTGTGCCGGCTATAAACCGTGTCCATGTCCTGTATGACAGCAAAATAAAGGTAAGCCAATTAAGTCTGGAAGAGACGGAGCAGGCGGCAAGGAAGCTGGAGATCCCGCTGATGGCGTGTGATGTTAGCCAAAAGGAATGCATGGAAAATTTGAAACGGCAAATTGTGAAGGGCGATGCTCTCCTGATGCTGCCAAGCTTCAGGGTCGAATCGATGACGAATGAAATCGTCGCGCTTGCGACCGAAATGCAAATGCCGGCAATGGGCCTATACGATTTCGAGGCGGAGAAAGGGCTGCTCGCAAGCTATGGGGCAAGCTTTTATTCGCAAGGGTTCCAGGCAGCCAGGTTTGTCAGCCTTATCCTCCAGGGAAATAAGCCGGCTGAGCTGCCCGTAGAGCTTCCGGATGGGCTGAGGTTTGTCATCAATCAACAGACAAAGGACGCCCTCGGGGGTTCCTATGATGAGGATTTGCTCTCAATCGCTGAGTTCATTCATCCTGGCGTCCAACCGGGAGGGAAGAAACGATGAAAACTTTGCTTCATTTCCTCCATTCGCAGACGATCCGCAACAAAGTATTGGTGTTCGGTGTCGCGATGTCAACAATCCCGCTGTTATTGATCAGTTTTTATTACTATTCATATGTGAAGTCAGACCTGGAGGACAGGATCCTTGAAAAGCAAAACCTGATGCTTCAGAACCTTTCTCGGGAAATCGAATTCGACTTCAATCAAATTTTTCAGCGGATCCATGTTCTGGCTAGCCTGAATCAGCTGAATGAGGAGAAAAGCGCCCTTTATGAACTCCTGCAGCAAAGCGAATCGATCGAGGAGGTCGTCGTTACCGACTCAAAGGGCTTTGTTGAAAAACGGGTATCCCGCTATCAGCTTGATATGCCTGACGAAAAGGAGCAATGGTTCCCGGATGATATGTGGTTCCGCCTGCAGACCGACGAGAAGGTTTATGGCGAGGTGGAATTCAATCCATATGGCCAGCCGGTGATGAAGCTCGCGATCCCTTTTTATGGGGACGATGAAAAGAAAGCGATTGGTGTTGTCGTCCAGCTGCAAAAAATGATTGGCAAGATTTCCTCGATGCGGCAGGACAATTCATCCTATATTTATCTTGTCGATGGCAATGGGCGAGTGATTGCCCATCAGGACTACAGCAAGCTTTGGCACAAACAGCCAGCTGGGGAAAAGAAGGATGTCCTCGGGGTAACCGCCATGATAGAGGACCTTGATTGGAAGCTTGTCATGGAGCAGCCAAAATCGACTGCCTACGAGCCAATCAACAAGATGCTGCGGAACGGCGTGGGAGCTGTGGCTGTCCTGATCCTGACTATCAGCTTGATCAGCGTCTGGGCAGGGCTGTATTTTACAAAACCGATTGTTTCCATCGACCGTGAAATGAATCGGCTGAAACAAGGACGGAAAACGAGCCCGCTAAAGATGAAACGGAAAGATGAACTTGGGAAGCTGGCGGACAGTTTCGACGAAATGAGCAAGGAACTATTGGAAAAGTCGCGGCTGCTTGAGCAGGAAAAGGAGCGCCTTGATGTTGTAGTCAATGGCATCGGCGCTGGGTTAGCGCTTGTGACAAAAGAGTACAGGATCACCTGGATGAACCCGATGCTGAAGAGCTGGCTGAAAGAGGACCGGTTGTCACTTCCATGTTATGCGGTGATTGGCGGTGAAAAAGCTCCATGCGAGCATTGCCCGATCACTTGCCCGGATCTTGATAAAGTCGCGGATGAGGTGATGAAATTCAAGGATGGCGCGGATGGGGAGCGTATCTTCAGGCACAGGGTATTCCCGCTCAACCATGCGATCGATGAAGAGGGCCAATTCCTTGTTGTGCTCGAGGATATAACCGAGCAAAAACAAATGGAAGAAACGATGATCCAGACTGATAAGCTGAGCGCCCTTGGCATCATGGCCTCGAGCTTTGCCCATGAAGTCAACAATCCGCTCGCGACCATCAATGTCTATGCCGAGGATCTGATCGACCGGATCCAGGCAGGGGACGAGGACTTGGATGAAGAAGAAATGGAGCACTACTTGCGGAAAATAAAAGACAATACCGAACGCTGCAAACGGATTACCGGGAACCTGCTTAATTTTTCCCGGAAGGCTGACTGGACAGAAGACAAGATCGACATTAAAGAAATCATCGAAAACAGTGTAAGCCTGGTTGAGCATCAGTTGAAAAAACATCGTATCCAGCTTGAATTGCGTGTGGATGACGAAATTCCTCCGGTCGTTGGGGATGGACTCAAGCTGATGCAGGTGATTGTCAACTTGATCAACAACGCCATCGATGCGATGGAAACCGAAGGCAGGCTAACAGTCACGGCTAGGCTTGCCAATCATGGCATTTCAATCAAGGTCAGTGACAATGGCCATGGAATTTCCCCTGAAGCGATGGATAAGCTGTTTGACCCATTTTTCACTACCAAGCCCCTGGGAAAAGGGACCGGGCTCGGATTATCCGTCTGCTACGGAATCATCCAGCAATTCGGAGGGAATATACAGATTCATAGCGAACCAGGGAAGGGAACGGAAGCCGACATTCAATTACCGGCATAGCATTGCCTGAATCGTAACAGATAGGAGGGGTTACATGGGGAATATAAAATTGCTGGTCGTAGATGATGAGCAGGATCTGCTTGAGCTATTAGTAAGAAGGCTGAGACGGAAGGGTTTCGATGTGGACAGTGCGGAAACAGCCGAAGATGCGCTCGAATTGGTCAAAAAGAACGATTATGATGTTGGAGTATATGACATCCGCCTCCCTAAAATGGATGGAATCGAACTTTTGAAGGAAACGAAAAAAGTCCAGCCGGAAACGGAAGTCCTCATCCTGACCGGGCACGGGACAATCGATACCGCGATTGAAGCGATGAAGATCGGGGCGTTCGATTATATCACAAAGCCGTATAATCTGTCCGAGCTTGAGCTGACAATCGGCAAGGCCGCCGAAAATAAAGTATTGAAAGAAAAAAACGACAGCATGAGGAAAATCATCGCCCAGCATAACGAGTTCACGATCATCGGCAATAGTGCCAACTTCCAGGAGGTGCTGGAGATGACCCGGAGGATCGCGGACAGTGATGTCCCGGTCCTGATCGAGGGTGAGAGCGGAACTGGGAAGGAACTGTTCGCCAAGGCCCTCCATTACTGGAGTTTGCGCGCGGATGAACCATTCGTGCCGGTGAACTCAGGAGCACTGCCGGAGCAACTGCTCGAAAGTGAACTGTTCGGCCACGCCCGCGGTGCTTTCACAGGTG
Organism: Bacillus sp. REN3; assembly: GCF_017912555.1. Lineage (GTDB taxonomy): Bacteria > Bacillota > Bacilli > Bacillales > Cytobacillaceae > Mesobacillus. Next base: position 146,724 of record NZ_JAERSD010000002.1, on the reverse strand, counting down.
CAAGCCAAGAGAAGAAAGGGCTTGTCGAAGCTGCGAAGGGTGGGACTCTCTTCCTCGATGAGATTGGTGAAATGCCGCTGGCCCTGCAGGTGAAATTGCTCCGTTTCCTTGAGACGGGGGAATTCCGCCGGGTGGGAGATGTCCGGGAGCGGCATGTCACCGTCCGTGTCGTGGCGGCAACGAACCGTGACATGGAAAAGGAAGTTGCGGAAGGGCGCTTCCGCGAAGATTTGTATTACAGGCTGAATGTCGTCAAATTGAGAATCCCGCCGCTTCGCGACAGGAAAGAAGATTTGCCGGCATTGATCGATTATTTTATCTGCAGGACAAAAAGCCCTTCGAAGCGGCTGTCCCCAGAAGCCGTGGCCGCACTGGAGCAATATGATTTTCCTGGAAATGTTCGGGAGTTGGGCCATTTGATCGAGCGGGGGATTTTGTTATCCAAGGGAGAGACCATCGAGGCGGAGGATTTGCTGCTGCCGCAGTCCAAAGGTCCGGCGGGATCCCCTCCTCCGATCGCAGAACCATCAAAGCTCTGCTCTCTGGAAGAATTAGAAAGAGCCCATATTGAGAATGCCCTCAGGCAAATGAACTGGAACAAGACGAAAGCTGCGGAAGCGCTCGGCATCAGTGTCCGCAATTTGTACCGCAAAATTGAGCAATATGGTTTGAAAGAATCATAGATGGCGGACAAGAGCCGAGAAGCTAGATGGCGCTGCAAGCATGAACGGAGGAGCGGAAGGATGATTTCCTCACCAGCGTTTGGATGCCTGGGACAGTAGCCGTAAGCCCATGAACCAGCCTTAAGTTATCCCTTGGAGGGATAACTTCTTCTACATGGGGAATGAAGGGAAGGATGCTGAGCTCTTTTAGGCGTTTGCATGAAGTTCTATCCTGCCAAAATGGCATGCTTCTTTCCACTATGACAAAATGGCACATGCCATTTCTGCAAAACCATGACAAAATGGCACAGATTGAAACGGCCAGCATGAAGCTATTTGCTTCTGCTGGCCGTTTTTTATTGTTCACAGAAGTGTCACGAATCCCGGAATGCTAGAGCCGCAAGTGGTTCAAGTGATCCATCTGCAAGAATGACCCTTTAAGAAAAAACTTGGCACACGGCTTGCATCATATATAAGCAAGAAAAACAAAAAAGGAAGTGGCATGATGTTATCCAATATTGGCATTCCAGGTTTGATTTTGATCCTGACACTGGCGCTGATCATCTTTGGACCGAAGAAGCTCCCTGAAATCGGCCGGGCATTCGGGCAGACACTGAAGGAGTTCAAGAAATCGACAAAGGAATTGACAAGCGATATCACGGACGATATCGGCGAGGACCTGAAGGAAATCAAGAAAGAAATATAAACGCAGGAAGAGGTGACGAAAGATGGGGCTGTTTTCAAATGAAACGAAAGTAGATTATGACAAAATTGTCGACAAGATGCTTCCGGATGGAAGAAAGGAACTGAACGATTCACAATATGATACCGAGCTTGGCCTTAACATGGCGCGCGATGCCAGGAAGGTCATCAGCGGAAAACTGAAAATCGAGGATTTCCATAAGGTATATTCCTCTTCATTGACAAAGGAGTTCGGAAAATATTATGCATCCGATGCTCCAGTGAAAAAGAAGGACGGAAGCGGGCCGAAATGGGCAATGGTCATCGACCTCAAGAAATGTGTCGGGTGCGATACATGTACGGTCAGCTGCAAAGCAGAGAACAGGACGCCGCCAGGAATCTCTTATAATGTCGTCATGGAGTCGCTTGAAGGGGAATTCCCGAATATCAAGGCTGTCAACCTTCCTAGGCCATGCATGCAGTGCGACAAGCCAGCATGTGCCCAGGTTTGCCCGACGAGAGCAACCTACAAAATGGAAAACGGAATCGTCGCAATCGACAACGACCGCTGCATCGGCTGCCGCTATTGTATCGTTGCCTGTCCATATGGAGCGCGTTCATTCGATTTCGGGGACAGCTACGAGCAGGAAATGACGGGCTACAACGATGTGTCCAGCCCTGAATATGGCATGGAACGCGGCAATCGTGAAAAGGGCAAGACACCGATCGGCACAGTACGGAAATGCAGTTTCTGCTTCCACAGGCTGCAGCGGGGCGAAGAGCCGGCATGCGTCGAAACATGCATTGGCGACGCCCGCTTCTTCGGAGACATCAGCGACCCGAACAGTGTAGTCTCCAAGCTTGCCGCAAGCCCAAGAGCCTTCCGGCTGAAGGAAGAATTGGGAACACATCCGAACGTCATTTACTTACGATAGGAGGGACAGGCGATGTCAAATCTCGCTGTTAATCTGAAACAGAAAACAAATGCCAAACCTGCTGTGTCCTCTGCTTTTAAGATCTGGATATCAGCATTGACTGTAGCTTTTTTGATCGGCGGCTATTTTATCGTTGAACGCTTCATCACCGGGCTGGCAGCTACGAATCTATCAAGCATCACTCCTTGGGGCGCGTGGATCGCTTTCTATATTTTCTTTGTGGGACTAAGCGCAGGATCGTTCCTGCTGTCGACACTGATTTATGTGTTCGGGATGGAAGAATACGAGCGGATCGGTAAAGCCGCCCTGTTCACAGCAATTGTCTGTATGATCGTTGCCTTGACCTTCGTCCTGATGGATCTGGGGCGTCCAGAAAGGCTGATGAACGCGATCATCTATTGGAACGTCACTTCCCCGCTCGGATGGGAAGTCCACTTTTACCTTGTGTACATCGCTCTCCTGATGGTCGAACTTTACATTGCGATGAGGGAAGACCTTGTACGCGCGGCAAAAACGAATACGATGAAAGGGTTTGTTGCAAGGCTGTTAACCTTTAAAAACTCCACGATCAATGCAGCGACAAAGAAGCGAGACCACATGTGGATGAAGATTCTTGGCACAATCGGGATCCCAATCGCGATTTTCGGTGTCCACGGCGGTACGGGAACGATTTTTGCCCTGGTGAAAGCCCGTCCGGCCTGGAACACAGCACTGTTCCCAATCATTTTCGTCGTATCCGCGATGGTTTCAGGAACAGCCTTGCTTTTGGCCATGTATATCATCAAGAAAAAAGTCCAGAAGCAGCCGATCGATAAAGAGATGGTCATCTCCCTTTCGAAGATGATGGTCGGCTTCCTGATCGTCGACCTCGGCCTCCAATTCTACGAATATCTTGTTGGCTGGTACGGCCTTGAGGCGGAACATTTGGATACACTGGGAACAATGCTCGCAAGCGAGAAAGCGTGGTCGTTCTGGATCGTCCAGATGTTCCTGGGCGCAGTTGTCCCAATCACCATCGTTTTTTGGAAAAAAACAAAAGAAAATATCAATGCCTTGCTGCTGGCAGCGATCCTGATCGTCATCGGGATCATTGGGGTCCGCTTCAACATCGTGGTCCCGCCGCTTGTCGTGCCAGTATTCCATGAATTGCCATGGGGCAATTATGCGCCAACACTGAAAGAATGGATGGTCAGTGTCGGGGTTGTCGCGATGGGACTATTAATCTATTCGTTCGGGGAGCTGCTGCTGCCGATTGAAGAAACTTCTGACGAGGTGAGCCATAATGGAAAATAAACCAATGAAACGGCGTGGATTTTTAAAAGCACTTGGAACGCTTGGTGCGGTCGCCTTTGTCGGGCCAGCATTCGTCGGGCCGATCAAGCAGGTGATGAATGGGGTCTGGATCGATGAAGCCCACGGCGCAGGGACAGACTACCAGGATTATACAGCAGAAAATGTGATTTTCACTTCTTGCCAGCAGTGCAACGCTACCTGTACGATTAAAACATACATTACTGCAGGAGCAGCCGGCGGCGCTTATTCATCAATTGTCCGCAAGATCGCGGGCAACCAGTACAGCCCGATGACCATGGTGCCTTATGGCCATATCAACTACGACACTCCTGTTTCCCAGGCAGTCAAGGGTACCGGCGACGTGGCCAAACAGGGACGCGGTTTCCGCGGCGGCCGGACTTGCCTGAAGGGGCAGGCGGGCATCCAGACCAACTACGATGCCTTCCGGGTCCAGAAGCCATTGAAGCGTGTCGGCGAACGGGGCAGCGGGATGTGGAAGACAGTCAGCTGGGAAGAGGCGTATAAAGAAATACTTGAAGGCAGCAAGGACCTCGGCACTCCTGGACTGAAGGAAATGTGGAAATACGCGCCGGAAGAAGCGGTCATGGCTGACTGGGATAAGCTTAAGGCTGGCCAAATGACAAAGGCCGCATTTGATAAAAAGTACAAGGATATCCTGATCGATACGAACCATCCTGACCTTGGGCCGAAATCGAATCAGATTGCGATCATGGCTGGGCACAGGCGCGAATTCATCGAGCGTCTCGCAGTTGGAAGCCTTGGGACAGCGAATTTCTATGACCATGGAGGCTATTGCGGAATCACGAGCGTACAGGGAAACGTCCGTTCACACGATGCTGAAAAGCCGAAGAAGCGGATGATTCCTGACTATGACAATGCGGAAATGGTCATCGTCTGGGGAACGAACCCGATGGTCGCGAACCGCGGGCCGACAACCTTCGCTCCGCAGATCACAAACGCGATTGAACGAGGCATGAAGATGGTCGTCATCGATCCGCGCTTCAGCAAAACTGCGGAAAAAGCGGATGTCTGGATACCGGTCAAGCCAGGAGGCGATGGTGCCCTTGCGATGGCGATGTGCCGCTGGATCATCGAAAATAACCGTTATGATGAAATGTACCTTCGCAATCCGAATCAGGAAGCAGCGAACCTTGACAATGAAACGACATGGAGCGACGCATCCTTCCTGGTCAATGTTGGCGATAAGAAACGTCCATTCGTCCTCGCCAAGGAGCTGGGTGTAGGGGGCGAGGAATTCGCTGTCATTGAAAACGGCAAGCCGGTATCCCATTTGAAGGCGATGAATGGCGAGCTGGACGTCGATACAACAATCAACGGCATCAAAGTGAAATCCGTGTTCAGGATTTTCAAGGACAAGGTCATGGAAAAATCCATCGAAGAATACGCAAAGCTGGCAGATGTCCCGGCAGAACAAATCATCCAGCTTGCCCGTGAATTCACATCGCATGGCAAAAAGGTCGGGATCCATGCCTACCGCGGACCAGCCATGCACGCCAACGGCTATTACAGCGTCCGGGCTATCAACATGCTGAACCACCTTGTCGGCAACCACGATTGGAAGGGCGGCGACACAGTGCTTGGAGCGAAGTTCAAAGCAACAGAAGGCCGCTATGACCTCGCGACTGTGCCTAATGCAAATAAATCATGGGGCATACCGGTGACAAGGCACAAGGTCCCATATGAAAAAACCTCATTGTTCGAGAAGGATGGCTATCCGGCGAAACGCCCATGGTACCCACTGGGGAACAAGCTGATCAACGATGTGCTGCCAAGCTCGGCAGAAGGCTATCCTTACAAAATCAGGGCATTGCTGATCAACAGGACTTCACCTGTTATGGCAGGTCCGCGTTCCGATATGCAGGCAAAGTTCCTTCGTGACCCGAAGGTTGTTGAACTTGTCGTGTCGTCCGATGTGATGATCGGCGAAACATCGAAATATGCGGATTTCATCTTGCCAGATCTTGCTTATCTTGAAAGCTGGAATGCGGAAGACATCTTCCCAATCCTGAAATATAAGTTTGCCGGCGTCATCCAGCCAGTAACACGCATTGTCCCGGATGCCAGACCGACAGAACAGGTATACATCGACCTCCTGAAGGGCATGGGCCTCCCGGGAGTTGGCGATAAGGCATTCGTTGACGGTTCATCTCTCAATAACCCTGAGGAGTACTATTTGAAGCGCATTGCCAACATTGCCTACGATGGCCAGAAACCAGTAAAAGATGCCAATGCGGAAGAATTGGCGATTTTTGAAAAAGCAAGGCAGAAAGCGCTTGGCAAGTACTTTGACATCCAGAAGCTGAAAAACGCCGTCAAGCCTGAAGAGTGGAAAAAAGTTGTCTATGTATTGAATCGCGGCGGGCGTTTCGAACCGGCGGGCGATGAATATATCGGCAATAAGCTGAAATACCAATGGGCCAAGCAAGTTTATTTCTACGATGATAAGGCAGCAGGCTTCAAGAGCGCTTACACCGGCAAGTTCTTCGAGGGCGTCCCAGTAGCGGATGAAATCAAGACTTACGATGGCCAGGTTTACAAGCCAAGCAAGCCGCTGCAGTTCATTAACTGGAAATCGAGGAATATGGCAACGCACCGGACAGAAGGCAACGCCTGGCTTCGGGAAATCAAGCCGGAAAACTACTTGTGGATCAATCCGGCCGATGCGAAGAAAAAAGGAATCAAGACGGATGATGACATCTTCATCGTATCGAATAATGCCAAGGTCAAAGGAAAAGCGCTGGTCACTCCTGGCATCAAGCCGGGTGTCGTAGGAGCAAACTTCAGCTTTGGGCATGACGCATATGGTTCAAAGCCGGTGAAAGTGGATGGCAAGACAATCGAGCCAGCTGGAAAATACGGACATACAGACTATGAATTCAACAAACCGCTCCACGAGGAATCAGGCTACGCTAAGGAGCGCGGGCTCGGCTTCTCCGTCAACGCCTTGTCGGACAGGGATGGAAGCTACTTCGAAGGCTATCTCGCGGACCTTCTGGTAGGCGGACCAGCCCAGCAGGACGTATTCGTGGACGTGGAAAAAGCGTGATCAAGGGGGGTTGCCCGCTGGCGCAATCCCCGGAAATCTTTTAGAAAACGAAGGTGGAGACAATGATGGAAGAACGATATGGAAAGCTCGCAATCGCTAATCTTTTGACAAGCATCTGGTTTGGTGACTGGAAACGTTACGAAGAGATCATGGAGGATGTTCCGGAACCGTTACAGCAAGAGCTTTCATTTCATTCTTTTTACAAAAGGGATGAAGTACAGCTCTGGCATGACAATCACTTTTTCATACCGGGGGACCACTTTGTCTCCCCTTACTTTTCCTCCTATCCAACGAACAGTGGGGATGAAGAAGACCGGAGGAAGGATTTGCTTTGCCTGATTGGCCTGTATGAAAAAACAGGCTTCTATTATCCGCTGGAACAGGATCGGTTCCCGGATCATTTCGGCAGCCTGACAGCTTTTCTCAGCTCGGTGATGAAGGAGGAAATCGAGGCAGAACAGGAAGGGGACAGCCAATACCTTGAGCAGCTTGAGGAACTGGAAGCTGATGTGCTTCACCAGTATATCCAGCCCGTGATCCGCCCATTGCTCCAGCAGGCAGAAATGAAGGTGAAGCATCCGTTCTTCAAGGAATTCCTCCGATTCTATGCGGATATGATGGAGAATGGCTGGGTAGAAGCAGCAGAGTAAAAGGGTACGCAAAGGAAGCAGCTGAACACTTGCCCATTTTCGGCCACTTTCGGGCACCTTCATTAACAAAGCCGAGTTCATTCCACATTTTTGGAATGAACTCGGCTTTCTTTCGTATCTGTCTGTATTTTATGCCTTCAGCGTCAAATTAATCATGGTTTTCGCATCTTCCTTTCAATCCTGCTTGAAGAAATCGATGAATGCATGATAAAACTCGATTCCCTGGTAAAATAACATGCTTGTCGCGGCCAATGAAAAGAAACCGATCATCAGGAAACGGAACCACATATACATACCTCCTTGAATTGGATTATTTTTTTAAAATCAAAGAGGCTTAATCACGTAATTGGACTGGTAGAAAACCATGGAAAGAAAGGCAAAGTGGAAAGAAAAAACAGTGAAAGAAGGAATCCTTTTCAGCCAAAGGCGGGCAAGGGAGACCAGGGTAGCTGCGCAAATAGCAAAGGCAAGTTTTTTGCCATCTTCATCTGATGCCGGGGGCAGTTCAAGCGGAATCTCGATTGGGAGCATCAGGCTGCTGCCTGTGTCCAGCGGATCATTCAGCTTGTTATCCGAAGTGCCATGCCCGAGCATCACAGCGGTCAGGATGAGCAGGCCAAGAGTGGAAAAAGTAAATCTTTTCAAGATCCTCACCCCCTGAAAGGAATATTTCTATGATATAACAACATAATCACTGTTGAAACAAAAATATTTTGACAATTTGCAGCAACAAAAAACAGACACTCAATCGAGTGTCTGCCAGGAATCCTTATTGCTTCCGCAAATTGCCTAGTTCTTCGGCGATTGCCTGCAATTCGTTCGGGCTGAAATTATTTTTCTTCATGATCATCTCGTAGATATCCTTCAATTCTTCGTACATTTCAGCATCAAAATGGGATGACTTGATTGCCCCAATGTTCATGACATTCAAGCGCTCTTTTATTTTCTCAATCATAAAGTCAACGTTTTCAGGCGTATTCTTTGATAAATCCACTCCGTTCATCCTCTCCAAGGTTGTACAATTATCTTTCCATTTTAACAATGAAAAGTCAATTATAAATCCGGCCCATAAGAGAGCCGGATTGTCTAAAGCTTTTAGGTGCTCATGGTACTTCCCTGTTTCTTTTCTTCTTTGATCGCATTTAGGATATTCCTTGTCTCAGCCACGACTACACCGGACAAGCCGAGAAGGCCAATCAGGTTCGGGAACGCCATCAGTCCATTCATGATATCGGCGATGCCCCAGACAATCTGCAGCTGTGAAACGGCCCCGATGAAAACTGCGGCCACGAAGGCGATCCGGTAATAGATGACAATATCCTTGCTGAATAAGTAAGAGAAGCATTTTTCCCCGTAATAGGACCAGCCAATAATAGTCGATGAGGCAAAGAACAGGAGTCCGATTGCCACAACGATCGATCCCGAAGAACCAAGGAATTTCGCGAATGTGGCGGACGTCAGGTCTGCCGCTGTGAGATCGCCGGTATACAAGTCTCCCATGACGATCGTGATCCCGGTAATCGAACAGATCACAATTGTATCGATGAAAACCTGCGTCATCGATACGAGTGCCTGGCGTCCTGGAAGATCGGTCTTTGCCGCTGCGGCCGCAATCGGGGCAGATCCAAGCCCTGCTTCGTTGGAAAAAACACCGCGCGCAACTCCCCAGCGGATGACAGAGCCGATGGCGCCGCCGGCGACAGCTTCCCCGGTAAAGGCGTCCGTGAAAATCAAAGCAATGGCTGAAGGGACGAGGTCAAAATTCATGACAATGACGACCAGCCCGGCAATCAGATAAAAAAGTGCCATGACAGGAACGAAAAAGGAGGTCACCTTGCCAATGCTTTTGATCCCTCCGAGGATCACCAGCGCCGTAAAGATGGTCAGGACCAGTCCAGTCACCCATGCCGGAACGGAAAAAGTCGAGTTTACTACGCTTGCGACCGAATTGGATTGTACGAGATTCCCGATTCCGAACGCGGCTATCGCTCCGAATAGCGCGAACAGGACACCAAGCCATTTTTGCCCGAGCCCTCTCTCAAGATAGTACATCGGGCCGCCTGATTTTTCGCCATCCGGATCTTCAACCCGGTATTTGACGGCAAGCACCGCTTCCGCATATTTTGTCGCCATGCCGACAAACGCTGTAATCCACATCCAGAACACCGCTCCGGGACCGCCGGTGAAAACCGCTGTGGCCACACCAGCGATATTCCCTGTTCCAACGGTAGCAGCCAGTGCCGTCATCAATGCCTGGAAGTGGGAAATGTCTCCATCGGATTTCTTATCCTGTCTTTTTGTGAATGCAAGCTTCAATGAATAGGGAAGCAGCCTGAACTGCAGGAACCCAATCCTTATTGTTAAATACAACCCCGTACCGACAAGCAGGATCAATAGGGGCGGACCCCAGACCCAGCCGCTGATTTTGTCTATCCACTCTTGAAAAGTCATCCTTCTCCCCCTTTAAAAAATTATTGTCGAAAAACGTTCTCTAACAAGAATATTCTGATAATTGCCCCAAAGTCAAGCATTTACCACCGGAGTGCACAATTTGAAAAAAATAGCTCAGGACTTGCATGAACACATGGGAATCGTGGAAAATGTAGGTAGGAAGCAGACAATCATGATCACGTCTGCGAAATTTTTCTAGGAGGAGAAAAGAGTGGGCAGTTCTAAGAAATTTTGGATGGGCATTGTCTTCGGTGCAATTGCAGGAGGAGCTGTTACCCTGCTGGAAAAACCGACACGCCAGGCCGTCAAGGAAGATTTCAGCAAGGTCTCAGGCAACGTGGCGTATGTAGTCAAGAATCCAAATGAGTTCATTGGGGACGTAAAGGCAGCCGTGAATAAAGTCAGGTCAACCGTTGAACAGGTAACAGAGGATGTTGCCTTCATAACAGAAAAAGTGGAGGAAATAAGAGATGTTCCCCAGGAGGTCACAGACCTTGTGAAGGACACAAAGGAGGCGTTAAGCAAAATCGCTTCCAAAAGCCTTCCAGACCCTGAGCAGCAGTAGATCCAGGGCCAATAATAATCATGGGAAAGAGCTTAGAAAAGGGAAGCAGGGGAGGAGGCGGGAAGATGCGGGCAGTCAATATATCTTTTTTTAGGAAAATATGGCACCGGATCGGGGAAGATGATGTTCCGGCACTTGCGGCACAGCTTGCCTATTTCTTATTGCTTTCTTTATTTCCGTTGTTGATTTTCCTGGTGACGCTGTTGCCATATCTTCCGATCACTGAAGTGGATATCCTGAATTTTCTCCATGACTATACACCTGCCCAGTCGATGGAACTGATTGAGAGCAGCCTCGAAGACATCATGGACAGGGATCCGCAGCTGTTATCCATTGGACTGATTGCGACGATCTGGTCGGCTTCCAATGGGATCAATGCGATTGTCAGGGCTTTTAATAAGGCATATAGAGTGGAGGAGACGAGGTCCTTCTTCGTAAGCCGGCTTATGTCGATCATCCTGACGTTTGCAATGATCTTTGTTTTCCTTGTCGCATTGCTCCTCCCTGTCTTTGGCAAGGAAATCGGGACATGGCTGTTTGCTCAGTTCGGATTGACGGAGGAATTCCTGTCGGTGTGGAACATGTTCCGCTGGCTGAGCAGCATTGTCATCCTGTTTGTCGTGTTCCTGGGACTTTACTGGATTGCCCCCAATAAAAAAATCACATGTATCAGCGGGTTGCCAGGCTCGATTTTCGCAACAGCCGGCTGGGTGATCGTATCACTCGGTTTTTCCTACTATGTCAGCCATTTTGGGCGCTATACCTCAACTTACGGCAGCATAGGGGCAATCATTGTACTGATGATCTGGCTTTATCTATCCGCATACATCATCATTATCGGCGGCGAAATCAATGCCTATTTCAGCGAAGAAAAGGAAGGGTGCTGACCACCTGAAATTTCCGGGAAACAACAAGCGATTTTTGCAAAAGCTAAAATGAGGCATAAAGCCTTATTTTTTTCTTAAGGGGGATTCCACTATGACGAAGAAAACGAAAAAGGACGGCGGAACAAAGCAAAAGGGCAACAAGAGCAATCCGAAGCAAAAAACATCAAGCTCTGCGAATGGATCAAATGGGTACCACTAAAATGGGTTAAACATTCCATCGCCCTCTAAAAGAAGGTGTCATTCCTAATTGGAAAACGCTGTTTTAGTAGTGACTACTCCGCATTAAAGAAAAAATCCCGCCGGGACACTGTCCGGCGGGATATCTTGTTATTTCAATAAACGCAAGCTGTTCAGGATGACCAGGATTGTACTGCCTTCATGGCCGATTACACCGTATGGCAGGTCGAGCAGCTGCAGGAAATTCGACGCGATCAGGACCATGATGACCAGGATGGAGAAGACAATGTTTTGTTTTACGATACGGTTCATTCTCCGTGACAGATTGATTGCATCCGCAATCTTCGGCAGGTCGTTTTTCATCAGGACGATGTCGGCAGTTTCAAGGGCGACATCGGTTCCTTCTCCCATGGCAATCCCGACATTCGCAGTGGCAAGGGCTGGTGCATCATTGATACCGTCGCCGACCATTGCGACATTCCCGAATCGTTCACGCAATTCCTTCAGATGCTCAACCTTCGTTTCTGGGAGGCATTCAGCGATATGCTCGTTCACATGGCTTTCAGCCGCGATGGCCTTCGCTGTGTATTTGCTGTCGCCTGTCAGCATGACCGTATAGATCCCTTCCGACTTCAAGAGGTCGATTGCCTGTTTTGTTTCTTCGCGGACAATATCCTTCAGGGCGATCAAGGCGGCAAGCTCGCCATTCCGTTCAATATAGACGGTTGTTTTTCCTTCGTCTGCAAGCTTCAAAGCGGCGCCGTCGGCAAATGATTCTGCCGCAGCCTTGCCGACAAAGTCAGCTTTGCCGATTTTCCAGTCCTCGTTATCAAAGTGGGCTTTCACGCCCCAGCCGGAGACATCCTCGATGCTTTCGGGACGGATCAGCTCCTGTCCCAGCTCTTCTTTCGCGTATTTGACAATCGCGTTTGCGAGCGGGTGATTGGAATGGCTCTCGATCGAGGCAGCCTTCAGCAGGACTTCATCCTTCATAAGCCCCGATGCGACGATAAAATCGGTTACCTCTGGTTTCCCTTTCGTCAATGTCCCTGTTTTATCAAAAGCAATGGCCTTCAAATTACTCAAATTTTCCAAATGCACGCCGCCTTTGAACAAGATTCCATGCTTGGCGCCATTCGATATCGCTGATAGTGTCGCAGGCATGATCGACGCTACAAGCGCACAAGGTGAGGCGACAACTAGCAGGATCATGGCGCGGTAAAAGGTCTCCGTCCAGCTCCAGCCAAGCAAGAAGTGAGGAAGGAACATCATCAGCAAGACGACAGCTAGCACAACCTTGACGTATGTTCCCTCGAATCTTTCAATGAACAGCTGGGAAGGGGACTTTTCGCTCTGGGCATTCTGGACAAGCAGGATGATCTTCTGGAAAAGGGTTTCGCCTGTCGGTTTGGTGATTTCGACCGTAAGTGAGCCTGTCAGGTTCACCGTCCCTGCAAACACCTCATCGCCTGGATCCTTCGAAACCGGGATGGATTCGCCGGTGATGGCTGCCTGGTCGATGGTCGTCTGTCCTTTTGCCACCTTGCCATCTGACGGAATCCGTTCGCCAGGTTTTACCAAAATCAAATCACCGATCGAAAGCTCTGAAACATGGACGCGCTCCTCGACCCCATTCGTGATCCTTAAGGCTTCTTCTGGCTGGAGCTCCATCAGCGAGGAAATTTCTTTACGGCTTTTGTTCATCGTATAGGTTTCCAGCGCCCCGCTCATCGCAAAAATGAATATCAGGATGGCGCCTTCCGTCCAATAACCAATGATGGCCGAGCCGATCGCCGCAAAAATCATAAGCATCTCGACATTCAATTCTTTGTTTTTAACGGTTTCTTCAATGCCTTCCTTTGCTTTGGCAAATCCACCGATCACATAAGCCAAAACGAATAAAACAACGGAGGCAGTTTCTGTTTCCCCCTTGCTCAGGATCCAGCCGGCTGCGATCAAGATACCGCTTAAACTGGCCGCAATCAGTTCGGCATGCGGCTTGATTTTTTCAATGAACGTTTTCTCGGGAACAGTTTCTTGTTTTCCCAGTGCATTCGTGCCCTGTGCCATTTTCTCTCTTCCTCCTTTATTTTTTGGCTTTGTTCTTAATTGATAGTAATAATCACAATCAACACCCCTAAAAAACACGAAAGCTGTCATCGGGAGGATGACAGCGGAAAGCCAAAACAAATTATACATATAGTATTCACATTTATGTTACCATACAGTATATGATTTTTGAAAGAATTATGCTATTGCATGAGGAGACAAAAGAATGAGAGCAAAAGAATTTTTTACCCATCCGCTCGGGATTGCTGTGTCGGCAGCTGGAGCGACATTCCTATGGGGAAGTGCTTTTCCGTTTATTAAGCTGAGTTATCGAAGTCTTGATATCAGGCCGGAGGAGATCGGGGAGCAAATGCTGTTCGCAGGCTACCGCTTCCTGTTGGCTGGACTGCTGATCCTTGTCCTGTTCATGTTGAACAGGGAGATGAAATTCAAGCCTGAAACGGCAGGGCCCTTGTTGAAAATCGGCTTTTTCCAGACTTTCCTCCAATATGTCCTGTTCTATATCGGCCTGAGCTATTCAACAGGCATACAGGGCTCGATCATCGCGGGAACGACATCTTTTTTCCAGATCCTGCTCGCCCATTTCCTCTATCCTGACGATCGGATGAACCGCCTGAAAGTGGCAGGGTTGATGATTGGCTTCACCGGAGTCGTTTTTGCCAATTGGCCGAATGGCGAGTATGAGATTCATTTTGGCATCGGTGAAATCCTTCTTATGCTGGCAATGTTGTCTGGGGCCTATGGAAATATTCTTGCTAAAAACGGCAGTGCCACAATGGAGGTCATTTACTTGACTTCTTACCAGATGATATTGGGATCCCTCGGCCTGGTAGCAATCGGGGTCTTTTCGGTCGGCTTTGTGCCGTTTGAATTCGATCTGATTTCCCTGCTGATGCTTGTCTATCTGGCTTTCCTGTCGGCGGCAGGATTCATTTTATGGAACAACGTGATGAAGTATAACCAGGTAGGAAAAGTGTCCTTGTATTTATTCCTCGTACCTGTGTTCGGCGTGATTTTATCATCAGTCCTTCTTGATGAAATGCTGCATTACCTGGTAATTGCCGGCCTTATTTTCGTTGTGGCGGGAATCGTGCTTGTGAACCGCCCAGCAAGGAAAACAGCAAAAAACAGCCTCCCTTCGAAATAGGGAGGCTGTTCGTTTAAGCGCTTTTTGTTTCGGGACCTGTCGGTTTGACAAAGGCCAGCGCAAGGAAAATCAGCAGAAGCATCGCGCTGATGAGAGAGAAAAAGCTGATGCCTTCGAGCCATTCAATCGCGATTCCGCCAATGAATGGGCCGCTGATGCTGCCAAAGCTGAAGAAAATCCCGCACATCAGGTTCCCAGCAGGCAGGAGAGGCTTAGGAAGCAAGTCCGCCATATAGCTGATGCCCAGTGAAAACGTCGATCCAACGAGCATGCCCGCGACGAAGAAGCAGACCAGCAGGCCTGCCGGTGAGTCCTCCAGGAATCTCGCGGCTGTAAAAGTGATGAAGCCGGATAGCATGACTGCCACAAGGACCCTCCTCCTGCCAAGCCTGTCACTCAAAATCCCCAATGGAAGCTGGGAAAGGATGCCCCCAACTGCGAATGCCGGCAGAAGCAGGGCAACGGAACTGACGCCGATTCCTGTCCGCATCGCATAGACAGGAAAATTCCCGTTCAGGCTTGCCTCCAGAAACCCGTAGCCAAAAGGAGGAAGAAAAGCGACCCATGCATATTTGAAAACTTTCCCAAACCGTTTCATTGTCCCAAAAAAGGAGGCGGCATCGAGATCATGCTCTGGATGCTCATTTTTCAGCAGCCAGACTGCCATCCAGGCGGCAAGGCTGATGGCGGCTGACACAATGAATGGCATCGATTCATTGATTTCAATGAATCGGGTCATCAACGGACCAGCAGCGAAGCCCAGCCCGAAGAATAGACCATAGATGGATATATTCCTTCCAAGCCTGTCCTTTGGAGAAAATGAGGTGATCCACGTTTGGGTGGCGAAATGGAGCATATGATCCCCGACTCCAATCGCCAGCCTGAGAATGAACCAAAACCAAAAGGACTTCCATACAGGAAAAAGCGCCAAGGAGACAGCTACCGTCAACCCTCCTGCCAGGATGATCGGCTTATAGCCGAAACGGCGGAGGGGCGCCTCCATCAGCGGGGATGCAATCAAAATGCCAATATACAAACCAGTTGCATGCATGCCATTCAGCGATGATGAAACGCCATCCTGTTCGAAGATGATGGCAATCAAGGGAAGCAGCATGCCTTGTGAAAAACCGGAAATCGCGACAATGCTCACTAATATCCCAAAACGGATGTTGTTGTTTATTTTCATAATCATGACCTCTGACACTTTCATTTCTCTTTTGGAATGCCCCTGAGCCTGGTTTCCATCCGGGCGCCATATTCTTCACGAAGCTTTTGGAACCAACAACCATAAGGCTTTTTGTGTAAGCCTTGCCGCCAGCTCCTTAGGGCGAGGGTCTTCCGCCTATTTATGGTAACGATATAAATATTTTATGGCAATGTTTTTTTAGTTTTATTAGGGGAAAAAATAGTGTAATCTCTTAAAGAAGGATCTGGCGGAAATTTTTTCTAATTATCTGCCTTGAAATTTGGAATGAAGGTGATGATGATCATGGAATTCAAAATGAAACCCGATGTCGGCTTTTACACAGAGGTTGGTTTTGGCAGGCTTGATATTGCAGGTGAGGATGAATTCGGCTTCAGGCCGTATCAGCTTCTGGTTTCCTCCGTTGCCGTTTGCAGCGGCGGGGTTCTGCGCAAGGTTTTAGAGAAGATGCGAATGGAAATCAAGGATATACATATTCAAGCGGATGCCGAGCGGATTGAAGAGGAAGCGAACAGGATCAGCAAAATCCATGTCCACTTCAAGATTGAAGGCAGCAACCTTGACGAGAGGAAAATCGGAAAAGCCATGGTGCTGACAAGGAAGAATTGTTCGATGGTCCAATCCGTGATCGGCAGCATTGAAGTGGAAGAGACATTTGAATTTGTCAATGAAAATTAGAGAGGAGTGAGGATATGGCAGATAAAATTTTTATGATTTTGACCTTTGCGGGTGTTCCGTTATCTGTAATCGGTACATTGATGCATTGGCCGAGCATTTCTTTATTCATCATCTATTGCTTGACGATCATCGCGCTCGCCAGCTATATGGGACGAGCGACTGAAAGCCTTGCGATTGTCACCGGCCCTCGTATCGGCGGCTTGCTGAACGCGACGTTCGGGAATGCGGTCGAGCTGATCATTTCCATTTTTGCTTTGAAAGCAGGCTTGATCGGTGTGGTCCTTGCTTCCCTGACAGGTTCTGTCCTTGGGAACTTGCTCCTTGTTGCCGGACTGTCCTTTTTCATTGGCGGGGTGAAGTACAAACGCCAATATTTCAATGTGCATGATGCTAGGCATAACTCCGGGCTGTTGATGTTTGCCGTCATTGTAGCTTTCGTCATTCCGGAGGTTTTTGCGATGGACATGAACGAAAGCAAGACGATTAGCCTGAGCATCGGGATTTCGATTATCTTGATTTTACTATACTTGTCCGCGCTGTTCTTCAAGCTTGTCACCCACCGGGGAGTGTACCAGCATAAGGAAGAGGGAAGCGAACCGCAACATGAAGAAGAACCGGAGTGGGGAAGGGGCAAGGCGACCCTCATCCTGCTCGCCGCTACCATAGCGGTTGCCTATGTGGCTGAAAATCTTGTCCACACATTCGAGGCAGTCGGGGAATCTTTTGGCTGGTCAGAGCTATTCATCGGGGTCATCATTGTCGCGATTGTCGGCAATGCCGCAGAACATGCTTCTGCAATTATCATGGCATACAAGAATAAGCTGGATGTCGCGGTTGAAATTGCGATTGGCTCCACTCTGCAGGTAGCGATGTTCGTAGCCCCGCTGCTGGTGCTGATTTCACTGTTTTTCGAAAAATCCATGCCGCTTGTCTTCACATTGCCGGAAATGATTTCGATGGCAGTGGCCGTCCTGCTGGCAATTATCATCTCGAATGATGGCGAAACAAACTGGTTTGAAGGGCTTACACTTTTAGCAGCGTATGTTATAATGGGGATTGGATTTTATCTGCTTTAACTAACGGGAATGTTCAGAACTCTGTTCCAGGGGGACAGGGTTCTTTTTCTTCGGAAAAAAAGCATATAGTAGCAGCAAGGAGGAAAATGGTGCATCTTACTGTCCGGGTTTTCCAGGAACAGGATGTGTCCCTTGGCAACTGGACGATGTCCGTTGCCGCTTTCGTTATAGCTGCGAGAAAAGGAGAAATAGTATGGCTTTATTTTACCGTTCGCTGTTTTTCATCAGCGGCTTGACCATTCTTTCCATGGGAGTTTCGCTGACCATCAAAGCGGACCTTGGGACAGGGGCGTGGGATGCCCTGAATGTCGGACTGTCGAAAACGGTCGGGCTCACTCCCGGCAGCTGGGTCGTGATTGTCGGGGCCATCCTCATCATCGTGAACGCGATTTTAGTGAAAAGGCGTCCGGATATCGCAGCGGTTGTCACGATTCTCATTACTGGCGGCTTGATTGACTTTTGGATCCTCCAGGTTTTCGAAGATGTCGTGATCACTGGGTACTTGAAACGCTTTAGTGTATTTTTGATTGGCATGATCACGCTCAGCATCGGGCTTGCGATTTATTTGCAGCCAAAATTCCCGCTTATCCCGATCGATAATTTCATGATGGCATTGCGTGAAAGGCTGGGACTGAATTTAATGCTCGCAAAGACATTGGGAGAAATGATCGCCTTGTCGGCAGCATTCGTTTTTAAAGGTCCGATCGGAATCGGAACGTTGATTGTCACCTTCGCGATTGGACCGCTGATCCAGTTTTTCTTCCCTTTTTTTGAAAGGCTGCTCAATAAACTGGTCGTGTCTTCATCGAGATAATTTCCGCAAATTTTGGATAAACTGCGGCAGCTCCGAAAACACTATAAGCAAACTCATAAGCTATAGTTGTGAAAGGAGAAAAACGCCATGAAAAAAACAGCCATCATGGTATTAACATTCGCATTTTTGCTTGGGATCCTTACACCGGCTTTTGCTGCTCAAGCTCCCGCCAAAAAGGCAAGCCCTAAGCAGGAGGAAAAAGCGAAATATTCGATTCCCGGCTCTGTCACGAATATCACGAAAGAAAATACTTATCCAAATCCCAGTGAGGATTTGCCCTTCCTCCAGCCCAGTGAGCTGACACGGAAGCTGATCGAGACATCAAAGGTGAAAATCGAAAACCCTGACCTGATCAGGATGCTGAATGAAACAACAATCAATAGCACTCCGTTTGCAATTGGGTACCGTGCGATTGTCTATTTGGGCGAGTGGCCGCTAAATTATGAATCTGCAGAAACTTCGCCAAACTGGGAATACCAGAAAATCAACACGAATTATTTTGACAATCGCGGCGGAAATGGAATTTATCAAATTCATTATGTCCAGGAACAGCAAAAAGCAGTGAGAGGCGGACTGACAGCAAAAATCAAGAACGCGGAAGACGTGCAGAAAATGATGCTCCTGAAAGCAGCGCAAAAAACCGGCCTGCCGCTCGCGTTCGAAACAATAGTCGGCGCAGGCACAAAGAAGGACCATATATACAATATCCAGCCGAAAAGGCTTGGTTATCTTTACGCGTACGCACCTGCCATCAATGAAAAAGGGAAGGTCACATACGGTGAAGTATACTTGATGCTGAAAGGGAATAAAAAATTCATCGTTGTCAAAAATGTCGTCTCCCAGGGAATCGGTGCCTGGATCCCGGTCCAGGACCATGTCAGTTTCGGATTTGTTTCAAGTGATCGGCCAAGATAAAAAATAGGTGCCTTGACCCTTCGCCTTCTGGCAAAAAGGTCGGGCATCTTTTTCTTTAGTAATTTTTTCCTCTTGACAAAACGTGGACATATCCAGTTTAGCTCCTATCCTACCCGGGAAATAGATAGGCATAACAACTAATCCACCATTTAGAAGGAGGAAATAGACGATGTCAGACAATATACTTGCAAACAATCAAGGTATGTATGATACGACAACTGGAACGATGACATACGCGAATGGGACAAATAACCGTTCAATGGAAGATTATTATGAAAATGGCTACGATTACTCGGGAAATTCAAACAGCAAGCTGTTGAAGGGCGTGCTGATTGGGGCGGCTGTCGGCGGCGTGCTGGCGATGCTTGATTCCAACACCCGCTCAAAAGTAAAGGATAAGGCCGTCAACGTGAAGGATACATCCATGAACGTCATCAGCGAGGTGAAAAACAACCCATCTGATGTCAAAGACCAAATGATGAACAGCTTCAAGGAAGCTTCCCAGGTTCTTAAAGATGCAATCAGCGATGCCCAGAATCTGTATCAGCGGCTGAACGATGATGTGTTCAGCAAAATGGGTGATGTGAAATCCTTATCCAATGAAGCGATGAACACAGCGACAGAAGCGAAGGAAGATTTGAAGGAAATCGGTACAAAAGTAAAAGAAGCAGGAGAAACGGCGATGGACAACCCAGTCGTGAACAGCGCAACTTCGAACGGAAGCTCGTCAAAGAGCAGTTCCTCAAGCAATGCTGCTGATGCTTATGCGACCGGGATGAGGAGCCAGCCTGCGGACACTCCGGGCCTTGGCAACACAGCCAACACGTTCTCAGTGCCTCCGGAAAACCAGAACAATGATAACAATCGTTAAAATCGACATTTACATGAAACCAGTCCTGAAACGGGACTGGTTTTTAATCGGAATAAATTTTACATAAATATCCAGTAGAATAAGCGAGCATTTTTTATGCACTTTGTCCACATGTTATGGCCATTTAGGGAAAATGCGTACCCGGACATCAAAGGTACCCAGGTTCATTAAGGACCGCTTTCGTTTACTCTCCATCATGCCGGCTTTCATGCCATCCGCTTTTTCTTTTTTGCGAACAATTTGTCATAAAAGACAATTCAGTAATTTTAAAATTGTTTTTGATGAATCCCAAACGGGTACTCTATCTTTATATTATAGGAAAGTGGAGGAAGCCAGTCATGGGAAAAAATTTCAAAACACGTTCCAGACGGAGTGATCTTAATAGAGAAACCGCAACAGGAAAAGCAGCAGTCGCCGCATCAGCACATCCAATCGCTACCGATGCGGCCGAAAAAATTTTAAAGGATGGAGGAAACGCAATCGACGCGGCGATTGCCATCCAATTCGGTTTGAATGTCGGAGAACCGATGATGACAGGGATAGGTGGAAGCGGCTTTTTCATGGTTTACCATGCGGAAAGCAAAACGGTCAAAATTTTTGATGGCCACACACGGGCGCCAGCCGCCGCATACCCTGAGATATTCCTCGATGACAAAGGCGAAGTCATTCCTTTCAGGGAGAGGTCGACAAAGGCGACTGCGGTAGGAGTGCCCGGGATATTGAAAGCCATGGAAGCAGCTAGAAAGGAATATGGCACGAAGCCGCTGGCAGACTTGATCGAACCAGCTGCAGAGGCTGCTGAAAAAGGCGTGGAAGTAAACTGGGTAATGGATGAATCCCTGAAAAACTTCGAGTACCGTCTGAGTGACCATGCACGGAACTTGTTCATGCCCAATGGCAAGCTTCTATGCGAAGGAGATGTATATAAAAAGGAGCATCTGGCAAAGACATTCCGCATCCTACAAAGGGAAGGAATAGACGCTTTCTATGAAGGGGAGATTGCCGAAGCGATCGTATCCACGTTAAAGGATCTTGGCGGAATCATGGAACTTTCAGACCTTAAAAGCTACAGGATTTCAATAGATGAACCTGCCTGGGGAACATACAGGGGCCATCGCATAGCATCATCCAATATGCCGAGTGCTGGCGGAACCACGATGCTCCAGATTTTGAAACTCCTAGAAGGGTTCGACTTCAGCCAGTATCATGCCAAGTCCTGGGAAAAGTATTATTTGTTTACGGAAGCAATGAGAATTGCCTTTGCGGATAAAATTGCTTTTTCAGGTGACCCTGAATTTGGCGATATTCCGCTGAAAGGAATGTTGAACGAAGATTATCTCGCGGAGCGCCGCAAATTGATCAGCTTCGACCGAAGGAATGACTCGATTGATTTCGGCAATCCATGGAAATATACGGACGGAAATGAAATCAATGTCGTTCGCCAGCCATTCGAGCCGGAAAGGGAGAGAAGTGAAACTAGTCATTACACGGTCATGGACAAATGGGGAAATATCGTGGCATGCACATCGACCGTCGAGCATCCGTTTGGTTCAGGAATCATGGTTGACGGCTATGGTTTTGTGTTGAACAATGAAATGACCGATTTCGATGCCTTCCCTGGCGGCCTGAATGAAGTGAAGCCAGGCAAACGCCCTGTCAGCTGTAAAACCCCGACGATCATCTTCAAGGATGATAAGCCGGTGCTGACCCTTGGATCACCGGGCGGACCAACCATTGTCGGTTCCGTGTTCCAGACAATCGTCAATGTCCTAGATTTTGGAATGGACCTCAAGGAAGCAATTGAAGAGCCGAGGATTTTCAACAGTACCGGCCCGCTCATCGGATGGGAAGCCGGTATCAGCATGGAGGCAAAAGGGGAAATGGAATCAAAGGGCTTCGAGTTTGCAGAGGGGCCATTCCCGCTGGGAAATGTACAGGCGATCCAGATCGACCATGAAAAAGGGTTCCTCCATGCCGCTACCGACTCGAGCCGGGAAGGAAAAGCAGCCGGGATAAATGAATGATGATGAATGAGGGTGAATGCTTGCCCCATTCTTATCCGAAGAAAAACAGCAGCAGGATGATGGCTTGCTGCTGTTTTTCTTTCCCTCGTTCTTACTGGCTATTTTCCGGTTTCGCCTGTAGGAAGCAGGATGTTCCATTCATCAAACAACGATTGATTTATTATTGCGCGATTAATGATTTTCCGGTAGGATATAAAAGATGTGAAAGGAGCGAACACAATGGGTAATCCGATTAAAGACAAAAATACGCAGGTCGTTTTTTTGAAACAGCGTTTAGATATGTTTGCCGAATTATTGGATTCGATTGATCCAGTGGAAGCAAACCTTGAGGATATCGACCGCATGATCCAAATCGTCGAAGAAATGGATGCGAAATGCCGCGAATTCAAAAATCGTGATTTGTAGAGACCTTTGATCAGGGTCTCTTATTTTATATGCCATCCATTTTAGCGGGACTGTCCGTATCGTTTTACACTGGCCAACTCGTGGCTGCTTTCAGATTCCCCTGAAGTGATCAAGGGAATGTCCTCAAGACAGTTTAACTCATCACAAGTTTTTCCTTAAACAGCATCTTCGCCCACCTCCTCTCCCTACAATCTAGAGCATTCTGCCATTACGGTTCTTTGGACTATTTCTAACCTCATTGATGGACTGCCCGTTCTCATTAAAACATGTAAAAAAACATAACAGAGCTATCACTCGCAGCCTCGTGAGAAGTGTTTTAAATGAAACATAATCTCTCTGTCGTGCATATGCAAGATGAGAACGGAAACTTTTCCTTGAAAACGATTCCAGGCTCCGCCTTTCAATAAAAAGATGATAGGAGTATAATGGTATCGGGAAATGTTAAGAAATTTTCAAATAAACAGGTTGACGAACAAGGGAGCAGAGAGAGGGGTACATAAAATGAACATTGAAAAGTTCCAGGAAAGCATGTATGAGCTGATCGTTGAAACATCTACCAATCTGCCGAAGGATGTGCGAAGGGCGATCAAGGCAGCCGCAGAGCGGGAAAATGCCGGGACTCGTTCGGCGATGAGCCTTGCAACCATCACCAACAACATTAAAATGGCGGATGACAACGTCTCGCCAATTTGCCAGGACACTGGCCTGCCAACATTCAAGATCAAAACACCTGTCGGGGTGAACCAGCTTGAACTGAAGCAGGCGATCAAGAATGCGATTGTCCAGGCGACCAAAGACGGGAAACTCCGTCCGAACTCTGTCGATTCGCTTACAGGGGATAACAGCGGCGATAACCTTGGCGACGGGACCCCCGTCATCAAATTTGAGCAATGGGAAAAAGATTATATCGATGCCCGCCTGATTTTAAAAGGGGGAGGCTGTGAAAACAAGAACATCCAATACAGCCTTCCTGCCGAGCTTGAAGGGCTTGGACGCGCTGGCCGTGACCTTGACGGGATACGCAAATGCATTCTCCATTCCGTATACCAGGCGCAGGGCCAGGGATGCAGCGCCGGTTTCATCGGTGTTGGAATCGGAGGCGACCGTTCGTCCGGATATGATCTTGCGAAGGAGCAGCTGTTCCGCTCTGTAGATGATACCAACCCAATTGAAGAGCTTCGGGACCTCGAGGCATACATCATGGAAAATGCCAACAAGCTAGGAATCGGCACGATGGGCTTCGGTGGTGAAACGACGCTTTTAGGCTGCAAGATTGGCGTCATGAACCGGATTCCTGCCAGTTTCTTCGTCTCTGTCGCTTATAATTGCTGGGCATATCGCCGCCTTGGGGTAACGATCCATCCGGAGACAGGCGAAATCGGGGAATGGATGTACCAGGATGGGGAAAAAATCGACTTCGCCCAGCCAGTCGCACAGGAAATCGCAGCAGCGGTTGAGGCACCGGCGGAACCGGAAGTCATCACTTTGACTGCACCGATTTCCGAAGAGCAAATCCGCCAGCTGAAAGTCGGCGATGTTGTCAAGATCAATGGCATGATGTACACTGGCCGCGATGCGATCCATAAGTACCTTTCCGACCATGATTCGCCAGTCGATCTGGACGGGCAGATCATCTATCACTGTGGACCGGTCATGCTGAAAGATGAAGAAGGAAAATGGCATGTGAAAGCTGCTGGGCCGACAACGAGCATCCGTGAGGAGCCTTACCAGGGTGACATCATGAAGAAATTCGGCATCCGCGCGGTCATCGGGAAGGGCGGAATGGGTGCAAGGACGCTTGCTGCCTTGAAGGAGCATGGCGGCGTTTACCTGAACGCGATTGGAGGAGCGGCACAATATTACGCAGATTGCATCAAGTCTGTCGAAGGCGTAGACCTGATGAACTTCGGTATCCCAGAAGCAATGTGGCATTTGAAGGTTGAAGGCTTCACAGCGGTTGTGACAATGGATTCACACGGAAACAGCCTGCACGAAGACGTTGAAAAATCTTCTCTTGAAAAATTGGCCCAGTTCAAAGACCGGGTATATAAATAATGAAAAGGAGGCTTGCGTTCCGCAAGTCTCCTTTATTTATTCTTTCATCTTGTTCCTGTCAAAAAATGGCCAAAAGAACACTTTCTGTTCAAGCAAGAAATGAGAATTTTTTTCCCCCCAAGGCAAACAATAAGGAAAAACAACTTTGGGAGGAACAACATGAAATGGATCAGTAAATTTCTCATGGCGGCAAGCCTGTTCTTTTCAGCTGCTGTGCCTGCCATCGTCCATGCTGAATATGCGAATTCCCCTCTGCATTGGGGATTTAAAAAAAGCCGGAATGGCAGCCCGGCGGACGCCGGAAAACCGCTTGAAAACCTTATCGCCAAGCACGGAGCCGTCTATAAGGGCTCTCCAGATAAAAAAGAACTATACCTTACGTTCGATAATGGCTATGAAAATGGCTATACCGAAAAAATCCTTGATGTCCTTAAAAAAGAAAAAGTACCCGCAGCCTTCTTCGTGACCGGCCACTATCTTGAAAGCGCACCGGAACTTGTCGAAAGAATGGAAAGGGAAGGGCATATCATCGGCAACCATTCTTGGCACCATCCGGATATGACGAAAATCAGTAACGCAAAAATCAAGAAGGAACTTGAAATGGTCAGAGCGGGTACTGAAAAAATCACAGGCAAAAAACAAATGTCCTATATGCGGCCGCCAAGAGGGATTTTCAGTGAAAGGACAATGGCCGTCGCCAGGGAAGCAGGCTACACGCATGTATTCTGGTCGCTCGCTTTTGTTGACTGGAACACCGATCAGCAGCGAGGCTGGCAATACGCATACGATAAAATCATGAGCCAGATCCACCCAGGCTCGATCCTCCTGCTGCACACCGTTTCCAAAGACAATGCCGATGCGCTCGAAAAAGTCATCAAGGACCTGAAAAAACAAGGCTATACATTCAAAAGTCTCGACCACTTGATGATCAGCGAGAACCTCAAAAACCCGATGATGTATTGATGGCGAAAATCCCAGCTGAGCTGGGATTTTTCGTATTTGGATATTAAAAGAGGGAAACCACACAAAGGGAAACAGCGCAGCACGCAAGATATCGGATGACAGCGGGCAGTGGTTTATAACTTCCGAGCATCATCTGGATTTTTCGTAATAACAGTCAAAAAATGCTATAATACGTGGAAAATGACTGAAGGGCGGATTCATGTATGTGGGAAAAGAAGGTGGCGATAAACGGACCGTACCATTTTGATCTCGCGTTAAGCCGGCTTGCGCTTGATCCATTGCATGTGGTTGATCACGAAAAACGATCAGTGAAGGTCCCGCTCAGAGTCGGAAGTGAAAAAGTTGCAGCCGAGGTCATCGGGACAGGGACACGGGAAAAGCCGGAATTCATCGTCCGTGCCAGCTCGGAAAAAGAAAAGACGATTTCCATGATCACGGAAATTTTCCGCTGGGATGTGGAACTCCTGCAAATCCATGAGCATTTTCAGACAACCGACTTGAAAGATTTGTTCAATGAACATTACGGCACACCGATGATCCTTGATTTTGACCCATTCGGGAGCCTCATCAAGTGCATCATCCATCAGCAGCTGAATCTGAGCTTTGCTTTTACCCTGACAGAGCGGTTTGTGAAGACATTCGGCGACGAGGTAGATGGTGTCTGGTTTTATCCGGAGCCTGAGAAAGTCGCTAGTCTTTCGGTTGAACAGCTGCGCGAACTGCAGTTCAGCGGCCGGAAAGCGGAGTATACCATTGGCATTGCCAAGCTTGCCGCGTCTGGAGAGCTTGATTTTGAAAAAATGAAATCGGAATCCGATGCCGAGATTGCCAGGAAATTGATCAAAATACGAGGTATTGGCCCTTGGACTATCCAAAACTTCCTGATGTTCGGGCTTGGTCGTCCGAATTTGTTTCCAATGGGGGATATTGGACTCCAGAATGCGATAAAAAAGTTTTTCCAGCTTGAGCAAAAACCGACACCGGCTGAAATGGAATTATACAAACAGCCATGGGAGCCGTATTTAAGCTATGCTTCGCTTTATTTATGGAGGAGCATTGAATAATTGGAGTGAAAATTGATGAAAAAAGACGATACCGTCAAAATAAAGCTGAAACAGACTTTCCCGCTGACCATCAAGCGTCTTGGAATAAATGGGGAAGGCGTCGGCTATTTCAAGCGCCAGGTCGTGTTCGTTCCTGGTGCTTTGCCTGGGGAGGAGGTGGTCGCCGAAGCAACGAAGGTACATCCGAAGTTTGCCGAGGCGAGAATCAAGAAAATCCGCAAACGCTCCGAGCATCGTGTCAAGCCGCTTTGCCCGGTTTACGAACAGTGCGGCGGCTGCCAACTTCAGCATCTGCAATACGGTCAGCAGTTGCAGGAGAAGCGGGACATTGTCATCCAGGCGCTCGAAAGGCATACAGACATGAAAATCGACGAGCTGGATATCAGGCCGACAATCGGGATGGAGAACCCATGGGGCTACAGGAACAAGAGCCAGTTCCAGGTAGGCGAAAAGGATGGGAAGGTGCTTGCCGGACTCTACGGGATGAACTCCCATAATCTGATCAATATCGAGCAGTGCGCAGTCCAGCATCCCGCGACCACGAAAGCAACCGAAGCCGTCAGAGGAATCCTGCAGGACTTGAAGATTCCGATTTATAATGAAAAGAAGCGGCATGGACTTGTAAGGACAATTGTCGCCCGCACAGGCGTACAAACAGGTGAACTGCAAATCGTCTTGATCACGACGAAAAAAGAACTGCCGAAAAAGGATTTGATTATCGAGAAAATCAAGAAGCGTTTGCCTGAGGTGAACTCAATCGTCCAAAACGTGAATGGCGAAAGGACTTCCGTTATTTTTGGCAAAGAAACATCGACGCTCCACGGAAGTGACATCATCCAGGAAACGCTTGGCGACCTTCAATTCGAGCTGTCTGCACGTACATTCTTTCAATTGAACCCTGAGCAGACGGTGAAATTATACAATGAAGCGAAAGCAGCAGCACAGCTGACCGGAAAGGAAAAGGTAGTCGATGCCTATTGCGGAGTCGGCACGATTGGACTATGGATGGCAGACCAGGCAGGGGAAGTCAGAGGAATGGATGTCATTCCTGAATCGATTAAAGATGCGAAGAAAAATGCGGAAAAACACGGCATCAACCATGCGGAATTCATTGTCGGCAAAGCTGAAGTACTGCTGCCAAAATGGCTGAAGGAAGGATGGCGGCCGAACGTCATCGTCGTCGACCCTCCCCGGACAGGCTGTGACCCGGCATTCTTGAAAACTGTTCTGAAAATCAAGCCAGAAACCTTCGTCTACGTATCCTGCAACCCATCAACCCTGGCAAAAGATATTCAGACATTACGTTCACAATACAAAGTAGAATACATCCAGCCAGTGGACATGTTCCCGCATACAGCGCACGTGGAAACCATCTGTCGCCTAGTCCGGAACAAGAATTGACATAGCGATAGGATTACTCCATCCATGTTGAATGTGTCTCGCAACTCATTTTAAAAGAAGGCAACTAACCCTTACGGGAGTTGCCTTTTACATATCTTGTTGAATGCAGGATTTCAGGAGATAATTCATTCAAAGTTAAGATATCCTTAAGTTTGTTACCGATATGGATGGCATAATTTTTATTTTCGCATTCCTGGATGGGAAAAGGTTACTCCTACAATAGAACAACTTCCTTTTAAGGGTGACACAGTGATTGGCAATGATGTGTGGATAGGTCAAAGTGTAACTATAATGCCAGGTGTTAAAATTAGAGATGGTGCGATTATTGCTGCTAATTCCACAGTAGTAAAAAGTGTTGAACCCTATTCAATATATGGTGGAATTGGTCCGAAGAGGAGATATTTAATAATCTTGAAATGTTAACATCCGAATCAGGGTTAGAGCAATTAATGAAAAATCCTTAGACTCGGGGCTTTTCTACCACGTCACAAAAAGGGACTTAAATCTGGGGGACTTGCTGGAACCTGGCTTTAGCTCTAATTATGGTGAGCGAAAGAAGGCAAACTTCATCTTTAGCTTTGATCGGAACAATAGTATACATAATAGCTTCGAGCTTTATCACTTATAAATTTGAATTTATGAAGGTGGAATAATATGAAAAAAGATACAGATAAATATTTAGCAATAGGTATATCCCTTGGATTATGTTTTGGTGCTTGTGTGGGAATTATTATAAGCTTTATCATGAATAAAAGTAACTTTATATTTGGCATACCTTTAGGAGCCGGATTAGGAATGATTATTGGTATTATTGTTGGTTCTATCTTAGATAGTAAGAATAAAATATAAAATAATTTACAAATTCCGATTTATGTGGAAGATCACATTTAGTTTAATTATGAAGCGTAATGGATATGTTCCCGTCTACCGGTAGCCATCTGTCGCCTAGTCCGGAACAAGAATTGACATAGATAGCGATAGGATTACTCAAAGCACGTCGAGTGCGTAATAATGATGACGAATAACGGTTCTAATGGAGAATGAGGCGGGTCAACCACGATATGTAATGGTTTACGACGGAAAATGAGCAGAATCGAGCCCTGTTTTTGGGGGCGGTTTATAGATGATATGTGGTTTTGGGTACGATGGGATGAAGATATGGGAGGAGGGTGTCCATTGGCAAAAAACGATAATATGCTGGCGATTTTATGGATGCTTAATTCTGGAGCAAAAATAACTGCAAAACAGATAGCGGAAAAATTAGAGATTAGTATACGAACCGTATACCGTTATATTGATTCACTCTGCGCAAGCGGAGTACCGATTGTGTCGGATACGGGACAGAACGGTGGATATAGTCTGCTGAACAATTTTATCCATGCGCCTTTGTTTTTCAATGTTGAGGAACAAAAAGCACTGCTTCATGCTGCCGTATTTGCCAACGAAGCGGGATACCCTTTTAGTGAGTCGTTAAACAATGCAACACAAAAATTAAAAATGTATTCAAACCGGGAACAGGAAAGTATCCTCAATCGCCATTTAGCCGGCTTCGAAGTAATAAACCGTGATATTGCCCCATCTGTTAAGGCAACATTGGAAGAACTGGAGTTGGCTGTAGCAAACGAAAATTCTGTGGAAATTGAATACCGCACAAGCCATGAAGAACAACCCCGGTCAAGAGTAATTGACCCTTATGGAATGCTTTATTGGAA
The DNA here is from genome assembly GCF_017912555.1 of Bacillus sp. REN3. Lineage (GTDB taxonomy): Bacteria > Bacillota > Bacilli > Bacillales > Cytobacillaceae > Mesobacillus. Next base: position 116,936 of record NZ_JAERSD010000002.1, on the reverse strand, counting down.
CAATAAATGGTATACGGTTGGATTTTGCCAACTTCGAAATGAAATCAGAAGCTTTCGGGCTGAACGCATTTTAAAGATAAAGCGGACGCAAATGATGTTTAAAAGGCCTGAAGCCTTTTCTGCAAGGAAATTTTTTTTAGAGAATCTTTTACCTGATCCGACAAGTCAGAATGGGATGATTTCATTAATTATCAATGGCAGGTCAGAAGCTTTGGACGAATTGTGCATACATTGGTTTTTAGGTCATCATCTGAAAGAGCGTACACCGAATCAAGCGGTTTTTTTAATTGACGAAAGAGCGTTGCATGCCTTTGTACCTCATTTCCTTCTATCCTACGGAAAGGCTATTCAAGTGATTGAGCCCCAGAGTCTAAAGAGAAAGTTTGTTTCTGTTGCATCGGAATTAATGGAATATTATCAATTATAGATAGCTTCACTGACAGTAGGTGTCAGTGAAGCTGTTTTATTATGGAGATAAACAGTGTGTTTTATCCTGGGATAATGTTTAATCAGCGTTTGAGCAATTGAAAAAGGGAGGACAAAATGAATAATGCTGTATATCTTTATGTATTTGATACGATGGCAGATTGGGAAGTAGGTTATTAACTGCTGAACTGAACTCCGGAAGATATTATAAGAGAGGCTTAACCCCATCAAAAATCGTTACGGTAGGAACTCAAAAGACGCCTATCACTACAATGGGAGGCTTAAAAATATTACCGGATATTGAACTGGATGAGTTCAGCATCGAAAACGCAGATGCCTTGATTTTACCTGGTGGAGATACGTGGGCAGAAGCAATTCATGAGACTATTTTGTCAAAGGTATTATTGTAGCAGCGAGTTGTGGTTCTACAATAGGTCTGGCTCGGAAAGGATTACTGGATTCAAATCGGCATACAAGCAATGACTTGGAATATCTTAAAATGATCTGCCCAAACTATGCAGGAGAAAAATACTATAAGCAGGAATCTGCCATAACTGACGGAAAACTAATCACAGCTTCCGAAATAGCTCCACTGGAATTTTTCGTACATGTATTGAGAGCCTTGGATGTGTTTTCCACAAAGACATTGAATGCTTGGTATGGTCTTTACAAGACTCATAAATCCGAATATTTTTATGAGTTGATGAATCCAAACTAATGAAGAAAGTATACGGATGGAAATGTTTTGTTCAATTAAGGAGGAATAAAAATGACTGATAGTAAATATAGAGGAGTGTCAGGTAAGTACACAAAGAATGGAACACCTAATGGATTTACATCTATTACTCCGTTCATAGTAATAAAGAATCCTTCTGAAGCAATAGAGTTCTATAAATCTGTTTTTAATGCAAGGATTAAGGATATTACTGAATTTTCCGATGGAAATGGCAATAACATAGTTGTTCATGCGGAATTAGATTTTGGGAATGGCTTTTTACAGTTGGGAGCAGCAAATCCGGCATATAAATTGGTCTTGCCGCCGGATGAGGATCATGCATGCTATTCTTTAGGAATTTACGTTGCTAATGTTGATCAGGTATTTGAAAATGCAGTGGCAAGAGGAGCAAAGATTAGGGAGCCGATTGCTAATTTTGTTTCAGGTGATCGATTTGGAAGTATTTTGGATCCGTTCGGAGTGAGATGGTCGATTATGACCAGGATCGAGGATTTATCAGAAGAAGAAAGCAGTCAGAGAGTAAAAGAATGGGCGGATAGCTTTAAAAGCACAGAAAAACAAAAAGAGTAGGTTTAAGTGAAAGGAGTATAAAAAAGCCTGAAAAAGCATGATCATTAAGGGATTCACAAATAAATGTTAGAAATGAAGGGGTGTTTATAATGCCAATTACCTCTGAAAGATATTTTTCCGACCTTATAATGATGATTTTGGCTTTCTTATGTATGAAACGTACAGAATTTGAGGCGCAAATTAAATAATATAGGTGTTATCTTTCGTAATTATATATGGATTCTTTCTTATAACCCGAAAGAATCGATATGTTCCTACCTTTCCCTAAAGTAAAATGCTGTTGATATATTTCTGAGAACCAACAGATCAAAAGACATTTTTCTGTCCTCTCAGGCCACGTCGAGTGACGCAACTCGGTTTAAAGTAAACGTTTGCTGTTCCGGCCCTTATTTCGTAAAAAGATACTTTGGCGATTTCGGGGTCTTTTTCCTGTTACATTTTTGTCAATCCAGAGGCCTCCAATTTTCTTTCCGGTACTATTTTTACTCAGGCAGTGGAATGCTGTATGATGGGGAGATTTTAGCAGGAAATTTGTACAGATATTGTGAAGTTAAAATAAACATTCCCAATCTGTTTGATAAAAAGTGCTGAAGCATGGTATAAGTGTAAAAGAAGCAGGGACATTCTGCTTTTTAATTTTGGGATAAGGGATCTGGGTATCCCATGATGAGAGGATTTGAATGAAAAGATGAAAGGTAATTTTTGGCGTGATTTACCACGGCCATTTTTTATACTGGCACCAATGGAAGAGGTGACGGATGTCGTTTTTCGCCATGTGGTGAGTGAGGCAGCCCGACCTGATGTGTTTTTTACAGAGTTTACAAACTCGGAGAGCTACTGTCATCCAGATGGGATCAAGAGTGTGCGCGGGCGTCTGACTTTCACAGAGGACGAACAGCCTATTGTTGCCCATATATGGGGGGACAAGCCAGAAAACTTTCGGCAAATGAGCATTGGTATGGCGGAACTGGGCTTTAAGGGTCTGGATATCAATATGGGCTGTCCAGTGCCCAATGTGGTGCAGAACGGGAAGGGAAGCGGCCTGATTCGCCGTCCGGACGTTGCAGCAGAATTAATCCAGGCAGCAAAAGCAGGAGGATTGCCTGTAAGTGTAAAGACAAGGCTTGGTTTCGCGGAAGTAGACGAGTGGCAGAGCTGGCTGAAACACATTTTGGAACAAGATATTGTCAATCTTTCCATTCATCTGCGTACAAGGGAGGAAATGAGCAAAGTAGATGCTCATTGGGAGCTGATCCCGGAAATCAAGAAACTTCGTGATGAGGTGGCACCAGATACCCTTTTGACGATCAATGGGGATATTCCTGACCGTCAGACTGGCTTAGAACTCGCTCATCAATATGGTGTTGATGGGGTGATGATTGGGCGCGGAATTTTCCATAATCCATTTGCCTTTGAAAAGGAGCCGAAACAACATAGCAGTGAGGAGCTGCTTGATCTCTTAAGATTGCATATGGATCTTCATGATAAATATTCACATCTAGAGCTGCGGCCGTTCACGGCTCTTCACCGCTTTTTTAAGATATATGTCAAAGGATTCCACGGGGCGAGTGGATTAAGAAATCAATTAATGAGCACAAAGTCAACAGATGAAGTGCGTGAATTGCTTGAAGTTTTTGCGTCAAGGAATCTTGATTGAATGAGGGAACACTAGAATTGTCCAGAGTCAGAGCGAAGTAGCACATAGAACTGCTTGCTCCAGATAGTTAGAGTGTACTGCTAACGGAACCAGTAAATACTGGTTCCGTTATTTTTTTGTAATCACCGATTCCCATTGTGTTGTCAATTACATTCCAAATATGTAAGACGGCAGTATTGAGTCGAAAAACCAAAATCGGATTTTTATAGTAGAAGGGGTATAACTGATAAGAGTATTTTGGGGGACTTGAAAAAGAGCCAACTTGGTATGGGTTTCAAATCGTGTGCAGGGACTCCAAAGTGGATTTTGGATTAAAAAAATGATTTTAAGAAACAAAAACACTACACTTGCTTTGTGATTTTTATATCTTAGATTCTTAATAGTGTTTTACTTGTCACATTCTCTCTATATGAAATGGTTTTTGTAGTCTTTAATAAATTTGTATGCTGTCATTCTTCACCTGAACCCTTATATTTATTTGGCTTAAATAAATCCTTAGAATGAGGATGCTGGCAGTGGGCAGATTGTCCAAAAAAACCAGAAACTAATCTGTAACCTTAATCCAACCTAATGTTAGATTCGTTTTGTCTCATAAATTTACCATCGATATGTTCCCCATGAACGCATATGGATGGCAAAGTCGAGTTGACAGAGTTCCTATTATTTTCTTCTTTTTCGAAAATCATACCACCTTCTCCATATGCTTTGAGTGTATGTGGCTTGGAAGAGAGAAGAGAAGTCATCAAATTGTTCAAAACAAGATCAATAAATATGGAAATATATATTAAAAAAAGATGTAAAATTATACTATAGTTTACGATTTCTTTGAGAATTGAATATATTTTTTTATCTTGTCACCGAAATAGACCGGTGGCAAGTTGTCAAACACGGATTTATTTACCGATTAGTAAAGGGGGAATAAACATGAAAATCCAGTTTTGGTCAAAAACTGCGACCGGAAAATGGGCAGCTAGTTTGACTCTTCTTTTTATCGTGTTGATGGCTGTGAAATTAATGACTTCAGCAATTATGATCAGAATACCGTTGTCATCTCCGTTCATTTCCTTATTTGGATTGATGGGCTTTGTAATGGGGGGAATATCGATAATGAAAAATAAGGACAGAGCCCTTTTGACACTGTTATCCATTCTGATCGGGTTATTGGTTCTTTTTTGGGTAACTGCCGAAATATTGTTTCCACATTAGCATTATGATGTCTAAAATAACCCCTCCAAGATAATATACATACTCTGGTCAATGCTACGTGGGATAGCTTCCATCGTGATATTACGCTTTGATAATTCCATTTTGGCGGCAAAGATCGCTGGAAGTATAGTTGGATTTTATCCGGTATTTTCCTTTGGACAAGCCGAAATCATTAGAAACGAAATTGCGGGAAATATTCCAGCGCCAATTGGTCGTTTTATAAATTTCATTATAGCAAAAGGTTTTTTCTCAAGATTTCCTTCTATTGAAGCTTATTTTGATCATCCATCATTCCCGACATTCTTGCATCATTTTGATGGGAATCATTAATGAAGCAGTCTTTTGGTGCAATGGTCTCTGGTCATAAATGGTTGGAGAGAGCTTTTTAGGTTTTTGGCAAAATAGGCGCGGATTTTCTAGAGATTATCATGGAAGTTCGGTATTCAGTATAGGACTTAGTATTAGCCAATTACATTTTAAATCAAATAAGTACTGCGGATTACCTGATATCAACTAAAAAAATATAAAGGATGATTCAATGAGAATTACATTTATGCCTCAGACTAAACAAAGTAGATGGTCTGTAATAATGATTTTTATTGCTTTCATTATGGTAATTCTAATTAATGTGATTGACAATTATTACAGAATGCCGGGAAATGAAATACCCTATTACATGAATGGAGTAATATATCCTTTGCTAGCCTTTATTGCTTTAATATCCTTTGTCATTTCTTTAGTAGCTGGATTAAAAGCAACTCTAAAAGCTAAGGAAAGATCAATTTTGGTTTTTATATGTATTTTAATAGACATATTTGCTTTATATTTTGCTATAGCTCAAGTGGTTGGAATTATTACAGGTAATCCTGGATAAAAAATGCCCTTAGCACCATGTTCGTGAATAGCACATAAAATCATGTCAATATTCAACGATCGATATATGCAGGTGTGAGATAAACTTGAAGAGAGTTTTTAAAAGTCGAGTAAGTGAAAGAGTCTGGTGCTGCCAAGAAACGGGAATGGCAGCTGCTGCAGTAAAGAAGGTAATAATGAAAAAGATTGATTGGAGTAAAAGAATCATAGGAAACGCATGGGGATATCAGTAATGGGTGATCAGGGAATCTGCAGGCTTGCTGATGGGAATGGCAGTAGTGAATGGTTATATGTTTTGAGGTACACGGCTCTTTATACTTTGTCCTGATTGTTGTTGCCATTTTGCTTTTATACTAGTATTTTTATCTGGCAGATTCTAAATAGTGTTTTATACCCGTCTCATTCTCTTTTAATGAGAGGAAATATCTACTGTTTTATATTTTTCAAATAATTCTAATTATTCATGATAATCTCCCTATAACATTCTATAATTAGGTGAATGGAAATTGATGGGAGGCGGAATGATTGAAGAAGAAATTTTTAGCACCTTTTATTTTTTCATCAGTTATGTTGGTAGGTTCTATTCCAGTTAGCAGTGTCTTTGCGCAGCCGGTTAATTCTGGCGCAGTGAGTAAGGAATGGAATGAGAGGGCTAGCGTCCCTGTATTTGTGAAGGAGAGGTTCGCTGAGAAATTCCCTTCTAGCACTCCTTCCAATGCAATGAGTTATTTGAAGAAAAATGAGCATATAACGGGAATTCCTAAACCGGAGAAAAGCTTGAAAGTGAAAAAAATAGAAAAAGATGAACTAGGGATGACTCACGTCCGCTTTAATCAATCGGTGAATGGAGTAAACGTAGAAGGTTCAGACATTATCGTACATTTTAATAAGGATAATGAAGTGGTATCCGTCAATGGAAGGATTAATCAGACCATTTCCGATGCTGCATTGGACACAACAGCCTTTTTAAACAGTGAAGACGCACTGAAAACGGCAATGTCTTCGGTCAACGCCTCTGAAGAGCTTACATACGAACCAACTGCTGAACTGGTTGTCTATCCTTTTGAAGGGAGAAATCATACAGCCTATAAAGTAAATGTTAACTTCATGGGGGATGAGCCTGGAAACTGGTTTGTCTTTGTTGATGCAAAGACGGGTGAGGTTATTGATAAGTATAATGCCTTAATGCATGCGGATGAAATGAAAACGCAAAAAGGTGCAGGGAAAGGTGTACACGGCGCTCACAGGGAATTGCATATTACCCAGGTAAAGGATGAGAATACTGGAACTAAGTTTGCGTTAGCGGACTATTCCCATGCAAACCTTGGCGGAATCGAAACGTATGATGCTAAGAACGATAACACTGCCAGTAATGATACACTATATGTTGGGGATTCAGCGGCCTTTATCAGCGATTATGACCGTGCGGCTGTCGATGCGCACTATAATTCAGAAAAGGTTTATGAATACTTCCTGAATGAACATGGCCGCAATTCCCTTGATGGGAACGGGATGGCAATCATTTCTAAAGTTCACTATGGCAACAAGTACAACAATGCGTCATGGAATGGGCGCTGGATGACCTATGGGGATGGTGACGGTGAATTCATGATTTCCCTATCAGCTGGTCTGGATGTTGCTGCCCACGAAATGACACATGGTGTGATCACCCATTCGGCAAACTTGGTCTACCGTAACCAATCCGGGGCACTAAACGAATCATTTGCTGATGTGTTTGGTGCTCTAGTTGACGATAGTGACTGGGAAATGGGCGAGGATATTATGGCGCCAGCTGCCAAAGCCGCAGGTATGACTGTACTACGCAGCTTAAGCAATCCAAACGGTGTTGTCGTCAGCAACGAGCAAAGAAGAGCATATAGTACGAATGGAGGGGTCTATCCAGACCACATGGACGAGTTCTATCATATGCCAACTTCGGTAGATGGAGGCGGAGTGCATGTCAATTCATCCATTACAAATCATGCCGCATACTTGATTGCTCAAGATCTTGGAAGAGAAAAATTAGGGAAGATTTATTACCGCGCTTTAACGGTTTATTTAACTTCTAATTCCGATTTCAGCGATGCACGCAAAGCGATTGTTCAGTCCGCAATTGATCTTTATGGCGCTGGCAGTGCAGAAGAGGCTGCAGTTCATTCTGGATTTGATGCGGTGGGAATCTATTAGTCAGTTTGAAAAGGAAATTATTGAAGTGCGATTTGCAATCCCTCAGACTAATAAGTTTGAGGGATTTTTGTTATCGTCTCACCAACGTTTCTAGGATTTAGTAGACAATCAAAGAAAGGAAGCATTCATTGAAGTTCATGAATTTTTTCTATTGGCTGTTTTCGTAACTTTGTTGCTTTTTAATAAAAGGTTGATTTATACTCCAGGCTGCTCGCTTTCCGCGGGGCGTGAGTTGAGCCTCGCGCCGGTGGGGTCTCAACTTTCCCGCTGATCCCGCCGGAGTCTCGCACCTTCCGTTCCAGTCAATGGCGGTAATCAGTTTTATTATTTCGAAAACGATTCTTTTCTTAAACTTGGCTTAGAAAACCACAATCTTTTAGGAAATAGCTATTTCTCTCTATCACACATACATATAATCATTTAAAATCAGGGCAGAGCACTTTTCGGAAAGTTGAATAGTTACTTCAAATGAAAGAGAAATTGATCAAGATTCTATGTGAATGTAATGATGAAAGAATGAAAGGCGAAATTGGACGAGAGGAGATAGCAATTGGATAGAAGAATACAAGAATTAATTGACTTTACAAAAGAGAAATTTGGACTAGAGAACTACTCCTTAGAACGGCATAATCTTTCTCGAAACGTCAATATTTTCAACGAAACAATTTATACCCTTTGTATGGAATGGTTTCCGAAACCCGTAACAGAACCAGTGGATGATGAATCAAATCCAGATGGAACAGCTATCATTGAAATCAATGTAACGACTCGTAAGTTTGAGAATGCCATTTTTGTAATGGGTAAAACATATGCAGAAAATGGGGTGATGTTTACCAATCTGGATACAAAGACAATAATAAAATGGATTGAACGTGAAACAGGGCTGACATATGGGAAACAATTTCAATTACATAATGAAAGCGAAGGAGAACTTCGATTTAAAGAATGTTTTGAAGGTGTAGCGGTATCTCCCTCTGGATTTATTGATGTTAAATTTAATCAGGAAGGAAAACTCACCTCGTTCTCTGTCCATGGTCAATTTCCTTCTAAAGAAATGGTTAAAGAAGAGACGTATACCCTTTCTCTTAAAGCGATAGAGCAATTGACAAAGGAACAATTAGAATTGGTTGAATTTCCTTCCTATGATCAGAGAAAACTATTTCCTCTCTATGCGGTGGAAGAGATTTATGTTACGAATGATGGAACGTCAACGATTCCATATATTGTGGATGGAAGGTCGCATTTGAAAATAGATCGAACATTTTTTTGGAATGATCCTATCCATAAACCGTTTGAAAGGAAAGAGATTAATTGGACAGAGGATGTATCAGTAGAAGAAGCATTTTCATGTAAGCCAAGCCCTGCCTCATTCCCAATCACAAAAATAGAACAAGATAAATGTATAATGGCGGTCAAAAACCTTTTACGACAGGAATATCCTAATGACACAGGAAAATGGATGCTTAAAACGTTACATCGAGACAAAGGTTATATTCATGCAACATTAAGAGCCAACCACCAAGACAAGCGTGTATTCCAAAGAAAACTGATGATTATGATTGATGCAAAAAGCCTTCAAGCAGTCAATTACATAGATAACAAACCGATGTTGGAGATTTATGATCAATTTCAAGCACCAGATAAAATAACGGTCAAAAAAGAAGAAGCGTATGAAAAAATCAAAGAATTGTTTGAGCTTAAGCCTTACTATGTCTATGACTTTGAGCAAGGACAATATGTTTTATGCGGGAAAATTGATTGTCAATATGGAGTGAATGCAGGGAACGGTGAAGTCATTTCATTAGATGATTTGTAGTTCATTAGTCCAGAGGGAGAGATTGATCGTTGTGGTCTTGGAGAGTACCAAAGTATTTCTGTTCAATAGGGATGCTTTCTTTTTAGATCTTGGATAATGGCTGGCCCATTCCGAAAACCACTCCTAAAGGCCATGTAGTGACTGCAATCTTACAAAATTGTAATGTAAATCCCAATAATGTTATTTGCTTCGATGGCAGACCGTCTTATTCTCTTTTACTATGTTGTTAAAAGAGATTGGATGGTGTCGGGGTTGGCTAACTCAGAAGTAAATATATCATTGTTTAGGCTGGTTAATGACTTAGGAAAAGAACATACTTATTTGAATCCAGCCTCTATTTTCATTGCAGAATATACGGTTGTTTTATTAGCGCTAACTGTTCTTTTTATTTGGTTTACACGAAATAAGGCCAATAGAATAATGATTCTTTGCGCATCGATCGCTTTCATTTGCGCTCTTCTAATAGGAAAGGTTTCAGGAGTATTTCACTCGAATTTTCAACCTTTTGCTGAATTGCCAGACGTTAATCAACTGATTCATAAAGAGAAAGACAATTCTTTTCCAAGTGACCATACAATTTTATTTTTCTCATATTGCATTTCGTTTTGGCTCTTTAAAAGAGGCTGGTCTATTTTATGGATATTGTTAGCTATTCTCGTAGGTGTCTCCCGTATATGGGTTGGAGTCCATTATCCTTTTGATGTTTTAGCAGGAATATTAATTAGCTTAGCTACGGCAACTTTAATATATTTAACATTTCCTAAACTTAGCGTTACTAAAAACACCATTAGAATCTATGAAAAATATGAAACCCACCTTCTTCTACAGTTGAAAAGAAGAAGAGAAAACAAGTCAAAAAATTTTTAGGTTTTTTTATGGGAAATCCCTTATGAAACAAAAGGAGACTGACCTTAGGCTCACAAGTGATATTTTTGTTGGTATAGTGTGGGCTTATGTAAAAGGCTCAATACATCCATTGTTGCAAGTGAGGGGATTTCACGTTCGGCAATCATGTTAAGATTAAATATTTCGAATACTTTTATTTTGCGATTATAGAAAAATCTATATTGACGTGCCTATTAACCCATGCTAAATTATTTTCAATAATAAAAAATCAGTGACGAGAAAGAGTAAGATAAGACCCCTGTTCTACAGAGAGTCGGCGTTTGGTGGAAGTCGATGAACGGACCTTATCCGAAAATCATCTCCGAGATGCGAAGCTGAAAATCAAGTAAGCTTCGACGGATGTCCACCGTTACATGGAACACGTATGATAGTACGTTGACTGAGAGCCGGATTGTTTCTTTCTAAGAAATCTACGGAATATGGGTGGTAACGCGAGCAGAAACTCGTCCCTATTTAGGGGCGAGTTTTTTTATGCAAAAAAAGGGAGGCTGATTTCATGAGAAAAAAACACCTTAGTTTGTCGGAGTTATATTTTTGTGAGAATAATAGATTCGCACTTTTCCACTTTGGAAAGGAACCCGGTGTTTACTTGAAGGAGGTTCAATGGTTATGAAAAATATCATCGTCGTCTTAGGTTCGTTGGTCGTGGCATTTGCCTTTAACTTTTTCCTGGTTCCTTATGGGATTTTAAGTAGTGGAATAAGTGGTATTGCTATTTTGCTTGGTTTTATCACCCCATTTGATATCGGCTTATTGAATCTAGTCCTCAATCTGCCTTTGATTATATTAGGATACTTTAAACTGGGAAAAATGATTACAATCAATACACTAATTTGTGTCATTGCACTCTCTATATTCCTATATTTGTTACCAGTATCTCCTGTCACCGACAACATACTGCTATCGACAATTTTCGGAGGAGTCATAGGCGGTCTTGGAGTTGGCTTGATCTTAAAATACTCTGGAACGTCTGGGGGGCTGGATATTATTGCTATTATCCTGTCCCGAACGAGTAATGTTGGTGTGGGTCTTCTGCTTACCGCAATGAATGGCATCATTGTTTTTATTTCTGGTGCAGTCTTCAGTTGGGATATCGCATTATATACGTTTTTGTCCATTTATTTAACCGGGAAAATGATTGATACGATCCACACAAATCACATCAAGCTGACAATGCAGATTGTGACCTCAAAGGGGGAGTTAATACGAGAAGATTTACTGAAGTCAGTCTACAGGGGGATTACGATCACTGAGGGTTACGGTGGCTATACCCGAGAGAAGAAAGACATTTTAATGATGGTCGTTACTCGATATGAAACGATGCAAATTAAAAAGATTGTCCGTAATCATGATGAAAAAGCATTTATTAATATATTTGAGACTGTCGAAGTCGATGGGGTTTTCGCTAAAAATTAGGAGGGCTTTAGGTGATTGGGAAAATGTGTAATGTTCAGGATTTATGCTCATTTCTCTATTTTTCGGTACGGGAGATTTTATCTCCCTTCCTTATCTTGGTATGCAATCCAGCGGCTGCTATGTTGCTGTGACAGCTGTTTTTATTTTACCGCTATCTTCCTGCTCTTTTTGATGCTTATTTTTTCCGTCTCACTATCCAATTATGGGCTAGAGCGGATTTCTGCGATTCATGCTGAATCTGCATGTGAATATCAAACTAATTTTATCTGATTTTTAAAGCATCATATATTAAAACATTTGACTTTAAATCGGGAACAAAAGTAATGGTAGACGAAAGCAGAATAGTAATCGAAGGGACAGGCGGAAAAAGCGCAATGAAAGGATTGTTTGCTGGGAGAGCAATGGGCCGAATGACAATAAAAACGTCAGCAGTGACGGGAATCATTCATTTTGCTGACTATTTACTCATTTGTGCTTCAGGACTGCCAACCCCCGCTGATTTTAAAATATCCAATATAGGTGAGATCAAACAATATCCTAATTGTATTGTGGCTAAAGAGGGAGAGTTAGAAGAGTTATATCAATTTCTCAATGGCTTTGTAAAATATTGATACATGGTGTAAGGTAAGTAGCCAGGGCTTAACAATCCGAATTAAAGAGTCCTGATAGACAACTGGTCTATGGGCAAGTATCTGGTTGATCCCCGTAAGCCATGGTTTTTCATATGATTAACGCTTTCAGATCGAACTGGGATAAAACCCCTGATCGGATTGACCTTGGATTCTGCCAATACCCTTGCTTCTTCCGCCGCATCTCCATCACATGTTTCTTTTCCGCCTGAAACCAGGTAAATGACATTCGTTGCATCAGTTTGATCCATTAATTTACTTCCTACAGTCTTCATCGATTGGGCAATGGACGTCCATCCGCTTGCGGGAATGGAGTTTAACGCAGAGTCAAAAGCCGCATCATATTTTGAGAGGGAGTAAACTTCCTCAATCCCATTACAGGAAAGTTCCTTATCTTTTTCAGAGCCCGACCCTTTATGTCCATAGACAGTCAGTGAGACGTTCGCATTTTCCGGCAGGCTGGAGGTGAAATCACGGATGGATTCCTTGGCTGCTTCCATCAGTGTTTTCCCGTTTTGGACCTTTTTCATCGAACCAGAAGCATCGAGGATCATCGCCACGTTGATGGTACCCTTCACTTCCCGCCAGTTCAACTTGATAGTGGATTCTGTTTCAAGGTCCTCTACACTTATTTTGCCCCTTGGCAAAATGATGTCATCCCAGGGAAATCAGGGAAGTAAGTTTCGGCTAGGAATCTTTTGATTTCGGCACCCTTCTCTTTGCTGCTTAGTTTGGATTTAGCTATATCTGTTAATGCCTGTTGTACAGCCATTTGATGATCCTCGGATAATTGTCCATTCTCTAATTATTCCACCAAACCCCTTTTGCATAATCCTCGGCTTCCGCTTATGTTGCAGGAAGATGAAAGGAGGAAGATGGTGTTGGACGGAAAGTCTCCGGCCAAGTGTCTTCATCTTCCTTGTCCGTATGGTTTTCCGCCACTTCAGCGGAGGCTGGCTCTTTTTTAGTAACAGGTGGAGAACTGCCCTCTTTTTGAGTGGAATCCTTGCTGCACCCGATAATGAAAAAGATCAAGCAAATCATCATGCTCATTTTTTCATATCCAAGGTTACCCCCTATTCTTCATCTCATACCTATTTATCACGATTGCTTGTATATTTTTCCATATGGAAACTGATTTTCCTGAAGAATAGGCGATAAGACCTGTTAGTTTAACAGCTTGTTTTACGAATATTACTGCTGTAAGATTAAAATGGCAGGATAAATGTGGCAGGGTATGGTTATCCATCTTGTGCAAGCCTTTGAGTTGTCAATGAGGTGATAGATGGAGGAAGTACGTATTTAAAAGGGGAAGTCGAGCCTAGCCTATTCAGAGAATAGGCTTCAAATTGGCTCAGGAGATATGCAAGTGTTGGATAACAGAAGGAGGCTATTTCAATGATCAGTGAAAGATTGGTAAAAGGTTTGACAGAGCAAATGAATTACGAATTTTATTCAGCGCACGCTTATTTGGCGATGGCTGCTTATTGCTCAGCGGAGAATCTCGACGGTTTTGCGAACTTTTTCTTAGTGCAGGCTGAAGAAGAGCGGTTCCATGCGATGAAGTTTTATCAATTCATCAACGACTTGGGTGAGAGAGTGGCGGTGGACGGTTTCCCGGCGCCGTCGAATGAGTTCACTTCTGTGCTTGATGTTTTCGAAAAAGGCCTGGCACACGAGAAGGAAGTGACTAGCCGGATTTACAAACTGGCTGACATCGCTTTGGATGAGCGTGAACACGCGACTATGACCTTCCTGAAATGGTTCATTGAGGAGCAGGTGGAGGAAGAGGCGATGTTTGACAGTCTGATCCAGAAACTGAAACGGATCGATCAGGACAGCAACGCATTTTTCATGCTTGAAAGTGAACTTGCGAAGCGTACCTTTACAGCTCCAGAAGCTTGAGGAAAATCAGGACTCTTTCGGGAATCGTGGTTTTTTCACAATCCATGGAATATAAATTTTTCCAGCTCCCGGCAAAAATGGCCTGGAGGGGAAAGGCAAGCCGTCTGAAAGCTCTTCAGACGGCTTGTTTTATGCTTGTCCTTGTCGAGTAAAGCTGCCGCCAACAGGGAGGCGGTTTTTAGTCGGCATTTCTTTTTATAGGGAAAGATGTAAAATTAATGGGAATTTTATCTAATTCATCGATGCCACTTTCAGTCTGGGAATTTAGGGTATCAGAATAGTATAAACCCTGAATTGTGAGGAGGATTCGATGAGGAAGGCATTGATTCCATTGGCGGTGATCGGCACACTTATGTCATGCGGCCAGGACGGAAGCAAACCGAGTGAGGACAAACCGAAAACGGAGGTAAAGGATGAAAAGGATCCTGTAACAGTTGAATACCTCCAGGACAGGTTTTATAAAGGAATGGATTATGATGCTTATTCGGTGGAAATCAAGACATGGGTTGATAAAGGACAGGCGGATATCCAGGAAACAGTGAAACCAGCTGGGAATGGAAACGTCTCCGCGGATATTATCCAAGTGGCCGACGGTTTTCTCGCGGTCGTGAACGATAGCAAGGAAATCACAGAGATTAAAACGTTCCCGACACCTGAAGAGGCGAAAAGTTATTTAGAAAAAAATATGTAAGAACACAGCCCGCTGCCAGCCGTTTAGCGGGCTGGGCCTCGTGGTAAAGGTCCAACTAAGGGGCATGCCGTTAAGTGTGTGATTGTACTCCTTTGAGAAAAGAAGCAACCTGTCTGCAAGAACATACATAAGCCTTATCTTGCATGCTCCCAAAACGATGAGCGGGAGGATTGTATCATGAAAGACGACAAAATGAATCAGCCGGTGAATAGAAATTCGAAGGATCAGCAGCTTGATCAATTCAGATCCGACCATAAAGGAAAAGAGATGACAACGAATCAGGGTGTCCGGATTTCAGAGGATGAGCATTCCTTGAAAGCTGGGGTACGCGGCCCGACATTGATGGAGGACTTCCATTTCAGGGAGAAAATGACCCATTTTGACCATGAGCGTATTCCAGAGCGGATTGTCCATGCAAGGGGGTACGCGGCCCATGGCTATTTCCAGGTATATGAGTCGATGGCAGAGTACACGAAAGCGGAATTCCTGCAGGACCCTGGCAAAAAAACACCTGTCTTTGTCCGTTTTTCAACCGTTGCGGGCTCGCGGGGATCGGGGGACACGGTCCGGGATGTCCGCGGCTTTGCGACGAAATTTTATACGGAAGAAGGCAATTATGACCTGGTCGGCAATAATATTCCTGTCTTCTTCATTCAGGATGCAATCAAATTCCCTGATTTGGTCCATTCATTCAAGCCTGAGCCTCATAATGAAATTCCCCAGGCGTCCACTGCCCATGATACGTTCTGGGATTTTGTCGCAAACAATACGGAATCCGCCCATATGGTCATGTGGGCGATGTCCGACAGGGCGATTCCCCGCAGCTTCAGGATGATGGAAGGATTCGGGGTCCATACATTCCGTTTTGTGAATGAGCAGGGGAAAGCCCGCTTTGTGAAGTTCCATTGGAAACCAGTGCTTGGTGTCCACTCGCTCGTTTGGGATGAGGCGCAAAAGCTTGCTGGCAAGGACCCTGACTTCCACAGGAGAGATCTATATGAAGCAATCGAGATGGGAAATTACCCGGAATTCGAGCTTGGTGTCCAGATGATCGATGAAGAAGATGAATTCAAATTTGATTTTGATATTTTAGACCCTACGAAAATCTGGCCTGAGGAACTGGTTCCAGTCAAGATTTTCGGGAAAATGACACTGAATCAGAACGTGTCGAATTTCTTCGCTGAAACAGAGCAGGTCGCCTTCCATCCGGGCCATGTCGTACCAGGGATCGATTTTTCCAATGACCCGCTGTTGCAAGGTCGCCTGTTTTCCTATACGGATACGCAGCTAAGCCGTCTTGGAGGGCCAAATTTCCACGAAATCCCGATCAATCGCCCGGTATGCCCGTTCCACAATAATCAGCGTGACGGCATGCATCGAATGACAATCGACCGCGGCCAGGTATCTTATCATAAAAACTCTCTTCAAGGGAATGATCCACACCCGGTTCCCGGAAATGAGGGCGGTTATGCCCACTATCAGGAAAAGGTGGAAGGAAGGAAGGTCCGTCAGCGAAGTGACAGCTTCAAGGATCACTATTCCCAGGCCGTTTTATTCTGGAACAGTATGAGTGAGGTTGAAAAAAAGCATATTATTGACGCCTTCAGCTTTGAAATTGGAAAAGTGATGAGCAAGGATGTCCGCCAGCAGGTTGTTGATGTATTAGGCAATATTGATGCGACACTTGCTGAGAAGGTGGCAAGAAACGTAGGGGCAAAGCCGCCTGCCAATGTGAAACCGAAGGATTACAGCCTTAGATCGCCAGCCTTAAGCCAGGAGAATACAGTGAAACTGCCGGATACAAGGAAGGTGGCCATCCTTGCTGATGATGGCTTTAACTCAGGGGAAGTTTCCGGCCTGATCGAGATGCTGAAAAAAAGCGGAATGACAGCTGAAATCATCAGCAAGAAGCTTGGGAAGATCAAAGGGGACGGCGGCAAGGAGCTTGAAGTGGACCACACCCTCCTGACTAGCAGTTCAGTCCTGTATGACGCAGTCTATGTGGCTGGGGGACAGCAAAGTGTTGACAGCTTAATGCAGAAGAAGGAAGCTGTTTATTTCGTCGATGAGGCCTTCAGCCATTTTAAAGCTGTAGGAGGAGGAATCGAAGCTTCGGAATTGCTGGCCGCTGCCGGAATAAAGGCTGGAAGTCCAGGACTGGTGATGGCCGAGGATACCAATCAAATCCAGGGGACAAGCCAGACATTCATTGATGCGGTCATCGAGCATCGCCATTGGGACAGGGAGATGTAACAACCGGAAAAAGCCAAACAGGAAGCATGTAAGAATCATTACTAGGGAAACGGAGATTCCTCTGGTTCCCTTTTAAAAAATAACCGTTCCGGCGGGAGGAGGAATTCCATGAAAGTAGTGGTCTTTGGCGCTCATAGCTCGGTTGGCGGGTTTTTAGTGGAAAAATTGCAGGCAAAAGGGCATCATTCATGCGCCGTCGTGGGCAAGGAGAACCAGCAAGTAGCTCTGAGGGACCGGGGCGCCTCCGAAACAGCCGTCTATGGACAAAGCAGTCTGGATTCAATATTCAAAGGGTATGAAGCAGTGATTTTCCTTACAGGCATCAATCCGAAAGCCCAAACGGGGAAAACGGTGCTTGTCGACCATGAATCGGTGATGGAAACGGTGAAGGAAGCAGAGCGGCAGGGAGTCCGCCGCTTTGTGTTGATGAGTGCCATCAAAGCCGATGAAGCTGTTGGCGATGAGAGCCGTGAAATCGGTGCCAAGGAAATGCCGGATGAATTCTTGCGGCATGAGAGGCTGAACTATACAGTTGTCCAGCCTGGCGCCTTGAACGATCAGCCAGGAGATGGGAAAATAACCGCTGCTGAAACGATTGGCGCCAAGGGACTCGAAATCTCCCGCGAGGATTTGGCAGAGGTGCTTGCAGAGGTGCTTAACACAGAAAATACCTTTAATAAAACATTCGAAGTCGCTTCTGGGGACAGACCGATCCAAGAAGCGCTGGCTTCATTGTAGAAAGGAGCTTGCCAATGGGTCTGACGGATTATCTGGTAATTGGGCTATTTGCTTTTATTGTGTTGATGATCGTTATTCCGCTCTTTCTGTTTATCTACCTATATATCAAAGATGACCGCCAGAAGCAGCATTCGATCCTCCGAAACTTCCCGGTCATCGGGAAGGTCCGCTATTTCACAGAACATATCGGGCCAGAACTGAGGCAATACTTATTCAATAATGATAATGAAGGGAAGCCGTTTTCAAGGAAGGAATACCAGGATATCGTCAAGGCAGGGAAATACAAGGAAAGGCTGATAGGTTTCGGATCGCTCCGCAATTTTGACGCGGAAGGCTTCTACATCCGCAATACGCTTTTTCCTAAGCTGACTGATGAGATGAAGGTCGATAATGCGAAGAAAATCAAAACAAGAGTTTACAAGGTTGATGGCGAGAATCTGTTTGCCAGAAAAGAACACAGTGAGGAAAAGCTTGTCGATCCGTACTATTTGCGGGATGAGGATGCCGTTGTCATTGGGGACAGGACGTGCCGTGAGCCTTTCAGGGTGAAGGGCCAGGTTGGACAATCGGCGATGAGCTATGGAGCGCTTGGAGAAAGGGCGATCCAGGCCCTTTCTAAGGGGCTGGGACTTGCTGGAGGAACATGGATGAATTCAGGCGAGGGCGGCCTTTCGGAACATCATCTCGCTGGAAACCCCGATATCATCATGCAGATCGGTCCCGATCTATTCGGTGTCAGGAAACCAAACGGCGAGTTTTCCTGGGAGGAATTCAAGCGCAAGAGCGAAATGCCACAGGTAAAAGCGTTCGAACTCAAGCTTGCGCAAGGTGCGAAGACGCGCGGCGGCCATGTTGAAGGTGAGAAGGTAACAGAGGAAATCGCGAAAATCCGGCTTGTGGAAGTCGGGAAGACGATCAACAGTCCCAATAGATTCTATGAATTCAGCGATGCTCCGACGATGTTCGAATTCATTGAGGAGTTGCGGCAGGTCGGCGGCAAGCCTGTCGGCATCAAGATCGTTGTTGGCGACATGGATGCCCTTGAGAAGATGATTTCCTATATGAAGGAGAGCGGGAAAGGGCCCGATTTCATTACAGTCGATGGCGGAGAAGGCGGAACGGGAGCGACTTATCAGGAGCTGGCTGATACAGTCGGCTTGCCAATCCATTCCGCCTTGCCCGTTGTTGATGAAATGCTGCGGCATTATGGCATCCGGGACAGGGTCAAGCTGATTGCTTCCGGGAAGTTGATCACGCCGGATAAAATCGCAATCACCCTGGCAATGGGAGCGGACTTGGTGAATATCGCGCGCGGGATGATGATCAGCGTCGGCTGCATCATGGCCCAGGTTTGCCATACGAACAGGTGCCCGGCAGGTGTAGCAACGACGGATAAAAAACTGCAGGATGGACTGATCGTTGATGAAAAATGCTATCGTGTATGCAACTACATCATTTCATTGAGGGAAGGGCTTTTCAACCTGGCCGCGGCAGCCGGACTGGACAGTCCGACTCAATTCGAACGGAAGCACATTGTCCACAAAGACGAATTGGGCAAGGTGTCGCCTGTTGAGGACCTGATCATTGCGGCAAGGAGGACACAGCAGAAAAAGGAAGCATGAATGTGGATGGTGCCGCCTTGCCGTTTTATAGCAAGCAGGGGAGGCACTTTCTTTTATACTCCGGCTTTTTATGGAATAATGAATTATATGTTTTTTTAGGAGGGCTCTTGCTTGACGGGAAAATCTGCGCTGATTGCCGGTTCGACTGGATTGATTGGAAATGGATTGCTCCATCTGCTTCTGGATGGGGAGGAATACGAGAGAGTGGTCGCGATTGTCAGGAGGCCGCTGGAGGTACAGCATCCAAAGCTTGTGGAAAAAATCGTGGATTTTGACAGGCTAGAGGAAAATAGGGAGATTTTTGCTGTCGATGATGTATACTGCTGCCTTGGCACGACAATCAAGAAAGCGAAAACGAAGGAAGCGATGTGGAAGATTGATGTTGATTACCCAGTAACGATTGCGAAACTGGCAATTTCGGGAGGAGCCCGGCAATTTTTAATTGTCAGTTCGATGAATGCCAATCCTGATTCGCGATTATTTTATCCGAAAATGAAAGGGAGGCTAGAGAAGGAAATCAAAGAGGTTCCATTCGATTCGACCTCGATTTTTCGACCATCCCTCCTGCTTGGTGAACGAAAGGAATCCAGGTTCGGCGAGCAGGCGGCCGCAGCGATTTTCACCAGGCTGCCGTTCAAAGGACCGATGGAAAAATATAGAGCAATCGAAGGCAAAACGGTGGCATCCGCAATGTATCGGGTCGCTCAGCAACACAACACTGGACTAGCCATCTATCCCTCGGAACAAATACAGCGGATCGGTGAATAAGGGAGCAACTGTCCATAAGGGTGTCCTATTCTCCTGCATAGCAGGCAAAAACGGCAGGGAATGCGAAATGGGAAATACCATAACAAAGACGGCTATGCCTTACTGTTGATGCCGGGAAATTTTCGTCCATGTCTAGTGGATAAAGAATCATAAGGAGAATGGTATGTTCGCAATCTTTTTATTCATAGCTGCCGGCCTGGCTGAAATTGGCGGTGGCTATCTTGTCTGGCTTTGGCTGCGTGAAGGCAAGCC
Source organism: Bacillus sp. REN3 (assembly GCF_017912555.1). Lineage (GTDB taxonomy): Bacteria > Bacillota > Bacilli > Bacillales > Cytobacillaceae > Mesobacillus. The sequence goes on along the minus strand of NZ_JAERSD010000002.1, from coordinate 96,285 downwards.
CTCTTGGTATGGCATCATAGGCAGCGGTATTCTGGTTCTTTATGGAATCCTCCCAACATTCCAGCACTTTCCTGCTTTTGGGAGGGTGTACGCTGCCTATGGCGGAGTCTTCATCGTCCTATCTGTCCTATGGGGGTGGGGAATTGACAGGAAAACCCCCGACTTATACGACTGGCTCGGCGCCGCGATTTGCGTTGTTGGGGTCACTATCATGCTATGGGCACCAAGAAATTAGGAAGCAGGTGCTGAAATAATCAGTTTGCAAGATGATCATTCTCTGCGAGAACATCCTGATCCATCCTATGTGTCCTGGTTTTTATTCAAACGTAAAAGCTGGAGGAGCCTTGCAATGTAAAAGCCTGACATCGAGTGAATCGATGCCAGGCTTTTTTATTGTGGGGAACTTTTCGTGTTCATCCAAAATGGAATGAAAGATTGTGTCCATAGGCAAAGCGTAATCTTATCATCAATTGGTTGTTTCTGCTGCGGGAGAAGCATCAGTGTGATCTGTTTTAGACTCATTTTGAACCAATCTGGGTTTGACTGTTCCTCGAGTAAAGACTCGATATACAGCCGGGATCAGCAGCAAAGTAATCAGGGTGGCGAAGCTCAGCCCGGCGATGATGACGGTTGCCATTGGCGCCTGGTAATTCCCGGAGCTTCCTGATGCCAGCGCCAGCGGCAGCATGCCGCCAACCGTTGTCAAGGTAGTCATCATAATCGGACGGATCCGGTTTTTTCCTGCCTCAACAAGCGCTTCCTGGACGGTGCAACCTTCCTTGCGAAGCTGGTTCGTCCGGTCAATCAGCAAAATCGCGTTATTCAACACAATCCCAATCAGCATGATGATGCCCATTCCTGACATGATGCTCAATTCCCGTTGCGTCAGGAACAAACCGAGAATGACGCCGACAATAGTCATGGGGATGACGGACATGACAATCAGGGGGTGCCCGAGGTGGTTGAATTGGACAGCCATTACCAGATAGACAAGGAAAATCGAGATAGCCAGGATCAAGATCATCTCCTGGATCATTTCCTGCTGCTTTTCAAGGTCACCTGCCGGCGAAATGCTGTAACCCGCCGGAACAGGGTAGCCATCCATCAATCTCTGGACATCCCGGTTGATGGCCCCAAGATCCCTTCCCTCAATATCCGCAGAAATCGATATATAGCGCTTGCCATCTTTATGAGTGATCAAGTTGGGGTTTTCTTCATTCTTCAAGGTGATGAACGAACCAAGCTTCTTTTCCCCTGTCGGTGTTGGGACCATAAGATCCAGAAGTTCGGACTTGGTAGCTGTTGTCTTATCCCAGCTGATCGTCAAAGGGATATTTTCTTCGTCCATTTTTACTTCCCCAAGTGGCATTTGTAAAAATGCCTGTTCCATATTTTGTTTGATTTGCGGCTGGGTCAGGCCAGCTTTTTCGATTTCCCTTTCTTTCAATTCAACAACCTGCTCGATAGAAGTGCGATCGATGGAGTTTTCGACAGCCACAATTCCATCGATTGCCTTCATGTCTTTTATAAAACCATCCGCAATCGATTGCAGTTCGCTAAAGCTTTCACCGGAGATATGGACCTGGACGGGATAGCCTGAACCGCCAGACATCGCGGCTGATGCCCCTTTGACAGGCAGTCTTCCCTCAAGGCTGCGCAGCGATCTAAGAATCGCTTCATTCACTTCCTTTTGACCGGTGGTGATGTCGTCGCCTTTCGTCATGTTGATAATTGTATACATCATCGTGCCCTGATCCATGATGTAATTCGTTTTGACATCTGTAACATCATCCAAAGCTTTATTGATTTCAGCAGCGAGTTCTTCTTTATCCTCTATTGTCAGCCCTGGCTCGATGTCCACCATGATTTCGGAGTAACGGTTCAGCATATCGGGCATGATGGTCATGGGAATTTTGGCAACGAGCAGCAGGGAACCAGCGAACATCAGGAAAAACAATCCGATGACTGCAAGGCTGTTCCGCTTCTTCTTGATTGTCCAGGAGACGAGACGTTTATAGCTGCGCAGCAGCACGCCTTCCTTTAACGCCTTCTTCTTGTTCTTAAGTTTTAAAAATTTCTCTGACAACGAAGGGATCACCGTGAACGATACAAGGACGGAGCTGATCAAAGTGATGGCAACAACTGCGGACAGGATGATCATGAACTGTCCCGTTTCACCGCCAAGCAAACCTATCGGCAGGAATACGACAATCGTTGTCAGCATTGAGGCCATGACAGCAGTCGCTACCTCTTTTGTTCCTTCGATCACAGCAGCGAATTTCGAGAATCCAAGCTCTTTCTTCCGGTATATCGATTCCAGTATGACAATGGAGGAATCGACCATCATGCCGATCCCAAGACCAAGTCCAATCAGGGTCAGCATATTGAAGCTGTAGCCGAATATCCACATCGCGGCGAAGGTCAGCAATACTGAGGTTGGAATCGATAATACAACGATGGCCGTTGCCCTGACATTCCTGAGGAAAAGCAGCAAGATGACGACCGCAATCGCGCTGCCGACGAGGATATTGCTTGTGACACCATCGATTGATTCTTTTACATAATCTGCCTGGGCTACGATTTCATTCAATTCGAACCCATCGATCAGACCCTCGTCGCGAATCTTTTCGATTTCAGCCCTGATGGCTTCGGCCATCTCGATTTGAGTGGCATCGGATACCCGTCCAGCCTGGACAAAGATGAAATCCTTCGTCCCGTTTTTCCAAACGAAAGAAGAGTTCTCTACAGGCTTGAGCGAAACCTCAGCGATGTCTTCCAGCTTAATGAACCCGGACTGGGATGGAATCGCAATGTCCTTAACATTTTCGACCGATGTCAGCTTCGTCTTCCATCTTAAGGACGGAGAATCCGCTTCTTTTGCCAGCTGTCCTAGAGTCGCTTCCTCATTTGCCTGCTGGATGGCAGCGATCACTTGTGATGTATCCAGATTCCTTTTCGACAATTCCTCCCTGTTAAGCGCGACTTCCATCTCATGCTCCAGAATCCCGGATAGGGAGACGTCCCGGACCTCTGGCAGTTCTTCCAGTCTGGGTTCGAGGATTTCTTTGGCGAAAGTCGTCATTGCTGCCATATCCTTGCCAGAAATATCCATGAAAAATTCATAGCTTTGATTCGTGCCGTACTGGCCGGAAACCACTTCCTCTACTCCAGCCATCTCGGAAGTTGCAGAATTTACGATGGATTCAATTTCTTTGAACAAGTCATCTCCGCGACCGCGTTCAAACGTCATCTGGAACGAACTGCGGCCAATATTGCTGGTTGTCTCGACGTCCTCAACACCGTCCATCCCGATGAGTTTTTTCTCAAGAGGGGAAGTGATGGTCCGCTCTACTTCAACTGCAGGCATTTCCCCGGCGCTTATCTCAACATAGGCGCCATCCATATTGAGTGATGGCAGCAGCTCTCTGTCAAGCTTGAAAACCGCATAGCTTCCAAACAATAAAACTAGTACCACCATCAAACCGATCAGGATTTTTCGCTTGACAATAAAGTCCAATAATTTCATAACGACCTCCAAAAATGATTGTGAACGGCATCCAAGAACCCCAATTTTATCCACCAAGGGCACATCGTGAGGGAGAAAGTCAACACCTTCATTCTGTCTTTGTCCCCTGGTTCCGTTCCTGGCTTCCATCTTATCCCTCTTTTGGAAGGTTCATAATGAACCAGAGACAGATTTTGATATAAGGCTTAAGACTGAAAGGGTATAATAGGGATACACTATTTCCGGCTTGATTTGCCCGGATACTTTCAATAAAGACAGGAGTGGCTGGAATGGAGCAATCTTACGAGACAAAGATCATGGAGTGGTTCAGGCATTTTCATCAACATCCTGAAGTCAGCTGGAAGGAATTCAAGACCACGGATAAAATTGCGGAAATCCTCAATGGCCTTGATGTAGGTTACCGTACCTTCAACGATGTGACCGGTCTTGTGGCAGAGATGGGAACGGGTAGTGAGGTCATCGCTGTCCGTGCGGATCTTGATGCCCTTTGGCAGGAAGTGGAGGGGGTGTGGCAGGCCAACCATTCCTGCGGCCATGACGCCAATATCTCAATGGTACTTGGGGCAATGCTTTATTTGCAGGGGAGGGAGCTTGACAAGAAGGTCCGTTTTATTTTCCAGCCTGCTGAAGAAAAGGGGAATGGAGCGGTTTCCATGGTTGAACGGGGGGTTCTCGATCATGTTACCCACTTATTTGGTGTCCATCTTCGACCAATGGAAGAGCTTCCGCTCGGGAAGGCAGCGCCTTCGATTCACCATGGAGCCGGGATATTCCTGAACGGGAGGATTTCGGGAATCGATGCGCATGGGGCAAGGCCGCATCAGGGGAAGAACGCGATCGATGTTGCCTTTGCCTTGCATCAGGCTGTGAAGTCAGTCTATGTATCCCCATTTGAACCACATTCAGCAAAGCTGACAAGAATCGCGGCTGGCGGAGAGAACTTGAACATCATCCCTGGCACGGCAGAGGTCGCCATTGATGTCCGTGCCCAGAAAAATGAAGTCCTCGAACAAATCCGTTCCGAGCTGGATGCCAAAATCGAAGGTTTGAAAAACTTTTTTGGGGTGGATATATATTGGGATTGGGTGGATTTCACTCCTGGGGCAGAGGTGTCGCCCGAAGCGGAAGAAATCGCCAGGAAAGCGATCCTCAAGGCAGCAGGAATCGAAGCATTGGCTGAGCCGGTCATTACTTCAGGGAGCGATGACTTTCATTTTTATACGGTAAAAAAACCGGAATTAAAGGCGGCTATGATCGGGATTGGGGCGAATCTGGCTCCAGGCCTCCATCATCCTAAGATGACGTTCGACTATTCCGCTCTTGATTTTGGCGCGAGAATCCTTGCGGAAACCATCCTGAATGCGTAGGGAAAAGAACTCTCCATCGGAACCACTGCTTGGCGGTGGTTCTTTTTTACATAAAAAATATCGGCATTTGAGGTTTCTATCAACACTGTGGAGGGTAAATCTGTTCTAGAATGTGATTGGCTCTTGAAAAAAAGAGAATTGCCTGATTATCCACTTATAATTCAGAATATTTTGTAAAAATTTACATTAAAGGGGAGGAAGCATGAAGAAAGAAATGTCATTCAAGTTAGCCATCATTCCGATGGCAGTGCTTGTCGCTGTCATGGGGGTGACGGTTATCATACTCGAGCAAGGCCCGCATATTCCGTTGATTGTCGGCACATGTGTCGCAGCCATCATTGCCTGGCGGGCAGGCTATACATGGAAAGAAATCGAAGAAGCTATGTACAAAGGGATCCGACTTGCGCTGCCAGCCATTTTGATCATCATCCTGATCGGATTGACAATCGGCTCCTGGATTGGCGGTGGAGTTGTAGCCACAATGATTTATTATGGATTGAAAATCATTACTCCATCGATGTTCCTTGTATCGATCACTGTCATCTGCGCGATTGTTTCATTGGCAATCGGAAGCTCCTGGTCTACGATGGGAACGGTTGGTGTAGCAGGAATGGGAATTGGCCTCAGTATGGGGATTCCCGCTCCGATGATTGCCGGTGCGGTCATTTCAGGTTCCTACTTCGGAGATAAAATGTCTCCGCTTTCCGATACGACTAACCTTGCCTCAGGACTGGCCGGAACAGATTTATTCGTACATATCCGCCACATGCTGTACACAACGATTCCTGGCCTGGCGATCGCTCTAGCGGTGTATTGGTATCTTGGGAAGGACTTTGGTAAGGCAGGTGTCGATGTCACGGACATCAGCCAAACGATAAAAGTGCTTGGGGAGAACTTCGTCATTTCTCCGTTCCTTCTTGCCATACCTCTTGTGGTAATTTTGCTCGTTGCGAAAAAAGTGCCAGCAATTCCCGCCCTTATTGCCGGAATAGCCCTAGGGTTCGCTGCCCAGGTGTTCGTCCAGGATGGGTCCTTGGCAGGGGCAGTAACCGCGTTGCAGAGTGGATATGAGATAAAGACCGGTAATGACATGGTGGACGAACTGTTCAATCGCGGCGGGCTTGATTCGATGATGTATACGGTTTCAATGGCCATGGTGGCAATGGCCTTCGGGGGAATCCTTGAGAACACAGGGATGCTTCATGCAATCGTCAATCAAATCCTGAAGCTTGCGAAAACTTCCGGATCGATGGTGGCGTCAACAGTTGTATCCTGTTTTGCGACCAATGCCACCTGTTCGGAGCAGTATATTTCGATTGTTGTTCCTTCACGGATGTACTCGAAAGTTTACCGTGAAAAAGGGCTGCATCCAAAGAATCTCTCCCGGGCTCTCGAGGACGGGGGCACGCTTACCTCGGTATTCTTTCCTTGGAATACATGCGGCGTCTTCATATTCGGCGCCCTCGGAGTCCATGCATTCGATTACGCTCCGTATGCAGTCTTTAATTTCGCCGTTCCGATCCTGTCGATCATATATGCGCTGACAGGCTTCACGATAACAAAGCTGTCAGAAACGGAGAGGCGAGCATTGAATAATGGAGACGATTCAACAGTAAGCGCATCATAGGGAAAAAATCTGTTATGCTTTATAAGCGACATGGGAAGCTCCACTGTCAGGGGCTTTCCTTTTCTGTTTTCTATAATCAAGAACGGGGAGGACTTAATCATGAAAATTACCGCGGTCCATTTATACGCAATCCGGCTGCCTCTAAATAAACCTTTCATAGTAAGCTACGAAACGTACCATGATATGCCATCAGTCATAGTGAAAATCGAAACCGATGAAGGAATTTCAGGCTATGGGGAAGGCGTAGCCGATGAACACGTCACAGGAGAAACATGGGAGGGGACATTTCACATCATCAGGAACACGCTTGCCCCGGCATTGATTGGCAAGAATCCACTTGAAATCGAACGGATCCACGATGAAATGGATGGTCTCTTATATGGTTCTCCGACAGCAAAGGCCGCTATTGATATCGCCTGCTTCGATATTCTAGGAAAGAAGGTGGGCCAGCCTGTTTATCAGTTGATCGGTGGCCGCTATCACAAGGAGTTTCCAATCACCCATGTCCTGAGCATCGATGATCCGGACAAAATGGCGGAGGAAGCAGCAGCGAGGGTGAAGGAGGGCTATCGTTCGTTCAAGATGAAGGTTGGCACAAGAACAGATGAGGATATAAAAAGGATCAAGGCTGTCAGGGCCCGTGTCGGAAGGGATATTTCTATCCGGGTTGATGTCAATCAGGGCTGGAGGAACAGTTCCACGGCGTTATCCGCCCTGGAGAAGCTGAAGGAATATGGACTTGATTGGATTGAGCAGCCTGTGGCCGCGGATGATATCGATGCCCTTGCAGAAATCAAGGGAAAGACGAATGTCCCCCTGATGGTGGATGAAGGATTGAAAAGTATGCGGGAAATGCGGGAAGTCATCATGAAGCGGGCTGCTGACAAGGTGAACATCAAGCTGATGAAATGCGGGGGGATCCACCCCGCAATCAAACTGGCCCATCAGGCGGAAATGGCGGGGATGGAATGCCAGATCGGTTCGATGGTAGAGTCGTCCATCGGCTCGGCTGCCGGGTTCCATGTCGCCTTTTCTAAAAAGGTCATTACGAGTGTCGAGCTGACAGGTCCGTTGAAATTTTCGAAGGACGTCGGGAATCTGTGTTATGATGTTCCCTATATCAGATTGACGGAGAAACCGGGTCTCGGCATCGACGTAGACGAGAAAAACCTTGAAGAATTGACCGTTTTCAAGGAAGTTATCCGGTAAAGGAGGATGCATGATGGAAGTCTTGCACGGAGGAATCATAAAGAACGGCAAAGGTGCTGAACAGGATTACATCGTCCGGAGGCTGGGGATGGAGGATTTGGAGGGAATCCTCTCTGTCCAAGGGAAGGTAGTATCGCTGCTCAGTGACAAGAAGGTGCTGCAGCCACTGGCTGAGGAAGAATTCCGTGATATTCTCCAGGGAAGAGGACTGATGATTGGCGCTTTTGTGGGGAGCAGTCTCGTTGCTTTCCGTGCATTGCTTGTACCTGAGGTGGATGATGGGCATCTCGGCAGGGATATCGGTATTGAAGAAGACTTATTAGAGAAGGTCATCTACCAGGAAATTTCGAACGTCCTTCCGGAATATCGCGGGAATAAGCTCCAGCGGACTCTTGCCATCCTGATCATGCAGGAATTGGAGAAGGAAGAGCGGGACTACCGGTATGCCTGCTGCACCGTTGCCCCCTTCAATATTCCCAGTCTTAAGGATAAGTTCGACCAGGGGATGGAAATTGCCGCATTGAAAGAAAAGTACGGCGGGATGTTGAGGTATGTGTTCGTCAAGGATTTGGCAGGACCAGAAATGCAGACATGGGATGAAGTCATCTCCATCCCGATGGAGGATACGGCCTTGCAGCAGGAAAAAATCGCTCTCGGATGGCGGGGGTTCCAGATGGAACCCATCGATGGAAACTGGCATGTATACTATGGCTTGAGAAAAGAAGGCTAAATGCTGTATATTTTGGGAAAATTTTTAATGGAACGGATCGTTTACCTGGATGGTAAGTGAAAAAATGGCATGGGGATTGTCCCGATGCCATTTTTTATGTTTGTGTAAGGGAACCTAGATGCCTTATTTACACCTGAAAGCCAGGAGATTCAGAAGTTTTTCGATTCATTTTAGTACAACTATTCAAGAAACCTTCTGCTCGGCGAATGAAGCATGCTGAACCCTTTTTTTTCCTTTAAAAACGTTGAATACGAGATTCAAGACGATCGCCGTCAGGCTTCCCGCCACAATACCGTTATCTGTCAGTATCCGGATGCTGGATGGCATCTGGGAAAATAGTTCCGGGACTGCGGTTACGCCAAGCCCCATTCCAACAGAGCAGGCGATGATCAATAGATTCTCCTGTGAGGAGAACTCTACCTTACTGAGCATTTTAATTCCATAAGCGACTACCATGCCAAACATGGCGACCATTGCCCCTCCAAGGACCGGGGTCGGGATGATGGTAGTCAACGCGCCGATTTTCGGTACAAGTCCCAGCAATACCAGAAATGCCCCTGCTGTATAGATGACATTCTTAGTCTTTACTCCTGAAAGCTGGAGCAGCCCCACATTTTGCGAATATGTTGTATAAGGAAAGGCATTGAAAATCGCTCCAAGGATAATCGCAAGTCCTTCCGCGCGGTAGCCATTTGCCAAATCTTTTTCTTCGAGCTTTTCTTCGCAAATATCCCCTAGTGCAAAATAAACACCAGTTGATTCTACCAGACTGACCATGGCGACCAGGATCATCGTCAGGATGGCGGATACTTCGAAAGTTGGCAAGCCAAAGTAGAATGGGGCAGGCATATGCAGCCAGGAAGCCTCTTTAACAGCTGAAAGATCCACCATTCCCATAAAATAAGCAACGATCGTTCCCGCGGCCAAACCGAGCAGGATGGCGATGGAACGAATGAATCCTTTAAAGAAACGGAACAGGACAATGATGAACAGCAATGTCCCGAATGCAAGACCAATGTTTGTAAGGGAACCAAAATTCGGGCTTCCCTGTCCTCCAGCCATATTGTTCATCGCAACTGGGATTAAAGTGATCCCGATAATCGTGACGACTGATCCCGTAACAACTGGAGGGAAAAACTTGACAAGCTTCCCGAAGAATTTTGAAATTGCGACTACAAATATCCCGGAGACCAGGATGGAGCCATAGATGGCAGAAATGCCATATTGTCCGCCAATCGCAATCATAGGGCCTACTGCAGTGAATGTACAGCCTAGGACGACTGGAAGGCCGATCCCAAAAAACTTGTTGCGCCACACTTGCAGAAGGGTGGCGATTCCGCACATGAAGATATCAATTGAAACTAAATAGGTTAACTGTTTTCCTGTCAGTCCAAGTGCCCCTCCGACAATCAGAGGAACAATCACTGCCCCGGCGTACATTGCCAGTACATGCTGGATTCCTAATGAAGCGATTTTAAATGGATTCTGTTTCATCGGGCTTTTTCCGCCTTTCTGTCTGTTGGATGTCCAAAACTGACTTTACCCTTTTCAAGGGAGTTGATGATTGCTAACGATTCTACCCGGTAGCCCTGGTCCCGCAGGAGGCTTCCGCCATCCTGGAACCCTTTTTCGATCACAATGCCAACTCCTGCTATTGCTGCCTGCGCCTTCTCCGCTATTTTTGCTAGGCCAAGCGCTGCTTGTCCGTTTGCGAGAAAGTCGTCAATGATCAGCACCGTATCGTCTTCAGATAAATACTTATTCGAAACAGAAATTTCATTCGTTTCTTTCTTGGTAAAAGAGTAGACAGGTGCTGTAATCAAATCATCCACGAGAGTCAGCGATTTCCTTTTTCGGGCGAAAACAACTGGCACCTTTAATTGAAGACCGGCCATGACAGCAGGAGCAATTCCGGATGATTCAATCGTCAAGATCTTCGTAATCCCGCACCCGGCAAAGCGTTCGGCAAATTCCTTTCCAATTTCATGCATCAGCTGCGGATCGATCTGGTGATTCAGGAAAGAGTCTACCTTCAATACCGAAGAAGACAGGACGCTCCCTTCGTTTTTTATTTTTTCAATAAGCAAATCCATGTTATTCCTCCTCTGTATATGAGGGCGTTTTTAAACGAAAAAAGCCCAAAAGCCATGCATTCACATCATAAAACGAGTGAAGCAAAGGCCTTTGGGCTATCAAGCATCAGCTGCAGGCAATCAGAGGGCAGAACCCCGCCCCCTGCATTGCTCACTCATAGTCGGATCATTTACGGTAATCCGGTAGAAACTTGCAGGCCATATTCCTGCGATTATATGAGCGAATGTATTTTAATTTATTGTCATTATATCACCATTTTGAATTTCTTCAATATAAAATACTTGTAAATCCGAACTGTATTGGTTTAGATTGTTTAGAATATTCGTGATTCTGATGGCGGCTGTCTAATTGTTGGGGTGAGGGAACATGTATTATTAATAAACGCTACAATGTGGGATCAATCCATCTGGCATGGACGTTTTGTGGAAAAAAGTGTAACATTTCCTTGAAAAGGGTGTTGGCAGATTCTTTCATTTTAGGCTCTGTTAAACCTGGGTCTTGATTTCCACTCCAGGGACATGCGTTCCGCGGGGCGCCAGTGGAGCTGGTCCAGCTTCAGCGCTTAGCCCCTCGAGTCGCTTCACTCCTGCCAGTGAAGTCAAAGAGCGACTTCACTGTCAGGCCCTTCGACGACAGGACGTCCTAGTGGGACGCGGCGGTCTTAGTCGGCCAGCGCTTGTCGGGGCTGACCAAAGCGTTTCAGCTTCCCTACCTCCCCGGCGCTAATGGCGCCTGCGGGGTCTCCACCTTGCCGCTGCATCCCGCAGGACACTGAAAGGCTCCGCCGAATTCGCCCACGCACGAAGGAAATGCATTAGCATTTTCGAGGAGTCAGTCCCTTCCGTTCCAATCAACTCTTTAAAAAACAACATTCAGCTTTAACACAGCCTAATTTTAAAAAGAGAGCTTTTAGGAGGAAAAAAATGATTAAGAAACGACTCGTGATTCCATTCGTGATACTTGGATTATTCGGATACGGGGTTCATTGGGCTTTTTTTGATTTGGACCGTTTGCCTAAAGGGGAACTAATCGATGAGGTTAGCTCCCCAGGTGGCGCATATACAGTAAGAGCCTATGTTACAAACGGAGGAGCAACAACAGATTATGCCATTCGTGGAGAACTAATTTTTAACAGGAAGAACAAAAAGCCAAAGAATATTTATTGGAACTATCATGAAGAAAAAGCGTATATTGTATGGCTTAATGAAAATACAGTCAGGATTAATGGTCACGAATTAAGTCTGCCTAATGAAACTTTTGATTTTAGAAGAGATTGATTACTGATTGAGTTGGGGTTCCAGAAGAATTTAGAAAAGAGATGCTCCTACTAACCGTAAATAGCAGTTTGATCAAAATTTCCTGCAATCAGATTAGAAAATTGAGGAAGTAGGTGTTCATATGTTTGCACCAGAAAGTATTCTAAAGACTTGGAGAAAATTTAATGCTTTTCCTATGGAGACATTAACGAAAGTTTGGTTTTATGATAAAGCCAATGGTAAAAAACAACGAGATGTAACACTTATGCAGGAACATAGAGAACAATATGGTATGTCAGGTAATTGTTTTGACTTAGCGCTTTGGTTACTTGATGAATTTAATAAGGATGGATGGAATAGAAGCTTATCCCATTGGTCACAATTTGAATACGGAAGATGCTCACGTTGCAGTAGTAGCCATAAATGAAAGTGGCAATCGATATTTTTGTGATTTGGGAGATCAATGGTTAAACTCAATTTTAATCGATACAGATGATGGAGACTACACAAATGAAAAATTGAGCGGTTTTTTTCCGGCAGCGGAGGTACAAGTTCTGAATCATTTTAATGCCACGGAAATTATTTATCATAGGCCCAATGGCAAAAGATCAAAACAGAGTTTTAATGGAACGCCGATAGAGATGGATAAGTTTTTAAAGGCTGCGGAGCATTCCCAAAATTTAATTAAACGCCCTTTATTAGAATGTAGGATACTCTTTGATTCGGAAATTGCGCTTTGGGAATTTAACAATTGGGAAAGCTTTCTTAGTACAAATAAAGGTTTATTCATAGAGCCAAAAATAGAGACAACAGAGGGATGGGCAGAAAAAATTAACCAGAAAACTGGATATAACAAAGAAATAGTAGTTGACGTATTAAAAAAATATATGTAGGAGCATTCTCAGTTGGGAACAATATGACCCTAAGTAAAGGAAATAAGTGAATAAGTTGTTGGAAAAATCGCGGAGTTCAATATAAAAAGAAAACGAATTTAATCATAGAGAATTAGATTTACGGGGGTGAAGGAGATGCTGGGATTACCGAAAGGTGAGGTATTTTTAGTTCCTTGGACAACTGAATGGGAAAAGGATTTTCTTTTGGAGAAAAAGAGGATATAAGCCGCAATTGGCAATTATATAGTAGATGTTCACCATATTGGAAGCACATCGGTAAAGAACTTAAGTGCGAAGCCAATCATCGACATTGCCATTGAACTGAATGATTTTGAGGATGGGCATCAATGTGTGAAGCCTTTAGAGGAACTGGGGTACTCTTACAAAGGAATAAATGTATTGCCGGAAAGACAATACTTTAACAAAGGAGAGCCGAGAACCCATCAAATACATATGTATCAACGCGACAATAGTTTTTTGCTTGAACAATTGAATTTCAGGGATATTTTAAGGGGAAATGAAACCGCAAGAAATCAATATAAAAAACTAAAGCAAGAATTGGCGTCAGCAAGTAGGGGCAATAAATATAAATATGCTGAAGCCAAGACTGACTTCGTCAAGTCTGTCATTGATAGAATGTACAAATGATATCTAGCAAGAAAACATTGATTCGTCGAGGAAAAATAAATATATTTTTTTAAAAAATGGGCGTGATGATTGAGTAACACGTCCTTTTCCAGGTCCGGATTCTGGAATAAAGAGGAGATTGAGAGGAGAGTGTTGAAATCTTAAGTTGTACAAAAAAGCCTGATTGAAAAAATGGTTATTGTCAATAAAACAAAAATTATAGGAAGTAAAGATGATCTGCGGATAGATCTTTGATAAAGGCTGTTCTCTAAAAGATCGTTGCTCTCTGAATCAATTTCAAGAAACACAAAAAGTTTTCGCAAAGATTGATTCGAACGGAAGGTGCGAAACTCCGGCAGGATCAGCGGGAAAGTTGCCCCCCAGGCGCTTTTACGCCGATGAGGCTCAACTCACGCCACGAGGAAAGTGAGCAGCCTGGAGTGTGAATCAACTATTCATTAAAAAACAACAAAATTTACGAAAACGGCCTTGAAAAAAACGTCATACCTTACAGTATGATGATGTTTGTACTAGCAATCCGTTCAACAAGCTGTTTTTCCTATTAATTCCCATTCAGGAATAAGGTGGATTTTTCAGCATTCAGGCACATATCCCAAACAGGGACCATTTATAAATCATTAAAAGTGAGGGGAACCAGGATGACAAAGAATGAGAACATCAGCAAGGATAGGGAATTGCCACAAGAGCAGCGTGAGGAATTATTCAGAGTTTTGAAAGCCCGTTTTGAGAAGAACATCAACCGCCATAAGGGAATTGAATGGACTGAAGTCCAAGCAAAACTTGAAGCTGCTATTGAAAAACTGTGGTCGCTTTTTGAAATGGAAAGAACCGGCGGTGAACCGGATGTTGTTGGATATGATAAAGAGACGGATGAATACATTTTTTATGACTGCGCGGCGGAAAGCCCAAAAGGTCGCAGAAGTGTTTGTTATGACCATGATGCGCTGGAGTCAAGGAAAAAGCATAAACCAGAAAATAATGCTATTGATCTGGCAGCTGCCATTGGGGTTGAGATATTAACGGAAGAACAATACCGGGAGCTGCAGAAGCTTGGTAATTTCGATACGAAAACATCAAGCTGGGTGAAGACACCCGATCATATTAGGGAACTTGGAGGTGCCCTCTTTTGTGACCGTCGCTATGGCACTGTCTTCGTGTACCATAATGGGGCAGAATCCTACTATGCTGCAAGGGGATTCCGTGGCTCGCTAAGGGTCTGAATCTTGCCAAGGTGGTTTGTATTTAGAACGAATCCATGGTGAAGGCTTTTAAGTAATAAAATTCTGGGAACTTTACGGATTTGCTTATTGAATGTCTAAACCCCTGGTATGCTTGGGATTAGGCATTTTTTGTCCCATAAAGGAAGTTTTGGGGATTTTTGAGGAAATACCATACAAACAAGTTCAGAGAAAAAGAAATAAAGGTATCTTTTGAAAGGTGAATCCTATGCTCCTGAGTCTAATGAGCCTGACATTCGTCATTCATTTTATTGATACACTTGCTTATTCTGTCAGGTTAAATTCTGTTAAGAGTGGAAAGTTCGCACTTTCCATGTCCTTGTTTAATATATTTGTTCTGGTTTCAAGGACAGCCAATATGTTTCAAGCGCCCTTAATCGGTGCGCTTATAGGCTTAAGCATTGCCAGCCAGGCAGATCCAATAAAAGAAGTCAGGTTGGTAATATTATCCGCGACAATTGGGACACTTATTGGAATCCTGTTCATTCCAACTTTTCTTCGATTATTTCCTAAAGCAGTTGATAGGCTTGAAATAAAAGGCTCAGTTCCTTCCATTGTAGTTGAAGCCCTGAGCATTGCGAATATAAAGCGTATGGTGAAAAATACAAAAAAACCGCAGAAAAGAATGATTCACAGGTTAAGATACAGGGAAATCCCCAAGAGGCTATTGATTCTAAACACAATGATTACAGCTATATATACAGTAGGGGTTATTTCAGCTTATTATGCTGCATTCTTTGTAGACGAGGAGTTCCGTTTATCAGCTTCGGCTTCATCCGGAATGATTAATGGGGTAGCAACCATTCTGTTGACATTATTGGTAGATCCCCAGTCTGCTATCATTACCGATCAAGCTTTAAGAAATAAACGGCCGTACGGGGATGTAAAAGCACTTGTGATCCTATTGATCGGAACCAAGCTTTTCGGAACTCTCATTGGTCAAATCCTCATTTACCCGGCGGCAATGATCATAGCCAGTTTTTATAAATAGCAATCAACGTATTATTTTACAAGACAAAAAAGAAGCCCCAAAAGTTATACTTTTGGGACAGCCTCTTAAGCATTCTGTGTAGACCTCTGATGCGAATCAGTCCGGAAATTCATGGGCAATTTGAGTCTGTTGCCGATTGCGAATCTGCGTTGCCATCGGCACAGTCATGCCCATGTCGCTACACCATTTTTTCGAGATTGAAGCGTCTGTGGATGGCAAGGATGACAGGGATGCCCACTGCCATGACCGTAAGTTCACCTGCTGCAGTCGTCAGCCACGTGAACAAGAAAGGGAACCCGAACGCAAGTTTCAATTCAATGGCAATCAGGAACATCGTGAAGGTGAAAACCAATGTATTGACAATCATCCTTGTTAATATGCTTTTGATGTATCGAGCTGTATAAATCGTAATCAGGAGGGATAGGACGGATTGGCCGACCCCAAAGATTAGATCATAAGCTTTCATTGGCGAGAATAATAAATTCGTTAAAAACACGCCAAGGATGATTCCGTAAAAGTACTTTTTATTGAAGACAATCAGGTGATTGAACATTTCCGATACACGGAATTGGACATTCGTGAAGCCAAACGGCTGGATAAGTGCGGAAACGGCAATGTATAGAGCCGCGAGGATCCCGTTCCGGATCATTGTTTTCGTATTCATTTTTCATCTCTCCTAGTTTTTTATCGTGGGATGGTTGCGAACCACGTTCGATATTATATGGCCAATTTTAATATTATACAGGATAATAACCGCGATAGGAAGAGTATCTTTCCAATAGGGAATAGCTGGAATGAAAGAGAAGAATTGTGCAAAAATATGGCTAGGAGTGGCTTTTGTGGAACGGATCATTGATTACTACATCGAGTTTGACGAATGGGGGGCTCGACTGGGAGCCGATTGAATTTGAGGTGAATTGGCAGTATATAAAAAGGCACCTTCGTGAAGATGGACACATTCTCGACAACGGGGCCGGTCCAGGGAATTAAGCAATGAGGCTCGCACTTGAAGGCTCCCGTATCACCCACTGACTTGGCCCCAGCACCGATTGAAATCGCAGAAGCAAAGGCGGAGTGGATAGGACTGACAAACCAATTCAACGGTTTTCACTCACCGGATGCAAGGGATCTGTCCATGCTGCTGGATGAGCAGTTTGACGCTGCATTGGTGCTGGGGCCCGATCTATCGGTTGCAGGATGAAAATGACCGCGGCAGGCTCTTAGGGGAACTGAACAGGGCCACAAAAAAGGTGGCATCGTCTTTATGACTTTTATGCCAAGAATGAAGCATGTTTTACTTCATTGATGGATCAAGGAAACTGGCGGCCGAACGACAATATGGTAACCACGCTGGAATTTTCGTGGACAGGGCGATTTGACCATGTGGCAAGAGCTTATTTTGCTTAGATGAAAGAAATCAAACCGTTTATGGGGGCAAGTGGATTGAAAGCCTCGAACTGATTGGTTCAAACGTCGAAGCCTTCCTGACGGATGAGCATTTGAATTATTGGAGGAAAAAGGGAAATCAGGAAATGGTGGCTATTCTCAATTTTTAAAGGAAAGAACGGCAGAGTCCCAAATTCTTGGCGTGTCATCCCATTTGCTCTATATTGGAAGAAAGAGATGAAAAAGGAGAATGGCGAATGTTGCAACGGGATATAAAAGACCACTGGTTTGTTGATTACGAAGAAAAAGAGTTCCCTCATGTCCAGGTAGGGTTGGTATTGGATTCCAGGCGGTGGAGGGAACTGGATCCATTTGTCATGATGGCAGAAGACTGGTTCAAGCGCGGTACCTTTGGGGATCATCCTCATCGCGGGTTCCAGACGATCACCTATGTGATTGATGGAAGGCTGGAACACATTGATAATCATGGCGGACACAGCATACTTGAGTCCGGGGATATACAATATATGAACGCGGGATCCGGTGCACGGCATGCCGAGGAAGCGAAGGATGACGATATCGCTCATACCCTTCAACTGTGGCTGAATCTGCCTAAGGAATTGAAATCCACCTCTGCTTCCTATCAAAATGTTTATTCCGAATCGGCGCCTGTATCCCAGTTTCAAGGCGGACAAATAAAGGTGTATTCTGGTGAGACTGCTGGACTGGAAGGTCCGCTCGAACCATTGGTGCCATTCACCCTCTCCGAGATTAAATTGATGGAAGGGACTGCCTTTTCCTATGAGCTTCCTGCTGACCATAATGCTTTTTTATATGTTCTTTCAGGGGAACTGGAAGCCGGAAGCAGCAGGACGATTGTAAAAAAATCGACAGCAGCGATGCTCACTTTTTCCCGGGAAGCTGAGGGCAAAAGCGAACTCCGGCTGAAAGCGGTGAAACGCTCGAGAGTCCTTGTATACTCCGGTAAGCCAATCGAGGAAGAAGTGGTGGCGTATGGACCGTTCGTTATGAATTCCATGGAGGAAATACGCCAGGCGTACAGGGATTATCATGAAGGGAAATTCGGCAGGGAAGTGAAATGACCATTTGAAAGAATAATTGGCTATTTCCGGATTTCCTGCTGTCTGAAACAACCTGAAAGACAGAGGAATATAAGATTGAAACATGGTCGTATTAATAAGCATCCAAGTTGACATTTATGTGCGTATGCGTGTATGATAACTTTAAATATTTGAATGATTCTCCTAAAGGGGAGTAGCTTTTACAACAGGGTCGTCATTACGGAGATTTCCTCCCGGCCTTGTTGGCAACGGATGTTGTTAGCAAGACCTTTGCCAATTCGGTGAAGGTCTTTATTTGTTTGCAAACCTTCACCATATCCGGTGAAGGTTTTTTTCTTGAACAAAATTAGTGAGGAGAAAAGAGTTGGGCTCAGGACGCGATTGACATAAGCAGACCCATTTAAAAGGCAGGACGATCAGGCATGGAATTTGCTGGATCGACACAACTCGGTTGAGGGACCATGCCTTCCGCACAGGCATTTTAAATAGGATGGACATACAATTTAGAAAGTGGAGTGTGAATATCGTGAAAAAACAATGGAGATTTTCAGATTTAGTGAAAAAGAATAGGGAAGAGTTATTAAGGGACAAACAGGCACTTGAAAAAATTGATAGGAGATTGGAAGCGAAACACTCCAAGCCAAAAGGTTAAGGCAATACATTTAGATGGAGGCAGACGCATGTTATTAAGGAAGTATATGTCGTTGATGGGTGTTGGATCAGCGCAAATCGACCTGATCTTGAAGAAGGATGTTTATAAGCCGGGGGAAGCGGTAACAGGATATTTTCTGATAAAAGGCGGCACGATCGACCAGGAACTGAAGCAAATAGACTGTGACCTTGTGTTGTTGGATGAAAAATCAGGAGCTGAGGAAATCATTGATACAGCAAGGATCCAAATTGAAACGAGAATCCGGTCCGAGGGAGCGGACAAAGTGCCTTTTTCCTTTCAGTTGCCTGAGGATGTGCCTGTCTCCACGAGGAACCTTTCGTATCGGTTTAAGACAAAGCTGACATTTGAGCAAGGAGTCGAGAGCTGGGACGAGGATATGATCAGAGTGGTTCATTAACAATCCTGGCTTGGAAAGGATTGAGTGATGTGAAAAAATATGAAGAATTAGCCAAAAGCGTTATTTACAAAAAGAAGGGGAATAACTTCATTCTGGATCGGATGGACCCTTGCCTTGAGTTAGTTGGCGAAGGAAGGAGCGCTTTCGCCTTCAGGATCAAGGGAACGGATAAAGTGCTGAAGGTGTTCTATCCTCCATTTGAGCGGATTGCGAAAGAAGAGGCAGAAGTGTATGCCCGGTTGATGAGGAATCCATTCTATCCGAAGTTGTATGGCTCTGGAAAGAACTTTCTGGTGATCGATTACGTAAGTGGAAAGACTTTGTTTGATTGTCTGACAGAGGGAATTCCGATTTCGAGCCGGCAAATCAGGGAAGTAGACCTTGCTCTCCGGCTGGCAAGGGATAGAGGGCTCAACCCTTCAGACATCCACTTAAGGAATATCATTGTCACTCCTGGAGGAAAAGTGAGACTGATAGATGTTGCCCGCTTTCGCCAGAAAAAGAAGTGTTCGCAATGGGATGATCTGAAGGCGGCCTTCTATAAACTTTACAATCGAAAGCTTTTTCCAAAGAAAATACCGGAACGGCTCATTAATCTTATTGCCTATTTTTATAAAAAAGGGATGCTTCCATCCATTAGTTTACACTAGGATGCCTGATGGAAGCATCCTTCGATCAAGAGGGAATACCCGCAAAAAAGAACGAATTCCTTCCAAGGCTAAAAAACTTGTTTCATGCTCTTATTCTGCGTTATGATTGGTATTAACAATGGAATCCTGTTAATGGAAAAGAAGTATAGATTCATGGTGGTTTGTTTGCAGTGAAAACGCTAAGACCTCGGAGGAATTTTTTATGAACACTGAATTAAGAGTATTAGGGGAAATGATTGTTAATAGGAAAGAAGAGATTGCCAGGGTTGTACATGATGACCGATATTCAGCGGCAAATTTGACCGAAGCCCAAAAGTACGAGCTGCAAAAACAGGAAGAAGACATCCTTGAAATCCGCTCGGATTTTATCAGAGTGTTCGGAGAAGCGCTGATCGATCATTCCGAAAAGGAAAAGAATATTGATAAGATTTCGCAATGGGGCGAAGAAACAGGAGAGTACATATACAAATTAGGTACTTCCCTTGATGAAGCATTAAAGGATATGAGGTATTACCGTAAGCATATCTGGAAAGCAATCAAGGAAGAGGCCGTGTCAAAGAATATGGCTGCGGTAACCATCATGGATGTCGTTTCGGTCATTGATTCCCTTATGGACAATGCCATCTACAGTTTCAGCCTGACGTTCGTGAAATCCCATGAAAAAAGTCTCGAGCATGCGAAGACCGCGCTTCTTGAGCTTTCTGTCCCAGTTGTCCCTCTGCTGCCGGGTGTAGGTGTCCTGCCTCTGGTTGGGAATGTGGATACCGAAAGGGCGCGGCTGTTAATGGAACAAACACTCGAACATGCAGTCAACCTGAAACTGACGCATCTGATTTTTGATATTTCCGGAGTAGCAATCGTCGATACTATGGTAGCTGACCAGCTGTTCAAGGTCATCAGCGCGCTGTCCCTTGTCGGGGTCAAGACAATCATGACAGGGATCCGCCCAGAGGTTGCACATACAATGGTTTCGCTTGGACTGAACCTGGACGGTATCACAGTCAAAGCAAATCTCCATCAGGCATTCAAAGAAATCCAGGCAATCAAACAAGGATAAAATAATGTTAGGAAAAGCTGCTTCGGCGGCTTTTTTGTTTGTTTACCAGGAAATTATTAAATTCTTTAGGTGTGGATAGCGCTCCAGCCCTTAGCCTTGCGAGACACCTCAGTCCTTCGAAGAAGTCAAAGAAACGACATCATTGGCAGGCTCTTCAAAGGATACGGTGATCGTGCCGACGTGGCTGCAGGATGTGGCGATCTCATCCTGCTAGCACTTATCTGAGCTGAAAGGGGCGCTTGCCCCCTTTGCGTTACCTTTCGTCTCTCCCGACAGCCCCAAAGGGAGTGCATCCCGCACTTGCGTTACTTTTTACCACTCCGAGCACCTCCAAAGGGAGCGCATAGCGCACTTGCGTTACCTTTCGGCACTCCCGACAGCCCCAAAGGGAGTGCATAGCGCACTTGCGTTACCTTTCGGCTCTCCCGACAGCCCCAAAGGGAGCGCATAGCGCACTTGCGTTACCTTTCGGCTCTCCCGACAGCCCCAAAGGGAGTGCATCCCGCACTTGCGTTACCTTTCGGCACTCCCGACAGCCCCAAAGGGAGTGCATAGCGCACTTGCGTTACCTTTCGGCTCTCCCGACAGCCCCAAAGGGAGTGGCATAGCGCACTTGCGTTACCTTTCGGCTCTCCCGACAGCCCCAAAGGGAGTGCATCCCGCACTTGCGTTACCTTTCGGCTCTCCCGACGGCCCCAAAGGGAGTGCATAGCGCACTTGCGTTACTTTTCGGCACTCCCGACGGCCCCAAAGGGAGTGCATAGCGCACTTGCGTTACCTTTCGGCTCTCCCGACAGCCCCAAAGGGAGTGCATCCCGCACTTGCGTTACCTTTTACCACTCCGAGCACCTCCAAAGGGAGTGCATCCCGCGCTTGCAGTACCTTTTACCACTCCGAGCACCTCCAAAGGGAGCGCATACCGCGCTTGCAGTACCTTTTACTACTCACAGCACCTCCAAAGGGAGTGCATTTCACTCTTGCGTTACCTTTTGACTCTCCTGGGACCCCGTTAGGTCACGAGAGCCGTCTTTGCGTTACCTTTTGGCTTTCCCGGGAACCACTTAGGGAACGAGATGTTTGCCGCGTGAAAATAATTCAAGCCTCTAGTCACCATAGCCATCCATTGGCTCCTTGTGATGGAGGTTGAGCTTGGAAGGCGCCGGATTTCGAACCTTGTCTGCCCAACAAAGCGTGGTTGATTAGAACGAAGGATTCCTTTAACAATTTTAACGACTGAATTAGTGATACATTTAAGGATATCGGAAAAAAAGTGGACAATCAGAAGTTTTACATAAAAAAGGCACAAAGAGCGGTTTTAATCGTTCACTGTGCTTTTCTTTTGGTAAGTTGGGCTGTGCAGAGAATTTTTTTGCGAGGTTAAATCGTAACCCCCATATCGAGGCGAGTTCACTTTTTTGTTCTTTGAACTGCCCGCGCTCCACTGGTATATCTTCGAACGCTGATTCGAAGAGATCAGTGAAATTTTTGCTTGCTTTTCAACGAATCATTGCCAATTTAAAAGGGTTTTTGGACTGGAAAGCGAAAAAAGAACATTGGTGATCAAAATGAAAAAAATCCATATAATTGGATCAGTTGGAAGTGGCAAGACGACCTTGGCGAGAATCTTTTCAAAAAGGATGGACATCCCCTGCTATGAACTGGATAATGTTGTCTGGAAAAGGAGCTCCACTGGGGATGTCAGAAGAAGTGAACAAGAGAGGGATAAACACTTGGGAAGCATCATCGATTCACCTACCTGGATTGTAGAAGGGGTCCATTATGGATGGGTAGGGCAAAGCTTCAGGAACGCCGACCTGATCATCCTCCTTGATCCTCCATTTAGAAGAAGGACGAACAGGATCATCAAAAGATTTATTTTACAAAAGCTTGGATTGGAAAAAGCCAATTATGAACCGACATTCGGAATCCTCAGGAAGATGTTTGCCTGGAACCGGAATTTTGAAGTTGAAAACAGGGCGGAAATCATGGAGCTTCTTAAACGATATGAGGATAAGCTGGTCATTGTTAAAGATAACAGTCATATCGAAGAGTTCCTGGCTTTAAAATAAAATGGCCGGCAGGCGCCGGCCCCTAACAGCTTCTATATAAATTCCACAATTTCTTCTAGCGGTAGGCGTGTAGTCTGGAACGGCGGCGCTGCAGCTTTTCCAAGTGCGATCAGGACGATCGGCATATAGCGCCCGTCCACGTTGAACCGCTCTGCGAACTTTTGTTTATCAAAGCCACCCATCGTAACGGTGTCATATCCTCGAGCTTTGGCAATCAGCAAGAGCTGCATGGAAATGAGGCCGGCGTCAAATGAAGCGATGTTTGCTCTCGCTTCTTCAGGGGCAGCGGGATACAGCTTATTCGTCCCTTCGATGATTCGGTTCATGTTCGCTTCATCGATATAGCCTGCTTCAAATGCGCTGCGATAGACTTTATCAACATTCCTGTACATTTCCTTGTCACCAAGGACAGCGATGACAGCAGATGACGTTTCAACCTGCTCCTGGTTGTTCGCGATGCCTCTCAACTCTTTTTTTGTTTCCTGGTCCTGGATGACAATGAATTTCCATGGCTGCAGGTTGCTTGATGATGGCGCCAGGGTTGCTTCTTTTAGGATATCTGCAATTTCCTCTCTGGAAATTTTAAAATCTGGATCATACTTTCTGACAGAATGACGCTCTCGGATGACTGTGGATAAGCTTTTCTCAGATGCTGTCATTGATTTCCCCTCCAAAAATAAATTCACTTACAAATAGTAAGCATTAAGTAGCTTACTATTCGTAACCACAGATGTCAAATTAGGTGCTTCAAGTAGGAAGTGGAAATTTGTAAGGGAATTTGACATGATTGTCCTATGTGAAATTCAAACATGGTCTGGAGGGCTGGAAAGTGAAGACGGAAAAACAGAAAATGCTAGCTGGGGAGTTGTATCTTGCTGCTGATCTGGAGCTTGTTAAGGAACGGGAAAATGCGAGAAGATTGACGAGGCTTTACAATCAGACGAAAGAAACAGAAAGTGGGAGGCGGCAGGAACTGATCAAAGAGCTTTTCGGAAGTGTTGAAGGAACGGCTTTCATTGAACCGTCCTTTCGCTGCGATTATGGGTATAACATTCATATCGGGGACAATTTCTTTGCTAATTTTGATTGCGTGATTCTCGATGTCTGTGAAGTCAAGATCGGAGAAAACTGTTTTGTGGGGCCGGGAGTCCATATTTATACAGCGACCCATCCCATCGATCCGCTTGAACGCATAGCTGGACGGGAATTCGGCAAGCCTGTAACGGTTGGCGACAATTGCTGGATTGGCGGAAGGGCGATCATCAATCCAGGAGTGGCAATCGGGCATAATGTTGTCATCGCTTCGGGAGCAGTCGTCACCAAAAACATACCGGATCATGTGGTCATTGCCGGCAATCCAGCGCGTATCATCAAACGCATTGGAGTTTGAACATACCAGGTGCCTGGTCCTGTGGTTTTTTCTATACAGGGCCAGGCACCTCTCAGTTTCCGTGCCTGGTCAGTTTTTCCTGCCATTCTTTTGTCTGGAGGGGATTTTTGCTGTTGATGAAGATTTTCTTATCCTTCAATTCGATATATAAATAAGGAGCGTTCCCTTTATGGACAAACAACAGGCTCGTGCCGTATTCCTCAACTGTGAACCTCCCCTTTGCGATCGTTGACATGCCGAAGCCGTCTTGTTTCCAGGTGACGGTTGGCATCTCATCGAGAAGGTTGACGGCTACGATCTCTGAATAGTTCCACTCATCCCCATACATGCCGGTAATTTCAAAGGAGTCCTCATGCGTCTTAAGTTCGAAATCCTGGTACCCCACGTATATTAAAACCCCTAAAAAACCGATGGTCCCGGCCGCGATAAGCGAGCTTACGATATAGCTGCGCTTCCGTTTGGACGGTATTTCATATTTTGACAGATAGACAAGACCTCCAAGTAAGAATACAATCATGAAACCGAACTGAATATCCATCGCGTAATCGAACGAAGTGAAACTGAGCGGAAGCAATGCCGCCATCCCGCCCGCAGTCGCAAGCAGAAGCTTCCCGACCCTCTGCGGATAGCCAAGCTCGATCAATTGGCGTTGTTCTTCATCGGAACGTCCATTGAAATTGGATATCAGGCCATATATCTTTTTCTTGACGATTGCCCACCCCAGGATGGAAAAAAGAGCGATCAGGAACAGCTGGATGCCAATGAGAAACCACATGATAGACCCTCCGGTGCAAACTTTTTCTATTATATACGTTTTAACAGAAGAAAGGGATTCAAGATAATTTTGAGGAGGAAAAATCAGGAACGGTGTTGAATAAAATGTATGGCTTGATTATTACAGCAAGGGGTGAAAGAATGAATTTTTTGAGAGACTGGACAGCTTTTGAAAAGAGCTGGCTGATCATTTTTACTGGAGTCAATATTTATTTGTTTTTTGCCTGGGAGGATTCGCTTCTTGGACTTATCTCTTCGATCGCGGGGATGCTGTGCGTTGTCCTTGTCGCGAAAGGGAAAATATCAAACTATTATTTTGGAATCGTCCAAACATCCACCTATGCTTATATTGCCTATACATATGGCCTTTACGGGGAGGCGATGCTGAACGGGCTATTTTATTTCCCTGTCCAGTTCATCGGAATGTATATGTGGAGAAAAAACCAGATCAGGGATGCAGAAAGTGTAAAAGGTGAGGACATTCCTGTACAGCGCCTTTCCTCGCAGGGCTGGATCAAGCTGCTTGCAGTGGTGGCGATTTCAATTGTCGCATACGGATTCTTTCTGAAATATTTAGGCGGCAAGAGTGTCTGGATTGACTCGGCGACGAATATCCTCTCGATTTCTGCGCAAATCTTGATGCTGAAGAGGTATGCTGAACAGTGGGCATTGTGGATTTCAGTCAATGTCCTGTCGATCATTCTTTGGATCGGGGCACTCGTCACAACAGGCGGGAATGATTTATCCATGCTTGTCATGTGGTCAGCTTTCCTTGTCAACTCCATCTACGGCTATATAAACTGGTCAAAGATGTCCAGGCTTCAAGAACAGGAGGCTGCGTGATACCGCTTTTGGATCGCGAGCAACCTGAACGCGATCAACTGCGGTCATTTGATAGGCGAAAAAGTTTATAGACTGCTTGTTTAAAAGCCAGGCATCCTGAAGAGGGTGCCTGGCTTTTGTCGGGCGAGGTTAGCTGGATGGTGAAAAAGGAGACACCCAATTAAAAGGAATATCCGGTGACTAATAGATCCGGGCGTCACGGACGCAGTACAAGTGAATGGCCAGCTTCCCTCTCCTGGATGGGTGATCTTTTTGGATTGCCTGGCAAAGGCTCCTCACCGTTTGGAGCCTTGCCGGTGGTTCACCCAACATTTTTCCTTGGTTCGGCACCTTTTCGCAGCGACCTTGATTTCAGGAAAAAGAGGGAAGTCATTCCGATAGATAAAATGCCGAACATTACGCTCATATTCTGAAGACCGACTGCATCCAGAAGGAAGCCGGTCATAAGCAGGACAATCTGGAAGAATACGCGGTCCATCATGTTGCGGAAGGAAAAGAAGCGGCCGTGATAGTCCTTCGGGACCTTTGTCTGGAAAATAGTTGCGGCGGTCGGGAAGAAGCAGCCGACTGAGAATCCAAAGACGATGAAGGCGATGATCGTTAAAACAGGGAGATAAGCAAAGTAGAGCATCATCTGCGAGATGCCGATCAGGAAAGAACTCACGAATAAAACAGTATATGGCGGGACCCTATCGCTGATCCGCTTGATCAAAAAGGCGCCGCACATGAAGGCGATTCCCTCTGCTGTATAGATCCATCCTTTTATCGCCGCGCTGCCCTGGAGCTCACTGATATTGATGACAAGCAAATTGAAGCCGCCGAGGAACAAAAGCGGGATGAGTGCCATGATCAGTGTCATGAGAACGATTGGCAATTTGCTGATGACCGGAAAAACATCCTTGAATCCTTGTCTTTGGTTCCCTGCCTTGGTATGCAGTACTTCAATCTGCTCATCGAACCTTAAGAACCAGGTCAGACTGAAGAGAATGAGATAGGCGGCCAGGGATAAAACATACACCATCGATAAAGGGATCATGACAAGCAATATTCCTGCAACTGCTGTGCCGATAACGCGAGAAAGCGTAGCGACATTCATATGCACTCCGTTAAGCCGGAGCAAATCTTTTTCGCTGACGACTAAAGGAATTGCTGCCTGAAGTGCCGGAAAATAAAAAGCGGCAGAAATTTGCAGTAAGACCAGAAAGATCAGCATCCACCACACGGAACTTGTTTGAATGGCAATCAGCATGAAGAGGACGCTTGCCGCCCTGACAAAGCCTGACAGCAGCATGACGGTCTTTTTGCTGTGCTGATCGGTCAACCTCCCTGCTAGTGGACCAACAGCAATACCGGCGAGCAACCCGGCCGCAAGGAGAACTGATTTGAAGAAGTCAGAAGGAATTTTTTCCTGCATGAATTCAAGGTTCCCGATGATCCCAAGCCACAATCCAAGACCAGCGATGAATTCCCCGGTCAATAATATCCAAACATTCCTATTTCTCCACATACGTATGCCTCACGTTTTCTTCAATATTGGTTCTTTAAAGATACTACATTTATCTGATAATTGTAAAATTACGGCTCACTAAATAAAAATAAAATAAGAAATTCATCCCATGTTTAAAAGACTTTTCCATTCTTTTGGCCGAGTTTCCAACCTGTATTTTGGGGAAAGGGTATGGTAATGCAAGGAATGGGAGGAGGCGGTGATTGACCATAGAGGCTCTGTTGCGTAAAATGCTGATTGGAGGAAACACAAGGAGGCTCCCTTAGGATTGGTTGGATTTCCTTCGTGCCGCATCGCCGGGGAATGAAAAGGATTTCCTCGAGCGGAAATCAGGGGGGATGTTAACCATTGTCCATTCAAAAACATAATAAAAAAGGAGAAGATGAATGAAGTACATAAGAATGATTGCTGCAGCCGCCGGAATGTTTTGCATGATTGGTTTTTTCCAGGTTGATGCCGAAGCCTCACAGTTGAAAATGGGTTCAAGAGGTTCAGACGTTACCTATGTGCAATCTGTATTAAAAAAACTTGGCTATTTTTATGGCGATACGACAGGCTACTATGGACCGATTACAAGGAATGCCGTTGAGCAATTCCAAAGGGATTTTGGCATCGAGGCCGTTGGGGAAGTAGGGCCGAAGACATCGAGGATGATCAACGATGTTGTGATGATGGCACATACGGTGCATGGCGAAGCAAGAGGAGAGGACTATAAGGGGCAGGTAGCAGTGGCGGCAGTCATCCTGAACCGGGTCCAATCCAGCGAATTTCCTGATTCGGTTTATGAGGTGATTTTCCAGCGGAACGCTTTCACGGCTGTTTCTGACGGCCAATACAATCTCGAGCCGAATTCCATTGCATACAAAGCTGTGAAGGATGCATTCCTTGGCTGGGATCCATCATATGGAGCCGTCTATTATTACAATCCTCTTCTGGCCACTGACCAATGGATTTTTACCCGTACAGTGAACCAGCAGATTGGATCTCACAGTTTTGCTTTCTGATTTTTAACAACGACGTTTCAATGGCCTCCTGACTTGGGCCCGGAATCATAGGGGAGTTTAACAGAACATCCATGGAAGCACCGGTATATCCGGTGTTTTTTGTATGATGAAAAAAAAACGGGAAACCCTAAACCCAAATAGCAAAGGAGGGATGGAAGATGGATAAAAAAGAGGAAGAATTCAAAATGAGCTATGAATCCGACGGTAAAATGGATGACAAAAAAGGAGAAGAGGTGAAGAAAGACGAAAGTGCGAACTTCTTCAATATCACGCCGGACAGCGAATGAGAAAAAGAGCCTGTTCACGCTTCGCGCAGCTGGATTGCCGCGAAGCGGGAGCAGGCACTTCAGTTAGTTCCGGGGATCGACATAATCCGGATAATCGGTAATGATTCCATCCACTTTCATGTCGATGAGGAATTGGGCTGCCTCGGGGCTGCGGACGGTCCATGATTGAATTTCCATGCCAAGGTCATGGACTTTATCCACTAATTCTTTTGAAACCAGGCCGTAGTTCGGATTGAAGTAGTCAGCGTATTCAGCGAAACCTGCAAGGGCTTCATCCGTGACATGCAGCGAGGAGGAAGTCAGTACACCAATCGGAACTTCGGGAAGGAGGGCATCCATCTTCTTCATTGAATCAAAATTGAATGACTGGATGATGATTTTTCCATTTTGAGGTTTGTCTAAGTTGCGTTCTTTCAATTCCTGTGCGACTCTCTCTTCCATACCTGGATACAGCTCAGGTGCTTTCAGCTCAATCAATATCCCGATTTTTCCACGATAACGGTCAAGGACTTCTTCGAAAGTCGGGATTTTTTCCCCTGCGAATTCCTCCCCTTTGAAGCTTCCGGCATCAAGGCTGCGAAGCTCCTCGAATGTCAGGTCGCGGACTTTGCCAGTCCCATCCGTCGTCCTGTCAACCGTCGTGTCGTGGATGACGACTAGTTCACCATCCTTGCTGCGCTGGACGTCAATTTCGATATAGTCTGCTTTCATTTCAAGCCCCTTATCAAAGGCAGCAATCGTATTTTCTGGTGCGTAGCCCGAAGCGCCTCGGTGGGCAACCGTATCAAATTGCCTCAGTTCCCCTTTTGTAGGCCCATCCGCAAACGCCTGTTGAAAAGGACTGAACAAAAGCGCCAGCGCGGTTCCCGCTCCAATCAATGCTTTTTTCATTTCTCCATCTCCTTTGCATTTTTATTACCCATTGATAGAATAAGGGAACAATATTTAGGGTGTATGCGATTTTTGTATAGATAGAGTTATTGATTTTTTAAGAGATTTAGTGAATTTTGCCTAAAAAGATTTACAAATTGCCAGGATTTTAAGAAGAAAAGTATAAGTTTATAACTAAGCAAAGGAGGCTGTCCCATGAAAATCCTGATATCCGGCTTTGAGCCATTCGGAAAGATGAGCATAAATCCTACCGAGGAATTGCTCAAGGATGCTGAACGATTTTCTGCGAAAAACAGGGAGGTTTCAACGATTTTGCTGCCTGTTCATTTTGATGAGTGTGCGGACAAGCTGATTCATAAAATGAATGAGGTAAAGCCGGACATTGTCATATCTTGCGGCCTTGCTGCGGGCAGGACAGCCATCACACCTGAACGGATCGGCATCAATATAAAAGACACAGGCTCCGGCAATCCATACCCTGATAATAAGGGGAAAGTGCCCAGCGATGAACCGATCGACATCCATGGTCCTGACGGCTTGTTCGCTACCTTGCCAATCAGGCAGATCGTGAAAAATCTGAACGATGAAGACATCCCTGCCGCGATTTCGAATAGTGCTGGAACTTTTATCTGTAACAATACGCTTTATGCTGTATTGAACCATATTCGGAAAAACAGCCTTCCGATCAAGGCTGGTTTTATCCACTTTCCGGCCTCGACAAAAATGTCAGTCAGCAATCCCTCACTGCCGTCCCTTCCTCAGGAAACGCTGGTTAAGGCATTGAGGATCATTGTTTCCACTTGTGCCATGGAGGAATAGAACGCTGGATCCTGTTAAAATCCGTATCCAGCACTTTCGCAACAGATTTTCGATTCAAGACAGAAAGAATGGAAATCAATGATAAGATTATATGTTTTGAGGTTCAGAAAATACTGGTCATTATTCAGTAAATAGCTTTGTGGAAGGCAGTGACTAAATTCCTGGCATGCGTCTGCATCCAAAAGGAGTGTATTTTTTCCTGTGAAAAATTAAAAATCTGAACTAGACAAACCACTCATTCTAATTTTTTATTGCATTCTAAAAATTTAGAACATATAATAAAGTCAAATCAAATGAAAATTTTGGAAGGTGAGTCGGATGGATTATATAAAAAAGACCATGGAAGTGAATTTGGAACAGCAGAAGCTCGTCTCCAGCCCTTTGCGGGTTAAAATCATTTACTTGCTGGCAATGAAGGCGATGACCGCAAAACAGGTAGCTGATGAACTAGGGAAGTCTGCCGGGAGTATTCATTATCATATCCAGCAGCTCTACAATGGCGGAATCCTGGAAATTGAAGAGACGAGGGAAAACAGAGGGATCATTGAAAAATACTATCGTTCAAAAGCGACCCATTTCAGTTTGAATACCGAGAAAGAGGACACGAAGGTAGAAGAGACAACGAGCCAGGGAACGTATGTGTCACTGACTGAAGCCGACCTGAAGGAGTTACATGCAGATTTGGACGCACTCTTTTTCAAGTATGTAGAAAGATCAACCAGCAAGAGCGAAGAAGAACGGACTTCCTATGAACTCAATGTTATTTTAAAAAAAATCAAGGAGGAAGACTAATGGAGAAGGCGGTGAAGAGGAATCTGATTTTTTTCCTCCTAGGAAAAGTGACCGCAGTCCTTGGATCTTCGATTTATGCGTTTGCCATCGGACTCTATATCCTGTCCGAAACTGGTTCGAGCCTCAACTTCGCGATTACATTGATCTTAAGCATTCTGCCGCGGATATTGCTCGCTCCGATTGCAGGGACCATCAGTGATCGTTTTGACCGGAAGAAGATCATCATCTCCTCTAACTTTTGCAGTACAGTATGGCTAGTTGCTGCTTTGCTTGTCTTTACCTTCCTGTCAAATGAAATATGGATCCTTTATGCCGCTACTGCGGGATTGGGCATTTTGAACACCTTTTATTCCATCGCAGTGACTTCATCCATTTACAATATGGTTGGCCCTGACCACCTTCAGAAAGCAATGTCATTGAACCAGGCGGCAATTTCCCTATCAGCGATTCTAGGTCCCGTCCTTGGGGGCGTCTTCTTTGGCATTTTTCCCATCACCACCTTCATGGGCCTCAACATCCTTACATTCCTTCTAGCAGCCATAGTAAGCATCCTTATCGATTATAATTTATTCTCAGACAAGAAAAAACCGGAAAAACAAACAAGCATGGTGGAAGATATGAAGCAGGGCATCGTTTATCTCAAGCAGCAGCCTTTCCTCTTTTACCTGATCCTCATCAGTATCTGGCTCAACTTTTGGTTTGCTGTTTTTCCAGTCGCCCTGCCTTATTTAGTGCTCACAATCAGAAAAATGTCCTCAATCCAGCTTGGCATCATCGAAGGGAGTTTTTCCGCAGGGATGATGATTCTGGCCTTGTATCTGTCAGCAAGAAAAGAAATCAAAAGAAAAGAGCAATCGATCATGTTAGGAATCTTGCTTCTCTCAATTGTACTGATTTCTTTGGGACTGCCAGACTTCCAATCCTTTGCATCCATTTCGAACGATTTTTTGTTTGGTTATTTCATCATCCTGGTCCTGCTGCTCTCAGCAGGTATCATGTTCATCAATATGCCGGTCATGGTTCTTTTACAGAAAAATACACCTGATGAGTATCGCGGCCGGGTGATGTCCCTCCTGGAAACCGGTTCAAGTGTCATGACGCCGGTTGGCTTTATCTTGTTTGGTTACCTGCTGGAAAAAGTACCGGTATGGAGCCTGCTCGGATTGTGCGGATTATGCCTGTTATTGATCGTTCCGTATCTATACAGGGGAAACGTGTTCCTGGATTTGCTAAGGAAAGAAGCGCAGCAGGAAACGGTGGCTGTTAAGATGTAGGCGCCAGCCTTTTTAAAACCCAATGTAAATTATTTGAATATATAGGCAAATGAATATAAAATGGGAAAGGTTGGATATCAACAAAGAGATGAGGGAAATTTCATGAAAAAAGTGATGGGAAGTTTGATTGTTTTTTCGGCATTTTTGCTGGCTGGCTGCGGTGGTGTCGTGAAAGAGACGGTGAAGACAGTTGTCAAACAGCAAACCGGTACAGAGGAAGGTGAAGCGGCTGCTGCAGACACGGTAAACAGCGCGGATGGTGCCGGCACAGAGGATGTGTCAACTCCTGATGCGGAGGGCACAAAGGATGATGCAAGCGAAGGTACAAGTGCTGATTCAACCGAAACGGATGGCGAGCCAGGAAATGTAAAAGAAGGCTTCCAACTTGTCGGGGATGATACGGTTGGATGGTTCAAGATACCTGAGGATTTCATCAAGTTCATCGAACAAGGAGGCGGAATCCCGAATGGGATCCAATATGCGACACCGGATGGATCCTTGATCCTGACAGCCATGAAGGTGGATACGGCTGACAGCCTGGAAACGATCGCCGCGGGCATGGTGGAGCATATGACCAGCCAGGGCCCTTCGGTCATGCAAAACAAGACTACGGTTAACGGCAGTCCGGCACTGGTGTTGTTCCAGCACTTCCCAAGCCAGGATCTCAAGTGGTACGTCCATTTGGTTGATGAAGGAAACGCAAGGAAATACATTTCAATTGAATATGCAGGGGATCAGGAAGATCTGAAAAATCAATTACTGGAACACTATTCTCCTGTAAAGCCATAAAAAAGGAAACTGGTTGAAAGGCCAGTTTCCTTTTTATGGTTATTCGGTTTACCTTGAGAATCATGATGAAAATCCGCAAACTTTCGACAAAATTTTAACATTCCATTGTGCGCTGGGCTTGGTATTTGATATGTTAATAATATGTAGTGCTGGAATATTACACCTAAGCTCAAGTCATGGAGGAAACTCTTTAATGGACAGTAAAGAGAAAATTCATCATTTCAATGTATTATTTATTTTAGTATTGGTTTTATTAGTCGAGATTGTGGATTGGTTCACCTCTTTCTATTTTTCTATAAGTGAGACCAGCGAGTATTTAATCGGCTTAACAACCACTTCAGTCCTCACTGTTTTCATTGTGGTCCTATTCAAGGGAATCAACAAAACTGCGAAGGAGCTTCATGCGAATAAGAAAAGGCTCAAAAGCATTTTCGATACGCTTGATGTAGCGATCTGGTCGCATGATTTAAAGACGGATACCCTATTGATCACCTCTGGAATCGAAAAACTTTATGGTTATTCGTCTGAAGAGTTTTATAAAGATAGCACCCTTTGGAAGCAGGTCATCCATCCGGAGGATCGCCATATCCTTCCTGGGAGGGCGGCAGGTTTCCTGAGGGGCGAAGCGGTTACGAATATTTATAGAATCATACGCCGTGATGGCGAAGTGCGTTGGATTCAGGACAGGGGGATTCCTGTCCTGGATGAAAACGGGACCTTCATCGATTTCACGAGTGTGCTATTTGACATTACCGACAGGCAGGAGAGTGAAGGACGTTACCGAAGCCTTGTGGAAATGTCTCCTGATTTGATCGCGGTCTATAGCAGAGGAAAGCTTGATTACATCAATGAAGCAGGGTGTAGGCTGCTGAAGGCCGAAAGCCCGGAGGATTTAATCGGGCAGCCGATTTCTAAAGTCATTCCTGAAGATGTCCTCACCAGGATCAAGCACAGGGAGCTGGCAATCGATGAGGATTCTGAAGAAAAGCTTTGGTTCGAATTCAAGGCGACACAGCTTGATGGAAAGGAAATCGCTGTTGAAATGTCAGCGATGCCGATTCTATATGAGGGTCGGATGGCTGAGCAGATTGTCGGCAGGGATTTGACCCAACGGAAGAAAGCGGAAAATACAATCAAATATATGGCCTATTATGATGTACTGACAGGGCTTCCGAACAGGAATATGGTCAGGAAGCATCTGAATGCAGCATTCCAGGAGGATAGCTGCCGCAGCCTGGCCGTGCTTTTCCTGGATCTTGACCGTTTTAAAATCATAAACGACACGAAAGGGCATTCTGTCGGGGACCTAATCCTGAAGATCGTTGCGGGAAAGCTGAAAGAGGCTGTTGGGGACCATGGGCTTGTGTCACGCCAGGGCGGCGATGAATTCATCATTTTGCTCAAGGACCATACCAAAGAACAGGTGATTGAAATTGCCCGGGGGATTCTTGAAGCATTTTCTGAAGGAATCGAGCTTGAGAACCAGGAATTCTTCGTGACACCAAGCATCGGGATCAGCATGGCTCCATTTGATGGAAATGACGAAGAAACATTGATCAAGAATGCGGACACTGCGATGTACCTGGCGAAGGAAAGGGGGAAGAACAATTTCCAGTTCTATACTGACCAGCTTCGTGGGCTTTCATCAAGGAAAATGGAGCTGGAGAATGGTCTCAGGAAAGCACTTGAGCATGATCAGCTTGTTCTCTACTACCAGCCTCAAGTGGAGCTGGAGTCGGGAAAAATCATCGGTGTGGAGGCGCTTGTACGCTGGTCCCATCCAGAGGAAGGAATCATTTCCCCCGGGGAGTTCATCCCGCTGGCCGAGGAAACGGGATTGATTGTCCCGATTGGCAAATGGGTCCTCCAGAAGGCATGCAAGCAAAATAAGGAATGGCAGGAGAGCGGGCTCCTTCGTGTCCCGGTTTCCGTCAATATATCGGTCCGCCAGCTGCAGGATGATCAGTTCGTCGATACAGTGAAGCAGATTCTGGATAACACAGGACTTCAGCCGGATTTTCTCGATCTGGAAATTACGGAGAGCATCATGCAAAACAGCCAGAAAACCGCTGGCGTCCTGAGGCAACTGAAGGATCTTGGCGTCACAGTGGCAATCGATGATTTTGGGACAGGTTACTCTTCTTTGAGCCTCCTTAGGCATCTGCCAATCGACAAAATCAAGATCGATAAGTCCTTTGTTGAGGATATCGCTCTGCACGGGAACCAAGGGGCGATGGTGAAGACCATCCTTGATATGGGCCATAACCTAAGATTCGGCGTCATTGCCGAAGGCGTAGAGGATCGGGAACAGGTCGAATTCCTGAGCAGCAATGGCTGCGAAATCGGCCAGGGTTATTATTTCAGCAAGCCGCTGCCCCATGATGTATTTGAAGCATTTGTTAAAAAGAATAGGTATCCTTATCAAAGCATTCTGCAATAGCAGGATGCTTTTCTGGCAGGGGGCAGGAACTTCTGATCATCGGCTGGGACAGGTAGATTTACTTTCTAGTATCTTAGTCTTTGGAATTACGGTATTGTTAATTTTTAGGCTGTGTTAAAGCTGAATGTTGTTTTTTAAAGAGTTGATTGGAACGGAAGGGACTGACTCATGCGGGATGCAGCGGCAAGGTGGAGACCCCGCAGGCGCAAAGGGCCGAGGAGATAGGGAAGCTGAAGCGCTTTGGTCAGCCCCGACAAGCGCTGGCCGACTAAGACCGCCGCGTCCTGCGGCAACGTCGGCACTAGGACGTCCTGTCCGTCGAAGGGCCTGCCAGTGAAGTCGCTCTTTGACTTCATTGGCAGGAGAGAAGCGCTGAAGCTGGACGAGCTCCACTGACACCCCGCGGAGAGCATGTCCCTGGAGTGGAAATCAACCCCCAAGTTTAACAGAGCCAATTTTTATTTAAGTGGTAGATTAGCTGCACAACCCCAGAGGAAAAAGTCCTTGTATTAACTAATTTTAAATTCAATCGCTGTTTTAAATCCATGAACAACGGTTTTCCTTCTCCTAAAATAACAGGATGAACAGATAATCTGAATTCATCAACAAGTCCTAAATCGATGAAAGTTGTTATGAGGCTTGCTCCGCCATATAGCCAGATGTCTTTCCCAGGCTTATTCTTTAATTCAGTTACTTCTTCAAGAATATGGTCATTTATGAAGACCGCTTTATTGTCAGTCCCTTTTCGCGTTTTGGAGAACACGTATTTTTCCTTGCTATGAACTGCTTTCCAAATTTCTTTTTCAGCATCGGGGTCTTCTTTTTCCGGAGTAAATTGTCCCCATAAATCATAGCTTTTTCTCCCGTAAAAAATAGTATCAATTTGATTCAAAAAATCAATAAAACCCATCTCCGAATCCATGATACACCAATCAACCTCGCCATTTGCCCCCTCAATATACCCATCTATTGTGACTGCTAAATCTAAAACTATTTTTCTTGACATGAATTTTCCTCCCTTTAATCAAATAGATATTGCCGGTATATAGCAATGGAATCAAATATCACATGAATCTAAGAGGACACAAAAATGGGGAAGGAATGGACCTGCTATACAAAGAGGACCTATTTCCATTCCACTTACTATTTATTGTGAAAATAAGTTTCATTGCTATATTGACACCTAGTATAATATTTAATTATGACATCTATTGTCATAATTAAATATATGATGATGAATCATTGAGGTGGGGAGTTATGCGCGCTGATCGGCTGATATCCATTTTACTGCTGCTTCAAAATAAAAGGAAATTGACAACCAGGGAATTAGCCCAGGAATTGGAGGTAACTGAACGTACCATTCATCGGGATATGGAAGCATTGAGTGCAGCCGGTATCCCCGTGGTGGCTGAACGCGGAAAGGCTGGAGGGTGGAGACTGCTTAAACAGTATCGAACGAATTTAACTGGCTTGAAAGCCGATGAAATTAAGTCTTTGCTTATATCACCGTCATTCCAGTTGCTTACAGACTTAGGATTAACAAAGGATTGGCATGAAGCGCGCCAGAAAATACTGGCTTCGATTCCAGCCCCCTTACAGGAAAATGCGGAGGATGTATGGAACCGGATCCATGTTGATACAAGCACCTGGAGACAGTCAACAGAAAAAATGCAGTCATTCAGAGTTTTGCAACAAGCGATCTGGGAAGAGCGGAAACTACAAATAAAATATGAGCGTGCAGATGGGGAGTGCATCGAACGAGTTGTCAACCCGTTAGGATTAGTTGCCAAAGGCAGTAGATGGTATTTAATCGCGTTATCAAACGAAAAAATCCGAAACTATCGAGCCTCAAGAATATTGTCTGCGCTATTGATGAGTGGAACTTTTACCCGGCCAAATCACTTTGATTTAGCCCATTATTGGAGCAGCTCAACACAAGAATTCATTAAAAATCTGCCAAGATACGAGGTCGATGTTGAAGGATCTCCGGCTATCGTCCAAAGAATGAAGTTCACTGGACGCTTTGTACAGACCGTAAAAAGTGATTCACCCTTAGAAAATGGTTGGATCCCAATGGAGCTGTGCTTTGACACAGAACAAGAAGCGATTGAATATATCCTTGGCTTCGGGAATCAGATAAAAATCATACGTCCGAATATTTTAAAGCTAAAAGTATATGATCGTGCAAGAGCTGTAATAGACTTTTATGAGCAGGAGGAGCAAGTCGAAAATAAAATGTCCTGAAAGTAGAAAGCTTTTTCTCATGTGAAAGCCTGTTTATAAACAGTATTCAGCTCATGAAGTGGCCATTTCCGGAACAATCCAATGGCCATTTTTAAATAACTTTAGCCCGCTTCCAGAGGGACGCAAATCGGTAATGCTGGGTAGTGTTGATTTTTGACTATTTTGCTGGTTCGGAGCGGAAGGGATGAAGACTTCATCGTGAAAAAGGAGGAGACCGCGGAGACGCGGTGTGCCGACGAGGCTCCCTGGCGCGCCTGAGGAAATCAAGTTGAATTTAACAGAAAGCAGCAAGGTAGAAGGGTTCGTTTCTCCTCATAAAAATCAAATTCACTTGGAACTCCTGCATATCAGAAGGCCGAAAAGGCATGATAAAGGAAAAAAGGAGTGATGGTGAATGAGGAAACTGGCTATCGGAGCTGCGCTTTTGCTGGCATTGTTTGTTCCCCAAGTGGCGAACGCAGTGGGGCAGGGAAACTGTGATGTTTTGAAAAGTGTGTTCAAAACAGAGGTCGAATCAGGAAACGGAATCTGCAAGGTCGAGATTGGAAGGGAGAGTATCCAGGCAACCCATATGGGCAAAAAAATGTCTCCTGAAGCTATGGAGCTTGTTTTCCATATGTCTTTCGAGAAGGTGGGCACAGGGACGGCAGTGATGGGTGAATTAGCCCTGCTGGAGGAAGAAGTAAACCCAGTCATTGATGAACTTCGCAAAGGCAGGCTGGAGATTTCAGCGGTCCATAATCATATGCTCCATGAACAACCAAGAATCATGTATGTCCATTTCCAGGGAATTGGCAACATCTCCCAGCAGGCAGAAACAATCAAACGGGCGATTGACCGAACGAGCAAATAAAAGGAAGAGAGCGGGAATTATTGCTCTCTTCCTTTTATTTGTACAACGGCTTTAAGATACGAGCAGTTTCAAGCCTTGTTCCTGGCCAGGCCCAGGATTCATTGTGCAGGCTTTTTGTACGCGTTTCGCAGTGTGTAGTGTATCATGGCAGGTTCACAGTAACGTCTCTTCCGGATCCTTTACGCCCCTTAAGAAACCCCTAGCCTCTATTCATTCCATAAATCTTTTGATTCGCATAAACCGTTGACAAGGTTGGAGCTTCGATCCCAAAGCCGGCTGCTTTTTCCAGTAAATAGCCGAATAGATGATCTCCTTCGGTCGGCAGCTGTTTTTCCATATCACGCTGGAGGGACGATTTCATTCCGTAGCCGATTTCGTTCAGTCTGGCAAAAGTGGCATCCTCGATCCCGCTGGCAAGCGGGGCGCCGATCTTGCGCATGATCCCGGCTGTTTCCCTAATAAGGCTGCGCAGCACCCCGGCGCCCAGTGCTTCCTCGCGGATTGGTCCGATTGGCGATCTAAACAGCGAGGTGATGCCACTTAAAGAGGTAATGAAAAGATATTTGTGCCACATCTCCTGCTCGATTTTTTCAGAAAGCCGGAAACTGGCCGTCGACCCTTCGAATGCTTTTGCAAGCTGCATCATCCGCTCAGTCCGGACTCCGTTCCGTTCGCCGAACACAAGGTCATGGCTTGGACTTGTCTGCAGGATTCTCCCCTCGCTGTCAAGCGTGGTTTCAATGAAGCATAGTCCCCCCAGCACATTTTGACTTCCAAAAGCTTCTGCTAATAGATCAAGATGGGCAATTCCGTTTAGAAGCGGCAAAATCATCGTGTCCCTGCCGGCAAACGGGCGTATATCCTCAATCGCATCGCTCAAATGGTAGGATTTCGTGGAAACCAGGATCACTTCATATGCTTCCGGATCGTCTCCTGCTAAAATAGTCTTCACTTCAGGGAAACGCATATCTCCGTGGATACTTTCGACGACAAGGCCAGTATCACGCAATTTCAGCTGCCGTCTTTCCCTTACAAGGAATGTGACATCCCCGCCCTTTTCCAATAGCCTTCCGCCAAAGTAACCGCCGATTGCCCCTGCACCAACAACCAGGATTTTCAATTGTCCATCGACCTCCTCATCAAATATGAAAAAAGTAAAAGTGCACGCCTGTCATAAGCGTGCACTTCAAAATGAAGCGAAGTCAAGCCTTAATTTTACTGGATCCCATCAATAGAGAAAGTACGCTGCCAGCAGGGAGCCTGCGGCAACAAGAACAAGGATGGCTTTTGCGTAGATAGGAAGCTGGTCCTTCCCTTTGCCATTGACTTGCTCTTCTTTCTCGTTGACCGTTTTCCGGTAGTTCGGACTGCAGCAGCTCATATTTACGCCACCTTGTTCCAGTTGGAGATATCTTCGTCCAGCGGAACATTATTCGCGCGCGCCTTTATAGCAGCCTTGAAGAAAATGGCAATGATTGCTGCGGTAACGATCGCTGCTCCGATGTAGGCTACAGTCATTGACTGGCCAAAGCCGATTGGCGCATTGATGATATAAGTTGTCGTTGCCATTGTCATGAAGGCACCAGGAATCATCGCAATCCAAAAGTTTTTCTTGGCGATGAACAAGTACATTGAAGCTACCCAAAGGGCGATGACCGCAGTTGATTGGTTAGCCCAAGAGAAATATCTCCAAAGAATGGTGAAATCCACCTTTGTCAGAGCGAATGAAATCGCGAATAGTGGAAGGGCAATCCATAGGCGGCTAGTGAATTTCTTTTGTGAAAAATTGAAGTAGTCCGCGATGATCATCCTTGCGCTGCGGAATGCAGTATCCCCTGAAGTAATCGGAAGGACGATGACACCCAATACTGCGAGCGTTCCCCCGATCGCTCCAAGCATCAAGGTAGAAGCTTCGCTGACAATCCCGGCAGGTCCGCCGTTTGCAAGCATGTCATTAAGTCCGTTGTAACCATCGAACAAACTCATTGCAGCGGCTGCCCAGATCATTGCGATGATTCCTTCAGCAATCATCATGCCATAGAAAATCTTGCGGCCTTGCTTCTCATTTTGCGTTGTACGCGAAATGATTGGTGTCTGTGTTGCATGGAAACCTGAAAGTGCGCCACATGAAATTGTCAGGAATAGCAAAGGAAAAATCGGCGCATTATCAGGATGGAAATTCTTTAAGGATAATTCAGGAATTGGTGCTCCCTTGATTACAAGCATCGCACCTACACCCACTGCGCTGATCAGCAGGAGTGCGCCAAAAATCGGATAGAAGCGGCCGATGATTTTATCGACAGGCAGGAGTGTCGCCAGGATGTAGTAAACAAAAATCACTCCGACAATCACGCCCATTGATGCCCAGCCACCCATCAGGTTGTGGAGAAGACCGGCAGGCGCGGTGACGAAGACCGTTCCAACCAGCAGCAAAAGAAGGATGGCAAAAGCGTTTACCACGTGTTTCATGAATTTGCCGAGGAATTTCCCGGCAAGCTCAGGAAGGTGCGCGCCGCGGTTGCGGATGGAAATCATCCCGGTCAAATAGTCATGGACAGCACCGGCGAAAATCGCTCCAAGGACAATCCAGATAAAAGCAACAGGACCGTACAGCGCTCCCATGATCGGCCCGAAGATCGGCCCGACTCCAGCAATGTTAAGAAGCTGGATCATAGAGTTTTTTACCGTGGACATCGGAACATAATCCACGTCATCTTTATTGGTGTATGCAGGCGTAGATCGCTCTTCATTCACACCGAAAACCTTCTCGACAAACTTTCCGTACGTGAAATAACCAATAATTAAGAGTGCAATACCACCTAGGAATGTAAACATGAAGAAACCCCCTTCATTCAAAAATGAATGCGTTTACAGACAATTATAAAAGAATTCTTACAATTGAGTACGTTTTGTGAACAAGATGCAGGAATTGGGGAGCAACGTGCGAAAAATGTCGATTCACATGCAGCAAGCTCTTGCGGAAAAACAAAAAAGTATCCGGCTGGATACTTTTTTGTTTTCCTCAGGTTTATAATTCGAGCTTGGTCCTCAATGCCTTGACATAATTGCGGCTGACGGAAAGCATTTCATCACGCCCTCTTAATTCCAGCTGATACGCACCGTTAAACCAAGGTGTCAATCTCGTTACGAAATCCAGGTTGACGAGATAGCTTTTATGGATGCGGAAAAACGAGAAAGGCAAGAGCCTGCTTTCCAGATCCTTCAAAGGGGTTCTCGATTCATATTCTTTCGTCCTTGTGATGATTTTTGAGATTTTATCATCGCGATACATGTACAAAATATCTGAAGGGTCAATATAGATGATTTCTCCATCGCCTTCCACTGCAAGCTTGCCGGATGGCTTCGCCTGTTCGTTTTCTTTTTGCGGGAGGAAATGCTTTTCAATCCTTTGCACGGTTTGTTTGAGCTGGTCTTCATCATAAGGCTTGAGCAAATAATCGACTGCTTCATATCTGAAAGCTTCGGCAGCGAACTGTGGATAGGCAGTGGCGAAAACAATCAAGGGAACTTTCTTGAGTTCCATCATGGCCTTTGCGACTTCCATGCCGTTCATCTTTGGCATCTCTACATCCAGGAAGACAACATCCGGCTGGAGCTGCAATGCCTTCATGACAGCTGATTCCCCGCTGTCCGCCTCGCCGGCAACCTGGATG
Organism: Bacillus sp. REN3; assembly: GCF_017912555.1. Classification (GTDB taxonomy): domain Bacteria; phylum Bacillota; class Bacilli; order Bacillales; family Cytobacillaceae; genus Mesobacillus. Next base: position 53,811 of record NZ_JAERSD010000002.1, on the reverse strand, counting down.
GAAGGAAAGGAGGCAAGCAAATGCTTCAGCTCATCCCTGCTGTATAGTTCATCATCTGCAATTAATGTTCTTATTCTGCGGTTCATCTATATTTCCTCCAAATCTGGAATGGCAAAAGAAACCTTTGTCCCCTGCTGTGGTTTGCTTTCAATCCTGAGGGAGGCTGTTTCGCCGAACATCATTGTCAGTCTGCGGTTCACATTGTATAAGGCAATCCCGCTTCCTTTTTTGGAATCAATGATCTTGTTTCCTAGCAGCCTGATCCGCTCCTCGTCCATCCCCTTGCCGTTATCTTCAACGCTGACCAGGATGCCTGATGGCTGATCTAGAATTGAAATTTTGATGAGGCAGTCCTGCTCCATATCCTTGATACCGTGCTTGACCGCATTTTCGACAAGCGGCTGCAAGGTAAGGGGAGGGATCTTCACGCTCAGTGCATCGTCATCTATTTCGTATGCAATCCTTAGCTTTTCGACAAAGCGCGCTTCTTCAATGGCCAGATAGGCCTTTACATGCTTGAGCTCCTGTTCCAGGCTTGCCGTTGTCATTGTGGTAGCGGTAAGGTTCTGACGCAGGAAATGGGAAAGCGATATAAGCAGCATTCTTGCTTTTGCCGGATTGATCCGTGTAAGGGACGTAATCACATTCAGAGTATTGAAAAGAAAGTGCGGACTGATTTGGGCTTGGAGGGCTTTGATTTCCGCTTCCCTTGCCAGTTGATAGGCCTTGTCCGCTTCCGCAATTTCAAGCTGGTTGCTCAGCAGATTGCTGAGGCCGGAGATCAGCTCGACTACGACATTGGTTATTTCTTTTTCTGACTTAAAATAAAACTTCAGCGTCCCAATCGTTTTGCCGCGCTGTTTCAATGGGGCGATCACAGCTGCACCAAGCGGGCAATTTTTTTCACGGCAATGGATCGTTTTATCATTGGCAATGACAAGCTCGCCTTTCCGGAGTACCTCCCTGGTGATCTGGGTTTGGATTGGGCTGCTGGAGCGATGATGATCGTCCCCAAGACCGATGTGAGCCAATATATCAGTCTTGTTTGTCATTGCAACAGCGCTCGTCTGGACTTCATCATGCAAGATCTGGCATACGGCATGGGCAGATTCGGGAGTGATTCCTTTTTGCAGGTAGGCGAGCGTCTTGTCGGCGACCCTCAGTGTCTTCTGTGCCATAAGCGCCCCTGTTCTTTCTTCCTCGGCGACGACATTCTTGATGACGAGCAGGAACAATGCAGAGCCAAGCCCATTTGCGACCACCATTGGCACTCCAATGATCTCGACAAGCGTCACTGCTTTTTCAAAAGGCTTGGCGAGCAGGACGATGATCGCCATCTGGACTGTTTCCGCAATCGCTCCAATCATGAAAGCGGATGAAAGGCTGACCTTGCGATTCGTTTTATGGTAGCGGCCGGAAATGATGCCAGCGACGATGGCGGCAAGTCCGCAGGCAATGGCAGTGAACCCTCCAAGCGTAAAACGGTGGAGACCGGCAATCAACCCAGCACCGATTCCGACTTTGTATCCTCCAAGTAAACCGGCAATGACGATCCCAATCACCCGGGAGTTCGCTATCGCTTCATCTGAGGCGAGTTCAGCTGCCCAGCGATTGAATTGAAGTGTTTCAGTATTGAAGCTCATCCCGGAATAGGTCCCGATGATCCCGAAAAAACCGAAAAAAACGATGGCTAAGTATTGCTGCCGGCGATTCAGCTTGTCATTGTAGATCAGGCCTCTGAAGAAACGGAATCTTGTCAAAATAAATGCAATCGTGACAATGATCCCGAGCCGTTCGAGCATCGTGATTAAAAGTTCAAACATGGCTACATCCCCCAGGGTGACGAATTTTATCATGTACTTGAATTTATTTTATAGGAAGGATCTCCAAAGTAAAAGCGCAGCAGACTGGAAGATGGCTATTTGGGCACATAAAAACTCCCAGACCGCTCTTGATCAGGGGGAAGACAGTTAATAGCGCAGTTTGATGGAAGTGGTTCCGTCACTCTGGAGTTCAGCGTAAAGAACGTCCTCCAATCGGCTGATTCCTTTCAATTTGAGCTCATTCAGGAGCCAGCCCTCAGTCAAGTCAAACTCCAACAAATTTTTCTTTACGACCCTCCCATCCACGATTAATTCCGCAGGAAGATATCGACGCGGTGAAACAGCAATCCCGGCGTCTTTCTTGCTGGCATTTTCATATTCCATTTTTTTAAGCACACTAAGCTGCCCGTTTGGCTCAAGAATGGCGTAATCTACTTCCGCAATAGAGAAAATGTTTTTAAGCCGGAGTAGCATCGTGAGGTCATCCATATTCAGTTTATTGGATTTCATGGCCTCTTCAATGATGTTTCCTTTCTTGATGATGATGGTTGGCTCGCCGTCCAGCACAATCCTTGCTTTTGGTGATTTGAGGCTGATGTATTCGACGGTCAACGTTAAAAAAGCCCACAATGTAAGGCCAATAACCCCATCGATCAGGTTAATGTCCCTATGCACGACCATATCGCCAGCAATGTTTCCGAGTGCAATCCCGGTAATATAGGTGAAGAAAGTCATCTGGCTGAGCTGCTTCTTGCCCAGTACTCTGGTCAAAACAAACAAAACGGTGAAACCCAATAAAGTTCTTGGCATTGTCGTCAGAAAGTGTTCCATAATGGCTCCCCAAAAATCGTTTTTCATAGGTTTCCCTAATGCCATGAAATTAATGACCTGATACCTTCGCGGAAAAACCAGGGGAATGATGCGTGTCCACTGAAAAACTGCCGGATTGACTCCATTAAGAACAAAGAACGGCAGAATCCTCTCCAATAAAGGAAGGGATTCTGCCGTATCAGCCAAGTAGGTTAGAAGCAATTGGTTAAGTAACACCAGGTTGATTGGAGCGAAAGGCGCGAGACTCCAGCGTGGTCAGTGTGGCAGGTGAGAACCCCGCATGCGCTTTAGCACTGAGAAGGCTCAGTGAACGCCACGCGGAAAGCGAGCATCCTGGAGCGAAAAATCAACTGGCAAACTTAATAAAGGCTATCCTTTAAAGACTTTCATCAGACTCAATTATTCCGCCTATTTTTTTGTTGGATCAATAGATCTTCATATTGCCGCTCGAAATATCTGCGTCGATTTCATGCTTTCCGCTGCCATGTTTGCCACTGAGGCGGTTTTTGTTCTCACTCTTGTTTTCCAGCGGGAACTGGCACTTAATATCGCCGCTGCTCATTTTTCCGTTCAAATAAAAATCCGCGTCGTCAGGGAGGTCCAGCCCCATGTATCCTGAACTCACTTTCAAATTGATTCGATCCTTCAATTCTTCCATCCCGATTTCCAGTTCCCCTGAAGACACATCGGCATCAAGCCTTCCGGAGTAATCCTTCACCTTCACACTGCCTGAACTGACTTTGAACGAGCCAGTTCCTGTCCTGATGGATTCCATTTTCACATCTCCAGAGGAGCTTTCATGATTGAAATGATCCACTTTTAGGTTTTCAAGTTCCATGCTTCCTGACCCAATTTCAACTTCCAGTTCATTGAGTTCCATCGGATTTTTCGCTGAAGCTCCGGAAAATTTGACCTCTCCGGAACCAAGTTCGATTTCCATATCCCTGACATAGTCCTCCGGGATATAAATCGCCAGCGATGGGCGATCAAGATCGGACCAATTAAATCCAAAGAAGCGTTTTTGCTTGACTGTAACCTTGATTTCATCACCTTTACGGTCTACCGACACGATTCCCTTGCCACTTAGCTCTGCATAGACATCATTTCTGTCATCCGGGATAATCGCCGTTTCCGTGCTGGAAATGTCAATGGCAATCTTCTCGGTGTTCCTGGAAACTTTAGCCGAGTCTTTCCCTTTTGAAGAAGAATATCCATCAAGGAGATAACTCAGCCCAATATATGCTCCGGTGATGATCAAGAAAATGACAAATATCCGTTTCAACATTCTAGAAATCCCCTCTCACCAAACTCTGACTCCATCATAAGTCAGAACGGCGTCAGCCCCTATGCCCCCTGGTTTTAATTTCCGCTAAGTCCAGAGACTGATTTTGGAAACAAACGCCGGGTTCCTGCAATGGATGAAAAGGCAGTGCGTAACGATTGCCTATTGGGCTCTTGCTTCGAAAAGTTTTACAATTTCGATGATCGTCTGGACGGATTTGATCATGTTGTCAACTGAGATGTATTCGAATCTTCCGTGGAAGTTTTCCCCTCCGGTGAAGATATTCGGTGTCGGAAGGCCCATATAGCTGAGTTGTGAGCCGTCGGTCCCGCCTCGGATCGGCTTCACGATCGGTTTTATCCCGAGACTTTCCATAGCCTCATAGGCGATATCGACAATTTCCTTTACTGGCTCGATCTTCTCCTTCATGTTGTAGTATTGGTCGCTTATTTCAAGCTCAACAGAGTATTCGCCATATGTATGGCTGATTTCATTTGCGGCCTTTCGCATCAAATCCTTCCGCGCCTGGAAGCTGTCGCGATTGAAATCGCGGATGATATACTGCAGCTTTGTTTCCTCGACATCCCCATTGAAAGAAGTCAGATGGAAGAAACCTTCATAGCCCTCCGTATGTTCCGGTGATTCTTGTTCAGGAAGCTTGCTGTGGAATTCCATCGCCAGCTTTGCTGAATGGACCATCTTTCCTTTCGCTGTCCCAGGATGGACGTTTTTCCCTTTGAAAGTCAGTCTGGCGCTGGCGGCGTTGAAGCTTTCATATTCAAGCTCGCCTAAAGGTCCGCCATCGACGGTGTAGGCGAATCTGGCGCTGAACTTTTCGACATCGAAGCGATGTGGCCCTCTGCCGATTTCCTCATCCGGCGTGAATGCGACCCTGACTTTGCCGCGCTTGATTTCCGGATGGTTGATCAAATAGGCCATAGCCGTCATGATTTCTGCGATTCCCGCCTTATTATCGGCGCCAAGCAGGGTAGTGCCATCCGTCGTGATCAGTGTATGGCCCTTATATTGAGGCAGCTCCGGAAAATCCGCAGGCGAGAGGAGGATATTCAATTCCTTGTTTAATAAGAGTGGTTCGCCATCATAATTCTCTACCACTTGAGGATTGACATTCTTGCCGGTGAAATCGGTCGCTGTATCGACATGAGCCAGGAACCCGATTGTCGGCACATCCTTTTCCGTATTCGCTGGCAGCGTCGCCATTACATAACCATTTTCATCCATTGTTACATCTTCCATGCCAATCGTTTTTAATTCTTCGACAAGCATATTGGCGAGTGTCAGCTGTCCCTCGGTGGAAGGGCATGTGCTGCTGTCTTCATTTGATTGGGTATCGACTTTTACATATGTGGTGAATCTTTCAATGATTTCATTCTTCAATTTCCTTCATCTCCCATTCAGATTCTATTTTCATATTATCATTCACGGAGAATATTGTAATACAAAAAACGTTTCGCTTTACAGATCCATCCCATCACGCTACTATGGAACTAACTTCATATTCCATGTACTACTAGGGGTGCCCTGTTTCGGGCTGAGAGAAAAACATTCAGTTTTTTGACCCTTCGGACCTGATCTGGGTAATGCCAGCGTAGGAAAGTAGTGAGAGATTTTTTCTTGCATTGCTTTTTGAGCCAGGTCCTTTCATGGATCTGGCTTTTTCATTTTTAAAAGGGGGATCAATATGCAAATCAAGGATCAAGTCGTTCTCGTAACAGGTGGCAGCAGGGGTCTTGGGGCCGCAACGGCAAAAGCGTTCGCGAGAGAAGGAGCAAGCGTGGTCATCAATTATTTTCAAAGTGAGGGAAAAGCGAAGGAACTCGAAGGCCAGCTTGGAGAACGGGCCATTGCCATCCAGGCGGATGTGACGGATGCCGAACAGGTCCAATCCATGTTCAGGCGGGCGAAAGAGCACTTCGGCACGCCGGTCCATACCATCGTCAATAACGCCCTTGTCGATTTTAAATTTGACCCGATTGCCAATAAAGATGCATTCGCAGCCAGCTGGGAGGACTACCTTGCCCAGTTTGAAGGAGCGGTGCGCGGCAGCTTGAACACAATCCAGGCGGGCCTTCCGGACATGAAGGACATGAAGTTCGGGCGGGTCATCAATATTGGGACAAACCTGTTCCAGAATCCCGTTGTTCCTTACCATGACTACACAACCAGCAAAGCAGCGCTGCTGGGCTTCACGAGGAACATGGCAAGCGACCTTGGGAAATATGGGATCACTGTCAACATGGTTTCTGGCGGATTGTTAAGGACAACAGATGCAAGTAAGGCCACGTCTGAGGATGTATTCAAACTGATTGAATCCTCCACTCCGCTCCGGAAGGTCACTCAACCAGAGGAAGCGGCAGATACCGTTGTATTCTTTGCATCACCATGGGCAAGAGCGGTGACTGGGCAAAATCTTGTCGTCGATGGCGGCCTTGTCATGAATTAAAGAGGAGGAACAGGTATGGAAAAAGCATTTATTGGCGATATGTTGGAGAGAGTCCGCCGGCAGAATCCACTCGTGCATAACATTACGAACATTGTGGTCGCTAATTTTACTGCGAACGGCCTGCTGGCGCTGGGAGCAGCTCCAGTGATGGCAGATGCCATAGAGGAAGTCGCGGAAATGGCAGGGAAGGCAGGAAGCCTGGTAATCAACATAGGGACCCTGAAAGGGAAGGATGTTGAAGCAATGCTGGCTGCGGGAAAGGCAGCAAATGAGAAAGGCGTTCCCGTGGTGCTTGATCCAGTAGCGGCAGGTGCAACTGCCTACAGGACAGAGACCGCCAAAAAGCTATTGGAGAATCTGGAGATGGCGATTATCAGAGGGAACGCTGGCGAGATTGCCAACATTTCAGGGGAAAATTGGGTAGTTCGCGGAGTGGATGCAGGTGAGATCAAGGGCGACCCAATCGAACTTGCCGTCTCTGCTGCGCGAAAATTAAACACAGTTATTGCCATGACTGGCAAGGATGACATCATAACCGATGGTGAAACGATTTATGTTGTCCGCAATGGCCATCCGCTTTTAACGAAAGTTACAGGGGCAGGCTGTCTCCTCACCTCTGTGGTCGGGGCGTTTGTGGCTGTGGAAAAGGATTTCCTTAAAGCAGCGGCTGGAGCGGTCATTTCCTATGGAGTAATTGCTGACATTGCCGCTTCGAAAACCGCTGCTAAAGGACCGGGCAGCTTCCAGATTGAATTCTTGGATCATCTGTCACAGGTAGGTCCTGATGACATCGAAAAGCATAGTTCTTTTGAGGAGGTTAGATAGCATGAAAAAAGCATTGACGATTGCTGGATCGGACAGTGGCGGAGGTGCCGGGATCCAGGCAGACTTGAAAACGTTCCAGGAGCTTGAAGTATTTGGCATGTCAGCGCTCACCGCAGTTACGGCCCAGAATACGGTCGGAGTCCAGGGGGTTTTTCCATTGGAAGCAGAAGCGGTAGCCAGGCAAATCCAATCTGTCGGAGAGGATATCGGGGTTGATGCCTTGAAGACAGGCATGCTCTTCAATGCAGGGATCATTGAAGCAGTAGCAGGGAAAATAAAGCAGTTCGGCTGGGAGAATGTAGTGATCGATCCGGTGATGATCGCAAAGGGAGGATCGGCATTGCTTCAGAATGAGGCGGTCGCTGCCCTTAAAAAGTTCATGGTGCCTCTTTGCAACGTGATTACGCCAAATATCCCGGAGGCTGAAGTGCTGACAGGCATGAGCATCAACAATCCTACCGGGAAAAAGGAAGCAGCGAAAAGGCTGTATGACCAGGGGGCGAGGAACGTGGTCATCAAAGGAGGCCATGAGGATGATTTGCGCCAGTCGGTCGATCTGCTTTTCGACGGGCGTGATTTCTTTTTCTTTGAAAGTGAAAGGGTCAAAACAAAGAACACCCATGGGACCGGCTGTACATTTTCAGCAGCGATAACGGCCCAGCTTGCAAAAGGGTACTCGGTGTATGATGCTGTCTCTGTCGCGAAGGACTTCATCCAGGCAGCGATTGCCCACCCGATCGAAATCGGGAACGGCCACGGTCCGACCAATCATTGGGCTTATATGCGCGGTGTAGGAGCGGAAAGAGGGAGTCTGCAATGGAAAGAATAAGCCCTGACATGATGAGCGATTTGCTGAAGGTATATTTTATCACCGGCAGTGCCAATTGCCTGGATCGGCCGGAATCAGTTTTGAAACAAGCAATTGAGGGTGGGGTGACCCTTTTCCAATACCGTGAAAAAGGGGAAGGCTGTCTCGTAGGAGAAGCGAAACGGAACCTTGGAAAAAAGCTGCAGTTCATCTGCAAGGAGCATGGCGTGCCATTTATCGTCAATGACGACATTGAATTGGCAATGGAGCTTGATGCGGATGGTGTCCATATCGGGCAGGAGGATGAGGATGTTTTTACCGTCCGGGAAAAAATCGGCGCTAAAATCCTGGGTGTCTCTGTACACAACCGGGACGAAGCAGATCGGGCGAAACGGGCTGGCGCAGATTATTTCGGGGTTGGTCCTATTTATCCGACAGAAACGAAGAAGGATGCGCGAGCGGTGCAAGGGACATCCCTGGTCAAAGAGCTGAGCAGCAATGGAATCCCGATAGTCGGAATAGGAGGCATCAACAGGGAAAATGCAGCGGAAGTTATCCAGGCCGGAGCAGATGGCGTTTCTGTCATTACGGCGATCAGCAAGGAACGGAATGTCAGGCAAGCCGCTGCGGCAATCAGGGACAGCGTGTTCCTTATGAGGAAAGAAGGATGAACAGAACCCGCAAACTGACATTGACAGCCATGATGATGGCGATTGGCACATTGACCAGCCATATGCTGTTTATCCCGCTCGGCATTGTCAAAGCCTTCCCTGTGCAACATTTTCTCAATGTTCTATCGGCCGTACTGCTCGGCCCTTATTACGCTATCGTCCAGGCTCTTGGTGTTTCGCTCCTCAGGAATATGATGGGGACCGGGTCATTATTCGCCTTTCCGGGAAGTATGATCGGTGCGTTCTTTGCTGCCTGGTTGTACCGTAAAACGAAGAAGATTGGCTTTGCTGTCGCAGGGGAGGTAATTGGGACCGGGTTCATCGGTGCGCTGGCGAGCTATCCGCTAGCCGTGTTTTTACTCGGGAAAGATGCTGCGGTCTTCGGTTTCGTCCCCGCCTTCTTTGTCAGCTCACTGGCAGGGTCGGCAATCGGCTTTGTGATCCTCCAGGTTTTTATGAAAAATGCAGCCGGCAGAGTGGAAATCAATCAATAAAATATAAAAAATAGTTGAGTGATTGGAAAGAAGCAGAAGAATATGAAGTTTTCATTCTGGCAGGCTATGTCAAAGACCGGTATATGTTGGCTGGAATCTATGAGCAAGGACTGGCGTGGGAACATTCATGATACATCGAATCCGGGAATGATTTCATCCTGTTTTATCTGGCTGGAAAAGTTGGCAGAACTGCTATATCATAGAGACATATTTCCAGCTGAAAAGGGTGACATTTTTGAATAAAGATCAAAAGCTTGGTTTAGTAGTGGACGTTGAGACAACTGGATTGGGACCAGGTTCAGATGAAATCATAGAATTAGCGGTGAAGCTGTTTTCTTTTCAGGAAGAAACAGGAGAGATCCTTGATTTCATAGATGAGGATTCGTATTTAAGGGAACCTCTGTCAGCTGCTGCGCGAAGGAACTATGACAGGGCATACCAGATTCATGGAATTCCTTTTGATGCAGTGAGGGGACGGACATTCCAGGATGAGAAAATCATGGAGTTTTTCAACCGAACGGATGCTGTCTTTGCCCATAATGCTTCATTCGACCGGAGTTTTTTGTACCGCATGTACCCTGAGGTCAATGATTTGAAATGGTACTGCACCATGAAGAACGTCAAATGGAAGAACCACGGCTTTCCGAACAGCAAGCTTTTGACCCTGCTGCAAGCACATAATATCTCGGAATTCCAGACGCACAGGGCTATGGATGATATCACGTACCTGACTGAGCTGCTCAAGCTGCAAAATCCGAATGGGGAGCCATATTTAAAAGAAGTGCTTGAATATGGACCAATGCGAAGGTATCAGCCAGCAGAAAAACAGAGAAAAAGGATGTTCTACTGAACAATGAATGCCTTTTCACCCATGAGGATGGGTGGAAAGGCATTTTCATTTTAAGAAAATACTCATATTTGTATAGAAGCCCATTCATGATAGAATGGCTAAAGGAAATTTTATGAGAATAACAATTTTCGTGGGGGATTTTTGCGTTCATGATTTTGGATTGAGGAAAGAGCTTGATATCAAAGGGGTTCAGTGTGGATGGTTTAACCGTTGAGCTACTCTGTTTTCAGGGAACATTTTTGCATACATAACAATGGCTCTTCAGGAAATCGAACAAAAAGGGGAGACAGCATGAATACACAAGGAAATGAACTGCATCGCGGATTGGAGCAAAGGCATATTACACTTATGTCCCTGGGGGCAGCGATTGGGGTCGGCCTTTTCCTCGGATCAGCGTCGACCATCAAGCTGGCGGGACCAGGGATCTTGCTGGCATATGCTTTTAGCGGATTGATCATGTTCTTCATCATGAGGGCATTAGGGGAAATGGCGATCGAAAAACCAGTTGCGGGCTCCTTCAGCAAATATGCACGCGATTATCTCGGACCATTGGCAGGCTATATAACGGGCTGGAATTACTGGTTTCTCTGGATTGTAACCGGAATGGCGGAAATCACGGCAGTCGGCATCTACATGCAATTCTGGTTCCCGGATTCACCGAGGTGGATTTGGGCATTGGCCGCTTTGGCCATCATGGCCTCCATTAACTTCCTGGCAGTAAAAGCGTATGGTGAACTCGAATTCTGGTTTGCGCTGATTAAAATTGTCACGATTGTCGCTATGATTGTGTCTGGAGCAGGGATGATTTTTTTCGGGCTGGGGAATGGCGGCATCGCGACCGGTATCCAGAACCTGTGGGAGTATGGGGGATTTTTCCCGAATGGGTTCAAAGGGGTCTTGCTGTCCCTTCAGATGGTCATGTTCGCCTATCTGGGGATTGAAATGATCGGCATTACAGCAGGAGAGGTAAAGAATCCGCAAAAATCGCTGGCCAAAGCCATTGATTCGGTGTTCTGGCGGATCCTGATTTTTTATGTGGGAGCATTGTTCGTCATCATGTCCATCTATCCGTGGCAGGATATCGGCACGAAGGGAAGCCCGTTCGTCCTCACATTCGAGCAGCTTGGCATCCCTGCAGCCGCCGGAATCATCAATTTTGTCGTCCTGACCGCGGCATTATCCTCCTGCAACAGCGGGATTTTCAGCACCGCACGGATGCTGTTCAACCTTGCAAACCACGGCGAAGCGCCCGAGCAGTTCAGCAAGCTGACGAAGAACGGTGTACCGGGGCTAGCCATCCTTGCTTCTGCAGCCGCGCTCCTGATCGGGGTTGTCCTGAACTATTTCGTTCCTGCCAAGGTATTCGCATGGGTGACAAGCATCGCTACATTCGGGGCGATCTGGACATGGGGAATCATCCTGCTGTCTCAGCTCCGCTACCGAAAGAGCTTAAGGAAGGACCAGGTGAAGAAGCTGAAGTACAAGCTCCCGCTCTTCCCGTTCACTTCCTATTTATCGCTTGGATTCCTGGCGTTTATCATCGTCCTGATGGCATTCAGTCCCGATACAAGAGTGGCAGTGATTGTCGGTCCCGGGTGGCTGCTGTTTTTGATCGCCTTTTATTACGGGAAAGGATTCCATAAGCGGGCAAATGAAACAAACCTGTCTTCTGAAAAAGCGGGCTAAAACAAGATGGCTGTTCTCCAAAATGAGGGGAACAGCCATTTTTTATCTTTTTCGCAGAGATTGCTTCTTTCCTTAGAGGAGTTGGCATTCCAGCCGAAAAGCAATTCAAAGTACATAGTGATAGACACTAAGGAAATGGGCGAGGCTTCCAAGCATGATAAAGATGTGGAAGATTTCATGGAAGCCAAGATACTTGGATTGCAGGAACGCTGGTTTTAGCGCGTAAATGACACCGCCGATCGTATACATGATCCCGCCGGCAACAAGCCAGAAAATGCCGCCTGCATTCAAGACGGAAGAAAGCGGCGAAATAACGAAAATCACCATCCAGCCCATGATGATGTAAATGGAGGTGGAGAGCCACCTTGGGCTTTTGAACCAGACCATTTTGAAAAGAATCCCGGTTGCAGCGGCGCCAATGATAATTCCAAACAACGTCCATCCAGTCGCTCCATTAAGGCTGATCAGGCAAAAAGGTGTATAGGATCCGGCAATCAGCAAGAAAATCATTGAATGGTCGATCCTCCTCAGGAAAGCGATGACGCTCTCCTTGCTGATAACCATATGGTAAGTCGCAGAAGCAGTGTACAAAAGAATCATGCTGATGCCGAAAATCATCACCGCTGTGATGGCAAGTGGGGATCCTGTGGTGAGCGAAGCCTTGATGACAAGGGCGAGCAGCCCGACAAATGACAGCAAGGCACCGGCTAAATGGGTCAGTCCGTTGATCGGTTCACGAATATAAGTATTCATCAAACAACCTCCATATTCTATTATGTAGTTTATATAACTACTTGTTATGATATTATTGTACCGCCACATAGTCAATACTTGCGGGAGGAAAATTTTAAGATATAATAAAAGCAGGCTGATTGTTGTTTTGAAAACAGGTTTTATAGCGGACAATTCAGGATCAAGGAGAGCTCATCGTACGAAGGCGAGAGACTCCGCCTGGGAGGCGCACATCATACGGAAAGTGCGAAACCAATGCTTTACAAGCAGCCTAAAAGACTAAGATCGAGGGATTTGATTTGGAAAAAATAGAATACTTACTCGAGCAACTAGGTTTTGAAAACAACATCTCACTTGAAGACATTCCTGAAATCGACCTTTATATGGATCAGGTCATCCAGCTGTTCGAAAAAAAGTTTGGCAGCACGACAAGGAATGATGAGGAAAAAGTCCTGACAAAGACGATGATCAACAATTATGCGAAGGGGAAACTGTTCTTTCCAATTAAGAACAAGAAATATTCAAAGGAACATTTAATATTGATCAGCTTGATTTACCAGCTCAAGGGCGGCCTGTCCATCCAGGACATCAAGCAAACCCTCGCTGGAATAAACAGCCGGATAGCGGATGGCCAGTTTTCGCTGGATAGTTTTTATAGAAGCTATTTGAATCTGCATGAAAAAAATATCGCAATATTCACTGAGGACGTACTGCATGCATCAGGAGAAGTGAAACAAGAAGTGGAAAAGCTTGAGGCGGAAAATCCCGCTGAACTCGAGACCATTTTAATGATCGCATCTCTGGTCAATCTCAGCAATTTTTACAGGCGGACTGCCGAAAAGCTTGTTGATCAGCTGGCGGAAAAAAACCATAAAGGATGACGGATGTGTATTTAACAGTAAAAGAAGCATCAGAATACTTATCGATGCCGGAACATCAGATTGAAAAACTGATTTTTCAGGGGAAAATCAGGGCTATCCATGATGGAAGCCAGTACTTGCTATATAAAGATCAATTCAATACCCATTTGAAACAGCTGGAGAAATACAAAAAACTCGTGGAAGAAATATTGAGTGAACCAGTTCCCGAGGATATTGACATCAAGGATGAAGATTAAAAAAACGCGAATGGGCAGATCCCTTCGCGTTTTTGCTTTCGTCCAAGTCACGTACTTGTGGCAGGCCGGAATGGTTCCTTCACTTTCTTCACTTCGTTAGTGCCATTATGCTTCAACGGCAATTGGACAAGGACCTCCGTGCCTTTTTCTGGCTCGCTGTTGAATTTAATGGTGCCATTATGGGATTGGACAATCTTGAAGCTGACAGTCATCCCAAGCCCGGTTCCTTTTTCTTTTGAAGAATAAAAAGGTTCGCCAATCCGTTCCATGAGTTCCTTGGACATTCCGCAGCCTTCATCCTTAATCTTCACATTTACCTGATTATCAGATCTTTGGACAGTGATCTGGACTACATCTCCCGATTCCGAAGCTTCGATTGCATTCTTGACGACATTGATGAAAAGCTGCTTCAGCTGGTTTGGTTCGCATTCAACCATCACAGAACGATCCAGGGCCTCAAACTCGATTTGGATGTTATGCATGCTTGCTTCCGGGGTCAGCAGGGATATGACATTGTATAAAATGAGCTGCAAGTCAGCTTTGATGAACTTTACTTGCTGCGGCTTTGCCAGCAGCAGGAGCTCACTGACAATGTGGTTAATGCGGTTCAGCTCCTCAAGCATGATCTGGTAATACATCTGATGCTTCTTATCTTCCATTTGCAGCAGCTGGACCAGTCCTTTCAGCGAGGTCAACGGGTTGCGGATTTCATGAGCCACGCTGGCCGACAGTTCGCCAACGACTGAGAGCTTGTCCGTCCTCCGCAAGTGTTCCTCTGTTTGCCGCAGTTCCGTTACATCCCTGGCATAGCAAATGATTCCAGCTATCTTCTCATTGACGATGATTGGCAAGGAAGTTGTCTGCAGGATCAGCTTATTTCCATTCTTATGGGGAATCTCGTATTCATACATTTGCGGAACCTGGCCGGAAATGACCTTCATCAGCTTCTCCCAGATCAGCTCGCGCGAATGAGGAGGCAATAACTCTTTTATGCTCCGTCCAATGTATTTCTGCGGATTGTAGCCCGTGGTTTTATGGAATTGAGGGTTCAGATTCGTGATGATCCCATCTAGGTCGAGCATCGAAACAATATCGGGACTGTATTCGAACAGGGATCGATATTGCTGGCGGCTCTCCTCGAGCAATGTCTCAATGTTCTTTCTTTCGGTAATATCCCTTCCCATGATGACCAGGCCCCGTCTGCTGCCATCGGCGTTGAATAAAGGTACTTTGATCGTATCGAATGTTTTTGTGGTGCCATCCTTCTGGGGAAGGGCCTCCTCGACACGGATGATTTCTCCTGCTCTCCATGCTTTTTCGTCGGAAATTTCGCAAAATCTCAGGGCGTCCCCATAATATGGACTGTATTTGGCTAATTCCGAGTCTTTCTTGCCTCGATAGTCAACGCTCTCAAGATCGAACAGCTTCAAGCCAAAGTGATTTGCCTCAATCCACCGGCCTTCACCATCCTTGAAATTGACAAAGTCAACCATTGAATTGATTAAGGTAGATAGGCGCATTTTCTCTTCCCTTGAAGTATTCAATTCCTCCATTTTTGAAATGAAATAATAGAAAAACCACCCTGCCATCAAGACATAAAATACTTCTTTAGAGTGTTCTATGATCATCATGTAACGAGAAGGGGCATATAAATGCACCAGATAGTTTGTCAAAAATATCCAAACTATGCTGAGAATAAAAAAGATCAAGACGTATTTCTTCTTTTTCATGAATCGTACTCCTAAATCGGCTTCCAAGTCTGGACAAAAGTTGAATTACTTTATATATATTAGCACAGTTCAAATGCTAAAGCTGTTGTATTTACCTTCCCGGTCCTGGGTAAATATATCCAAACTGAAACAGGACCCAGACTTGCAGGCCCTGTTTATTCACTGGCTTTAAAACCCTCCGTCAGTGGGACTGAAAGGAATGTTCAGGCGAGTTTCGACGGCACGAAGACGCTGGTTCAGCCTATTCAGGCGGCGGGTATGTTTCTCATCATTTTCATTCAATCTGTTGATTTCCTGATTGATCCGGCCGATTTCCCTGTTCAGCCGCTTGATTTCCTCGTTCAAGCGTCCTATTTCCCTGTTTTGCCTGTTCAATTCTCTTGCCTGCTGTTCATTTTGGCGTTCAAGGGCGCCAATCCTTCTTTCCAATCCCTGTTGCCGATAAGGATCATTGATGTCCGGATGCTGGGAGTGGAAATCGTATTGAGTATAAGGATCAAACTGTCGAGGGCTGTAATAATACGGATATGTGTTCATTCGGGTACACTCCTTCTTTTATCTGATCCACCGTGAAGCTAGGCGGATGAATCCCTTATAAAATATGTGGTTGAATGCAGATTGCCACGGCTATCGCCCAGGGACAGGACCGGATAAAGGAAAGAGCAGAGGGTATGCAGAATACTTTATTGGAGGTGAAAGGAATGGGAATGTCTGGTTATTATCAGGAACTCAGGTCCATGGTTGGCGGGGATTTGATTTTCATGCCAAGCGTAGCAGGGATCATAAAGAATAGGGAGGGAGAAATCCTCTTCCAAAATAAAGGAACTGGAGAGAAATGGAGCCTGCCAGCTGGAGCGATTGAACCTGGGGAAGCCCCAGCAGAAGCGGTTGTCCGGGAAGTATGGGAAGAGACAGGATTACAGGTCGTTCCTGTAAAACTTTTAGGTGTGTTCGGCGGCAGGGACTTCCGCTATCAATATCCAAATGGCCATAAGGTTGAGTACATCGTGTTTGTTTTCGAGTGTCATGTGAAAGGCGGGGAACTTGCCCCAATTGATGAGGAAACCGCCGAATTGTGTTATTTTAGCGAACAAGGAATGCCGGAACTGGCTCTGCCATACCCGAAATCCGTTTTCGGGGACGGAAGTGGCAGCACATTCTTTCAGTGGGATGAAGAGTGGGTAACAAGGGGAAAGAACTATGATTTTTAAGATTGTAGCTGCCTTGTTTCGCAAGATGAGAGAACGAGTATATTTATTTGGAGAAAGAGGCTGCTTATAGCTAGAGAATTTTTGGTAAGAAGAGCCTGGGCGAGGTAAAAGAGCGCGGTGATAATCGCGCTCTTTGTTATCAGCAGCTGAAGTTTGGGCATACAGACCTTTTTCATGTGTTTTTAAACAGCTTGTGCCTCATCTCCTTCCGCATCATCACTGTTTCAGGGTAATTCCTAAATCCTTTTATCAGACGGCAGCAATCGGGTCAAAACCAACAAATCCTACTTTTATCACGGAAAAACCTCGCTATATAAATTATTTTAAAAATTTTCAGTTTGATAAAAAGAAGTTTCAATTGGTCGAATGATAGGCGTTTACCATTATAAATAGTGTCGAAGATTGCTATTTATCCATTAAATTTGTGGAGAAAATTAATAGTTTGGAATATTGTAAAAATATTACCTGGTTGGTAAAATAATATAGTACTAAATTTTCTGAAAAAAATATAGGAGAGGGGTAATGAATTGAAGAAGAAATTAGGTCTTAAGGTCCTTTCAACCATTACGATGACCGCCATGCTAGCCAGCACACTTGCATTTGCCTCCAATGGCCCGTCAACAGCTAACGCTGTGGAAAAGGCAAGTTACCAGTCCGTGGGCGGGGCGCCAATTGATCTAGGCATCGCGAATGACGAAAGATTGATTGAAATGCTTAGGAAGAATGGCACCATCACGAAAAATGCCACTCCAGCTGAAGCAGAAAAGGCATTACAGAAGTATCTGCAAAGAAAAGCATCAGGGGCTTCAAAAGAGCCGGGGGAACTACATAAACATGAAAAAGAGCTGGCCGGTACATTGAAAGAAAAGCTTGATGACACCGGGCTGGTTAACGGAAAAGGAATGAAGAATGGGCATACGAAAAACAATAAGGTTGAACCATTAGCGGAAGAAACCTGGAATGGCGGGCAGCGGAAGGACAATGTTCTTGTCCTGCTGATCGAATACCCTGATTTTCCGGCGACCAATATAAAGCAAGGCGAAACAGACATGTACTATGATGAATACTTGAAAGAACACTATGAAAATATGGTTTTTGGCGATAATGGCTATACAGGTCCGAACGGAGAAAACCTAGTATCAGTCAAACAATATTACGAGCAGCAATCCGGCGGCAGCTACACTATTGATGGACAAGTTGCAGGATGGTACAAGGCTTCAAAACCGGCGGCGTATTACGGAGGGAATGTCCCGGATCCGGACGGAAATGACGCCAAGCCGCGATCTCTAGTGTATGAAGCCCTGTTGGCAGCAGCAAAGGATCCATCCGTAAATCTCAAGGAATTCGACCAGGAAGACCGTTATGACCTGGACAGCGATGGAAATTACCGTGAACCGGATGGCTTGATCGACCATCTGATGGTTGTCCATTCTTCAGTTGGGGAAGAGGCTGGCGGCGGTTCACTTGGCGGCGATGCCATCTGGTCACACCGCTGGAACCTCGGCGGGATAGCGCCTATTACCGGATCGCCAGCACCAGAGGTTGATTATTGGGGAGCGGGAACTATGTACGCCTACGACTACACGATCGAACCTGCAGATGGCGCAGCTGGTGTGTTCGCGCATGAATATGGACATGACTTAGGCCTTCCTGATGAATACGACACGATTTACAGCGGTGCCGGTGAGGCAGTAGCTTACTGGTCGGTCATGGCGAGCGGAAGCTGGGCAGGAAAGGTTCCTGGTACAGAACCGACAGGCTTCAGCCCATATGCAAGAGAGTTCCTGCATGCCTCGATGCCAGGAAGCAATTGGCTGACAGGTACGACGCTCCATGCTGATGATGTTACTAGCAAGGGCCAGGAGATTTTGCTTGACCAGGCAAACAGTAAAGGCAAGAACAATGATGCTGTGAAAATAGAACTTCCAGATAAAGTGAATATCATTAACACGCCGAAAGAAGGAAAGTTTGAGTACCACAGTGGCCGAGGCGATGAAATGGATCACCAGATGGTGACCGAAGTCGATTTGACGAATGTCTCAAAAGCAACTTTGGATTTCGATGCTTGGTATGACATCGAAGAAGGATGGGACTATGCGATGGTCCAGGTTTCAAAAGATGGAGGAGCTACCTGGAAGTCGCTGGCGACCCCTAATACAAGCTCTTCGATTTCGCCAGATGGGTATCCAGCGATTATCCCGAACCTTCCTGGATATACAGGCACAAGCAATGGCTGGATCCATGAAACAATCGATTTAAGCGAGTATGCCGGCCAAAAAATCCAGCTGCAGTTCCGTTATATGACAGACTGGGCTACAAACCTGAACGGGTTCTTCGTCGATAATGTGAAAGTAACAGCCGACGGCAATGTTGTATTATCCGATGGGGCGGAAGCAGACTCCAGCTTTGCGCTTAATGGTTTTGAAAAGCATGAAGGGAAAACGACAACTTCCCACCATTACCTATTGGAATGGAGATCGCATAACGGCGTAGACGAAGGCTTGAAAAACATCCGCCGCGGCGCAAGCTTGATGACCTATGATTCTGGACTTGTCGTCTGGTATGTGGATGACTCGTATGACAACAACTGGACAGGAGTCCACCCTGGTGAAGGTTACCTGGGAGTGGTCGATGCAGACCAGACAATCAACAGATGGAGCGATGGCGCGGTTGGCTCAACTCGCTACCAGCTCCATGATGCTGCATTCAATCAAGGAAAGACTGAAACGATGTTCCTGGATTACTCCAATATCCTGGGGATCACAATGAAAGACAACACAACCCAAAGGACACCGATTTTTGATGACAGTGCAAAGTATCTCTCACCAGTATTGCCTGATGCAGGCCGCAACGTTCCTAACTATGGCCTGAAATTCAGGGTGGTCGGACAGAGTGAGGATGGAACGGTTGGTAAGGTATTGATTTTCAAATAATGAAAAGGAGCGCTGCCGATTTGCTGGCAGCGCTCCCTTATTTTGCTTCGGTTTACAGTGAGCCACCTTTAAGGTTAGCCAAGATCAGGCTGGAAACCGATCAATTTCGCCTTTTTATCCGCTTTAGGGTCAGTATCAGGAAAGGGAATGACGGAAGCAATATAATCCCACCGTATCAGGAAGTGCGTTTTGCAGGTTTCTTCCACCTGGTCTTCAGCCGGAATTGCCGTGCCGTCTTCTTTTTGCACCGGCGTACGCTTGTAGCATGGATTCTCAACCCAAATCCCCATGCTCTCAGCATTGACCAATTTCACAAGATACCATTCGCTAGGCTGATAGATTCCTGTCACCTCGCCAACCATATTATCAGGGAAATTCTTGAACTTGACTTGGATCTTTTGATTTAGGTACGCGTCTAAAAACATGGCCATTCTCCTTTCGAAAAAACTTGCCTATTTTACCTCCTTCCTTTTTGAGCAAGTTTTAAACATGGAAAGGAGCTCTTAAAGAAACAGCACCATCAATTCCTCATCAAAATATGTATCCCCAACGCGCAATGCTTTTTTATCCAGTCCGTACACTTCAAAACCAATGGAGGAGTATAGGCGCTTTGCCGGTTCATTGCTGGCAACGACCGTAAGATAAATTCGCTCAATCTCCTCAAGTTTTCTTGCTTGGCTGACCACAGTCTCAACAAGCTGCTTTCCGGCCCCCTTGCCCCGAGTTTCCGGTTTGACATACATCGCGTATATATTAGCGCGGTGCTTCATTTTCATTTTTCCTTCAGGCACCAGCGTCACCACACCGACCAGTTCAGGCCCATCAAACGCACCATATGTAAAAGTATTCTCCGCCTGCAGCCTGTCACGGAACCTTTCGAGTGTGTAGCCTTTTTCTTCCTCATAGCTTGATCCGAAAGCTTCGGGATTTTGTTGTAAGCCATCTAGCCGGATTGCCCGGTAAATGTCGGCATCCTGGCCGCTTAATCTTCTGATTTCCAATGCCTTCCCCCCTGAAAATTTGATTGACTACTATAATTCTTTATTTAAGTGATGAATTCCTTTAATTTTTGCAAAGAGCAGGCATGGATGGAAGATTGGAAGAGAGGATTCCCTTAAAATCACGTAAGATAATCCCCACCAGAAAAATAAACCCGGTTAGAGAGAATATAATCAATTCAAATTATCCCAGTTGGAGCAAAATGAACGTTAGTCCATTCCCAGCAGCAAACCAGCACCCCATAAAGAATCCCCGGATTGGAGTCCGGGGATTTTTTTACCTATCTTACTTCAGTTTAAACGAGCTCTTCAGCGACACGATTCTGTTGAAGACTAGTTTGTCTTCGGTTGTGTGCTTTGGATCGACGTTAAAGTACCCATGGCGGAAGAATTGGAACTTGTCATGGGGCTTGACGTCTTTCATGTTTGGCTCGATATAGCCGCTCAGGATTTCCAGTGATTTTTCGTTTACATAGTCCAGGAAGGTTTTTCCTTCTGCTTCCTCTGCTTCATTTTCTTCGCTGTCGAGGATCAGTGGCTCATACAGGCGGAATTCAGCAGGGATAGCGTGAGAAGCATCGACCCAGTGCAGCGTGCCTTTTACTTTGCGGCCAGTGAAGCCTGAGCCAGATTTCGTTTCCGGGTCATATGTGCAGTGAAGCTCCACAACATTACCATTTTCATCCTTGATGACTTCGTTGCATTTGATGAAGTATGCGTGCTTCAGACGGACCTCGTTTCCAGGGAAGAGGCGGAAGTACTTGGCCGGCGGGTTTTCCATGAAATCATCTTGCTCAACATAAATTTCGCGGGAAAATGGGATTTTCCGCTTGCCCATTTCCGGATTCTCAGGGTTGATTTCAGCATCAAGCCATTCCACTTCGCCTTCAGGGTAGTTGGTGATGACAACTTTCAATGGACGGAGCACGCCCATTGTCCGAGGCGCTTTCAGCTTGAGGTCTTCACGGACAAAATGCTCAAGCATTTGCTCATCGACAACCGAATATCCCTTTGAGACCCCGGCTGCTTTCACGAATTCACGGATCGCCTCAGGTGTGAAGCCACGTCTTCGCAATCCAGAAATCGTCGGCAGGCGCGGGTCATCCCATCCATCGACATAACCATCTTCCACAAGCTGCTTCAGTTTCCGTTTGCTCATCACCGTATTTGTCAGGTTCAGGCGGCTGAATTCGATTTGCTGCGGCTTCTCTTCCATCTCGCATTCGCGGACAACCCAGTCATAAAGCGGGCGCTGGTCCTCGAATTCGGTTGTGCACAAACTGTGGGTAACACCCTCGATCGCATCCTCAATCGGGTGGGCGAAGGCATACATTGGGTAGATGCACCACTTGTCGCCTGTGTTATGGTGTGTTGCATGGGCGATGCGGTAAATGACTGGGTCACGGAGATTGATGTTAGGTGACGCCATGTCAATCTTTGCGCGCAACACCTTTTCGCCATTTCCGAAATCACAATTGCGCATCCGTTCGAACAAGTCCAGGTTTTCATCGACAGAGCGGTTGCGGTACGGACTTTCTTTTCCTGGTTCGGACAAGGTGCCGCGGTATTCGCGGATTTCATCGGCTGATAAGTCGTCCACATAGGCTTTGCCTTTTTTGATCAAAAGGACAGCACGGCTGTACATCTCCTCGAAATAATCAGATGCGAAAAACAGACCGTCCCACTCGTATCCAAGCCATTCAACATCTTCTTTGATCGATTCAACGAATTCCTTATCCTCCTTCAATGGATTCGTGTCATCGAAACGAAGGTTTGTCTTTCCGCCGAATTCATCGGCAAGGCCGAAGTTGATGATGATGGATTTTGCGTGCCCAATATGCAGGTAACCGTTCGGTTCAGGAGGGAAACGGGTTACAACTTTGTCACGCTTGCCGCTTTCAAGGTCTTCTTTAATGATCGTTTTTATAAAATTAGAGTTTTCTTCCAATTCATATCAGCCTTTCTCTTGATCAGTCTCATTGTATTTATTTTAATGATTTCTTAAAGATATTTCCACTGAACTCTATAGTAATAAGAAAGAAGCCGAAAAACAAGAGCGGACAGGACAGGAATGCAAAAAAGGCGCCTGTTGGACAGGCGCCCTGGAATCTACTTCGCGAGGACATTCTTGATGACTTCATTTGTCAGGTTCGGAACAATCTGCAATGAATAATCCATTTCCATCCGTTCGTAGCGTTTATGTGCATCAAAGCCGTATGGGCCGATATTGATGACAGGCACATTGAGTTTGCGGATATCCTGATAATCCACGTAGAACTTTGTCCCCCAGCCTGGATTGTTGCGCGAAGCGGCATCAAGGGCTTCATCATCATCGCTCAGGGCAACGAAGCTCATATCCGAAATATAAGGAAAAAAACTTCGGATGATGATTGGCTCCGGGTATTCCGGCTGGATGGCCTCCACTGCTTCTTCAAGGGCTTCGATCAAAATCCGTTCTTCCTTCGTTCCACCTGAAACTTCGATACGCGGTGAATAGAGGGAAGAGTAGAAAAGGATAATGGCCGGGCTTTGATCCGACATCCATTTCCATGCTTCCTCGACGACCCTTGCCGCATACATCCTTATATCAAGGCTGGCATCAAGTAAAAGTGTTTCCTTGAAGGAAGCCATATACGATGTATACTCGGACCCGTGAATGTTCATTAGCTCCTTTTCCATTTCTTCATAGGTCATGACCCTAGGTTTCCAGGCCAAATCCCTGCAAGGCTCCGAAATGATCTTACAGAAACGGCTGTAGCGATCCTCATACAGCTTCAATGCCTGGTCAAAGGCAATGCGCGCTTGTTCCTTCAATTTTTCAAGCACGTCTTTTGGCGACCACGAATGGATAAAAAAGTTGTAGTACACATAAGCAGCCAAAGCGGTCTGGACCGTATAATACGGCTTAAGGTCCATCTGCTTGAGGGAAACTGGCGGGATCGTGATTTCGCCAAGTGCTTCATTGCAAAGGTCTGGGTTGTAGTCAATCTGCCTGGTCAGCTCGGCAGCGATCAAGTTTGGGTCCAGTCCCTCGAATGCGGCGCCGACATGGGTCTCAGCTCCCGTTATGAAAAAAGAAGGGAGAAGTTTTCCGACGGTTCCTTTGTATATATAGCGGTTCCGGTCCCCTTCAAAACGAGGGGAAACAAAATCGCTGTTAATCGCGGCCACGTACTCAAAACCGTGCTCGTCACCCCATGCATTCAAATCCTTGAGTGCAGATAGGATGCCCGTTGAACTGTCCTCCTCATCACATTCTGATAAAAAGACAAGGTTGCCTTCCAGTTCTTCCGGATGCTCTGAATAATACTTCAGTAAATATAGGTTGCTTGCTACACCACTCTTCATATCAAGCACGCCGCGGCCGAACATCCACCCGCCTGATTCAGCATGTTTTCTCACAAGGGGAGGAAGAGTTTCTTTTTTCAGTTCGGACATCAATTCATCCGGATTGAAAGCCTTGGGGGCAAGTTGGGTGAAATCATCGATGCCGACTGTATCGAAATGGCCCATGAGAATGACTGTCCTATTGCTGTTTCCTTTTGTCCCTTTGACAAAAGCGAGGACATTGTACCGCTCCGTGCCATCATTGCAGGTCTGGGGTTTGATAACATGTGATGGGTTCTGGATAAAGTATGGAAACGATGAAATCATCGTATACAGAACCTGTGCAATTTCTGTCTCTCCATTTGTATTCACAATGCTCCCGATATTCACAAGCTGTTTTGTGTAAAATAACACTTCATCTCGGCAGTCAAGCATTCAGAGCATCCCCTTCCTCTATCATCAGAAAGTTTTTTATTATCAAACTACATCAAATTTTACAAAAAAACAATTCCCTATTTGGAATATTATCTGTAAAAATTTTGTTTTTTTAAAAAAGGCTGTTTTTGAAAACTTTGTTGTTTTTTAATAAATCGTTGATATCCACTCCAGGTTGCGCGCTTTCTGCGGGGGGGTGAGGTGAGACTTAAAGCGACTGCGGGGTCTCAACTTTCACGCTGATCCAGCTGGAGTCTTGCACCCTCCGTTCCAATCCATCTTTTCGAACGATTCGTATCTCTTAAAATTTATTCAGTAAACAACAACCTTTTAGAAAACAGCGTTAAAGTGAAAAAAGGGATGGATTCCGTACAGAAGCAACAAATTTGCGTGATTCCTCATTGGCCGCTTGCTTCCAGTTTGGCCCCATGGATCTTTGCAGTAAGTGATAAGCCTTCCTGAACATGAGAAAGATAAAAGGGGTGGCCAAGGCTTTTCGCCGTTGCACTATGGTTTGGATGTCCATTGCCAGGCTGAGGATTCGATCTGTTTGAGCGGCACTTCATTGAATTCAACGTGTAGTTTCCCCTACAAGATTGTTCAGTTATTCACAATCTCTTCATAATGTAATGAATCTTTTGTGTCATTCTACTTCAGGGGGAGAAAATTCTTCCGGAATATAGGAAAATATAAGTGTAGATTAAAGGAGGGAAAGAACATGCCAAAAGAAATGTTCAAAGCCACAGCAGTGCTGCAGGAAGGAGTAAAAGTGGATGTGTCCGCGAGGAACTTCCATATTACGATCGATGAACCGCCAGCTTTGGGGGGAACCGATGCCGGAATGAATCCGGTCGAAATGGTACTGGGAGCTTTAGGCGCATGCCAATCCATAGTCGCTCGTGTATATAGCCGTAAATTCAATGTCCAGCTTGATGATTTCAGAGTTGAACTGGAAGGTGACCTTGATACAGACGGATTCATGCACAAATCAGATGTGCGCAGAGGCTACTCTGATATTCGTTATACGTATTATATAAAATCTCCATCACCAAAAGAGAACATCATGAAGCTCGTTGATTTTATTGCGGAAACTTGCCCTGTGGATGACACCATCTCAAATCCAGTCAATGTTGTCCGCAAAGATGTTGTAGTTGAAATGACCCAGGAACAGGCTTAAGCCTGTTCCGTTTTTTATGACTGACATGATCTTACAGGCGCCGCCACAATGTAAGCCAGCTTTATACTGAAGGGGAACCTGCTTGCATTTTTTTCCATAGGTTCACGGTCCTATTCCCTTTTTATCCATTGTGTGTTATTATTTTGTGATCCGAAATAACATATTCAAAATCTTCTGTTCCAGAAGGTTTTTTCTTATGGATAAAAATAAAATCGAAGGGAGATAACATGTCACAGACAAACAAAGAACCTTTATGGACCACTTCATTCATAAAGCTGATGGTGGGGAATCTTTTCGTTTTCATGTCGTTCCAGATGCTGATTCCCACACTGCCTCCATATATAAAATCAATCGGCGCAAACGGTATGGAAATCGGCCTTGTTACGGCTTTGTTTTCAATTGGCGCAGTTTTAAGCAGGCCGTTCATCGGATTCCTGCTTGAATACAAAGCGCGGAAGCCACTCGTGCTGATTGGGGCCGTGATGCTGCTGCTGATCACCTTGCTGTACCCAGTTTCGCAAGTCGTTGTCGTTTTCCTCGGTTTCCGCCTGCTCCATGGGCTTGCCTGGGGCTGGTCGACTACAGTGAATGGAACCGCAGCAGTGGACGTCGTCCCAAACTCCCGCTTAGGTGAGGGAATGGGCTATTACGGACTGTCGATCACCATTGGAATGATTATCGCACCAAGCCTTGGGATATTCCTGTTCCAGACAACCTCATTCGAAAATCTCATCTATATATCAGGGGCGCTAGGTGTCATTGCGCTCGTGCTGCTTTCGACCGTCCGGTATCAGACACCTGAAACTGTTTTGCAGTCAAAAAGGGAGGACATGAAGTTCTCCTACGTCGGTTCACTCGTCGATAAGGCCGGGTGGTTCCCGTCCATGATTACCTTTTTGCTTAACCTTGGTTACGGAACAATTGTTACCTTCATCGTCATTTTCGGAGAAGAACGGGGTATCGATCAGATTTTCCTGTTCTATCTTCTCAATGCTGTCATGGCGTCGTTATCACGTCCAGTAGCGGGAAAGTGGTTTGACCAAAGAGGGCCAAGAGGTCTGGTCATCTTGACAATCATGGTTACATTTGCTGGCATGTGGGTGCTGTCCTTTGCGTATTCTGGCATGATGATTGCGCTTGCTGGTGTCCTATTCGGGATTGGCTTCGGTTCCTTGATCCCTACACTCCAGTCGTGGACACTTTCGAGGACTGCACCGAATCGGAGGGGTGTAGCAAATGGGATGTTCTTCTCATCCATCGACCTTGGGATAGGGGTAAGCGGCTTGATTTTCGGCATTCTTGCCCAGTACGTTGCCATTGGCTCGCTATTTCAAATTTCCAGCGTGTTCATGGTCGCGGCATTGATCCTTACGATCCTCGAAGGGCGGCGTCCAAAAGGTGCCTCCCATGCAAAAGAGGCCCTCTCTTTGGAGTAATGATGATAGCCATTCCGTTTTAGCAGCCGGAATGGCTGTTTTTATCATATGGCCCTCCTATCCGCCAATTCCAAACAATCCGGGCCAGCACATCTTCCAACCTGCCTCGCCGAGCCATACTATACGGATGGGGCTTCCTTATTGATGGTTGCCTATTTTTGCTCCTATGGATTAAACTGATAAAGAATTAAACAGGATTTGGAATAGGTAAGTGAGGTCAAATATGGATAATAAAGATCAAACATTTCAGGTTATGCAGACATGCCTGCTCGCTGGTAAAATCATGCTCCAAAGCGGGGCGGAGACATACAGGGTCGAGGATACGATGTCCAGGATGGCATCTGCATTCGGGATCGGCCTGACAGATAGTTATGTCACGCCTACCGGCATCATTTTTTCAGTCGAAGGAATAGGACCTGAGCGGACAAAGCTCGTCCGCGTATCCGACCGGACGACAGATCTGCGTAAAGTAGCGATGGTCAATAGCATTTCCCGGAAAATCACCAGCCATGAAATCGATGTTGAAGAAGCTTTCCGGCAATTGTTAGAGCTGGAGAAAGCCAATCTCACCTACTCATTTTATTTACAGCTTGCCGCAGCGGCGATTGCAAGCGGCTGCTTTACCATCATGTTCAGGGGAAGCTGGCTGGATTTCCTGCCATCGATGGCGGCTGGAGGGGCCGGCTATTTCTTCGTAGTCTATTTCCATCGGATTGTCCCGGTGAAATTTTTTGCGGAATTCCTATCCTCCTTCTTTATCGGAATGATATCGTTTATTTTTGTAAAATCAGGGCTTGGACAGGAACTTGACAAAATCATTATCGGTTCCGTGATGCCTCTGGTCCCAGGACTATTGATCACAAACGCAGTCAGGGATTTGATGGCTGGCCATCTTGTTTCCGGGTTGTCCAAAGGGGCAGAAGCCTTGCTGACGGCATTCGCCATCGGATCTGGGATTGCCGCAATCTTATCTTTTTTATAAACAGGAGAATGCAGGATGATGTATATTGAACAGTTAATAACAAGCTTCATCGCTTCTGCGGCATTTGGCATCATTTTCAATGCCCCTAAGGAATCATTGATCAAGTGCGGTTTATCTGGAATGATTGGCTGGATTGCGTACTTCGCTCTTGATTACAATGGATTTGGCACAATCTTTGCGACTTTAATCGCCTCCTTCCTGATTGCTGTGGTCAGCCAGATATTCGCAAAAGCCTACCGTACGCCAATCATAATCTTCAGTGTGGCAGGAATTATCCCGCTCGTACCAGGTGGCCTTTCCTATGATGCGATGCGCAACTTCGTGGAAAATGATTATGGAACAGCGGTTGCCTTAGCTGCGAAAGCATCGATGATATCAGGGGCAATTGCAGTCGGGCTTGTTTTTTCTGAGGTGATCAACCAGGTGATCCGCCGATCCACCTTCGGCCCGACTAAATGATCGATCCCTTTTTCGTTTGAACCTTTTTGGGGAAATTTGAATGGACAGTATGAGGATTCTGGTTCAGAAACAATGAAAGCGGCCTCCTTGCCGCAGCATCGCAAAAAGTGAAGCCCGAATCCATTTAAATGGATTCGGGTTTGTTTTTTTTCTTTTTCCTCCAGCGTTCTAAACTCCGCAATAACAAGAGCAGCTCCAACTACAAAATCACTTCCGTTTAGGGCAATTCTTATTTCATAGGACAGGAAATGGGGATTAATACCGGCCCCAAAACTTTCCCCTCCTAAATTTACAGGACCTGAATGACTTTTTGACAAATTTGTTAGGCGTTGTTGTCTAGATAAGCACCTTCAATATAGTTTTTTAATCAGGTGTGACGGACTTCACATATCTTTTATTCGTCGTATCTTAAGATTTAGTTACATAAGGTACATCTTGGAGATCAGTCTTGGAAACATTGTTAAATCAAGTTTTCACTATTCACAAATTGTTTACATTTTCATCCTTTTATTACTGTTTTTACATGATAAGATAACTTTCGAAATCGGAAAACGATTCTCAGGGAGGTAGCAAAGTTGTACAAATTCGAAAAATCCTTTTATTCAAAAACAAGCATGTATTCCTTTGTTGTTGTTCTTATATTATTTTTCTCAATGTGGGTTTCCACAAGCAAATTTGTCCATATCGATATGGCGCTATTAGGCTATGCGATTTCGTCGGCAATCTTCGCGATCGGCTTGACGATCAGGATGAGCTTCTGGCTTTACCGCAAGGCGACGAACCGGGTAGCTACGCGCAGTGTCGGCAATCTATTCAATAAGGAAAGAATGCAACGAAATGCGAAAGCAATTTTTAAAACATTGGTCGATAATATCGTGCTGCAGAAATTCATTTTCCATCGCGGTCTGTACCGGGGAATCCAGCACTTGATGATATCTTGGGGCTGCATCATTTCCTTCGCCATCACATTCGGACTGACATTCGGCTGGATGCGCTTTGACCTGATCGATCCTGAAACGTATCAGATTGTGGTCTTCAATGTCCCGACGATGAAAATGGCAGCACACGGCTTTTTCGCAGAGCTTGTCTATAATGGCCTGAATTACGGCGCAATCATGGTGCTCATCGGAGTATCGATGGCCCTTTACCGACGGATCACTAATTACGATGTAAAAGTGACCCAGCGTTTCGAATTCGATATCCTGCCACTGCTGATCCTGATGGCAGTCACTGTAACAGGCTTGATCCTTACGATCATGTATACATTCCTTGATGGCTGGATGCACCACTACATGTCCCTTGTCCACCAGGTCACAGTCATCATCATGCTTGTCTACTTCCCGTTCGGGAAATTGTTCCATGTGCCGATCAGGCCGCTGGCAACAGCTGTACCAATGAGTTATCAAGAGGTGGTAAAAGTGGATACGAAAACATGCAAAGGCTGCGGACAGCCGTATAGCAATGATGACCAAATCGCGGACGTCCAGGCAATCCTGAAAAGCCAGGGAATGGATCTCCAGATGGCAGACGGATCGTACCTCTCAGATTACTGCACCGGATGCCGCCGAAGGATGAGGGCGATGAAACAGATGAATCTTGAAGCGCCAAAAGGAAACCCATACGGACCGATCAACACAAATAACGGAATCCACCTATCAGGCTTCAGCAAAAAGCGTTCAGAAGAATTTTACGGACTTGACCAGGAATTGAAGGAGGACACCAAAAATGAGCCAGTTTCTCGTTAAAGAAGGCGTGAAAAACCAAATCCGCAAAGGCGAAAAGTTAGTGACAACACACTGCTGCTACTGTGGGATGCAGTGCGGCATGCACATCCGCGTCGATGAAAAAAGCAATAAAGTTGTCGGTGTGGAACCACGTTATGACTGGGTGCTGACAAGAGGGAAAATGTGCCCTAAAGGGGTAACCGCCTATCAGACAATCGACCACCCGGACCGGATCAAACGGCCTCTGATCAAAAAGAATGGCAAGTTTGTCGAATCCTCCTGGGAAGAAGCGCTTGATCTGATCGAAAGAAAATATAAAGAAATCCAGGGAACATACGGTAAGGATGCACTAGCGGTATATGGCGGCGTATCGATGACGAATGAAAAGTGCTATCTTGTCGGGAAGTATGCGCGTGTCGGCCTAGGAACCCGCTACATTGACTATAACGGCCGCTATTGCATGAGTTCTGCAGCAGGCGGCTTCAATAAGACGCTTGGAATTGACCGCGGATCATCACTTCCATGGACTGAGCTCGAGCACAGTGACTGCTTTTTCATGGCTGGGTCAAACACGGCAGAATGCCACCCTACTAGTATTCAATGGTTCTGGAAAGCAAAGGACAAAGGGGCAAAGTTCATCGTGGCCGATCCGCGTGAAACAGCAACAGCGAGAGTTGCAGATGTTCACCTTGACCTGCTTCCAGGGACAGATGCAGCATTGGCCAACGGAATTATGCACCTGTTGATCAAGCATGATTACGTCGATCATGAGTACGTCAAGGAGCGCTGCAATAATTTTGAAGAATTAAGGGAAATGACGGCGAAATTCACGCCTGAGTATACATCTGGTATTACTGGGGTTGCTGTTGAGAAAATCATTAAAGCGGCACATATTTTTGGTAAATCACCCCGCTCAGTTGTTATGTTCGCACGTGGTGCAGAGCAGCAGACTGCAGGTGTTGATAACGTAAGCCTCTACACATCTATGGCTCTTTTAAGAGGACAAATCGGCAAGTTCGCTTCTGGTGTTGCGACTTTTACTGGACAGGGAAACGGCCAGGGCGGACGCGAGCATGGGCAAAAATCAGATTTGCTGCCAGGATACCGTAAGCTGACAGATCCAAAAGCTGTAGAGTACATTTCAGGAGTATGGGGCATCCAACCTGAAGATATGCCTCAGCCAGGTGTTTCTGCGTATGAAATGTTCAACTTGATGGAAGCCAAGACGATTCGTGGTTTGCATGTTATCTGCTCGAATCCGGTAGTGTCATCACCGAATATCAATTACGTTCAAAAACAACTTGAAAACCTCGATTTCTTAGTCGTAAATGATTTCTTCCTTTCTGAAACAGCTGAACTTGCAGACGTGGTCCTTCCAGCAACAACATGGGCTGAGGACGAAGGAACGACTACAAATACGGAAGGCCGGATAATCCACATACGTAAAGTAGTTGAGCCGATAGGTGAATCAAAACCAGACTGGGAGATTATGAGTCTTATTGCTGATCGCCTGGGCAAAGGCCAGCACTTCCAATATAATGAACCAAAAGAAATTTTTGATGAGCTTCGCCTCGCATCAAAGGGAGGCAAGGCTGATTACTATGGTGTCACATACGAAAAAATCGATGAGCAAGACGGTGTCTTTTGGCCAGCACCAGCTATGGACCACCAGGGAACACCTTCTATGTTCAAAGAAAGATTCGCCACTGAAGATGGCAAGGCGAATCTTGCGGTTTGTGACTACAGAGGACCTGCGGAAGTGAAAACAACGGAATATCCGCTATGGCTTACAACTGGCCGTGTTGTATTCCACTACCTTTCCGGGAACCAGACAAGACGCGTCGACTTTCTGAAAGAGCAATGCCCGGAGCCATTCGTGGAAATGCATCCAGAACTGGCAAGTGCCTACCAGATTGAAAATGGTGAAAGAGTAAAACTGACAACACCGCGAGGCGACATGATCGCACCGGTTAAAATAACAAAGGCGATCCGCAAAGATACAATGTTCGTCCCATACCACTGGGGCAAAAAGCTTGCAGTTAACCAATTGACAAGCCCGGCGCTGGATCCTATCTCACGGATGCCTGAATTTAAAGTCTGTGCTGTGAAGCTTGCAAAAATGATATAAAAATTCACTAAGTGTGAAAAGTGAAAGATGTCCAGCTACCGCATCCCGCCCCTCTTGTCATAAGCCATCTCCTATCGGAAACCAGGATTTCCGACAGGAGCGCTTTATGCTTGTAGGCGGGCCGGTCAGGGCGCTTCCGCTTTTCGATTAGGAGGAACGGCGATTATGAATAAAATCATGTATCTTGAATTTGAACGCTGCATTGGATGCCGTGCCTGCCAGGCAGCCTGCCGTGAGTGCGGGGACCATGATGCAAAGGAAAGGAACTATGTTGAATATGTAGATTTTACTGAATCCCGCCAGACATTCCCGATGCTGTGCATGCAATGCAAAGACCCTGCATGCGCTCGGGTTTGCCCGGCAAATGCCATCCAGATCACGGATGAGGGCGTCGTCTTGTCCGCGATGGAAGAGAAATGCATCGGCTGCCGTAACTGTACATTCGGCTGCCCATTCGGGATTCCTAAGTTCGACTTTGAAAAGAACAAGATGTACAAATGCGATATGTGCTATGACAGGACGCGCCATGATATCGCGCCAATGTGTGCTTCTGTCTGCCCGAGCGATGCGATCCGCTTCATCGATTTCGATGAAATGCAGCAGCTGAGAAGAAGACGAACACAGATGAACCTGGTAGAAGGCAAGAAGCCACAAGAGGGAAATAAGTGGGATTACGTTCCTGAATTCTTCGGCGTCTATACTGATTCACAATCATAGCATGACGTTAAGCAAACAATAGATCAAGAGGAGCCGGTCCACAAGCGAGCGCTAAGTTCATTAGGGCCGGCTCTTTTTTCGCCGGAAATGGTTACTGGGGAAATTGTGGGTAAAGTATACTTATAAAATTGGGTAAGACATTGCGCGACCGGATAAGATTTTAATAGAAAGGGTGAGGCAAGATGTTAAAAGGGAATGTCCTTGCCGTTACAAGCGGAAAAGGGGGCGTAGGGAAATCTTCCTTATCGGTCAACCTGGCATTGGCTCTTAGCAAATTGGGGAAATCAGCCGCCATCATCGATCTCGATATCTATGGTTTCAGTGTACCGAAAATCCTGAACATCGATTCCAGGCCGAAGACATTCAACGGGAAGATTATTCCGGTTGAGGCAAATGGAATTAAAATCATGTCGATGGGATTCCTTGTGAAGGATAACGAGCCAATCGTCTGGCGCGGTCCGATGCTCGGCAAGATGATCCAGCATTTCACTGAGGATGTTATGTGGGGTGAAATGGATTATTTCATCCTCGATATGCCGCCGGGAACGGGCGATGTCGCTCTGGACATGCATCTGATGATTCCGCAGAGCAAAGAAATCGTCGTGACTACTCCGCACAAAGCGGCTTCATTTGTTGCAGAACGAGCTGGAGCGATGGCCATCAAGAGCAAGCATGATGTAATTGGCGTGGTAGAGAACATGTCCTTCTTCCAGCCCGAAAACAGCGAAGAAAAGTATTTTATCTTCGGCAAGGGCGGAGGAGAGGAGCTGGCCCATCAACTCGGAACGGAACTGCTGGCGCAACTGCCGATCCAGGAAGCGGATGAAAACAGCGAAACGCCTGCGATTGCCACGGAGGATAGCCCTCTGTTCAAAGAATACTTGTCCCTGGCGGAAAAAATAGATAAGAAATTCAATTAATGGCGCCTCTCCGTTAAACGGCGAGAAAGCCAAAAAAGTGTCCGGACGTAAAGGGAGACACAAGGAGCAGGAGGAATTGGCGATGAGTGATGAGAAGAAACAGCCGCATCATGAAGATGACAAAGACATGATCAAGCTGATCGAGAACCTGA
The DNA here is from genome assembly GCF_017912555.1 of Bacillus sp. REN3. Lineage (GTDB taxonomy): Bacteria > Bacillota > Bacilli > Bacillales > Cytobacillaceae > Mesobacillus. The sequence goes on along the minus strand of NZ_JAERSD010000002.1, from coordinate 19,899 downwards.
ATAGGAAAGATGATGTCAATTTAAATAGACGGGCTTTTTTAAAAGCTTCATTCGGGGCGACCGTCGCGATAGGTCTTGCAACAACGCCATTTGGCATTTTTTCATACCTTCGCGATGAGAATGGTGAAGTGAAGAGAGTGGAAATCACGGATGTAACTGACCTGGAAATTGGAGAGTCCAGGAACTTCAATTATCCGACCAAAGATGAACCTGCCATTCTGGTAAGGACACCAGAGGATAAGTTCGTTGCCTACAATAATAAATGTACACACCTGCAATGCCCGGTATTTTATGAGCATAAAGAAAATGTATTATTATGCCCTTGCCACAAAGGCTATTTCAATGTAGACAGCGGCCAGCCGATGGCGGGACCGCCGCAGCGTGAGCTTCCGAAAATCCTGCTGGAAATCAAGGAAGGCAAAATATTCGCAGTAGGGAGGGAAGTAAGACATGGGTAAAAAAAGAGCAGCATTCCTCTCCATCTTCCTGTTCCTTGCCGTCAATGTCATTGCCCTTGCAAATGCAATCGAAGGCTATTATGGATATGAGGATGGCCGGGTATACGGGGCCGTAGCCGTGGCCCTTCTTTCAACCACTCTGGCTGTGGTCGCCTTCTTCATCTGGAAAAAAGCTGAATATAAAAAGCACTGAAAAAGCAGCGGATGCTGCTTTTTTATGTTGCTTGAATTTTTTTAAGATGTGATGCCGGAAGTAAATGGACGAATGCTTGAATTTTTTTAAGATGTGATGCCGGAAGTAAATGGACGAATGCTTGAATGTTCAGGATTCTAAGGTTGGTACAAGAAGGAAAATTACGAGTCACAGGTCCGTTCCCAAAGCGGGTGCGGTAAAGGGTGGAGGGGAACGGAATTCGCTGGATCGTGCCCAAACGGATGTCCGAGAGAGCGAAAAGGTAACGCAAGGGGTCTTCTCGTGACCAAACGGGTTCCCAAGAGAGCGAAAAGGTAACGCAAGGGGTCTTCTCGTGACCAAACGGGTTCCCAAGAGAGCCGAAAGGTAACGCAAGAGCGTCTCTCGCGCCCAAACGGGCTCCCGGAAGAGCGGAAAGGTAACGCAAGAGCGTCTCTCGCGCCCAAACGGGTTCCAAAGAGAGCCGAAAGGTAACGTAAGAGCGTCTCTCGTGACCAAACGGGTTCCCGAGAGAGCGAAAAGGTAACGCAAGGGGTCTTCTCGTGACCAAACGGGCTCCCGGAAGAGCGGAAAGGTAACGCAAGGGGTCTTCTCGTGACCAAACGGGTTCCCGGAAGAGCGAAAAGGTAACGCAAGAGCGTCTCTCGTGACCAAACGGGCTCCCGGAAGAGCGAAAAGGTAACGCAAGGGGTCTTCTCGTGACCAAACGGGCTCCCGGAAGAGCGGAAAGGTAACGCAAGAGCGTCTCTCGCGCCCAAACGGGTTCCCAAGAGAGCCGAAAGGTAACGTAAGAGCGTCTCTCGTGACCAAACGGGCTCCCGGAAGAGCGAAAAGGTAACGCAAGGGGTCTTCTCGAT